>CAVVHQ010000051.1:0-45223 GCA_963748075.1 uncultured Solirubrobacterales bacterium | reverse complement strand
AATATTCGCCACCTCCTCTGCTCCCGCGAATCCCTGAAGAATCAGGCCTAACGGGACCTCACCTCCGCTCCGCGAGCGAAGAATCAGATATGCACGCTCGCTCCGCGGAGGCTCGGGGGACAGGGATTCGCTCCCGCGTCCGGGGGTGGCGGGGGATACCCTGCACCAGATGCCGGCCAGAGCAACCAAACGCGGGAATGACCGCAGCCCCCTTTCCGGAACCTATGACGTGCTGATCTGCGGGGCGAGCTTCGCCGGGCTGGCGGTTGCACGGGAGCTGGCCGGGTCGGGGGCCGAGGTGATGGTGGTCGATCGCTACGAGATCGGCGAGCGGCAGACCTCCGCGTGCGGGATCCCCACGGACTGGCTGCGAGCGACGGGCCTGATCGAGGCCGAGCGGCAGCGCTTCGACTCGCTGCTGATCCACACCGCGCACGGCAGCAGGCGCTACCGGCTTCCATGGACGTTCTCGACCTTCGACTACCGCGAGCTGTGCGAGCTGCTGTGGCGCGACTGCGACGCTCGCTTCGAGACCGCGAAGGTGAACGGCCGCGCTGCGCCGGCCAACGGCGACGGCGCGATCGCGGTCGAGACCGACCGCGGAGCCCTCTCCTCCCGGCTCGTCGTCGACGCGCTCGGCTGGCGCCGCGTGCTCGCCCGCGGCGACGGCTACCAGCCGCCCGACGCGCCGCTCTCGCGCGGCCTCGAGGTGCATCCCGGGGGGTCCGGCGAGGACCTCGAGGTGTGGATCGACCGTCGCTACGTGCCCGCCGGGTACGGCTGGTCCTTCCCGGCCAGCGACGAGGTGCGGATCGGTATCGGCTCCTTCGATCCGCGCTTCCACATCCGCGAGACGACCGAGCTGCTGGCCGAGGACCTGGGTCGCGACCGAGCCGGCTACCAGGGCAACTGGATCCCCCACAAGCTGCGCCCCGCCACCGAGGGCGGCGTCTTCTTCGTCGGCGACTCGGCCGGGCACTGCCTGCCGCTGACCGCGGAGGGGATCAGAACCGCGTTCTACTTCGGGATCGCGCTTGGACGCGAGCTGCGCGGCGTGATCGAGGGGGGGCAGAGCCGCGATCGGGCAGCCGCCGAGTACACCCGCTTCCACGACTCGCACGAGTGGAAGTTCCGCTGGATGCTGAGGGTGCAGAGGCTGCTGCCGCGCATTCCACCGCGGCTGGTCGGACGGCTGATCCGGACGCTCGGCGCGAAGCGCGCCGTCGACTGGTCCTTCGGCCACTACCTGCGCATCGCCCCACCGCTACCGGCGGCCCGCTCAGCGGACGACCAGCAGGGTGCCGAACAGCAGCAGCGCGACGCCGATCAGCCGCTCCGGGCTGAGCGGGACCTGGTCGAGGCCGAATAGGCCTAGCCGGTCGATCGCGACCGAGGCCGTGAGCTGGCCGGTGATCGTCGCCGCCGCGACGCCGCCCGCCCCGATCGCAGCGACCGCGATCAGCGCGTTGGCGACGTAGACGGCGCCGAGCAGGCCGCCGAGCAGGTAGTACCAGCTGACGTCGAAGGTCGAGCCGACCCCGCCCGCCTGGCCGCTGAGGACGACGATCGCGGCGAGGGCGATCGTGCCGATCGTGAAGGAGACGAGGGCGGCGGGCAGGCTGCCGGTTGCCCTGCCGAGCCCGGCGTTGATCGGCGCCTGCAGCGCGATCAGCCCGCCGGCGACCGCGGTCAGCAGGACCGCGAGGCCCTTATCCATGTGCGCGGGTGCGTTGCATCGAGCGTCCGTCCCAATGCGGGGAACCTCGGGTACCTTCCCTCTTGTGCCGGACAGGGAAGCGACAACCGCGGCCGACCCGCTGACGGCGGCGTCGGTCTCGATCACCGGCCGCGCCGGCGGCGGGGTCACCTTGTGGGACTGCGCCCGGGCCTTCGCGCGGTTCAGGTCGCCGCAGGTGATCGCCGCCTTCCTCGTCGCCTTCCTCGGGGCGAGGATCGCGATCGGCGGCTGGACCTGGCGCGACGCGGTCGCCGCCGCCGTCCTGATCGGGCTGCAGCCGTTCACCGAGTGGGTGATCCACGTCACCCTGCTGCACTCCAAGCCGCGCAAGGTCGGCCCCTTCGCTCTCGACCTGCCTACCGCGCGGGCGCACCGCTGGCACCACCGCGAACCGCGGCTGCTGGAAGCGGTCCTGATCCCGGGCTCGCTGATCGCCGGCTTCCTGGTCCCGGTGATGGTGGTGATGTGGCTGCTCTCCTGGCCCCTGGCGGTCGCCGGCGGCGACCACCTGGCCCTCTGGCTGACCCTGATGACGGTCAGCTCCGTGCTGGTCGGCGTCTACGAGTGGAGCCACTTCCTGATCCACACGCCGTACAGGCCGCGGAGCCGCTACTACCGGAGGATCTGGCGCTCGCATCGCCTCCACCACTTCAAGAACGAGCACTACTGGTTCGGGGTCAGCTCCGACGCCGCCGACCAGGTCCTCGGCACCAGCCCCGACCACCGGACGGTGCCGAAGTCGGAGACGGTGAAGACGCTCGGGGTCTAGATGTAGATCCTGACCACGAGTGGTCACTTTGCCCACGGATACGGTGGCAAAGGGTTCAGCCGGCGGCCGCTACCAGGGCAGGTCGCCGCCCGTGGCCTACTTCGCCTCCAGCCAGTCCTTGCCGATGCCGAAGTCAACCTCGAGCGGCGGGTCGAGCCGGTAGGCCCCGCACATCTCGCGCCGCACCAGCTCGGTGGCCGCGTCCATCTCACCGGGCGGGCCCTCGAACAGCAGCTCGTCGTGGATCTGCAGGAGGAGGCGGGTCTTCGTCCCGGCCTCTTGCAGGGCGCCGTGACAGCGGACCATTGCCACCTTGATGATGTCGGCGGCGGTGCCCTGGATCACCGTGTTGACCGCCAGCCGCTCGCCGAGCCGGCGGGTGTTGGGGTTGCCGGAGCGCAGCTCCGGGATCGAGCGGCGCCGCCCCATCAGCGTCTTCACGTAGCCCTCGTCCTGAGCGCGTTCGACCACCTGCTCGCGGAAGGCGCGCACCGCCGGGAAGCGCTCCAGGTAGCGGGCGACGAATTCCTCCCCCTCCTTGCGCGGGATGTTGAGCCGGTCGGCGAGGCCGAAGCCGGTCAGCCCGTAGACGATCCCGAAGTTGACCATCTTCGCCTTCGAGCGCTGACCGATGTCGACGTCGTCGCGCGAGATCTCGAAGACCTCAGCCGCGGTTGCGGCGTGGACGTCGTCGCCGGCCCGGAAAACCGCTTTCAGCACCTCCTCGTCGGCGACGTGGGCGAGGACGCGCAGCTCGACCTGGCTGTAGTCGGCGGAGAGCAGCCGGGCGCCGCGCTCGGCGACGAAGCAGCCGCGCACCGGGCGGCCGATCTCGGTGCGGATCGGGATGTTCTGCAGGTTCGGGTTGGTGCTGGAGAGGCGGCCGGTGGTGGTCGCCGCCTGGTTGAAGGTGGTGTGGACGCGGCCGGTCTCGGGGTCGATCAGGTCGGGCAGCGAGTCGAGGTAGGTGTTCTTCAGCTTGCTCAGCTCGCGCCAGTGCTCGATCTTCTCGACGATCGGGTGTTCGTCGCGGATCTGTGCGAGGACGCGGGCGTCGGTCGAGAAGCCGGTCTTGCCGCGCCGCTTGCGAGAAAGGCCGAGCTTCTCGAAGAGGATGCGGCCGACCTGCTGCGGGGAGCCGATCGTGAACTCCTCCTCGGCCAGCTCAAAGATCTCCTTCTCCAGGGCTGCGATCCGCTCGCCGAAGCCGGCGCCGACCTCGGCCAGCCGCGCCGCGTCCAGCTTGAGGCCCTCGCGTTCCATCGCGGCGAGGACGCGGACGAGCGGCAGCTCGACCTCGTGCAGCAGCGGCTCCAGCTCGAGCTCGGCGAGGCGCGGCCGCTGGGAGTCGGCGAGGGCGGCGACGAGGCGCGCCTCCTCGGGCGGCTCGAGGCCGGCCTCGCCCTCCTCGTCGAGCGAGAGCTGGGCGTCGTCGCCCTTGCCGTCCGGTCCCGCGGCGACCTGCTCGGCGAGACCGATGCCGGCGTCGGCGGCCAGCTCGGTCAGCTCGTAGGCGCGGCGCTGGGGCTCGAGCAGGTAGGCGGCGAGCATCGTGTCGAGGTCGAGCTCGAGCTCGACGTTCTCGCGGGCGGCGGCGGCGAGCAGGCCGTGGCGGCCGCCGCCGAGCGACTTGGCGTCGTGGGCGACCAGCGGCAGGCCGGCGAGCGCGACCGCCAGCTCGTCGACGGTCGAGGCGCCGGCGACGATCCGCTCGCCGCTCGCCGCCGCCCAGCGCTCGCCGGCGATCGCCAGCGCCACCGGGCCCTCGCCGAGGTCGCTGGGCGCGCCCTCCTCCGCCGCCACGCGCAGCTCGGTCTCGACGCTGCGCCCGGGCACCGCCTCACCCTCCGGCAGGCCCTCCTCGAGCCGCTCCATCACCGCCCGCAGCTCGAACTCGCGCATGAACTCGCGCAGCGCGCCGCGGTCCGGACGGGCGTCCATCGCCCCCTCGAAGTCGACGCCGGTGTCGATGTCGCAGTGCAGGGTCGCCAGCTGCTTGGAGATGCGGGCGTCCTCGGCGTGGTCGAGCAGGTTCTGCTTGCGCTTCGCGCCGGAGACCCGCTCGACGTTGGCGAGCACCTCCTCCAGCGAGCCGAACTCCTGTAGGAGCTGGGCGGCGGTCTTGTCGCCGATCCCGGGGACGCCCGGGATGTTGTCGGAGGTGTCGCCTTTCAGCCCGATCAGGTCGGTGACCAGCTCCGGCGGCACGCCGTAGCGCTCGACCACCCCGTCGCGGTCGTAGACCTTGGTCTCGGTGACGCCGCGCGAGGTGCTCATCACCCTGATCCCCTCGCCGACGAGTTGGTAGACGTCGCGATCGCCGGAGACGACCATCACCGGGATCCCCCGCTCCTGCGCCTGCGTGGCGAGCGAGCCGATCACGTCGTCGGCCTCGTAGCCCTCGACCTTGACGTTGGCGTAGCCGAAGGCCTCGACCAGCGGCAGCAGGTGCGGCCACTGCTCGCGCAGCAGGTCGGGCCTGGGTGGCCGTTGGGCCTTGTAGAGGTCGTAGGTCTTCTCCCGCCCCGACATCCCCGCGTCCCAGGCGACGACGACGCCGGCCGGCCGCATCTCGGTGACGATCTTGGTCAGCATCGAGGCGAGCCCGTAGATCGCGTTGGTTGGCCGGCCGTCGCTCGTCCCGATCGACTCCGGCAGCGCGAAGAAGGCGCGGTAGGCGAGCGAGTTCCCGTCGATCAGGAACAGCTCGCCGCCGTCGCCGGCGGTGGCTTTCTCGGCGCTTGGCGGACCCGCCTCTTTTGGCTTCTCTTTCGCGGCCATCGCCGCCCACTCTAAGGCGGGACGGGGCGGCCGCCCAGTTCGCGCGCCGGTCCAAAGTCACGCGAGAGCTCCTCGGCGAGCCAGCGAGCGATCGGCTGCGGTTCTTCGTCAAGCTGCCCCTCGGAGAGACGCTCGACTTGGTATCCCAGCCGTCGCAAAACGAAGTCGCGGCGATGATCGTCCTCGAAGGCAGCTTCGCCCCGGTGGTAGAGGTAGCTGTCCGTTTCGACCACCAGCCACCGCTCGCGCCAGAGGAAGTCGACGAGATATCGGCCGACCCGGACGTTGACCTCAGGGGCCGGCAGGCGACAGCGCCGGCAAAGCCGCAGGAAGTCCCGCTCGAGATCGCTGCGACTCCGGTCTCGCTCGGGCGGTGAACCGATCGGCAGGCCGAGCACGTCTGCCTGCCGGATCGCCCGGCGCAGCTCGCGGGGCGCGATCAGTTGAGCCTTGCCCGAAGAGGCCCGACGGAGGTCCGAGATCGTCCGCGCCGGCGTCGTCACCGGGACCCCCTCGCGAAGCGTCACCTGCGCAGGCGGGAGCGACAGACACCGGTGCAGTCGAACGCCTCGACGACTTGCCCTACCCCCATTGCCGCAGACCGATACGTCAACCGGCGCGTCGCGAGGTGGCAGCACCCCCCAGAGCTCAGCCGCACTGCGGTGGCTCACCGCGGCGCCCCAATGGTCGAGTATCGGCGTCGACGCCCTCGGGCGGGTCGGTTCGTCGCGCATCTCGGCATCGCCGCGCGGCTGGCCGTCGCGCCTCAGTCGACCGGCACCTCCACACGCCAGCACTGCCGCCATGCAAAGCCCCTGGCGCCGCGGTCGACCGTGGCCGACCGCATACACGCCGCGATGAACGCGGTGCAAGCGACCAGCATGCACTCGTCGCGTCACCGCGTTTCTGCCCAGCCCGGCACCCCGCAGCTGCCAAACCGAGATCACCCCGTGCTGTCGCGCCGCAATCTTCGCAACGCTCAGGTCGGGGTTGGCGACTGCTCCCGCATACGGGGAGTAAGTCGCCAAGCAGGGCCGGCTCTCCCCCATCAGCGCCTGAGATGCCCGCAACGTGCGGACGGTGGACGCTACTTGGGGGGTAGGGACGAAGCGAAATCGGCGCCGACGTCGACCCAGGCGGCCAGGCTCTCGGCGGACTCGGTGGCGGCGGGGTCGACGAAGACCATCTTTTTCATCGGCCTACCGGTGAAGTCCATCGGGCGGACGTTTGGCTCGGAGAGGGCCTGTTCAGCGTCGGCGGAATCGAGGCGGACCATCAGGTCGTCCTCGATCACGCCGACCGCCATGTTGCCACCGACCATGAAGGCGATCCCGCCGAACATCTTTCGCTCGCTCACCTCGGCACGCGGGGCGAGCGCGGCGCGCACCCGGTCGGCAAGCGTTTCGTCGTACGCCACCGAGCGAGACTAACGGGCGCGCAGCCTGACGAGCGGCTGCACTCGGAGTTCGGCGCTGTGGTTGCCTGACGCGCCCTGACTATCGCGCCACCCGCGGGCGAGGGCGCAGGCGATGGGCGGGCCGAAGCGGCGAATCTGATTCGATAGCCGGCCCATGCCCGTCAGCGCCCAGTACAGCGTCACGATCCGGGTCGAGCTCGATGCCCGGCAGGAGCCCCTGGGCAAGCTGACCGCGGCGATCGCCGAGGCCGGCGGCCAGCTTCAGGGCGTCGACCTGGTGCCGGGCGCCGGCAGCGAGGGCAAGCGGGTGCGCGAGTTCACGATCGACGCCCAGGACCGGCCCCACTGGGAGCAAATCCTGCGGGCGATCGGCTCGACCCGCGGCGCCAAGGTGCTCGACTACGTCGACCGCACGATGCAGATGCACCGCGGCGGCAAGGTCACGATCGAGAACAAGTACCCGCTGAAGACGCGCGACGACCTCTCGATGGCCTACACGCCCGGCGTCGCTCGCGTCTGTCAGGACATCGCCGCCGACCGCGCCAAGGCCTTCGAGTACACGATCAAGAAGAACACGGTCGCCATCGTCTCGGACGGCAGCGCCGTGCTCGGCCTCGGCAACATCGGTCCCGAGGCGGCGATGCCGGTGATGGAGGGCAAGGCGATGCTGTTCAAGGAGTTCGCCGGGGTCGACGCTTTCCCGATCTGCCTCGACACCCAGGACGCCGGGGAGATCGTCAAGGCGGTGGAGCTGATCGCGCCGACCTTCGGCGGGGTCAACCTAGAGGACATCTCCGCCCCCCGCTGCTTCGAGATCGAGGAGCGGCTGAAGGCCTCGCTCGACATCCCGGTCTTCCACGACGACCAGCACGGCACCGCGGTGGTGGTGATGGCGGCGCTGTTCAACTCGCTGAAGATCGTCGGCAAGCCGATCGAGAGCCTGCGCGTGCTGGTCGTCGGCCTCGGCGCCGCGGGGGTGGCGGTGACCAAGATGATGCTCGCCTCCGGCGTGACCCACGTGGTCGGCTGCGACCGCCACGGCGCCATCTCGACCAAGCGCGAGGACTACCTGTCGGGCGAGATGAGCGCGATCAAGCGCTGGTACGCGGAGAACTCGAACCCGGAGAAAATCGCCGGCCCGCCCGCCGAGGCAATCGAGGGCACCGATTTGTTCATCGGCCTCTCCGGCCCGGGGATCATCCCGGCGGAGGCGCTCGACAAGATGAACGACGACGCGATCGTCTTCGCGATGGCCAACCCCAACCCCGAGGTGATGCCCGAGGACGCCGCCCCCTATGTGCGGATCATGGCGACCGGGCGCTCCGATTACCCTAACCAGATCAACAACGTGCTCTGCTTTCCCGGCATCTTCCGCGGCGCGCTCGACGCCGGCTCGCCGAACATCACCGAGGAGATGAAGCTGGCAGCCGCCAGGGGAATCGCCGACGTCGTCACCGACGACGACCTCTCCGAGGACTATGTGATCCCCAGCGTCTTCAACCGCGACGTGGCGCCGCGGGTCGCCGAGGCGGTCGTCGAAGAGGCGAAACGCGAGGGAATCGCCCGCTTCAGCGAGGAGACCGGCACCTTCTCAACGGTGGAAGTCGGCTGACAGGTGAAGGTCCTGGTCAGCGGAGCGAGCGGGATGATCGGCGCGACGCTCTGCGACGCCCTGCTCGCCCGGGGCGACACCGTCGTAGGGCTGAGCCGCGAGCCGCAGCGGGCCCGCCGCACAAACCCGAGCGTCCTCTGGCATCGGTGGGAGCCGACCCTGGAACGGCCTCCGGCCGAGGCCTTCGAAGGGGTCGACGGAGTGGTCAACTTGCTGGGCGAGAAGATCAACCAGCGCTGGACCGACGACGCGAAGCGGCGGATCATGGAGAGCCGCCGCACCGGCACCCGCAACCTGGTCGGGGCGATCGCCGGGCTGGAGCGCAAGCCGGCCGTGCTGATCAACCAGTCGGCGATCGGCTTCTACGGCGACCGCGGCGAGGCGATCGTCGACGAGTCCGCCGAGTCCGGCGAGAGCTTCGACGCGGAGGTCGTCCGCGAGTGGGAGGCGGCGGCGCGCGAGGTCGAGGCGAGCGGCGTGCGCCTGGTGATCGTCCGCAGCGGCCACGTGCTCGACTCCAACGACGGCCTCCTGGCCGAGCTGCTGACCCCGTTCAAGCTGGGCGTCGGCGGGCCGCTCGCCGGCGGCCGCCAGTACATGTCGTGGATCCACATCGACGACGAGGTCGGGATCCTGCTATGGGCGCTCGACGGCGAGAAGGTGGCCGGGGTCGTCAACGCGACGGCGCCCAACCCGGTTACCAACCGCGAGCTGTCGCAGGCGCTCGGCCGCGCCCTGCACCGCCCGGCCGCGGTGCCGGTACCCGGCCTCGCTCTCGACCTGAGGTTCGGCCGTGAGTTCGGCGCCGTGCTGCGCGGCGGCCAGCGGGTGATGCCGCGGCGAGCGCTGGATCTCGGGTACGAGTTCCGGCACACGGAGATCGACGAGGCGCTTCAGAGCTTGGTGTAGGGGGAGGGGCGGGGCGCCCTCCTCACTCGCAACTCGTCGATTGAGAGTCGGGGGCTGTCGCCGCGAGGCTTGGGCTCCTCCCGCGCAAAACGTTCGGAGGGCACCCCGCCCCTCCCCACTCAGTCGCTGCTGAGGGACTTGTCGACGGATTCGCGGAGGTTGGACGAGTCGCCCGCGTCGCCGATGGCGTTTATGAGCTTGGTCATTGCGGCGGCGCTCGACGGGCTGGGTGGTAGCTGGGCTATGTCAACGGATTCGAGGATCGAGCGGGAGAACTTGGCGGCGGTCGGGTCCCGGTCGGCGATGTATGCGACCGTGCTCGAGTCCTCCACAGCTTGGCGGGCGTTGGCCCCCGCCGCTGCCAGCGTCCACGGCTTCCCGCGTTCACTGTCGCTGACGCAGACCAGCCGCACGCGGACATCGCCGACCCGTGCACCGCGTCTCGCCAGCGTCCGCTTCGCCCCCGCGCAGCTCGGCGCGACCGCGTAGACCGACACGGTCGCTCCCTCGGACACGCCTTCACCCCCCCCACAGCCAGCTAGAACCACCCCGATGAGAGCGACACAGGCTGCGAGCAGCGCGGATCCGGGCAGGCTATGAGAGAGGCCGGGGCTGTGGGGCCCTCCGAACGTCTTGCGCGGGAGGAGCCGAAGCCCCGCGGCGAGGGCAGCCAGCAGGATCCCGCAGCGGAGTCCGGGGGGACGGGCATCCCTCCGCAGGAACTTGTGAGCAACGGAGAGACGAGCCCTAGCAACGGAACCGATGCGGGTTCCGGCGGGGGGATGCCCGTCCCTCCCCACCCCTCTACCCAAAGAAGACCTCTGCCTCTTCGTACAGCTCCTCCGGCACGGTCTTCAGCTGCGCGACCGCCTCGGTCAGCTCGACCAACTCGATCTCGGTGCCCCGCAGCGCGGCCATCGTGCCCCACTTGTCGGCGTCGACCGCGTCGATCGCGTGCAGGCCGAAGCGGGTGGCGAGGACACGGTCGAAGGCGGTCGGGGTGCCGCCGCGCTGCACGTGGCCGAGCACCGTGGCTCGCGTCTCCTTGCCGGTCCGCTGCTCGATTTCTTGCTCCAGCCAGTGGGCGATGCCGCCGAGGTGGACGTGGCCAAAGGCGTCGAGGTCTTTGCCCTGCACCTCCGGCATGCCGCCCTCCGGCTGCGCTCCCTCGGAGACGACGATGATCGGCGCGAAGCGCGCCTCGAGCCGCCGCCCGACCAGCTCGCAGACCCGCTCCAGGTCGAAGGGCTGCTCGGGGATGAGGATCGCGTTGGCGCCCCCGGCCAGCCCGGCGTGGAAGGCGATCCAACCCGCGTGGCGGCCCATCACCTCGACGATCAGCACCCGGTGGTGGCTGTCGGCGGTCGTGTGCAGGCGGTCGATCGCCTCCATCGCGATGTTGACCGCGGTGTCGAAGCCGAAGGTGTAGTCGGTCGCGCCGAGATCGTTGTCGATCGTCTTCGGGATGCCGACCACCCGCACTCCGTGCTCCTCGTGCAGCCGCGAGGCGACCCCGAGCGTGTCCTCGCCGCCGATCGCGATCAGGCCGTCGACCTCGTCCGCCGCCATGCTCTCGACGATCCGCTCGGCGCCGCCGTCGACCTTGAAGGGGTTGGTGCGGGAGGAGCCGAGGATCGTGCCGCCGCGCGGCAGGATGCCGCGCACCTCGGGCACCCCGAGCGGGCCGAAATCCCGCTCCAGCGGTCCGTGCCAGCCATCGCGGTAGCCGACGAATTCGTGACCGCGTTGCTCGACCCCCTTGCGGACGATCGCCCGGATCACCGCGTTCAGCCCGGGGCAGTCCCCCCCGCCGGTGAGCACGCCGATGCGCATTACCCTTCAGCTTACGCGGCGAGCGAAAGGACCGAGGATGAACGAGTCGCTAGATCTGGGAGCGGTCAAACAGGTCCAGCAGAGGACCTGGTCGGAGGGCGACTTCGCGATGGTCGCGGGGCTGATCATGATGGTCGCCGAAGACTTGGCCGAGACGCTGGAGATAGTACCCGGCGAGTCGGTGCTCGACGTCGCCTGCGGCAGCGGCAACGGGGCGATCGCCGCGGCGCGGCGCTCGTGGGGCAACGTGGTCGGGGCGGACTTCGTGCCGGCGCTGCTGGAGCGGGCGCGGGAGCGTGCCGCCAGCGAGCGGCTTGAGATCGGGTTCGTCGAGGGCGACGCGGAGGACCTGCCCTTCGAGGAGGGCAGCTTCGACGTCGTGATGTCGATCTTCGGCGCCATGTTCGCGCCCGACCAGGAACGGACGGCGGCGGAGCTGCTGCGGGTCTGCAAGCCGGGAGGGCGGATCGGCATGGCCAACTGGGTGCCCGACAGCGGCGTCGGTCGGATGTTCACGACGGTCGCCGAGCACGCTCCGCCCCCGCCGGGCGTCAAGCCGCCGCTGCTCTGGGGCGTCGAGGAGCAGCTGCGCCAGCTGCTCGGCGAGGGGATCTCCGACCTGCGGGTCGCGCGCAAGGTCTCGCGGCAGACCTTCCCCTCGGTCGACGCCTGGCTCGACTTCTTCCGCACCTATTTCGGCCCGGTCAAGGTCGCCTTCGAGCGGGTCGGCGCCGAGGGCGAGGCGGCGCTGGAGGCCGACCTGCGCGCCTATCTGGAAGAGCACAACACGACCGACGGCGGAGCGCTGGTGCTCGAGCCCGAATACGTGGAGGTGATCGCCACGCGGGCCTGAGGCTTTCCGGTCAAGCAGAACAAGGATCTCGCGCTTCGCGCTCGCAGGCGCCTACGGCGCTGGAGCGTGGCGTGCTCTGCACGCGAGCGACCGAGGACGCCGATATGCGCCGACCGGAAGGCCTCAGGGACTGGGCCGGAAGACGCGGATCGTCGCGCCGAGCATCAGGATCCCGAAGAAGATCAGCCCGGCAACAGCGCCGCCCTGGCCCAGCCAGGCGTAGGCGACGGCGGTGGCGCCGAGCGCCAGGAAGAGGCTGACGACCAGTCCCATGCGGCGCGAATCCTAGTCGAAGCGGCGGCTCACGCGGCGAGCGCGGCGCGCGCCTCGCGCAGGAAGGCGGCGACGGCTTCCGCGGCGGCCTCGGGCGAGCCGGCCTCCCCGGCGGCGCGAACGAGGCGGCTGCCGACGATCACCCCGTCGGCGACCTCCCCCACCTGGGCCGCCTGCTCGGGCGTGCCGATCCCAAAGCCGACCGCGACGGGGACCTCCGCGTCGGCCCCGGTCGCGGCGACCAGCTCGGCGAGGCCGGGCGGGAGCCGCTCGCGCTCCCCGGTCGTGCCGACGGTCGAGACGACGTAGACGAAGCCATCGGCCGCGGCGCAGATGCGGGAGCGTCGCTGCGGCGCGGTGGTCGGGGCGAGCAGCGGCACCAGCGCCAGGCCGGCCGCGGCGAGCGCCTCGCGCACCTGGTCGGCCTCGTCCAGCGGCAGGTCGGGGACGATCGCCCCGGCGGCGCCGGCCGCGGCGGCGCGGCGGGCGAACTCGGCGGCGCCACCGTGCGCCAGGACCATGTTGGCGTAGACCATCAGCACGACCGGAACGCGCCCGGCGACCGACTCGCAGACCTCGAGCGCGGTGTCGAGGGTGGCTCCGGCGGCGAGCGCCGCGGTGGCGGCGGCGTGAATCGTCGGGCCATCGGCGAGCGGGTCGGAGAAGGGCACGCCCAGCTCGACCAGGTCGGCGCCGCAGTCGGCATAGGCGGCGGCGACCGCCAGCGAGGACTCGCGGTCGGGGAAGCCGGCCATCGCGTAGGGCATCAGCGCGGCGCGATCCTCGGCGCGGGCGGCGTCGAAGGCGGCGGCGATCCGCTCGACGCCGGTGAGCGTCGCCTCAGCCACCGGTCTTTGCCACCACCTCGGCCAGGTCCTTGTCGCCGCGACCCGACAGGCAGAGGACGTCGAAGCCCGCCGGCCGCTCAGCTGCTCGGCGATCGGCATCGGCAAGCAGCCAGGCGATCGCGTGGGAGGGCTCGAGCGCCGGGATGATCCCCTCAAGCCGCGACAGCTCGGCGAAGGCGGCAAGCGCCGCCGCGTCGGTGGCAGCGGTGTAGGTGGCGCGGCCGCTGTCGCGCAGCTGGGCGTGCTGCGGCCCGACGCCCGGGTAGTCGAGACCGGCCGAGACCGAGTGGGCCTCGAGGATCTGGCCCTCCTCGTCGGCGATCACCGCGGACAGCGAGCCGTGCAGGACGCCGGTCGCCCCTGCGGTGAGCGAGGCTCCGTGGCGACCGCTGTCCAGCCCCTCGCCGGCCGCCTCGACGCCGATCAGCTCGACCCCGGAGTCCTCGATGAACGGGGTGAAGATGCCGATCGCGTTGGAGCCGCCGCCGACGCAGGCGATCACCCTCGCCGGCAGCTCGCCCTCCGCGGCCAGCGCCTGCTCGCGCGCCTCGTCGCCGATCACCCGCTGCAGGTCGCGGACCAGCGCCGGGAAGGGCGCCGGGCCGACCACCGAGCCGATCACGTAGTGGGTCGTCTCGACGTTGGCGACCCAGTCGCGGATCGCCGCACTGACCGCCTCCTTCAGGGTGCGGGCGCCCGCCTCGACCGGCGCCACCGCGGCGCCCAGCAGGCGCATCCGCTCGACGTTCGGCGCCTGGCGACGGATGTCCTCGCTGCCCATGTAGACGACGCACTCGAGGCCGAGCAGGGCGCAGGCGGTCGCCGCCGCGACGCCGTGCTGGCCGGCGCCGGTCTCGGCGATCACCCGCGGCTTGCCCATCCGCTGCGCCAGCAGCGCCTGGCCGATCGCGTTGTTGATCTTGTGGGCGCCGGTGTGGGCGAGGTCCTCGCGCTTCAGGTAGACGCGGCGGCCGACCCCCTCGGAGAGCCGCTCGGCCAGGCAGAGGGGCGTCGGGCGACCGACGAAGTCGCGGTGCAGGCCGGCCAGCCGTGCGGCGAACTCGCGGTCCTGGCGCGCCTCCTCCCACGCCGCGGTCAACTCGTCCAGCGCGGCGATCAGGGTCTCGGGGACGTAGCGGCCCCCGTAGGGGCCGAACCTGTCCTCCACCGCGGCGCTCATCGGGCGCTGAAGCTAGCCGGCTGCGCGGCCTCGAAGAAGGCGGTCATAGCGGCGTGGTCCTTGCGTCCCGGCTCGACCTCCACCCCGCTCGCCACGTCGACCGCGTACGGGTGGGCTACCTCGATCGCCGCCGCGACGTTCTCCGCCCGCAGCCCGCCGGCGACGATCGCCGGCACCTCGGAGCGCCGTTCGGCCAGCAACCCCCAGTCGAACGACTCCCCGGTCCCGCCCCACAGCCCGTCCCCGCGCCGGTCGAACAGATGGAAGTCCGTCCGAAACGCCTCGGCCGCATGGACGTCGGCGGCGCTCCCCACGTGGATCGCCTTGACGACCTTCACCCCGGTCCGCCGCGCCACCTCCCCGCAGAACGCCGGCCCCTCTTCCCCGTTCAGCTGCACCATCGTCAAGCCGGCGTCCTCGACCGCCTTCGCGACCTCCCCCAACT
Source organism: uncultured Solirubrobacterales bacterium (assembly GCA_963748075.1). Taxonomy (GTDB): domain Bacteria; phylum Actinomycetota; class Thermoleophilia; order Solirubrobacterales; family 70-9; genus VRUE01. Next base: position 30,565 of record CAVVHQ010000051.1, on the reverse strand, counting down.
CGGGATTGACGAACACGCCGACGACCTCGCACTTCCTACGGAAGGCGGCGGCGATCCGCACGGCCTCGGCGGGCTCTACGGCCCGCGGGCTCTCGGCGAAGTGGATCAACCCGATCGCCCAGGCCCCGAGCCGTACCGCCTCGGCCGCGTCGTCCAAGTTCGTCACGCCACAGATCTTCACCCGCATGGAGCCAGAGTACGGGAGAGCATGGGTGCGGCAGCGAGCAGCCCGCGCACCGTGGACCGCCGGGCGTCCCAGCTCGAACGCAGCTCGGGCGGGTGGCGTCCGGTGGTTCCTCATCGCATGAGCGAGGAGCGCGGTCGTGGGGCAGCAGGCGGGGTCCCTCCGAACTCGCATGCAGCAAGCGTCCGGTAGAGGACCGGCATCCCCCGCTCGGAACTTGTGAGCAAGAGGGAAACGAGCCCTGCACCCCGATCCGACGCGGGTTCCGAAGGGGGATGCCGGTCCTCTACCGAGCTGGCGTTTCGGGCACTTCGGCCGAATCCGGCCGCACGCCGAGCGTGACCTTGACCTTCTTGGTGTCGCCGTCGCGGTCGATCGTCAGCTTCAGCTCGTCGCCCGGCTGCGCCGCGTTGACCGCGTTGATCACTTCTTCCATCCCCTCGACCTTCTTGCCGTCGACCTCTGTGATGACGTCGCCGCCGAGCCTGACGCTGGCGCCTTCGATCGTCGCCGAGGTGTCGCCGCCTTTGATCCCCGCCTTGTCCGCCGGGCCGCCCTTGACGACTTCGTTGACCAGCACCCCTTCCTCGACCGGCAGTTTCAGCGCTTTGGCCAGGTCGGGGGTGATGCTGCCGCCGCTGATCCCGAGGTAGGCGTGCTTGACCTCGCCGTGCTCCTCGATCTGCGTGACCACTTCGCGGGCAGTGTTGATCGGCACCGCGAAGCCGATGCCGACGTTGCCGCTGCTGCCGCCGGTCTGGATCTGCGAGTTGATTCCGACCACGCCGCCGGACGAGTCGATCAGCGGGCCGCCGGAGTTGCCGGGGTTGATCGCCGCGTCGGTCTGGATCACGTGCGAGATCGAGAAGCCGTTCGGCGCCTGGATCTGCCGCTGCAGCGCCGAGACGATCCCACTGGTCACGGTCCGGTCGAGCCCGAACGGGTTGCCGATCGCGACCACCGGATCGCCCACCTGGACCTTCGAGGAGTCCCCGAGCGCCAGCGGATCGAGGCTGTCGACCGGCGCGTCGACCTTGAGCAGCGCCACGTCGGTCGCCGGGTCGGTGCCGACCAATTCGGCGCTGTAGGTCTCGTCCGAAGAGCCGAGTTTGACCTCGACCCCGTCGGATTCTTCGACCACGTGGGCGTTGGTGATGACGTGCCCTTCGGTGTCGATCAGGAAGCCGGAGCCGGTCGCCGTGCCGCCCCCTTCGCCTTCCGGTTCGGGCTGCCCGAACGGGGCCACCCCGGAGGAGCCCTGCCCGGGCCGCGAGGCTTCGATGAAGGCCACGCCCTGCCCGTCGCGGCGATAGATCTGGTTGACGAGGTTCGAGTCGCCGCCGTCGCCTTCCTTGGTGTCGACCGGCGCGGCCAGCGGCTGCGAGACGGTGACCGTCGAGTCGCCGCCCTGCGACTCGATCAGGCCGCTCGCGATCGCCACCCAGCCGAAGGCGGCGACGACCGCGCCGCCGATCAGGGCGGAGCCGAACGAAGTGCGGAAAAATCGCCTCACGAGAGGGATCATCCAAAACCTCTTCAAAATTATTCTAAAAATGAGAGTCCCGACCGAAATCAGCCCGAGTCCGCGGAGCCGGGCCGGGTAATTTCGGGAGTGACCCTCCCTCAGGGCAGATGGTGCTCGCGAGTGCTCTCGTCGGCCCCAGTCAGCGCCCCGGTCAGCGATTCCGGGTCGTCGGCGCTCATCAGCGCCGTGCCGATCAGGGCTGCATCGACCCCAACCCGCTCCAACTCTTCAAGCTCGGCCCGAGAGGAGATCCCGCTCTCGGCGACCACCGTCTTGCCGGCCGGCACGTCGGGCATCAGCTCGTAGGTGGTAGCGACGTCGACCGTCCCCTGATCGAGATTGCGGTTGTTGATCCCGATCACGTCGGCGTCGAGCCGCAGCGCCCGCTCCAGCTCCTCGCCGTCGTGGACCTCGATCAGGCAGTCGAGGTCAAGTCCTCGCGCCCGCTCGTACATCTCGCGCAGCTCACCGTTCTCGAGGACGCGGACGATCAGCAGCACCGCGTCGGCGCCGTTCACCGCCGCCTCGTAGAGCTGGTAGGGATCGACGATGAAGTCCTTGCGCAGGATCGGCAGGCTGCAGGCGGCGCGGGCGGCGCGCAGGTCCTCGAGCGAGCCGCCGAAGTGGCGCTCGTCGGTCAGCACCGAGAGGGCGGCTGCGCCGCCGCGCTCGTAGGCGCGTACCTGCCCGGCGACGGTTGCCGTGGCCGAGATCTCGCCGGCGCTCGGCGAGCGACGCTTGAACTCGGCGATCAGCGAGAGGCCGGGCCGGACCAGCGCCTCGCTGAACGGCCGGTCCTCGCCGCGGCGATGCAGCCTCGACTCGAGATCTGCCTGGGGCGTCTGGACGCGGCGTGCCTCCACCCCGTCGCGGGCAGCGGCGATGAGCTGCTCGATCGTTCCCACCTGGAGCTGAAAGCCTAGTCGGCCAGAGCGGCCGTCGCTGCAACGAGTCGGTCGAGGAGCTCGCGGGCGGCGCCGTCGTCGACCGCCTCGGCGGCCTTTTCGACCCCCTCGCCGAGGCTCGCGGCGCGGCCGCCGACGTAGATCGCGGCGCCGGCGTTGAGCAGGACCAGGTCGCGGTGCGGTCCGCGCTCCCCGGCCAGCACGGCGCGGGCGGCGGCGGCGTTCTCCTCGGGGCTGCCGCCCGCCACCTCCTCCAGCTCGGCCCCGGCGAGGCCGTAGTCGCCCGGCTCGACGAACCACTCCTCGGTGCGGCCCCGGTCTACCTCGATCACCCTGGTGCGGGACGAGATCGAGAGCTCGTCGACGCCGTCCTCGGCGGCGACGACCATCGCCCGCACGCTGCCCAACGCGAGCAGCGCCTCGGCGATCGTCTCCTGGTAGTGGCGGTCGGAGACGCCGAGCAGCTGCCGCTCGGCGCCGGCCGGGTTGGTCAGCGGACCGAGGAAGTTGAAGATCGTCCGCACCCCGAGCTGCTTGCGCACCGGCACGACATGGGCCATCGCCGCGTGGTGGCGGGGAGCGAACATGAAGCCGAAGCCGACCTCGTCGATGCAGCGGCCGACCTGGGTGGGGTCGAGCTCGATGTCGATTCCGAGCGTCTCCAGCAGGTCAGCGGATCCGCAGCGGCTGGTGCTGGAGCGGTTGCCGTGCTTGGCGACCGCGCAGCCCGCGCCGGCGGCGACCAGCGCCGCCGTCGTCGAGACGTTGAAGGTCGAGGGGCCGCCGCCGGTTCCGGCGGTGTCGACCAGATCCTCGCGCGAGGTCTCGACCGGGCTCGCCAGCGCCCGCATCGTCCGCGCCAGGCCGACCAGCTCCGGCACCGTCTCCCCCTTGGCCCGCAGGGCAATCAAGAATGCCGCGGTCTGTACCTCGCTCGTCCGTCCCGTCATGATCTCGGCCAGCACCGCGGCGGCGTGGTCGGCGGTCAGGTGATCGCCGGCGCAGACCGCGTCGATCGCCCTGATGAGGATCTCGTTAGGCAAGGAAGTTCTCCAGCAGGTGCTTGCCCTGCGGGGTCAGCACCGACTCGGGGTGGAACTGGACGCCCTCGGCCGGCAGCTCGCGGTGGCGGGCGCCCATCACGACGTCGCCGAGGCTGGCGCTCAGCTCCAGCTCGGCGGGCAGCTCGGGGTCGGCGACCAGCGAGTGGTAGCGGCCGGCGACCAGCGGGCTGGGCAGGCCGGCGTAGATCGTCCGCCCGTCGTGGACGACCTCGGCGTCCTTGCCGTGGATCGGCTCGCCCTGCACGGTGCGGCCGCCGAACGCCTCGACCAGCGACTGGTGCCCGAGGCAGACCCCCAGCACCGGCGTTCCCGCTTCGGCGAAGGCGCGAACAGCCTCCACTGAGATTCCCGCCTCGGCCGGCGTGCACGGGCCAGGCGAGACGACGAGCCGGTCGGCCCCGCGACCCAACAGCTCCTCGACGGTCGCCTTGTCGTTGCGCACCACCTCGACCTCTGCCCCCAGCTCGCCCAGGTACTGGACGAGGTTGTAGGCGAAGCTGTCGTAGTTGTCGATGACCAGCGCCTTCATGGCCAATCCGGCTGCTCGCAGGCCAGCTCGACGGCGCGAAAGACCGCCTTCGCCTTGTTGACCGACTCGTTGTACTCGTAGGCCGGCTTTGCGTCGGCGACCGTCCCGCCGCCCGCCTGGACGTGGACCTGGCCGTCCTTGACGACGACGGTGCGGATGTGGATCGCCGTGTCGAGATCGCCGTTCCAGGAGAGGTAGCCGATCGCGCCGCCGTAGGAGCAGCGCTTGACCGGCTCCAGCTCGTCGATGATCTGCATCGCCCGCACCTTCGGCGCCCCGGAGAGGGTGCCGGCGGGGAGTGCCGAGCGCAGCACGTCCATCGCCCCGACCCCCTCGCGCAGCGTCCCGGAGACCTGGCTGACGATGTGCAGCACGTGGGAGTAGGTCTCGACCACCATCAGCTCGTCGACGCTGACCGAGCCGTACTCGCAGACCCGGCCGAGGTCGTTGCGGCCGAGGTCGACCAGCATCACGTGCTCGGCCCGCTCCTTGGGGTCGTTGACCAGCCGCTCGGCGAGGCGGCGGTCCTCCTCCTCGTCGCCGCCGCGCGGGTAGGTGCCGGCGATCGGCCGCGTCTCAACCTTGCGCCCGTGCACTTTGACCAGCGGCTCGGGGGAGGCGCCGGCGATCTGGAAGTCGCCGAACTCGAGGAAGTACATGTAGGGGGAGGGGTTGACCGCGCGCAGGCCGCGGTAGACCGAGAAGGCCTCGACCGGCGCCGGGGCCGAGAAGCGCTGCGAGGGAACGACCTGGAAGGCGTCGCCGGCGTGGACGTACTCGACGATCCGCTCGACCGCCGCTTCGAACTCCTCGCGCTCCATGTTGGAGGCGAAGTGCGGCGGCTCGGCGACCGCGGGGCGCTCCGGCAACGGGACGGCGCCGCGCAGGCGGCCGCGGACGTCGGCGACCGCCGCGACGGCGCGCTCGTAGCCGGCGTCGATGCCGCCCTCCCCGTCGGCGAAGGCGCAGGCCATGACTGTCAGCTCGTGGCGCAGGTGGTCGAAGACGAGCAGCACGTCGGTGACCATCAGCGCCATGTCGGGCAGACCGAGCGGGTCGGGGTTGGGCTCGCCGAGCGGCTCGACCGTGCGCACCAGGTCGTAGCCGAAGAAGCCGACCGCGCCGCCGGCGAACGGCGGCAGGCCCTCGACCGGGGCGAGCCGGAAGTTGCCGAGATGCTCGGCTACGGCCGCGTAGGGGTCCGGCGCGTCGCGCTCGGGCGCGCCCGTCTCCGAGAGCACGCCGTCGCTCCAGCGCAGCACCGAACGCGGCCGGATGCCGACGAACGAGTAGCGCCCGACCTGGCCCTGCTCGGCCGACTCGAGCAGAAAGCCGGGCGCCCCCTCGGGCTCGCCGGCGCGCAGCTTGAGGAAGGCGGAGACCGGCGTCTCGCAGTCGTCGACGAAGCGGGCGCGGACCGGCACGACGTTGCCCTCGGCGGCGAGCCGCCGTGCCTCCTCGAGGCTCGGCTCGATCCGCAGCTCGGCGGAGGAATCACGCGTTCGCGCGTGCGAGGCACTGGACATGATCAGATCGCCACCAGTACCTCGCCCGACTCACTAGCCGCGACGGCCATTCAGCACCTCCATCACCGCGGACTGCGGCACCTGACGCGAGGCGAGTAGCACGCTGAGGTGGTAGAGCAGGTCGGCCGCCTCCTCGGCGACCCGCTCGTCGGACTCCTGGCGCGCCGCCCGCACCACCTCCTCGGCCTCCTCCTCGACCTTGGCGCCGATCAGCGGCGGGTCGTCGAGCAGCTTCACCGTGTAGCTGCCCTCGGGCCGCTCGGCGGCGCGGCTGCGCAGGGTTCGCCCCAGCGCCGCCAGCGCCTCGTGGGCGACCGGGGCGGGCTCGCACGGGGCCGCCGGGGCGTCCACCTCGGTCGAGGCCGATCCGCCGACCTCGCGGTAGAAGCACGAACGCTCGCCGGTGTGGCAGGCGGGCCCGGTCGCCTCGACCAGGGCGACGACCGCGTCGCCGTCGCAGTCGTAGCGGAGCTGGCGCAGCCGCAGCACGTTGCCCGACTCTTCGCCTTTCCGCCAGATCTTCCCCCGCGAGCGGCTGAAGAAGTGCAGCTCGCCGGTCTCGACGGTCAGCCGCAGCGCCTCCTCGTTCGCGTAGGCGAGCGTCAGCACCTCGCCGCTGGCGAAGTCCTGCGCCACGCACGGCACCAGGCCACGCTCGTCGAACTTCAGCTCGCTAAACATCGGCTCAATCGTATGGGAGGCGATGGGGACACCCCCGAACGGGCGGATACTCAAAGTGCCGAGCTAATTAGCTCGGCACTTGTCCGGGCGGGGGTGTCCCCATCGCCTCACTCGATTCCGAGGCGATCGAGGAGCCCCTCGTCGCGGCGCCAACGACTGCGCACGCGGACCTGGAGTTCGAGGTGGACCTTGGCGTCCAGCTCGGCTTCCAGCGAGCGGCGGGCGGCGGCGCCGATCTCGCCGACCTTGGCGCCGCCCTTGCCGATCAGGATGCCCTTCTGCGACTCCGACTCCGCCCAGACCTCGGCGCGAACGGTGACCAGGCCGTCCTCGCGACGCTCCACCTCGGTCACCTCGACCTCGACCGAGTGCGGGATCTCCTCTCGGGTCCGGTTCAGCACCTGCTCGCGGATCAGCTCGGCCAGCATCGTCTCGCCAGGTTGGTCGCTGTGCTCCTCCGGCGGGTACAGGTAGGGGCCCTCGGGAACCAGCTCTCCCAGCCGCTCGACCAGGGCGTCGAGCCCGTCGCCGCTGCGAGCGCTGACCGGGAAGACCTCGTCGACGCCCTCCAGCTCGGCAGCCTCGGCCAGCACCGGGACAAGCTGGTTCGGCCCGACCCGGTCGACCTTGTTCACGGCGCAGATCGTCGGCAGCCCGGCGCCCGCGCCGAGCAGGGTGCGGGCGATGAAGCGGTCGCCCGGGCCGATCCCCTGCTCGCCGTCGACGACCAGCAGCGCCAGGTCGGAGTCGGCCAGCTCGCGCTCGACCCGTTGCTGCATGCGCTCGGTCAGCACGTCGCGCGGCCGCTGCACGCCGGGCAGGTCGACGAGGATGAGCTGGCGGCCGGCCTCGACGTCGGTGGCGATGCCGCGGATCGCCCGGCGGGTCGTCTGCGGGCGCACCGAGACGATCGCCACGCGGCTGCCGACGATCGTGTTGACCAGGGTCGACTTGCCGACGTTGGGGCGCCCGGCGAGGCCGACGAAGCCGGCCCGGGTCATCGCAGCCCCGCCAGCACGCGGCCCTGCAGGGCGAGCATCTCGCCGCCATCCGTCTCGTGGTCGTATCCGCAGAGGTGAAGGACGCCGTGGACGGCGGCCTCGGTCACGTCCGTGCACTGCCCGGGGCAGATCGCCACGTCGCCCAGCTCGCGCGGGCCGGCGGTCGGGCCGGCTTCGTCGACCGGGAAGGCGAGCACGTCGGTCGGTGCGTCCCTTCCCCGGTGCTCGCGGTTCAGCGCGCGGATCCCACCGGCGTCGACGACATCGACCGCCAGGTGGCCGTCGGCGACGCCGGCCGCCGCGAGCGCCGCGGCGACCGCTCCGCGCAGCTCGGCCGGCACGTCGGCGAGGTCAACCGCCATCTGCCGTCGACGGCCCCTCGCCCTGCCGACGCTCGGCGTGCTCGCCGTAGGCGGCGACGATCCGCTGCACCAGCTTGTGGCGGACGACGTCCTCGCCTCCGAAGTGGATGAAGGAGATGTCGGGGACCTGGTTGAGGATGTCGCGTACGACGATCAGCCCGGAGCGCTGTTCGGCCGGCAGGTCGATCTGGGTGATGTCCCCGGTGACGACCATCCGCGAGTTGAAGCCGAGCCGGGTCAGGAACATCTTCATCTGCTCGGGGCTGGTGTTCTGCGCCTCGTCGAGGATCACGAAGGAGTCGTTCAGGGTGTTGTGCGTGAGGAGGAAGTCGTCGGTTATGTAGAGCGAGTCGGCGGCCGCGACCTGAATGCAGACCGTCTCTGCTTCGCCCGCCGGCTCGATGGCGTGCACGAAGCGCATCGGGCGACCGCCGCCGTATCGCCGGTGCAGGGCTCGCTTTCGCTTCAGGCGAAACGGCTCGATTCCGCCGGGCAGGCGGATGTCGAGGGTGAACGCATCCGATCGATGGCGCACCGGGCGACCACCCGCCCGGCTCGGGGGTCTCCCGGCCGCCTCCCGCCGTCGTGCGTAGGCGACGCCGCCCAGCGAGCGAACGAGAAAGGTAACATCCTCTTTGAGCCGCTCGGAACAGGTCGTGTACTGGATCCGGCATGTTCGGCCCCGCTGCGTAACCGGGCCGCCGTCACTGTCGAGGAGGCCTTGAAGGACGGCCAGGCGCACTGCCGTCTCGTTGTGCAAGTACAGCTCGGGAACGAACTTGGTGCTCGATCTCGTACCGGCAAGGCCAAGCTCGCGAAGAGCCAAGGTAACGGGGTTGACAACGATCACACCGCCGCGATGACCGGCGGAATGACGAAGGTTGTAGTCGACGCCGCCCTTTGGGCGGAGTTCGATTCCGTCAAGCCGGTCCTCCAGAGCGACTGCCAACTCGCGATCCGCCGTAGAGAAGCTCGGCGTCGTCATGGTCGTCAGACAACCGTCGCCCAGCAGGAGGCCGAGGGCATATGGGTCCACCGGCACCTCGCGGTGCGGGAGCTCGACGGGCGCATCAAGGAGCGGCAACTCGAACCGGTGTTGATGGGCGGTCCGAAGACGACCGATCATCTCCCGCAACTCAACGGCACGGCCGGGCTTTCCGCGGCGGCGATCGGCCGCCGTGAAGACATGCCACAGATGTTCACCGCAGCAAAGGGTCGACGCCCCGTCCTGCGCAGACAGCCGAAACACCTTCTTTCGACCCTGGGGGTGCACCCCGAGAACGGGCGTCGGCCGGCCGTTCGAGCCGATGACCAGATCGCCGACCTGCAGGCTCCCAATAGGCCGAAAGCCGGATGGCGTTAGCACTACGTTGGAAAGCGGCTGGGCACGGCCCCGCATGAAGGCCAGCGGCGCCACCTCGATCACGCCGCGCTCGAAGTAGCCGTTGACCCGGTCGGGGTCGAGCATGTCGTAGAGCGCGTCGAACAGCGGCCGCAGGTAGGGGTCGACCTTGGCCTGGATGTCGCCGGGCAGGAAGCCGAGCCGCTCGCCCGCCTCGACCGCCGGCCGGGTGAGGATGATCCGCTGCACCTCGCGTTCGGCCAGCGCCGCGGCCGCCATCGCCACCGCGAGGAAGGTCTTGCCGGTGCCCGCCGGGCCGACCCCGAAGGTGATCGTCTGGCGGCGGATCGAGTCGACGTAGCGCTTCTGGTTGAGCGTCTTCGGCGCCACCTTGGTGTTGCGGTGCCGCCAGACGACGTCCTCGAGAATCTGCGCCGGGCTCTCGTGGGCGTCAAGCGCCCCGGTCACCGCTTCGATCGTTCCCGGCGCGACCTCGTGGCCCTGCTCGATCAGATCGACCAGCTCGTCGACCACGGTGGCGGCGGTCTGCACGTCGCCGGCCTCGCCGTCGAGGGTGAGGACGTTGCCGCGCAGGTGGAAATCGCACTCGAGGTGCCCGCGCAACGCCCGCAGCACGGTGTCCTCCGAGCCGGCCAGCTCGGCGGCGACGGTGTTGTCGAGGGTCAGCTGCCTACGCGCCAAGTCGCTCTCGCACCGCCGCGCTGACCCGCTTGCCGTCGGCGCGCCCGCCGACCTTCGGCATCAATGCCGACATCACCTGACCCATCTGCCTCTGCTCGGAGACGCCCGTCTCGGCGACGGTCGCGTCGACCAGCTCGGTCAGCTCCTCGTCGGAGAGCTGGGCCGGCAGGTAGGCCTCGATCAGCTCCGCCTCGGACTTCTCGGCGCTCGCCTGCTCGCCGCGGTTCGCCTCGTGGTAGGCATCGGCCGCCTCGAGCCGCTTCTTGCGCTCGCGCTGCAGCACCGCGACCTCGTCGCCCTTGCCGAGCTTCGCGTCCTGCTGGAGCGAGTCGACGAGCATCCGCAGCGCGGCAGCACGTTCGCGTTCGCCCGCCTTCATCGCGGTGCGCACGTCTGCCTGGACCTTCTCCAGAACGCTCATCGCACCTAAGGGTAGTCGGCGGGCAGCTCGATCCGCTCGACCTCTCCCAGCGGCATCTGCAGGAAACGGGTGCCCAGCTCGCGGAAAGAGTCGACCTCGCCGCTGCAGAGGAAGCGGTAGTCGCCTTCGCCGCCCGGGCGAGCCAGGTCGCGCTGCTCGAGGCAGCGCTGCACGGCGGCCGCGACCGCGTGGCCGCCGCTGACCAGGCGCACGTCGCGGCCGAGGATGCGCTGCAGCATCGGCGCCACCAGCGGGTAGTGGGTGCAACCGAGGATCAGCGTGTCGACCTCGGCCCGCTTCAGCGGCGCGCAGTAGGCGCGCGCCATGTCGACGACCGCCTGGTCGAATGGCGAGTCGTCCTGGATGAACGGCGCCAGGTCGGGCGCCTCGACCTCGGTCACCTCGAGCGCCCGCCCCTGGCCTTCGAGCGAGTGACGGTAGGCGCCGCTCTCGACCGTGTTCGGGGTCGCGAGCACGCCAACCTTGCCGTTGTCGGTGATCGCCGCGGCGATCTCGGCCTGCGGCTCGACCACCGGCACCACCTCCACCCCGCGCTCCGCGGCGACCGCGCGGGTCACGTCCTCGCCAATCGAGGTCGCGGTGTTGCAGGCGATCACCAAGAGCTTGGCGCCGCGGTCCAGCAGCAATTGGGCGATGACCCGGATCCGCTCGCGAAGGCGATCGGGATCGCGCGTCCCGTAGGGGAACATCGCCGTGTCGCCGAGGTAGACGAAGTCCTCCTCGGGCAGCGAGACGAGGCACTCGTGCAGCACGGTGAGGCCGCCGACCCCCGAGTCGAACATCGCGACCGGCTGCGAGCGGCTTAGAGGAATGGCTTGTACGCCATGAAGAAGATCGTCACGACGATGATCAGGCCGGCGAGCGTGCCGACTTTGCCGATCCGGTCGCCGAGCGCGACGAACTCGTCGCTGAGCGTGTCGCCCGCCGCCAGGTCGCGTTCGGCCAGCTCCTTCGCCTTGCGCACCTGCGGCCTGAAAAAGGCGTGTTGGAGGCCGAGGAGAGCGACGATCGCGAGGAAGCCGACGCTGATGTAGGCCTCGCCGGCGTCCCAGTGCCCATCGGCGAGCAGGTAGATGCCGGCGAGAAGGACGACGATCAACCCGGGTTCGACCAGGTAGCGGTCGACCTTCTGGATGCCGGAGAGGATCCCCGGCGTCGCCCGCGGGAACTGCTTTCGGCGTCACCGAGAAGAAGAGCGCGTAGCCGAAGGTCGGCCCGAAGGCGACCACGACCGCCAGGACGTGGATGAAGAGGGCGATCTGTAGCCGGGTCGACGATCGTTGCCAGCATCGGCGGGAAACATACACGCGCATTCGGCGGCGGGGCGCCCTTTTGGTGCATACCACCAAGAAGGCGCCCGTCAGGCGCGCAGCAGCAGCGCCGCCCAGTCGCCGTCGGGGCGGCGCTGGCATGGGCGAGGCCGGCGGGCTCGAAGGCGGCGGCGATCTCATCCAGCTCGGTGGGCAAGAGGCCGGAGCAGACCATCGTCTGCGGGGCGCGGCCAGCGATCGAGCCCGGGCCTGCGACGGCTCTCAGCACCGGCGCGGTCAGGTTCGCGACGACGGTCGGGGCCAGGTCGGGCAGCCTCTCGCGCAGGTCGTGACGCTCGAACTCGACCGCGACGCCGTTCGCCGCCGCGTTCGCCCTCGCCGCCTCCACCGCGGCGGCCTCGTGGTCGGATCCGCGCACCGGCGCCCAGCCGAGCTTCGCGGCGGCGATCGCCAGCACCCCCGAGCCGCTGCCGAGGTCGGTCAGCGGCCCGCCGGCCTCCCCCGCCCCCTCCAGTTCGAGCAGCAGCTCGAGGCAGAGCCGGGTGGTCGGGTGGGCGCCGGTGCCGAAGGCCCGGCCCGGGTCGACGACGATGTCCAGGACATCGCCCCGCGCTTCGCTCGGCTCCCAGGACGGTCGGACGCACAGACGATCGCCGATCAGGATGGGGCGATGGAAATCGCGCCAGCGGTCGGCCCAGTCGTCGGGCACCTCGGTGGCGACCACCTCGACCAGGCTCTCGCCGGCCGCCGCCTCGACCTCGCCCAGCTCGGGCAACTCGCCCTCGCCGCCGTAGATCGCGTACTCGACGAAGCCGTCCCCCCGCTCCTCCTCGACCCCGTTGGGCGCCAGGACCGTCAGCTCGGCGAGGACCAGCTCCGCCTGCGCGGGCGCGCAGCGGACGGCAAGGCGTATCAACCGAAGGCGCGGCGGACGCGCGTGAAAAAGCTCTCCTCGCCACCTCGTGGCGAGCGCAGGTTGCGCGGCTCGAGCGTCTCGCCCAGCCTCTCCGCCAGCTCACGCTGCTCCTCAGAGAGCTCGTCGGGGACGATCACCTGGATGGCGATCACCAGATCGCCGGGCGGGCCACCGTTGGCGCCGGGCATCCCCTGCCCGCGCAGCGCGAACTGCGAGCCGGGCTGGATGCCGGGCGGCAGCTCGACCTCGCGCTCGCCCTCCTGGCTGGGGACCCTCAGCTTCGCCCCCAGCATCGCGTCGACAGCGGAGACCTCGACCTGGTGGATCAGATCCTGGCCGCGCATTGGACCGCGCCGCACCTCAAAGCCGAAGGCGCCGCCGAAGAAGGCCTGGAAGATGTCCTCGACCGAGCCGAAGCCGCCGCCGGGCGGGGCGCCGGCGCCGCGCAGCCCCTCGTGTCCGTAGGCGTCGTAGGCGCGGCGCCGCTCGGGGTCGGAGAGCACCTCGTAGGCTTCGGCCGTCGCCTTGAACTTCTCCTCGGCCTCGGGGTCGTGGTCGTTGACGTCGGGGTGCAGCTCGCGGGCGAGCCGGCGGAAGGCCGTCTTCAGCTCCGCCTTGTTGGCGTCTCGCTCGACGCCCAGCAGCTCGTAGAAGTCGCGCGGCATCCGCTCGTCAGCCGCCGTAGACCGTCTCGCAGTAGCGCGACAGCTCGCGCGCCGCGCCGCGCACCGAGACGATCGCGGTCGCGTAGTCCATTCGCAGCGGCCCGACCACGCCGACCGAACCGAGGTTGCGCTGGCCGAGGCCGTAGTTGGCGCCGACCACGCTGACCGAGCGCAGCTCCGGCTGCGGATTCTCGCCGCCGATCCATAGGAACACGGAGCGCTCGTCGAGAACGGAGCGCAGCATCCCCAGCACGTCGGCGCGGCGCTCCAGGGCTCCCATCAGCTCGTCGACCCGCGGCAGCTCCGCGAGGTGCTCCGCGGAGAGAAGCCGCGAGACGCCGTGCACGAAGAGCGCGTCGCCGAGCGGCGGGGCGGTGACCAGTGCCATCAGGTCGGTGACCTGGGCGAGTGCTGCGGTCGTCTCCCGCATCGCCTCGTCGATCTCGCGCCGCAGCCGCGACAGCTCCAGCTCGACCTCCGCGCCGACGGCCGGCGCCCCCGACTCGATCAGCCGGTCGACGTAGTAGCGGTAGCCGACCTCGGTCGGGACCCGCCCAGCCGAGGTGTGTGGATGGGTCAAATACCCGGCCGCCTCGAGCGCCGCCAGCTCGGCCCGCACCGTCGAGGGCCCCCACTCCACCTGCCGCTTCTCCGCGATCGGCTTCGACGCCACGGGCCTGCCCGACGCGAGATACGCGTCGACCACAAGCTTCAAGATCAGCTCTTGCCGCTCGGAGAGCATCCTCGAAGTGTAGAAGCGGGCGCGGGTGGCCCTTCCCGCGGCTGGGCCTACAGCTCTACTTCGGCCTCCGCGTTGCGGATCGTCTGGTTGTCGCCCTGCGCGGCGACGACGTCGATCGTCGCCCGACCGTCCTCAACCGACTTGACCGTGCCGCTGACGGCGATCTCGGTCTCGGGCGCGCCCATGCCGCGGAACTGCACCGAGAGGCGCTTCAGCGAGCGCGGGTCGCCACCCGCCGCCTCGGTGGCGGCGCGGGCGACCAAGCCCATCATGTACAGGCCGTGGAGGATCGTGTTCGGCAGCCCGACCCCCTTGGCGAACTCGGGGTCGATGTGGATCGGGTTGAAGTCGCCCGAGGCGCCGGCATAGCGGTGCGGCAGGTACTTGTCTGGCGTCACCTGCAGCTCGGCGATCTGGTCGCCCGCGTTCAGAGTCATCGGCTTCGCCCTCCCTCACTGCGCAAAGAGTCAGATATGGATGCTTGTTCGGTCGGGCTCGCAGCGGCCAACTCAAACCCCCCTGACGATGTTGGTCCAGGTGCCGCGCACCACCTGCTCGCCGTCCTGGTTGACCGAGACGGTCTCGAAGACGTAGAAGCCCTTGCCGTCCTTCTCGTAGATCTCCAGGCATTTCGCCCTGGTCGTGATCTCGTCGCCCGAGCAGGCCGGCTCGCCCCACTCGAACTCCTGGCCGCCGTGCACCATCGCGGCGAAGTTCATCCCGACATCCGGGTCGAACATCGCCGGTCCCAGCGCCGGGGCGGAGTAGACGACGCAGAACATCGGCGGCGCGACGACGCCGCGGTAGCCGGCCGCCCGGGCGGCCTCGCGGTCGAAGTGCACCGGGTTCTCCAGCCCGACCACCCGCGCGTACTCCCCCACCTTCTCCTTGCCCACCTCGTACGTGGTGGCGGGCCATTCCTTGCCCACAGCCTCGGTCTTGATCGACATGTCGCGCCAGACCCTACCTACTCGTCTATCTCCAGCACCGCCAGGAACGCCTCCTGCGGCACCTCGACCCGCCCCACCTGCTTCATCCGCTTCTTCCCCGCTTTCTGCTTCTTCAGCAGCTTCTGCTTGCGGGTGACGTCGCCGCCGTAGAGCTTCGCGGTGACGTCCTTGCGCAGCGCCTTGACCGTCTCGCGGGCGAGGATCCGCGAGCCGACCGCCGCCTGCACCGGGACGTCGAAGAGCTGGCGCGGGATCGTCTTGCGCAGCCGCTCGACCAGCCGCTTGCCCTGCTCGTAGGCGAAGTCGCGGTGGACGATGATCGAGAGCGCGTCGACCTGTCCGCCGGCCAGGAGAATGTCGACCTTGACCAGGTCGGAGGGGCGGTTGCCGATCGGCTCGTAGTCGAGCGAGGCGTAGCCGCGGGTCGAGGACTTCAGGTAGTCGAAGAAGTCGAGGACGATCTCGGCCAGCGGCAGGTCGTAGCGGATCTGCACCCGCTGCGGGCTGAGGTAGTGCATGTCGACGTGCGTGCCGCGGCGTCCCTGGCAGAGCTCCATCACCGCGCCGACGTGCTCGGTCGGGCAGATGATCGTCGCCCGGATGTAGGGCTCTTCGATCGCCTCGATCGTGCTCGGATCGGGCAGCTCGGTGGGGCTGTGGACCTCGACCTCCTCGCCGTCCGTGAGGTGGACCTCGTAGAGCACGTTCGGGGTCGTCGCCAGCAGCTCCAGCCCGTACTCGCGCTCCAGGCGCTCGCGGACGATCTCCATGTGCAGGAGGCCGAGGAAGCCGGCGCGAAAGCCGAAGCCGAGCGCCTCGGAGGTCTCCGGCTCGTAGGAGAGAGCGGCGTCGTTGAGGGCCAGCTTGTCGAGCGCGTCGCGGAGGTCTTCGTAGCGGTCGGTGTCGATCGGGAAAAGGCCGCAGAAGACCATCGGCCTGACCTCGCGATAGCCCTCCAGCGGCTCGGCGGCGGGGCGCTCGCGCGATGTCAGCGTGTCGCCGACCCGCAGCCTGGCGACGTCCTTGACGCCGGTGATCAGGTAGCCGACGTCGCCCGCCTCCATCCCCTCGACCGGCGTCATCGCCGGCCGGAAGAAGCCGAGGTCGTCGATCTCGGCTTCGGTGCCGTTCTGCATCGCGACGATCCGCTCGCCCTTGCGGAAGGCGCCGTCGACGATCCGCACGTAGGCGACCACGCCGCGGTACTGGTCGAACTCGGAGTCGAAGATCAGCGCCCGGGTCGGCGCCGCGGCGTCCCCGCCGGGCGCCGGCACCCTGGCGACGATCGCCTCCAGCACGTCGACCACCCCGTCGCCCGTCTTCGCCGAGATCCGCAGCGGTTCGCCGGGATCGCCGCCAAGCAGGTCGGCGATTTCGCCCGCCACCCGCTCCGGCTCGGCGCCCGGCAGATCGACCTTGTTGATCACCGGGATCAACTCCAGCCCGTTCTCGATCGCCAGGTAGGTGTTGGCGACGGTCTGGGCCTCGACCCCCTGGGCGGCGTCGACGACGAGCAGCGCGCCCTCGCAGGCGGCGAGGCTGCGCGAGACCTCGTAGGAGAAGTCGACGTGGCCGGGCGTGTCGATCAGGTGCAGGTCGTAGGCCTGTCCGTCGGCTGCCCGGTACTCGACCCGCACCGCCTGCGCCTTGATCGTGATCCCGCGCTCGCGCTCGAGGTCCATCGAGTCGAGCACCTGGGCGCGCATCTTCTTCGGGTCGACCGAGCCGGTGATCTCCAGGATGCGGTCGGCGAGGGTCGACTTGCCGTGGTCGATGTGGGCGATGATCGAGAAGTTTCTTATCTGGTCCATCGGCCTGCGGAGTATGGCGAGAGCACACTGGCGGCTGCGGGCCAGGGACCATGCGTCCTGCCCGCGGGTCCTGTCGTCGGGGTCGGGTGCCCTCCTGCCGCTGCCTTTTTCGCCGAGCGCGCTGCGTCTCTCGCCGAGCGGTCTGTGCGAAAAAGAGACCGCCGCGTCAGGAGGACACCCCACCCCGACGCCACCCGCGGGAGGAGCGTCGGCGGCTACACGCCGATGAGCCCCGGAGGCTGGAGCTGAGTGACGCCACCCGCGGGACACGCGTCACCGACTACACGCCGATCGATCCGGGCTGGAGCTGAGTGGCGCCACCCGCGGAACGAATGCCTATCCGCCTACATCCGATGGGTCCCGGGAGCCTATGGCGCCTTTTCGCCGCATAGCGACACAAAAGCGCCATAGGCGCGCTCAGGGGCAGCGCGATGGGTCCAGGCGAGCGGTGAGCCTGTAGACCACCGTAGGGGGTTGGCGCAGGACGACGCGCGCTCCGGGACCGGCGGTCCAGGCGGCGGTCGGAGGGTATGGGTGCTTGCTGGGTTCGATGCGGTCGCGGGTGGCGACCACGTAGTCGTAGTGGCCGGCGTTGAGGAGGCGGCGGTAGGCGCGGCAGGTTCTCGGGGTCACGAAGCCGCCGTGGGGGCGCCTTTCGCCCACGTACTGGACGCGGTTGGAGAGGTCGGTGCCGTACAGGGGGTATTGGCGGGTGCTGGTGGTGGCGATGCGGGCGTCGGAGATGGAGTTGGACCACTTGAAGGCGGCGTTGAGACCCGGGGCGGCAAAGGTCGGGTTCGCGTAGCGGTCCCTCAGGTAGTGGCGCTGGATCGGGTAGCCGAGTACGACAGCCACGAGGAGCACCGCGGTTGCGCCGAGCGCGCCCCACCAGCGCCGCAAGCCGGCCGGACCCGACCGGCCTCCCCCGCCGCCAGCGCTTCCCGCCTCGGCCTCGTTCCCGTCTGCCTCCTTACCTGCTGCGGTTCGTCCCCGCAGCCGGCCTCGGAGCGCAGGCGCTGCGGGCAACAGCACCAAGCCGAGGACCAAAGCTGGGGCGAGGTAGCGCAGCCCCGACTCGAAACCGCGCGGCATCCCCTCGGGGCCGGAAGCGGAGGTCGGCGCGACCAGCCAGGCCAGCACGGCCGCGAGGCCGGCGAAGGCGGCGACGGCGAGAACCCGATCGCCCCCTGAACCGCCGCTTTCGTTGGCCTCGGTCTCCGCAGGCCCGGTGTGCGCCACTCCCGCGGCGATAGCGAGCGCGAGCCCCGCCAGGGCCAGCGCCGCGAGCAGCGGCCAGAAGACCGTCAGGCCGTGGTGGAGGCCGGGCAGGAACCATTCTGACCAGACCGGGCCATCGGTCAGGTAGCCGAGGACGGTGTGCCCTTCGCGTCCGCCCAGCGCCTGCTCGGGCGCCGGCAGGGAGACCGGCCCGAGCCGGTCGAACCAGGGCAGCGGGTTGCCCGTGTGGACCAGGTTGCGCAGGTACCAATAGCCGCCGCCGGCCAGGGCGGCGAGCGCGGGCACCCAAAGCGCTCGCCATCTGAACCCGCGTGGGGCTATGACAGCGAGCCCGACGATCAGAACCGCGGCGGGTAGGAGGAAGTTCAGCTTCGTCCCGCCCGCCAGCCCGGCCGCGAGCCCGACCACAACCGACGCGTTCGCAGTTTCCTCCCCATACGGTCGAAAAGTGCGAACGCCAGGGGAGTTGAGGCCGTGGGGCACAGCGTCGCTCCGGGTCGCGCTCAGTGCGATCGCAACAGCAGCAAGGAGGAAGAAGATCCCGACGATGTCATTGCGCGCCTCCCCAGCTTGGTCAGAAAGCGCGGACAAGCTCAGTGCGATGGCTCCGAGGGCCAGCGACCACGGCGCCACCCGGTACGGCCTGCCGATGCACCACAGCGCCAGCAGGCAGCCAAGGAACCAGCCGAGGTTCAGCAGCGGGGACAGGATATCCCGCCCGAACGCCAGCATCCCGGCCGCGTGGAACAGTTCCGCGTTCGCCGGGTAGAACCAGGCCAGGAACTGCGGCGCGATGAAGTGCAGGCCCCAGGTATCGCCGCTCTGGAAGAAGCCGGCGGCGAACGGCCCGTGGTACCAGGTCGAATCGAACCCGGTCATGCCGGTCAGCAGCTTGGCGCGCGCATCGATGGCGAAGTGGACGACCGCAGCGATCGCGATGGCCGCCGCGATCAGGGTGGCGGGACCAGGCGCTCGCCCGCGGGTCCTGTCGCCGGGGTGGGGGCGCCCTTCTTGCCCTACGCGCTGCTCCGGGCGAAGGGACGATGCGCTTGCCGGGTTGGAGCCGTGCCCTCCGCAGCCTTCGGGCCGCGAAGGACACCCCCACCCCGACACCACCCGCGGAAGGAGCGCCCAAATACCCAGTCCCAGCGCGCCGACCGTGAGGACGTATGGCAGCGGCTTGAACCAACCGACCGCGCCCAAGCCCTCAGCCGCCCAGATCAGCAGCGCGAGCGCGAGTACGCAGCTCGTGAGCCAAGCCGGTGGCCCGCTCCAGCCGGGCAGCAGGCCGCGCCGCACCGCGGACCCGCCCATCCAGGCGAAGCCCGCGAGCAGGAGGATCTCGGCTGCGCCCAGCAGGTATCGCGGCAGGTCCAGCATCGCTCTAGCGGCGGCGCAGGAGGCGCGCCACCTGCTCCAGCTCGGCGACGCGGAGCAGCTTGACGGCGCCCAGGTAGACGCCGCCGCCGAGGACCAGGGCGGTGCCCAGCGAGACGACCTGGCCGGCGAGGTCGCGGCCGAGGGCGGAGTCGAGCGCATCCCAGACGCCGAAGGCGGTGGCGGCGAGCGCCGCCGCTGCGAGGGCGATCCGCAGGCCGGTGTCGAGCAGCCGGCCCAGCTCGAGGCCGCCGAGCAGGCGGCGCAGGACCACGCACTGGGCGATGACGCTGATCGTCGTCGCGATCGCCGTCGAGGCGACGATGCCGCCGACCCCGAGGTGGTAGAGGCCGAGCGCGGCGAGCGCCGTGACCACCAGGTTGGCGGCGGCGATCGCGGTCGGCACCCAGGGCCGCTGGAGGCTGAAGAAGGTGCGGGTGAGGAGCAGGAAGAGACCGTTGGTGGGGAGTGAGAAGGCGAACCAGAAGAGCGCCGTGGCGACCAGGGTCGTCTGCTCGGGCGTGAACTCGCCGCGCTGGTAGACCAGCCGGATCATCGGCGTGGAGAGAACGAGCACGGCGGCGGCGGCCGGCACCAGCACGAAGAGGATCTGCCGCATCCCGTTGGCCATCGTCGCCCGCAGGTTCTCGTGCTCGCCGCGCGCCGCGAAGCGGGCCAGGGTCGGGAAGAGGACGGTGGCGATCGCGACCGAGAAGATCCCCTGCGGCAGCTGGTAGATGCGGAACGCCTTGTCGATCGCGGCCGGCGCCTGGTCGCTGACCAGACTGCCGAAGAGGCTGTTGATCAGCAGGTTGAAGTTGATCAGGCCGAGGCTGATCGTCACCGGCAGCATCAAGAGCAGGACGCGGCGCACCTGCGGGTTGCGCCACTCGAAGCTCAAGTCGAACTTGAAGGGCGTGTTGCGCAGGTCGAAGCTGGGGATCAGCAACTGGACCAGGGTGCCGGCGAGGATGCCGATCGCGTAGGCGTAGATGCGGTCCTGCCCGTGGAACGCCGGCACGAGCAGGATCACCACGGCGATGATCGTCAAGTTCCAGAACAGCGGCGAGATCGCGAAGGCGCCGAAGCGGTCGTAGCTGTTGAGGATGCCGACCACGACGCCGCTCATCCCGAGCAGGATCAGGATCGGGAAGAGGACCTGCGAGAGGGTGACGGTGAGGTCGAGGATCTCGCCCTCGAAGCCGGGCGCGAAGAGCGGCATCACGAGCGGGGCGAGCAGGACGAAGAGGGCGGTGATCGCGCCGAGCACCAGGGTGACGAGCAGCAGCAGGGTCGAGGCGAGGCGGAACGCCTCCCGGTAGTTCTTCTTCTCGAGCTGCTCGGTGAAGATCGGCACGAAGGCCGGCTGCAGCGCCGCGTCGGCGAACAGGCTGCGGACCAGGTTGGGGACCTGGAAGGCGATCGTGAAGGCCGACATCGGCCCGGATACTCCGTAGTAGCTGGCGGCGACGATCTCGCGGACCAGCCCGGCGACCCGCGAGGCGGCGGTGGCGACCGAGAAGAAGGCGGTCGAGCGGGCGATGCGACCGGCCTGCCGTCCGGGGGCCGGATCGCCGGTCGTCTCCTCGCCCGGCTCGAACGCCTCGGCCGCCCGCACGGCGGCGTCGGAAGCGAGTGCGGCCCGCTCGCGGTCAGGTCTGTCAGGCGGCGTGGGCGTCTCCAAGCTGGGTCTCAGTCGCTATAGTCGGCGGCCGCCCGGAGCCGGCTCGGCCCGCTTCAGGGACACCACTCATGGCCAACATAGCCTCACAGAAGAAGCGGATCCTACGCAGCGAGCGGGAGCGAACCGAGAACCGGCTGCTGACCAGCACGGTGAAGACCTACTTCCGCCGCCTCGAGAGCGCCGTCGAGGGCGGCGACGCGGCAACGATCGAGGCCGAGCACAAAGCGCTCATCTCGCGGATCGACAAGGCGATCCAGAAGGGCGCCCTGCACAAGAACACCGGCGCTCGCAAGAAGTCCAGAGCGGCCAGGCTGACCAGCGGCGCTGCGAAGTAACTCGGAGCCCATCCGGCAGGGGTTCCACTTAACTTTTCCCGAAGGCAGTTTGTGGCTGTCCATCAGCCCTGCCGCGGAAAAAGTACAAGACGTTCCACCCCTGCCGGATGGGCTTTATGCCGAAGCACCTGCCGCGGCCCGCAGGGCAAGGGTCAAGGCCAGCTCGTCGCCGTAGTCGGCGCCGCCCCGGCACCAGACCTCGAGGTCGGCGAGGGCGGTCGTCGCGCCGCGCAGCTCCTCGACGCCGGTGTCGTGCAGGCGGGCGACGAGCTGCTTGGCGGCGTAGGGATGCATGCCGAGGCTCGACTCGACCCGCTTCGGCGGCACGCCCTCGGCCAGTTGGGCGGCGGCCGCGCTCGCCTTGCGCAACCGCGAGGCGAGGCCGTAGATCAAGCCGGTGACGTTCTCGCCCTGGGAGATCAGCCGCTCACCGATGCCGAGCGCCTTGGCGGGGTCGCGCTCCAGCAGGGCGTCGGAGAGCGCCCAGACCGCCGCCTCGGAGGTGTCGGCGACCATCGCATCGAGGTCGGCGGCGGAAACCTCGCCGCCCTCCCCCGCCCACAGCGCGAGCCGTTCCAGCTCGTGGTGGAGCCGCGACGGGTTGGCCCCCATGCGGTCGACCAGCATGCGGGCGGCAACGGAATCGAGGCGGAAGCCGAGCCGTTTCGCGTCGCCGACCAATACGGGCGGCATCTGGCGCGCCTTCGGCGCCTCGAACTCGTGGATCTCGCCCTTCGCCGCCTCGACGGCGCGAACCAGCTTGGCGGGCGCCTTGGCGCGGGCAATCAGGACGACGCTGAGGTCGGGCGGCAGCTCGGTGAGCGCCGTTGCCACCGCCTCGAGCTGCCCCTCGCGCCAGCGCTCCACCCCGTCCGCCAACAGGTAGCGGCGCGACTCGGTCAGCGACATCGCCGGGATCGCGGCTAGCAGCGCCTCGTGGTCGGGCGCGCCGCGCCCCTCGGCTGCCTCGAAGACGTCGAGCGCGGCGGCCCCCCCATCGCGCTCCGCCCGCGCCCGCAGCCGCCCCCGGGTGGCGTCGATCTTCGCCCCGTCGGTCCCGGCGATCAGGTACAGCGAGCGCATCTCGTCTGCCATGCGCCGAGTCTAGATGCCGGCCCGGGGGGCGACCGGGCTCGCTCAGTGGTCGTCGTGGCAGGGTGGGTCGCCCGAGCGACCGGCGAAGGACCCGGCGTCCGGAGCATGCGGATTGCCGACCGCCGGCGGCGGCGCCGGCGGCCCGTTCCCGTTGCCTTTGCCGTATGCGTGGCCGACGCCCGGCACGTCGGAGGCTTCGGCTTCCGGCTCCGGCGGTGGTTCGGGCTGCGGCGCCGGGACGGGTTGGGGTTGCGAAGGCGGTTGGGGCTTCGAGGCGCCGGTGCCTTCCGGCGGCGCTTGCGGCGCGGGCGGCGTCTGCGGCGCAGGCGGCGTCTGCCCCTGCGGAGTTTCCTCATGCCCCCGGGGATGGCGGTGGCGCGGCGGCGCCGGCTCGGAGTCGGAGACGACCTGGTCGCTCGTCGGAGCGGGATGGGCGCCAGCCGCGTCGACCGCCGGCGTAACGTCCCGGCGCGCGAGTGCCCCCCGCGTGGCGGCCCCCCGGCTGCGCTTGCGGCGTGCGGCGACGGGGCGCGAGGGCGCCGCGCCGACGGCGACCCCCGCGCCGACCGCCTGGCGCTTCTGAGGAGCGCTCGGCAAGGGGCGGTCGGCGCCGATCGGCCAGCCGAGCTGAAGGGCGAAGGCGACGATCGCGAGACCGATCGCGGCGATCCCCCCGAGCAGCGCGAAGGACGTGCTCCGCGCCCGCTCGAGCAGGCCGTCGCCGAAGACGCTGATCCGGGCGAGACGTCGCAGCAACCGCTGTCCCCGTGCGTGGAGCACCGCTGCGAGCATCGGCGCCCGAGGGGCGGTCCGATAGAGCAGGCGGCGAGAAACCCAAGTTTCGATTCGAAGATCCGTTTAGTGAGTGATCCGCACCCCTCCCCGGCTCACGTCGAGGACCACCGTCCCGTCCCGGTCGGTGCGCAGAACCGGGACGCCGCGGGCGGCGAGCGTCGCGAGCGCGGCGGGCGTCGGATGGCCGAAGGGGTTGCCCTCGCCCACCGAGACGATTGCCAGCCTGGGGCGGGCGCGGTCGAGCAGCTCGTCGAGTCCCGCGTCCTCGCTGCCGTGATGGGCGACCTTGAGCACGTCGATCCGGCCGGGGTCGAGCGGCGTCGATTCGGCCTCGGCGTCGGAGGCGAGCAGCATTCTGAAGCGGCCCCAGCGCGCCAGCACGACGATCGCCAGGCGGTTTGGATCCTCGCCGCGGTGCGGGCCGGCGAGCAGCTCGCGCGGCGGCCAGAGCACGTCGAGGCGCAGGCGGCCGGCGCGCAGCTCGCTGCCCCGCGCCAGGCGACGTGTGACGGCGCCGCCGGCGCGGGCCTCGGCGAGCGTCGCCCTGCCCAGCACCGCGTAGAGCAGCTGCTCGACCGGCATCGTCCCGAGCAGCTCGCGGACGCCGCCCGCGTGGTCGGATTGGTCGTGGGTGACAACCGCGGCGCCGAGCCGCTCGACCCCCGCGGCGCGCAGCTTCGCGGCGAGGCCGTCGCCCGGCGGGCCGCCGTCGACCAGCACGGCGGCCGCGCCGGCCGGTTGCAGGAGGATCGCGTCGCCCTGGCCGACGTCGAGGACCGCGACCCGCAGCCCGTTGAGAGGCCTCGGCGTCGCGCCGCCGCCCGGCGCGAGCAGCGCCAGCGCAAGCCCGAGGACGATCGCGACCACCCCAAGCGCCCCCACCATTCCCCGCCGACGGGCCGATATGTCGACTCGGGCTCCACATTTCGGCCCGTCGGCGGGCAGTTCACGACTACGAGCGGCGGCAAGGCGGCGGCTGTGGGCTACGCGGATGGCAGCGATCGAGGTGGCGGCGATCGCCAGGTAGGAGGCGAGCAGACCGGGGACGCCGATCCGCAGGTGCACGTAGGCCCAGCTCGGCCGCCCGCACCAGGCGGCGACCTGGGCGATGTAGGCGAGCAGCGGGGCGTCGACCGCGTTGAGCGCCTCGACCGGGAGGCCGGGCACCTGGCCGGCGGTCGCGGCGAGCATCCCGAGCCACATCGCCGACGCCACCGCCGGCAGCGCAAGCAGGTTGGCGAGCAGCGTCGTGGTCGAGAGAGCTTCGAAGCGAAAGGCGATCAGCGGCGCGGTGGCGACGGTCGCCGCGATCGTCATCGCCGCGCCGTCGGCCAGCGCCCGGCGCCAGCCCCGGGTTCCGATCCGCGCCGCGATCGCCTCCCGCAGCGGGGTCGCCAGCAGGAGGATCCCGAGCACCGCGGCGAAGCTGAGCTGCCAGCCGACGTCGGCAGCGACCTCGGGCTCGAGGGCGAGCGTGACGGCCGCCGCAACGGCCAGCGCGTAGAAGCGCGAGGCGCGCCGCCCGGCCAGGGTCGCCAGCACGCTCAGCGCCCCCATCAGACCGGCGCGCTGGATCGACGGGCCGGCGCCGGCCAACGGCACGTAGACCGCGATCAGCCCGAGCACCCAGACCAGCCGGGCGCGCAGCGGGATGCCGAGCGCCGCCAGCAGCGGGATCGCCAACAATGCGAGCAGGGCGACGTTCTGGCCCGAGACCGCCAGCAGGTGGCTGAGCCCGGAGCGGCGGAAGTCTTCGACCGTGGCCGAGTCGATCTCCTCGTCCTCGCCGAGCACGAAGCCGCGCGCCAGCTCCGCCTCGCGCGGCGGCATCCCCCTGCCGAGCGCCGCCTCGGCGCGGGCGCGGATCTCACCGGTATGCGCGAGCGCCAGCCCCACCGCGACCGCAATGCCGAGCAGCAGCGGCGGGGACGGCCAGCGATCGCGCATCGGCGGCCAGAGCCCTTCTCAGGGCTGCAGGCGGGCGCGCAGCGATTCCATCGTCGCCGGCCCGATCCCGCTGATCTCGTCGAGCTGGTCGACCGAGGCGAGGCCGCCGTGCCGGTCGCGGTATTCGACGATCTTCTGGGCGGTCACCGGCCCGATCCCGTCGATCGTGTCGAGCTGCTCGACCGTCGCGCCACCGAGGCTGATCGGCCCTGCTTCGGTCGGGGCCGCTGTGGGCTCGCTCCCCCTCGGTTGCCTCTCCGGCACCATGACCTGCTGGCCGTCGGCGAGGCGGGCGGCACGGTTGATCGACTCCAGCGCCGCGCCCGCGTCCGGCCCCCCTGCCCGCTTCAGCGCGTCGACCACGCGCGCCCCGGCCGGCAAGCGGTAGACGCCGGGCCGCGGCACAGCACCGGCCACGTCGACCACCACGTCCGGCCCACCACTCCCGGAGATCCTGAATTCACCTGACGAAGACGAGGACGAGGAGCCGCTCCCGGATGGCCCGCCACTCCCCTCGGCTCGAATCGCCCGCGCCCCGACCAGCAGCAGGGCAATGGCGATCGCTCCATAGACGACGACCTGCGAGCGGGACAGTTCGGGCATGCCCGGATCGTTCCGAGTGCCGGCGCACGCATGGCGCGCTCAATGAAAATCTTCAGCTACAGGTCTTCGTCTTCGTCGTAGCCGCTGACCTCAGCGAGCTGATCGCTGTAGAGGTCGGAGGAGGCGACCGGAGGCGACTGGGCCGACACGCAGACCAGCGGCTGGTCGTCCCCGTTGGCGATCGAGTGGTCGGTGGCGGGCGGGACGAGGATCAGGTCGCCCTCCCCGACCCCCTGCGTGTCGCCGGCGACCGACATCGTCCCCGCGCCGCCAACGACGACGTAGACCTGCTCGGCCTGCTCGTCGGAGCGCAAGGTCTGCTCGGCCCCGGCCGGGATCTCCAGCCAGGTCACGGACATGTTGCGGGCACCCATCTCCCCGGCGTCCATGAGGACTCGATAGCGGAGCCGGTGCCACTCCTCGACCGGGGCTTCTGAAAGGCGCTTGACCAGCATTCGGCGGCTTTGTACCAGAAATAGGGCTCTAGGCCGTGAAAACCAAGCAGGTCGGGGGATGCAGGGAGGGCGGTGAGGGAGCGCACTATTTCAGTGCGTGACCGAACCGACCGACCGAAGATCCCGAGATGCGCAGGTTTGCAACGGCCTAGCGCACCACGAGATTGACCAGCTTGCCCGGGACGACGACCTCCTTGACGACCTCCTTGCCGTCGAGGTGGCGCCGCACCTTCTCACTGGCGCGGGCGAGCGCCAGCAGCTCCTCCTCGGGGGCGTCGGCGGCGGCCTCGATCCGGTCGCGCAGCTTGCCGTTGACCTGGACCACCAGGGTCACGGTGTCGCTGACCAGCAACTCGGGGTCGGCCTGCGGCCAGGGGCGCTCCCAGACGCGACCACCCTCCAGGCGCTCCCAGACCTCGGCGCCGAGGTGCGGCGCGAAGGGGAAGATCAACGAGGCGGCGGTGACCGTGGCGAAGCGCACCGCGGCAGCGCCGCCCGGCTCGCCGTAGAGGCCGTCCTTGAGACGGTAGGTCTCGTTGACCAGCTCCATCACCGCCGCGATCGCGGTGTTGAACTGGAAGCCGCGCTGGAAGTCGCGCGTCACCTTGTCGATCGCCCAGTGCGCCTTGGCGAGCAGCGGCCGGGCGTTGCCCTCTCGGGCGGCCCCGAGGTCGCTGTCCCGTCTGGCCTCGACCTCCTCGCAGAGCCGCCAGAGACGGGAGAGGAAGCGATTGACGCCCTCGACCCCCTCGTCGGACCAGTCTCCGCCGCGCTCCGGCGGGCCCATGAAGCAGATGTAGGTGCGGGTGGTGTCGGCGCCGTAGCGCTCGACGTAATCGGCCGGGCTGACCGTGTTGCCCCGCGACTTCGACATCTTCGCCCCGTCGCGGGTGATCATCCCCTGGGTGAACAGGTTGGCGAACGGCTCCTGCACGGAGAGCTGCCCGATGTCCGCGAGCGCCTTGGTGAAGAAGCGCGCGTACATCAGGTGGAGGATCGCGTGCTCGACCCCGCCGATGTACTGGTCGACCGGCAGCCAGTGGTCCGCCGCGGCACGGTCCCAGGCAGCGGCCTCGCTGCGGGGATCGAGGTAGCGGATGAAGTACCAGGAGGAATCGACGAAGGTGTCCATCGTGTCGGTCTCGCGTCGCGCCGCGCCGCCACAGCGGGGGCACTCGGTGGCGACCCAGTCCTCGGCGGCGGCGAGCGGGCTGCGGCCCTGCGGGGCGTAGTCCTCGATCGCTGGCAGCTCGACCGGGAGCCGGTCCTCCGGTACGGCGACGACGCCGCAGTCGTCGCAGTAGACGACCGGGATCGGCGCCCCCCAGTAGCGCTGGCGGGAGACCAGCCAGTCGCGGAGACGGTAGTTGACGGAAGCGCGGCCGCGGTCCTCGGCGGCGAGCCACTCGACGATCACCTCGTAGGCCTCCCGGTTGCCCTTGCCATCGAAGCGGCCGGAGCCGGTCATCGCGCCGTCGCCGGAATAGGGCAGGCCGGCCTCGTCGCGCGCCGTCTCCTCGTCGACGCCCTCGATCACCCGCCTGATCGGCAGCTCGAAGGCCCTGGCGAACTCGTAGTCGCGCGCGTCGTGGGCGGGCACCGCCATGATCGCCCCGGTGCCGTACTCCATCAGCACGTAGTCGGCGACGAACATCGGGATCGCCTCGCCGTTGACCGGATTGACGACGCTGCGGCCGAGCGGCACGCCGGTCTTCGGGCGCTCCTCGTCGCCGCGCTCCTCGGCCGACTCGCGGGCGACCCGGTCGACGTACTCGCGCACCGCCGCCTCGGCCGGGGTGCTGGCGACGAGGCGCTCCAGCTCGGGATGCTCGGGGGCGAGGACGAAGAAGGTGGCGCCGAACAGCGTGTCGGGGCGGGTGGTGAAGACCGGGAAGTCGAGGCCGGCCTCCTCGCAGCGGAAGGTGACCTCGGCGCCCTCGGAGCGGCCGATCCAGTTGCGCTGCATGGTGACGACGTGCTCGGGCCAGGACTCGAGCAGATCGAAGTCGGCGAGCAGGCGCTCGGCGTAATCGGTGATCCGGAAGAACCACTGCTCGAGGCGGCGCTGGACGACCGGCGTGCCGCAGCGCTCGCAGCGGCCGTCGACCACCTGCTCGTTGGCGAGCACGGTGGCGTCCTTCGGACACCACTGCACCGGCGCCTCGTCGCGGTAGGCGAGACCGCGCTCGAAGAGCTGCAGGAAAATCCACTGGGTCCAGCGGTAGTACTCGGGCGTATGCGTGGCGAGCTCGCGCGACCAGTCGATCGAGATCCCCCACTCGCGGAACTGGCGGCGGAAGGACTCGATCGAGCGCTCGGTCGCCTCCCGCGGCGGCTCGCCCGTTTTGATCGCGTTGTTCTCCGCCGGCAGGCCGAACGAGTCGTAGCCCATCGGGTGGATCACCTCGAAGCCGTGGCGGCGGCGGAAGTGGGCGATCGCGTCGCCGACCGCATAGCACTTGAGATGGCCGACGTGAGGCTCGCCCGAGGGGTAGGGCAGCATCTCCAGCACGTAGGACTTCGGCTTGCCGCCCTCGAAGCCGGGCTGCCCGGGGTTGGCGACCTCCCAGGTCCCCTCCTCGGCCCAGACCCGCTGCCACTTGCCCTCGACCGTCTTCGGTTCGTAGCCGGCCATCACAGATTCTCGCGCTCCGCGCTCATAGGCCGCGATCTTACGAGGGCGCGTGACCACCGGTCCTGCGATCGACCGATTGGTGGCGCTCCGGTCGGGGAGCATGCGCCCCGGCCGGGGGTTTCCGACGCCGGTGGGCTTCTATTTATCGGCGGGCGGCGGCTGACCGGCGGCGCGGCTCTTGCTGCGCTCGAAGCCCATCATCGAGACGACAACTTCGACGGGCTTCTGCCCCGTGTCTGCGAGTTCCTCCGCAGACTCCTCGATGATCGCCTGCGCCCTCTCCAGTGTCTCCAACTGCAGCTCCATCAGCCTGTCGAAACCCCGCTGGTTGACGACTCCCGGCATCCAGCTCACGTGACGGTTCGTCCGTGAGTCGAAGGTGCCCCAGTGCAGCGCTCCAACCGCCTCGCTGATGATCGCCTGCAGCACGGTCGCCGAGATCTCCTCCCTGGTCGGCTTGGGAAGCCCCCTCGCCTCCGCGTCACTGACGAAGGGCCAAGTGGTGGCCCGGTAGTAATGCTGGACCGCCCCCCGGCGCGGTTCGGTCTTGACCAGTTCGATGTTCCCGTAGTCGCGCAGCTCCCTGACGTGGTAGCTGATGTGGCTGAGGCCCTCGTCCAGGAACCGGGCCAGTTCTTTCGGGCTGGCCATGCGTTCGTACAGAATCCGCAAGACGTCGAGCCTGACGTCGTGGGCGATGGACTTGGCCAACCGCTTGTCGAGCCGTTCACGGGGATCGATCCATTTCTTGTCGGCCAAGGGGATTCTCCTCTCAAACTTCGTAACGCTCGGTCCTATTCAGGATAAAGAAGTTTTCCGCCCTGGTACCGAAGGTTTCTCCTGAGTTCGCTTAGCGCTGGAACTTCCTTGAGCGTTGCGCCGGTCTGCACATTTTCATCGCAGGTCAACGTTGTTGAAGGGAGGTGGACGTCTTGACGATCGGCACCGCCGAGGGCAGGTTCCCTGCCCTGTCCGTCACCAAGCACGGCTAGCGCCGGCGACGCGCAGGTCGATCCCGCTGCGGCCGGGTGGGGTCGGGCCTGTTGCGGGTCAGACGACCGGAGAGAGGGCTTCGAGGATGCCGGACCAGACGTAGACCTCGATCGTCGCCGCCGCCACCAGCACCGGGATGGCCAGCAGGACGGTTATCAAGGTGGCCGCGAGGAGACGGTTCCACTGGCCGCGGCGGCTGGCGATCAGCCAGGCCGCCAGGGGCAGGAAGAGCGCGGTCAGCTCGGGGATCGCGTGCGGCAGCACGCTGAGGACGAGAGCGGCGTGGGAGATGTCGAGCTGGAAGGCGATCGTCGAGCCCTGAAAGCCGAGGTAGAAGGCCTGGGTGGAGAGCGAGAAGAGGGTGACGGCGGCGACGAAGAGGATCGCGAACTGGCCCGCCTTGACGTGCACCCAGCGCGAGAGGCCGCTGCGCTGCGCAGCGGCGATCGGCATCGAGGCGCCGGCGATGAAGCCGGCGACGCAGGCGGTCGCGTGCAGGGCCAGGACCAGCGAGTTGCGCCAGAGGATCGGCAGCAGGTCGCCGGGGTCCGCGGGTTCGGTCAGCCCCGGCAGGTGGATCGGCGTGACGTCCGGCGTCAGCAGCCCGGAGACCACCCAGACGGCGCCCAGCAGGGCCAGCGCGATCGCCAGGCTGAGGGCCACCCAGCCCCGCAGCACGGCCCACGGTCGTTCGTTCCAGACCGCGAAGGCCTGCCGCGTGTCCCGCATCCCGTGCGAGAACACGTGCTCGTTGGCGCCGTTCATCGCTAGACCATCGGCAGCCCCGAG
>CAVVHQ010000050.1:0-36861 GCA_963748075.1 uncultured Solirubrobacterales bacterium | reverse complement strand
TCGCCTTGGTGATGCTGCTCGCGGCGATCCACCGCGAGACGCCCTACCGGGTGATCGCCAAGCCGCTCGAGGGCCGCATCCACATCGGCAGGGACGAAGACACGCCCTCGCCGCAGAGTGCCCACCCGGCGGCCGCGCCGGCGCGGCGCTCGGCCGCGCACGAAAGGCCGTGATCGGCAGGCTGCTGGCCGCCAGCGCGGTGGCCGCCCAGGCGGCACCGGCCCTGGCCCCGATCGTGCCGGCGGTCGGGCGCGCGCTGCGGCTCCGCTGCAGCCAGGAGGATGCCGGCGGCGTCGCGCTCACCTTCGACGACGGGCCGCATCCGCAGGGCACGCCGCCGGTCCTGGAGACGCTGCGCGAGGCGGGGGCCCGCGCCACCTTCTTCCTGGTCGGCGAGCAGGTGGTGCGGCGCCCGGCGCTGGCCGCGGAGATCGTCGCCGCCGGCCACCGGGTCGAGCTGCACTGCCACCGCCACCGCAACATGCTGCGACTGACCGCGGCCGAGGTCCTCGACGATGCCGAGCGAGCCCGGGCGGCGGTCGAGGGGGCGAGCGGCCAGGCGGTCGCCGACCACCGGGCGCCCTACGGGATCTACAGCCGCACGGCGCTGAAGGCGATCCGCGGCCGCGGCTGGCGGCCGGTGCTCTGGTCGAAGTGGGGAAGGGACTGGACGCGCCGCGCCACGCCGGCATCGATTGCCCGCCGGGCGACGGCCGGGCTGCGCGGCGGGGACATCGTCCTCCTGCACGACGCCGACTACTACAGCGCCCCCGACTCCTGGGCGCGCACCGCGGCGGCCCTGCCGATCATCCTCGAGGAGCTGGAGCGCTGCGGGCTGAGGTCGGTGCTGCTGCGCCGTTGAGTCGGTGGCGCGAGCGTCCACTGCTCGCAGCCCGCGAAGGCCTCGTCGAGGCGCCTCGCCATCGCGCTCCTCCTCTGGGGCCGTTCCTGGTCGAAGATTTCCCTTGGCATTGGCTCTCCTCCGTGGGGGGCGTTGAGCCAGTGTGCCTCCTCGATCAGACGAGAAAAGCGAATCGGCGGAGAACACCGCGCACTTTGCGCGTTCTGTTACTAAGAGCCTAAGCCGTGGCGAAGGTGGCGATCTCGTCGGCCAGCAGCTGCGGCTGGTCGAGCGACACGAAGGTGCTCGCGTCGGGGACGCGGACGAGCCTCGCGTTGCCCGCTTCGGAGGCGAGCCGTTCCGCGTAGGAGATCGGGAAGAAGCGGTCGCCGGGCGCCCAGGCGAGCAGGATCGGCAGCTCCGAGCCGCGCAGCTTCTGCGAGGCCTCCAGCGTGTAGCGCTTGTTCATCCCGATCGTGAACTTCTTGGCGTCGTGGCGGACCGCGCGATCGTGCAGGGCGGGGGCCGCCCACGACTCGACCAGGTCGGCCGGGATCGGCGTGCGCGCGAACGGCTTGTAGAGGGCGCGGGCGACGGCCCCGATGCGCGCCGGGGCGAGCAGTGCGGGTATCGCGCCGGGGAGCCTGGCGAGCGCCGGCATCGCCTTGAAGACCCCTGGCGGGAAGTTGTCGTGGGTGTCGCAGTTGGTGAGCACGAGGCGGCCGATCCGCTCCGGGTGGCGGGTGACCAGCACCTGCGACATCGCGCCGCCGGAGTCGTTGCCGACGATCGTCACGTCGCTCAGGTCGAGCGCCTCGAGGAAGTCGGCGATCAGCGCCGCGATCCCGTAAGGGGAGAGGTCGGCGTCCGACTTCATCGCCACTTGGTGGGAGCCCATCGGCCAGTCGGGGGCGAGGCAGCGACAGCGGTCGGAGAGGCGGTCGACGACGCCGTCCCAGACCGCCCGTCGACCAGGAAGCCGTGCACGAAGACGACGGGCTTGCCGCCGCCGGCCTCCCGGTAGCGGACCCGGCCGGCCGGCAGGTCGATCTCGCGGCGCTGGTCTGACTGGCTCATTGCATCCTCCTCGGGGCGTTGTCTCCGCCGATGACGGGGCTAAGATACATACAGACAGTATGAATGTCAAACGGACCCAGGTCGAGCGTTCGGAGACGACCCGCAATGCGTTGATCGAGGCGGCGCGGGCGCTGTTCGCCGAGCGCGGTTACGCCGACGTCGGCACGGAGGAGATCGTTCGCGCCGCCGGCGTCACCAGGGGTGCGCTCTACCACCACTTCGACGGCAAGCGGGACCTCTTCGAGGCGGTCTACGAGCGGATCGAGGCGGAGCTAGCTCAGCGGATCGCGACCGGCGCGCTCGGCGGTGGCATCCGGGAGCCGCTGGAGGCGATGCGAGTCGGCGCCGAGACGCTCCTGCGGGCCTGCACCGAGCCGGAGGTGCAGCGGATCGCCCTGCTCGACGGGCCGTCGGTGCTCGGCTGGGACCGCTGGCGCGAGATCGCCGCCGAGCACGGCCTCGGGTTGATCGAGGGGACGCTGCAGGCGGCGGTCGAGGCCGGCGCGATCCCCGAGCAGCCGATCCGCCCGCTCGCCCATCTGCTGATGGGCGCGCTGGACGAGGCGATGATGCTGGTCGCCCGCGCCGAGGACCCGGAGCGGATGCGGGTCGAGGTCGGCCGCACGCTCGACACGCTGCTCGCCGGGCTCAGCGGGGCGTAGCCGGCGCCGGCCCTTGCGCACTTCCCTAAACTTGATTGCGATGAAAGCAGGGATCCACCCCGAGTACACGCTTGCCAACGTGCACTGCTCGTGCGGCAACCAGTTCTACACCCGCTCGACCGAGGCGGACCTCCACGTCGAGCTCTGCTCGGAGTGCCACCCGTTCTACACCGGCAAGCAGAAGCTGGTCGACACCGGCGGTCGGGTGGAGAGGTTCCAGCGGCGCGCCGCCAAGCACGCCAAGGCCTCCAGGTAAGCGATGGCGCGGAGACAGGCTCTCCGCGGGCCGAGGCCGTCTCTTCCAACGGGGCAGACCCGCTGCGCATGCCCGACGGCGCCCTGGTCGCGAAGCGCGACGCGCCGGTCGGCGGGCAGGCGGTGCTGGAGGGCGTGATGATGCGCGGCGTCTCGACCTGGGCGGTCGCGGTGCGCAACCCCGAGGGCCAGATCGAGCTCAGCTCCGAACCGCTGGTGCCCTGGGCGAAGCGTCACCGCCTCTGGCGGGTGCCGGTGCTGCGCGGCGTGGTCGCGCTCGGCGAATCGCTGAAGATCGGCTTCCGCGCCCTGGCGATCTCCGCCAACGCGCAGATGGAGGAGGACGAGGAGGGCGAGCAAGGAGGAGATCGGCGGCTGGATCTGGGGGGCGACGATCGTCCTCTCGCTGGCTCTGGCGGTCGGCCTCTTCTTCGTCGTCCCGGTCGGGCTGACCAGCCTGATCAAGGACCAGCTCGGCTCGCCCTTCCTGTTCTGGCTGGTCGAGGGGCTGCTGCGGACGGCGATCTTCATCGGCTACATCGTCGCGATCAGCCGCCTGCCGGACCTGCGCCGCGTCTTCGAGTACCACGGCGCCGAGCACAAGACGATCTCCTGCTACGAGGCCGAAGACGAGCTGGTCCCCGCGCGCGCCAAGCTCTACTCGCGCCTGCACCCGCGCTGCGGCACCAGCTTCCTGCTGATCGTGATGGTGCTGGCGATCTTCGTCTTCGCGCCGATCGGCCTGCCCGCCTGGTACTGGCTGCTCGCCTCGCGGATCCTCGGCATCCCGCTGATCGCCGGCCTCTCCTACGAGGTGATCAAGTGGGCCGGCAAGCACCGCCGCAAGCGCTGGGTGCGGGCCGTGATGTGGCCGGGGCTGATGCTGCAGAACCTGACCACCCGCGAGCCCGACGAAGAGCAGCTCGCGGTGGCGATCGCGGCGCTGGAGAAGGTGCTGGCCGAGGAGACGCCGCCGCGCGCGACGAGGCGCCGATCGAGATCGTCGCCTAGGCGGTCCTGGCGGGCGGGGTGCCTCCGTCGCCGGGATGGGCGGTCGTCACGGGCGTCGCTAGGTTTTTCGCCAGGTGAGATGGCGCCGTCTCGCTCGAGCCTGCGGCGAAAAACGCGCACGCCGCTGCCGAGCCCGGACACCCCCACCCGGCGCCACCCGCCCGGGAGATGCCTATCGTTCACGCTGCATGATCGAATCGCTTGTCGAGCAGATCGAGGCCCGATTCGCCGAGCTCGAGGCGCAGATGTCCGACCCTGCCGTGATCGGCGACCGGCACGCTATGCCGAGGTCGGGCGGGAGTACCGGGAGCTGCGAGCCGGCGCGCAAGCTGGCCGGCGAGTGGCGGACGCTGAAAGACGACCTCGAGGGGGCAAGGGAGCTGCTCGCCGAGGACGGGGACGATCCGGAGCTGCGCAAGGTCGTCGAGGAGGCGCCCGGGCGGCTGGAGGAGCTGGAGGAGGAGATCCGGCTGGCGATGGTCGAGCGCGACCCCAACGACGCCAAGAACGTGCTGGTCGAGATCCGCGCCGGGACCGGCGGCGACGAGGCGGCGCTGTTCGCCGGCGACCTCTACAAGATGCTGACCCGCTACGCCGAGGAGCGCGGCTTCGCGACCGAGATGCTCTCGCAGTCGCCGGCCGAGGTCGGCGGCTTCAAGGAGGTGACCTTCGCGGTCAAGGGCGAGGGCGCCTACTCGATCTTCAAGTTCGAGGGCGGCACCCACCGCGTGCAGCGGGTGCCGGAGACCGAGTCGCAGGGCCGCATCCACACCTCGACCGCGACGGTCGCGGTGCTGCCCGAGGCCGAGGAGGTCGAGGTCGAGGTCGACCAGAACGACCTGCAGATCGACGTCTACCGCTCCTCGGGGCCGGGCGGGCAGTCGGTCAACACGACCGACTCGGCGGTGCGGATCACCCACAAGCCGACCGGGATCGTCGTCTCGATGCAGGACGAGAAGTCCCAGCTGCAGAACCGCGAGCGGGCGATGCGGGTGCTGCGGGCGCGCCTCTACGAGCGCGAGGTGGCCGAGCAGCAGGCGAAGGTCGCGGCCGAGCGCAAGGCGCAGGTCGGCAGCGGCGAGCGCTCCGAGAAGGTCCGCACCTACAACTTCCCGCAGGGCCGCGTCACCGACCACCGGATCAAGCTCACCTCCCACAGCCTCGACGGGGTGCTGGCCGGCGAGCCTGGGCGAGTTCACCGAGGCGCTGGCGGCCGAGGAGAAGAGGCAACGGCTGGAGGCCGCGGCGGTCGGAGAACCTATCCCGGCAGGGGCTCCACTTAACTTTTTGCGAAGGTAGCACGTGGCTGTCCGCCGGCCTCGCCGCCAAAAAGTACAAGACGTTCCGCCCCTACCGGGATAGGTTCTTGGCGTGGCCGCCGCTCCGACATGAGCAGCGTTCGGGAAGCCTGACGCTGCCGCCGACGCTCTGCGCGCCGCCGGAGTCGAAGACCCGCGCCTCGACGCTGAGCTGCTGCTCGGCGAGGCGACGGGATGGGACCGGGCGCGGCTCGCGGCCGATCCCGAGGTCGAGGTGCCCGCCGACGCGGCGAGGCGGTTCGGCGAGATGGTGCGGCGGCGGCTGCGGCGCGAGCCGCTCGCCTACATCGTCGGCCGCAAAGGGTTCCGCTCGATCGAGCTGTCGGTCGATCCGCCGCGTGCTGATCCCGCGACCGGAGACCGAGCTGCTGGTCGAGCTGGCGCTGGAGCTGCGGCCGCGCGCGCGTGCTCGACATCGGCACCGGCTCGGGCGCGGTCGCGCTGGCGATCGCCGCCGAGCTGCCGGGCTGCGAGGTGACCGCGACCGACACCTCGGCGGCGGCGCTCGAGGTCGCGCGCGCCAACGCCGGTGCGGCTCGGCCTGGCCGAGCGGGTGGGCTTCGTCGAGGCGATGCTGCCGCAGGCGTCGCGCTTCGACCTGCTCGTTGCCAACCTGCCCTACGTCGGCGAGAGGGAATGGGCGGAGCTGGAGCCGGAGGTGACCGAGTGGGAGCCGCGCGAGGCGCTGCTCGCCGGGCCCGACGGCCTCGACGTGCTGCGCGCCGCGATCCCGGCCGCAGCCGGCGTCGCCTCGGTCGTCGGCTTCGAGGTCGGCGCCGGTCAGGCGCCGGCGGTGAGCGAGATGCTGTTCGAAGCGGGCTTCGGCGCGGTCGAGACACGCGCCGACCTGGCGGGGATCCCGCGTGTCGTGGTGGGGGCGACCGGTGAGCGGGCCGCCTGTGGCGAGTTGTTGTCGGTATGCGACAACAAATCGCCACAGGGGGGGCGGGATGCTGGTTTCGGTAGAGCGCGACGGCGCCGCAGCGGCGCGCGGGGCGCTGGAGCGCTGCATCGGCCGCCGGCGGCGTCGCCGTCTTCCCGGCCGACGGCCTCTACGGGCTCGCCTGCGACCCGCTCGACGCGGCGGCGATCGAGCGGATCCACCGGCTCAAGGGCCGCGACGAGGGCAAGCCCGCGGCGGTCATGTACCTCTCGCCGCTGGCGATGCGGGAGCTGGTCGAGGGGCTCGGCCCGCGAACCCGCGAGGCGGTCGGCGCGCTGCTGCCCGGCCCCGTGACCCTGGTGGTCGCCAACCCCGAGCGGCGCTACCCGCTCGCCTGCCGCGAGGACCCGGAGCGGCTCGGCGTCCGCCTGATCGGCGGCCCGCTGGCCGGGGCGATCTGCCCGCTCTTCCAGACCTCGGCCAACCGCAGCGGCGAGCCGGCGCCGGCGAGCTTCGGCGAGGTCCCGGCGCAGATCGTCGAGGGCGCCGACCTGGCGATCGACGGCGGCGCCCTCACCGGCCTCCCCTCGACGGTCGTCGACCTGACGCGCTTCGACACCACGGCGAGTGGGCGGTCCTCCGCGAGGGCGGCCTGCCGAGCTCGAGCTGGCGGCAAGTCTGGCCGCGTCGTTCGAGCTTTTTGGGCGCTCTGGACCACCCAAAGAGGGTGTCGTTCAGTCGCACCAGCCTGGCGTTGGTATGGTCGCTCGGGCTATGAACGAGCTGCCCGAGAACCTGCAAAGCGCCCCCCTCGCCGAGGTCGACCCGGCGATCGCCGCGGTGCTCGAGCGCGAGCTGCGGCGCCAGCAGGGGACGCTGGAGATGATCGCCTCAGAGAACTTCGTCCCGCAGGCGGTGCTGGAAGCGGTCGGCTCGGTGCTGACCAACAAGTACGCCGAGGGCTACCCGGGCAGCCGCTACTACGGCGGCTGCGAGGAGGTCGACGTCGCCGAGCAGCTGGCGATCGACCGCGCCAAGGAGCTGTTCGGCGCCGAGCACGCCAACGTCCAGCCGCACGCCGGCGCGCAGGCCAACAACGCCGCCTACATGGCGCTGCTCGAGCCGGGGGACACGATCCTCGGCCTGGCGCTCGACCACGGCGGCCACCTCACCCACGGGATGAAGCTGAACGTCTCCGGCAAGCTGTACGAGGTCGTCGCCTACCACGTGCGGCCGCGAGGACCTGCGGGTCGACATGGAGGAGGTCGAGCGGCTCGCCCACGAGCACCGGCCGAAGCTGATCGTCGCCGGCTGGTCCGCCTACCCGCGGCAGCTCGACTTCGCCGCCTTCCGCGAGATCGCCGACTCGGTCGGCGCCAAGCTGATGGTCGACATGGCGCACTTCGCCGGCCTCGTCGCCGCCGGCGAGCACCCCAACCCGGTCGCCGCACGCCGACGTCGTCACGACGACGATCCACAAGACGCTGTGCGGGCCGCGCAGCGGCATGATCCTCTGCGCGCGAGGAGCACGCGAAGGCGATCGACAAAGCGATCTTCCCCGGCCAGCAGGGCGGCCCGCTGATGCACACGATCGCCGCCAAGGCGGTGGCGCTGCGGATCGCCGCGACCGAGCCGTTCCGCGCCCGCCAGCGGCAGACGATCGCCAACGCGCAGGCGCTGGCCGCGGGCCTGCAGGCCGGCGGCGTGCCGGTCCTCACCGGCGGCACCGACGTCCACCTCGTGCTCGTCGACCTGACCCCGAGCGGGCTCGACGGCAAGACCGCCGAGACGCGCCTCGAGGAGGTCGGGATCACGGTCAACCGCAACGCGATCCCCTTCGACGAGCGGCCGCCGATGAACCCCTCGGGCCTGCGGATCGGCACCCCGGCGCTGACCACCCGCGGCCTCGTCGAGGACGACATGACCGAGATCGCCGCGGTGATCGCCACCGCCCTCTCCGGCGACTTCGAGGCCGAGAAGCGAGCGCTCGCCGAGCGCACCAGGGCGCTGATGGAGCGCTACCCGCTCTACCCGCTTGCACGCCGCGTGGCTGAGCCGCCCGGTCGGCGTGGACTCTGTCTCGCAGGCCGCCGGTTCAGCTCGAGAAGTGACCCCTACGGGACGGGCCTCACGGAACATGAAATCTGGGTCGACATGTCGCGCCGGCGCACGTGCTGGTGCTGCGGCCGATCATCGAGCGGCTGCGCGAGCGGGGCCATACGGTCGAGGTCACCTCGCGCGACTACGCGCAGACGCAGGCGCTGCTCGAGCTGCACGGGATCGAGCACACGCCGATCGGGCGGCACGGCGGGGCCTCGCGGCTGCGCAAGGCGCAGCGGCTCGGCGCCCGCACGCGCGGCGATGATCCGCTTCGGCCGCGGCCGCTCCTTCGACCTCGCGCTCGCGCACGGCTCCAACGACCTGGCGATCGCCGCCCGCCTGCTCGGCGTCCCCGAGGCGAACATGCACGACTACGAGTACGCGGTCACCCAGCACCGGATCGGCTGCCGGCTCGCGAAGCGGGTGATGTTCCCCGACTCGGTCCCGGCCGAGCGCCTGCGCCGCTTCGGGGTCGGCCCCGAGAAGCTCTTCCCCTACCCGGGGCTGAAGGAGGAGTACTACCTCTACGACTTCGAGCCCGACCCCGAGGCGCTGCAGCGGCTCTCGGTCGACACCGAGCGGGTCGTCGTCGTCGTGCGCCCGCCGCCCGACGTCTCGCTCTACCACCGCAAGTCGAACCCGCTCTTCCCCAAGGTGCTGCCGCGGCTCGGCCAGCGACAGCGCGTGCACGCGATCGTCCTGCCCCGCACCCAGGCGCAGCGCGAGCTGGTCGAGAGCCTGGCGCTGCCCTCGCTGATCGTCCCGCCGGGCGCGGTCGAGGCGCAGAGCCTGGTCGCCCTCGCCGACCTCGTGGTCTCCGCCGGCGGCACGATGAACCGCGAGGCGGCGGCGCTCGGCACCCCCGTCTACACCACCTACGGCGGCCGGCTCGGCGGGGTCGACGAAGCGCTGATCCGCTCAGGCCGGCTGCGGCCGCTGACCGACCCGCGGGCGATCGAGCTGAGAAGCGCACCGCGGGCGCGACCCCGACGAGGCGCGATCCCGGCGCGCTGGTCGAGACGATCCTCGGTACCGTCGGAGCCGACCATCCGTCGCGGCGAAGCCACACTCCCGAGCTGACGTCCCTCGCCCTGCCCGAGGACGTCCAGGCCGAGCTGGAGCAGCTTCATCGCGCTCGCCGGGGAAGGGGAGTCGCGCCCGGTGGACCCCGTCCTGCGCGCCCTCGACGTCCTCATCTCGGCCGCGATCCTGCTCGTGCTCTCGCCGCTGCTGGCGCTGACCGCCGCCGCGATCGCGCTCAGCTCGGGGCGGCCGGTCCTCTACCACGGCGCCCGCGTCGGCCGCGCCGGGGGCTCTTCCGGATGTACAAGTTCCGCACGCTGAAGCCCGACGCCGAGGAGCGGCTCGGCCCCTACCTGGGCGAGGAGCTGTCGCGGCGCACCGAGGTGGAGGTGACGCGGGTCGGCCGCGCTGCTGCGCGCCATCCACCTCGACGAGGTGCCGCAGCTGTGGAACGTGCTGCGGGGCGACATGGCGGTGGTCGGCCCGCGCCCGATCCGGCCCGCCTTCTTCACCGAGCTCTGCCGAGGAGATCCCCCAGTACTGGCAGCGGCTCGTCGTCCGCCCCGGCGTGACCGGCTTCGCGCAGACGCGGATGACCAGGGAGGAGTCGTGGGCCGACAAGCTCGCCCACGACATGGAGTACATCGCCGACCGCTCGGTGCGCCTCTACCTCAGCGTCCTGGTCGCGACCGTCGCCAAGGTCGCCGGCCGCGGCCCGGCCGGCCCCACCTAAACGGCTTCAGGTCGTAGTTCTTCTCGGTATGCGGCGACAACTACGACCGCAAGGCGTCATGCGGCTGACAGACTGCCCGCCATGTGCGGGATCTGTGGAGTGGCCGCGGCGGAGCCGGGCGCCGTCGCCGACCTCGAGGCGGTGCGGCGGATGAACGCCCGCCTCGCGCACCGCGGCCCCGACAGCGACGGCGTCTTCCGAGGCCGGGCCCGTCGCCCTGGCGGCGCGGCGCCTCTCGATCATCGACCTCGAGGGCGGCGACCAGCCGATCGCCAACGAGGACGGCAGCGTCGTCGTCGTCCAGAACGGCGAGATCTACAACTACCGCGAGCTGCGCCGCGAGCTGGAGCGCCGCGGGCACCGCTTCTGCCACCGCCTCGGACACCGAGGTGCTGGTCCACCTCTACGAGGAGCACGGCGACGGCTTCGCCGAGCGGCTGCGGGGGATGTTCGCGATCGCGCTCTGGGACGCGCGCCAGCAGCCGCCTGCTGCTGGCCCGCGACCGCTTCGGGATCAAGCCGCTCTACTACCGCGACGCCGGCGGCACGCTCTGCTTCGCCTCCGAGCTGAAGGCGATGCTCGAGCAGCCCGGCTTCTCGCGCGAGATCGACCCCCGCGCGGTCGCCGCCTACCTCGCCTTCAACTCGATCCCGGCGCCGCTGACGATCTTCGCCGAGGCGCGCAAGCTGCCCGCCGGGACGCTGCTCAGCTGGCGCGACGGCGAGCTGGCGCATGCGCCGCTACGCGCGGCCGGCGCCGGTCGCCGCCGAGCGGGTCAGGCGCGGCTCCGAGGCGCAGCTCGCCGGCGAGCTGCGCGAGACGCCTGCGCGACTCGGTCCGCGCCCACCTCGTCGCCGACGTGCCGGTCGGCGTGCTGCTCTCCGGCGGCGTCGACTCGGCCGGCATCGTGGCGCTCGCCGCGGGCGAGCAGGCCGAGCCGGTGAAGACCTTCTCGGTCGGCTTCGAGGAGGCGAGCTTCGACGAGCTGGAGCGGGCGCGCCTGGTCGCCGGGCGCTACGGCACCGAGCACCACGAGATCGTCCTGCGGCCCGACGCCGTCGAGCTGTTGCCGAAGCTGGTCGAGGCCTTCGACGAGCCCTTCGGCGACTCCTCGGCGCTGCCCACCTACCTGGTCTCCGAGCTGGCGGCGGGGGAGGTCAAGGTCGCCCTCTCCGGCGAGGGCGGCGACGAGCTGTTCGGCGGCTACTACACCTACGTCGCCGACCTGCTGGCGCCGCGCGTCGGCCGGCTGGCGGCGCTCGCCGCGCCGCTGGTCGAGGCGCTGCCCAGCTCCGACGCGAAGGTCAGCTTCGACTACAAAGCGAAGCGCTTCGCCCGCGCCGCCCGGCTGCCGCCGCTGGAGCGCCACCACGCCTGGAAGGAGATCTTCGCGCGCCGCAGCGCGGCGGCGACTGCTGGGCGGGCGCGACCCGGGCTGGGACCCGGTCGACCTCTACCGCGAGCGCTACGCGGAGACCGCCGGCGCCGAGCCGCTCGCCCGCCTGCAGGACGTCGACCTCGGCATCTACCTGGTCGACGACCTGCTGGTCAAGACCGACCGCTCCAGCATGGCCCACTCGCTGGAGCTGCGCGTTCCCTTCCTCGACAGTCGAGGTCGCCGGCTTCGCGCTCGGCCTGGCGACGCCGCTGAAGGTGCGCGGCGCTGGCCAAGAAGCGGCTGCTGCGGCGGGCGCTGGCGCCGCTGCTGCCGCAGGCAGATCCTGCGCGGGCCCAAGCAGGGCTTCTCGATCCCGGTCGCCGCCTGGCTGCGCGGCCCGCTGCAGGGCTTCGCGCGCGAGGTGCTCTCAGCCGGAGACGCTGGCGCGCCAGGGCTGGCTCGACCCGGCCGACGGTCGCCGCGCTGCTCGACCGCCACTGCTCGGGCCGCGAGGACCTCAGCCGCCAGCTCTGGGGCCTGATCGCCTTCACGCTCTGGTTCGACAGGTACGCGAACTAGCCTGGACCCGTGTCGGCCTCGGTCGAAGCGCTCTTCGCCTTCCTCCTCGCGGGGGTCGCTGACGCTGCTCCTCGTGCCGCTCACGACCGCCTGGCGCGCCGGGTCGGCGCGATCGACATCCCCGAGGACCGCGTTCTCTGCACGAGGTGCCGACGCCGAAGCTGGGCGGGCTGGCGATCCTCGCCGGGGTCGCTCATCGCGGCGCTGATCTGGCTGCCCTGGGACGCCGAGACGCGGGCGATCCTGGCCGGCGCCGTGGCTGATCTCCGCTGGTCGGCTTGCTCGACGACGTCTACGAGCTGGGCGCCGCGCCGAAGCTGCTCGGGCAGACCGTCGCGGTGATCGATCCCGGTCGCCGCCGGGGTCACGGTCGACAGCTTCACCTTCCCCTTCCTCGGCCAGCTCAACCCCGGCTCGGTCGAGCTGCTCGGCCTGCCCGGCGGCGGCGCGATCGACCTCGGCGACGTCGGCACGGTGATCGGCATCGTCGCGGTGATCAACGTGATCAACCTGATCGACGGCGTCGACGGGCTGGCCGCCGGCGTCTGCGCTGATCTCGGGCGTCGCCCTCGCCGTGATCGCGCTCTCGCTCGACCGCAACGCCGCCGGCGTACTCGCGGCGCTCACCGCCGGCGCCTCGCTCGGCTTCCTCCGCCACGGCTTCCCGCCCGCCAGCACCTTCATGGGCGACACCGGCTCCAACCTGCTCGGCTACCTGCTCGGCGTCGTCGCGGTGCAGGGCGCGCTGAAGACCAACGCCGTGATCGCCCTCTTCCTGCCGCTGATCGTCCTCACCGTGCCGATCCTCGACACCGGCTTCGTCGTCGCCAAGCGGCTCAAATACGGGCGGCCGATCTACCGCGCCGACCGCTGGCACTTCCACCACCGGATGGCCAACATCGG
The DNA here is from genome assembly GCA_963748075.1 of uncultured Solirubrobacterales bacterium. Lineage (GTDB taxonomy): Bacteria > Actinomycetota > Thermoleophilia > Solirubrobacterales > 70-9 > VRUE01. The sequence goes on along the minus strand of CAVVHQ010000050.1, from coordinate 24,096 downwards.
CTTCTCGCAGCGGCGCACGCTGGCCTACCTCTACGGCTGGACGCTGGTCATGGCCGGCGCTGGCGCTGGCCCTGCGCTTCGTCCCCTACAGCGACGACCACGGCCGCTTCGACGCCTTCTGGACCGCGGTGATGGCGGTCTTCGGGCTGCTAGCGCTGGCGGCGAGCGTCTACCTGGTCTAGGTGCTGGAGATCCTCAAGCTGCGCCACCTGCGGCTGCGCCAGCTCGCCGGCCTGCGGCGCGAGGCCGGCCGGCCGGTGCCGCCGGCCGAGCAGGTCGACCGAGCCGTGGCCCGCGAGCTGGACACCGGGAGCTTCCCGGCGGTCGACCCGGAGACCGGCGAGTTCGAGCCGGTCGAGCCCGACCGCTGAGGCACCCGCGAGACTTTGTGCGAGGTTGTGACAAGCCTCACGAACTGGCTCTACAAAGCGGATCGCCGGCCCTTTCGGGTATAGTCTCCGATCCGCCCGCTCGGCCTCGAGCCGGGCGAAGTGGGATTATGTCTCCTCCCAAGCATGTCGACCTTCTGGTGCTCGCCGCCGCCCTGGCCGTGTTCGCGATCGGAGGGCTGCCGCTGCTCGGCTACGCCGTCGCCGCCGCCGCCTGGCTCGCCCAGCGCGGCATCCAGGTGCTCGCCGGCCGCCGCGCCGGCGAGGAGCTGGCGCGCGGCAACCGCCAGCGGGCGATGGGGATCGTCGCCGCGACGACGCTGGGCCGCGTCTGGCTGATGGTGACGGCGGCGCTGCTCGTCGGCCTGGCCGAGCGCGAGGCGGGCCTCGCCGCCGCCGTCCTGCTGGTCGTCCTCTTCACGGTCTCCTTCGCCGCGCAGGGGATCGCCCACCTGTTCGAGCCCGAAGGGCAGGCGACGCGATGAGCGAGGCCGAGCAGAGCGGGATGAGGACGCGCACCAAAGTCCTGCTGGCGATCGGCGCGTACTTCGCGATCGTCGATCCTGATGGGGCTGATCTTCGGCAGCAGCGGCAAGGACGAATCGTTCAAGCCGCAGAACGAGTTCAAGCTCGAACCGTGGATCTCGATCCACATCGGCGGGGTCGACCTCAGCGTCAACAAGGCGGTCCTCTACCTGGTCCTGGCCAGCGGCCTGACGATCGGCATGATGACCTGGATCTCGCGCCGCATGCAGCAGAAGCCGAACCGGGTGCAGATGGCGGTCGAGCTCGGCTACGACCTGACCCGCAACCAGATCACCGGCGGCAACCTGACCGGCGCCGTGGCTGGCCCGCTGGTTCCCCTTCCTCGCCACCCTCTTCTTCTTCATCTGGTTCTCGAACATGATCGGCTTCATCCCGCTGCCGGTCAACACCGAGCACACGGTCGACATCTTCGGCGTCGCAGGTCGCCGACCTTCGCGCTCTACGCGGCGACCGCCAACATCTCGATCCCGCTGATGCTCACCCTGTCGTCTGGGTCTCCTACCACGTCGAAGGGATCCGGGCGAAGGGCTTCTTCCCCTACTTGGAGAGCTGGCTGCCGCCCGGGCTCGAGGACATGAACCCGATCGGCAAGGGCTTCATCTTCGTGATCGAGGCGATCTCCCACTTCGCCCGCCTGATCTCGCTCTCGGTGCGGCTCTTCGCCAACATCCTCGCCGGCCACCTGCTGCTGCTCTTCATGGGCGGCGGACTGGCGGTGCTGCTCGGGATCGCCGCCCTCGGCGCGCTCACCTTCCCGCTGGCCTTCTTCTTCTTCGTCCTCGAGGTGGGGCTGATCGCCACGCTTCAGGCGTTTATCTTCTCGACCCTCACCGCGATCTACATCGGCGGCGCGACCGCCGCAAGTCACTAGAAAAGGAGCGCTGTCTTCAATGGATCTGTCCCCCGTAGCCGCTGCGATCTCCGACGAAGGGATCGAATCCGCCGGCAAGGCGATCGCGCTCGGCGTCGGCGCCGGCCTCGGCTCGATCGGCGCCGGCATCGGCATCGGCTTCATCTTCGGCAAGGAGATCGAGTCGGTCGCCCGCCAGCCCGAGATGAAAGACGAGCTTCAGAGCATCCGCTGGCTCGGCTTCGCGCTGACCGAGGCGGTCGCCTTCTACACCTTCATCTTCGGCCTGATCGCCTTCTTCCTCTAGGCCGACCGCGTGGAGGCCATCGTCCACATAGCCGGGCTCGTATCCCTCGCCGCGGATCGCCGCCGAGGAAGAGGGCGGCAGCTTCCTGGTCTCGCCGGGCCTCGGCCTGATGATCTGGACCCTGGTCGCTCTTCCTGTTCACGATGTGGGTGCTGGGCAAGGTCGCCTTTCCGAGGATCCAGGAGGCGCTCGACAAGCGCGCCAAGGCGATCGGCGAGTCGATCGAGACCGCCGAACGGCAGCGCAGCGCGAATCCGACGAGCTGCTCGAGGAGTACCGCGAGCGGCTCTCCGAGGCCCGCGAGCAAGCCGACGACATCATGGCCCGCGCCCGCAAGGCGGCGGAGACCGCCGAAGCGGAGGCGACCAGCGCCGGCAAGGAGAGGCGCGAGGAGCTGGTCGCCGCTGCGAAGCGCGACATAGAAGCGGAGACGCGGCGCTCGCTGGAGCAGATCCGCCGTGAGGTCGCCGACCTGACCGTGCTGGCGACCGAGAAGGTGACCCGCAAGGCGCTCAGCGCCGAGGATCAGCGCCGCCTGGTCGAGGAGGCGCTCAGCGAGGTCGACTTTACGAGCCTCTCGGGGAGTCAGTCGTGACCAAGCCATCCCCGCAGCCGGGCTATCGCCCGGCTCACCGGTCGCCGCTGACGCGGCTCCCTGAAATGAATGCCCGTCCATATCTGATTCTTCGGGCGTTCATGGGAGCAGAGGAGATGGCGTTTGATGTCTGACCCCGCTCGCGTATACGCCGAAGCCCTCTTCGACGTGGCGAAGGAAAAGGGACGCCTCGACGAGATCGGCGAGGACCTGGCGCAGTTTCGCCGACGCGGTCGAAGCGGAGCGCGGCCTGCAGGTCTTCCTGTTCAGCCCACACTTCTCCTCGGCCGAGAAGGCCGACGGGCTGAAGCGGGCGGTCGTCGATGCCGACCCGGAGCTGCTCAACTTCCTCGAGCTGCTGATCGAGAAGCAGCGGATGACGGAAGTCTTCCGGATCCGCCGCGAGTTCGAGCGGCTGTGGAAGCGCGAGCGGCGGCTGATCGACGTGACCGTGACCAGCGCGGTCGAGCTGGACCCCGCCGTGGTGAGCAGGATCGGCGAGGAGATCGAGCGCCAGACCGATCGCAAGGTCGAGCTGGCGAGCAGGGTCGAAGAGGAGATCCTCGGTGGCATAGTGCTTCAGGTCGGCAACATGGTGCTCGACGCGAGCATCCGCAATCGCTTGGAGAAACTGCGAAAGAGCGTCGCCCGGGCGGCGTAAGAACCGAATTGACGAACGGCCGTGAAAACCAAGCAGTTCTAGGACGCAGCCCGATCGGCGAAGCGAGCGCACCGTTTGGGTGCGTGAGCGAGACGATCGGGCGAGGACGACGAAATGCGCCGGTTTGCAGCGGCCGCGACCAAGGAGATAGCCACTGATGGAGATCAAGCCCGACGAGATCGCGTCAATCCTGCGCGAGCGGATCGAGGGACTGGACAGCGGCGGCGCCGACCTCTCCGAGGTCGGGACGGTGCTGTCGGTCGCCGACGGGATCGCCCGCATCCACGGCCTCGACAGCTGCATGGCGCTGGAGATGCTCGAGCTGCCGCACGGCGTCACCGGCCTCGCCCTCAACCTCGAGGAGGACAGCGTCGGCGCTGTGCTGTTCGGCGAGTGGGACAAGGTGGTCGAGGGAGATACGGTGAAGCGCACCGGTCACCTGCTGCGGATCCCGGTCGGCGAGCAGCTGCTCGGCCGGCTGGTCGACCCGCTCGGCCGCCCGCTCGACGACAAGGGCGAGATCGCCACCGACCAGACCCGCCCGGCCGAGTTCAAAGCGCCGGGCGTGGTTCAGCGCCAGCCGGTGGTCGAGCCGGTGCAGACCGGGCTGATGGCGATCGACGGGATGATCCCGATCGGCCGCGGCCAGCGAGAGCTGATCATCGGCGACCGCCAGACCGGCAAGACGGCGATCGCGATCGACACGATCATCAACAACCGCGACAAGGACCTGATTTGCATCTACGTGGCGATCGGCCAGCGGATGTCGACCGTGGTCCAGCTGAAGGAGGTGCTCGAGGACAACGGCGCGATGGAGAACACGATCATCGTCGCCGCGCCGGCCGACGAGGCGGCGCCGATCAAGTTCATCGCCCCCTACGCGGGCTGCGCGATGGGCGAGCACTTCCTGTACAACGGCAAGGCGGCGCTCTGCGTCTACGACGACCTCACCAAGCACGCCTACGCCTACCGGCAGATGTCGCTGCTGCTGCGGCGCCCGCCGGGTCGCGAGGCCTACCCGGGCGACGTCTTCTACCTGCACTCGCGGCTGCTGGAGCGGGCGGTGAAGCTGAACGACGACCTCGGCGGCGGCTCGCTGACCGCGCTGCCGATCATCGAGACCCAGGCCGGCGACGTCTCCGCCTACATCCCGACCAACGTGATCTCGATCACCGACGGCCAGATCTTCCTCGAGTCCGACCTCTTCTACTCAGGCGTGCGGCCGGCGATCAACGTCGGCATCTCGGTCTCCCGGGTGGGCGGCAACGCGCAGACCAAGGCGATGAAGAAGGTGGCCGGCAAACTGCGCCTCGACCTCTCCCAGTACCGCGACCTCGAGGCCTTTGCCCAGTTCGGCTCCGAGCTGGACCCGGAGACGCAGAAGACGCTGGGCCGCGGCGAACGCCTGGTCGAGATGCTGAAGCAGAAAGAGCGCGAGCCGCTCGAGGTGGCCGACCAGGTCGCCGCGATCCACTCGGGCACCGGCGGCTTCCTCGACCGGATCAAGACCGAGCGGGTCGGCGAGTTCCTGCGCGACCTGCGGATCCGCCTGCGCGCCGAGAAGGCCGAGCTGCTCGGGCGGATCGCCACGAGCGGCAGGCTCGAGGAGGCCGACGAGGAGGAGCTGAGCGCGGCGATCCGCGAGCTCGTCGACGACTTCGGCCCCGACTTCGACGAGTTCGGCGATCCGGTCGAGGCCGGCGAGTCCGACCGCATCCGCTCCGAGGAGGAGCGGGCCAAGCCGAGCCGGGTCGAGGAGGCCGCCGCCGAGGAGAAGGAGAAGGCTCCCGCCTGATCGCCGATGGCCTCCCAGAAGGACGTCAAGAACCGAATCGCGTCGATCAAGAACATCAACAAGATCACGCGGGCGATGGAGATGGTGGCCGCGGCGCGGTTGCGCCGCGCCGAGCAGCGGATCGAACAGCTGCGCCCCTACGCGCAGGGAATGCGCAAGCTGACCCGCCGCGCCGCCGAGCAGGCGGGTGGGGTTCCGCGGGTGCCGGTGCTGGTCGAGCGCGAGGAGGTGAAGCGGGTGGGCGCGGTGCTGATCACCGGCGACCGCGGCCTGGCCGGGGCCTTCAACACCAACATCATCCGCGACGGCCTGCGGCTGGAGCGCGAGCAGCGCGAGGCGGGTGCCGAGACGGCCTTCTCAGCGGTCGGCCGCAAGGGCGTCTCCGCCCTCACCTTCCGCAAGCGCGAGGTCCGCACTTCCTACGCCGGCTTCACCGACCGGCCCGGCTTCGCCAACGCGCGCGAGATCGGCGAGGAGCTGACCTCGCGTTACGTCGACGAGGAGCTGGACAAGGTCGAGCTGGTCTACAACCGCTACGTCTCGCCGCTCACCCAGCACGTCTGGCGGCAGACGCTGCTGCCGCTTCAGCAGGCCGAGGTGCTGGGCGAAGGAGTCGAGGAGGAGGAAGCCGACGCCGAGGAGAGCGAGATCGAGCGAGCGCACAGCCGGGCGCTCTGGGAATACGAGCCCGAGGCCGACCTGCTGCTCGCCCGGCTGATCCCGGAGTACGTCAACATCTCCGTCTACCGGGCGCTGCTCGAGTCGGCCGCCTCCGAGCTGGGGGCGCGGATGACCGCGATGCGCAACGCGGCGGAGAACGCGGAGACGATGATGGACGACCTGACCCTGGAGATGAACCGGGCCAGGCAGGCGGAGATCACGCAGGAGATCCTCGAGGTGGTCGCCGGCGCCGAGGCGCTCGGGTAGACCTGGAGCGCGAAGCGAGCAAGCGTGCATATCTGATTCTTCGCGAAGCGAGCGAAGCGGGACAATTGATTTTCACAGAGAGAAAAGGAACGAATGGCTGACACGAACGGAGCGAATGTGGGGCGGGTCGAGCAGGTGACCGGCGTCGTCGTCGACGCGGTCTTCGAAGAGCGGCTGCCGGAGATCTACTCGGCGGTGAAGATCGAGATGGCCGGCGACGAGGACCGCGAGGCGACCGAGCTGGTCTGCGAGGTCCAGCAGCACCTCGGCGACGACCGGGTGCGAACCGTGGCGATGGACGCCACCGACGGCCTGCAGCGCGGCGACAAGGTCCACGACACCGGCGCGCCGATCACCGTCCCGGTCGGCGAGGGGACGCTGGGCCGGATCTTCAACCTGCTCGGCGACCCGATCGACCTCGGCGAGCCGGTCGAGGCCGGGGAGCGCTGGCCGATCCACCGTCCCGCGCCGGAAGCCGCGGAACTCGCCCCCACCCAGGAGATCCTTGAGACCGGGATCAAGGTGATCGATCTGCTCGCCCCATACGCGAAGGGCGGCAAGGTCGGGCTGTTCGGCGGCGCCGGCGTCGGCAAGACGGTGCTGATCCAGGAGCTGATCCGCAGCATCGGCGAGGAGCACGAGGGCCTCTCGGCCTTCTGCGGCGTCGGCGAGCGCTCGCGCGAGGGCAACGACCTCTGGCTGGAGATGAAGGAGTCGGGCGTGATCGGCAAGACGATGCTCGTCTTCGGCCAGATGAACGAGCCGCCCGGCGCCCGCCTGAGGGTCGCCCTCTCGGGCCTGACGATGGCCGAATACTTCCGCGAGCAGGGCGGCCAGGACGTGCTGCTGTTCATCGACAACATCTTCCGCTTCGTGCAGGCGGGCTCGGAGGTCTCGGCGCTGCTCGGCCGGATGCCCTCCGCGGTCGGCTACCAGCCGACGCTGGAGACCGAGATGGGCGAACTGCAGGAGCGGATCACCTCGACCGAGCGTGGCTCGGTGACCTCGGTGCAGGCGGTCTACGTGCCGGCCGACGACCTCACCGACCCGGCGCCGGCCTCGGTCTTCGCCCACCTCAACGCGACCACGACGCTCTCGCGGGCGATCTCCGAGAAAGGCATCTACCCGGCGGTCGACCCGCTCGACTCGACCTCGACGATCCTCAAGCCCGACATCGTCGGCGAGGACCACTACCGGACGGCGACCGAGGTGCAGGAGGTGCTGCAGCGCTACAAGGAGCTGCAGGACATCATCGCGATCCTCGGCATCGACGAGCTCTCCGACGAGGACAAGCAGACGGTCTCGCGGGCCCGCAAGATTGAGCGCTTCCTCTCGCAGCCGTTCTTCGTCGCCGAGCAGTTCACCGGCCGCAGCGGCGAGTACGTGCCGGTGGCCGAGACGGTGCGCGGCTTCCGCGAGATTCTCGACGGCGAGCACGACGAGCTGCCGGAGGGCGCCTTCTACATGAAGGGCGGCATCGACCAGGTGACCGCCGACGCCGGCGCGGCGGCGGCCGCCTAGGGCCCGTGGCGGGCGAGCACAGCTTCGAGGTCGAGGTCCTCACCCCGGAGGGAGAGGTCTTCGGCGGCGAGGTGCGCCAGGTCTCGACCCGGACCGCGGGCGGCGAGATCGGCATCCTCGCCAACCACGCGCCGCTGCTGGCCGAACTGCGGCCGGCCGAGCTGCGGCTGCGGGTCGGCGATTCGGAGACGAAGCGCTACGCGCAGGCGCACGGCTGGCTGCAGGTGTTCGGCAACCACGCCCGGCTGCTGCTCGAGGAGGCGATCGTGCCCGAGGACCTCGACGCGACGGCGCTGAAGGAGCAGCTCGCCGACGCCGAGCAGCGGCTCGGCGAGTCCGAGCAGGGCAGCGGCCAGCAGGCGCGGGCCGAAAAAGACCGCGACCGCGCGGAAGCGTTCCTCGCCATCGCCCAGGGGTGAGAGGGAGCCGGTGCTCCCTCTCCCTGAACGCCGTATCCGAGATCGACCACACTGGGGCGGGGTCGATGTCGGATGCGCCGAGCCGGAACCTCGTGCGAGGAGCTTGAGATGAGCGAGGAGCTGATTGCGCTCGTTACGCGGTTGATTGGCTACGAGACCTCGGAGCCGGATGGAGTGCTCGAAGCCGCCGGGTTCCTCGAGGGGTGGTTGGAAGCACGGGGGATCGAGGTCTCCACCGAGGAGGTTCGCGGGCTGCCGGTGCTGCGCGCCGAGGTCGGCCCCGAGGGGGCGCCGACGATCGTCCTGCACGGCCACCTCGACGTCGTCCCCGGGCGGCCCGGCCAGTTCGAGCCGCGCCTCGACGGCGATCGCCTCTACGGGCGCGGCGCCTACGACATGAAGGGCGCCCTGGCGGCGATGCTGCTGACCACGGCCGCGATGCGCGACCAGGACCGGGTCCGGGTGCGGCTGGGGATCGTCGGCGACGAGGAGTCCGAGGAGGAGTCCGACCGCGGCAGCGACCACCTGGTCGACGGCGGCTTCCTCGGCGACTTCGCGATCACCGGCGAGCCGACCGATTTGCAGATCGGAGTCGAGGCGAAGGGGGTGCTGGCGCTGCGGCTGGAGGTGAGCGGCGTCGCCGCCCACGGCGCCACGCCGTGGCTGGGCGATAACGCCGTGCTGAAGGCACATGACGTTTTCCGCAGGATCGAGTCGCTACCGTTTGCCCGGCACAGCTCGGAGCTGTTCGACCGCCCCTCGATCAACCTCGGCCGGATCCTGGGCGGCGACGCGCTCAACAAGGTGCCCGACCGATGCGCGATCGACGTCGACATCCGCTACCTGCCAGACCAGGACCCAGCCGCGCTGCTGGAGCAGGTCGGCGGGCTCCCCGACGTCGAGGTGAGCGCGCTGTTCACGCGGCCGCCGGCGGTCGTCGACCGCGAGTCCCGATTCGTGCAGGCGCTGCGCGAGGCGGCCTGCGCCCACCACCACGGCGAGCCGATGAGCGTCGGGCGCGACGGCGCCTCCGACGCTGTCTCCTTCCTTCGCGCCGGCGTACCGGCGGTCGAGTTCGGCCCGGTCGGGGAAGGGCACCACGGGCCGGCCGAGTGGGTCTCGATCGCCTCGCTGCAGGCCTACCGGCAGACGCTCGACTCCTTCCTGCACGCTATCCCCGATCTTCGAGCCGGCTGAGCCCCGAGCGATGATCGAGCCGGTCTTCAAGAAGCCGCCTCCCTCCGGCGACCACGAGCCGCCGCCCAAGCCGAAGCGCTACTGGTGGCGCTTCACGCTGGCTTCGATGGTGATCGTCAGCGTCACCGCGGCGGCGACCGCGGCCAGCGTCCTCCTCTACGTCGGCAGCATCGCCACCGCCCTCTCGCACCACAACGTGTTGAAAGACAAGGTCAAGCGGATCCTCGCGCAGACGCAAGGCGGCGAACCGGAGAACATCCTGATCCTCGGCTCCGACAAGCGGGCCAGCGAACCGGGCGATCCGGGCCGCTCCGACACGACGCTGCTGCTGCGCCTCGATCCCGATCGCAACGCGATCGCCCTGATGTCGATCCCGCGCGACCTGAAGGTCGAAATCCCCGGCCAGGGGCTGGGCAGGTTCAACGACGCCTACACGATCGGCGGCCCGAGGCTGACCCTGCGGGTGGTCAAGGAACTGACCGGCCTGCCGATCAACCACATCGTCAACGTCGACTTCCTCGGCTTCGTTCGCGCCGTCTACGCGATCGGCTGCGTCTACGTCGACGTCGACCGCCGCTACTACCACTCCAACCTGGGCGTGCCGGCCTCCGAGCAGTACTCGGAAATCGACGTGCAGCCCGGCTACCAGCTGATGTGCGGCAAGAGAGCGCTGCAGTACGTCCGCTATCGCCACACCGACACCGACATCGTCCGCGCCGCGCGCCAGCAGGACTTCCTCAGCGCCGCCCGCGAGCGGGTGCCGATCGCGGACCTGGTGCTCGGCAGCAACGACCTGATCGAAATCTTCACCGAGTACACGACCTCCGACATCGCCGACAAGGAGACGATGCTCGAGGTGCTGAAGCTGTTCATCGCCTCGCGCAACGCGGAAATCAACGAGGTCGACTTCCCGGCCGAACTCGGACCCAGCTACGTCTACGCCTCGCGGACGGCAATCCATAGGGCGGTCGACAAGTTCCTCGGGATCGAAGCGAGCGGCGGCCCGCGCGGCTCGCTTGACGAAACCGAGCCGAACGGCCGCAAGGCGGCGAAGAAGAGGAGGAAGAAGGCGAGGGACAAGAAGAAGCCGAAGCTGAAGACGAGGCCGCCCGGCAGCGACGGGCTCGTGCCGGCCGCCGAAGCCGGCGAAACCGAGGCCAAGCTGGTGACGCGAAAGGTCAGCAACGGCCTCCCCGTCTTCTATCCGGGTCGCCTGCCCCCCGGCGCCGCCTACGAGGAAAGCAACCCCTTCCTGCGGATCGAGGACCCGCGCGTCTACCACTTCAGGGACACCGACGGCCACCGCCACGGCGCCTACCGGATGGTGCTGGCCCTCGACCTGCCCGACGGGACCCACTACTTCGGCGTGCAGGGGATCCAGGGCTGGAGCGACCCGCCGCTGCTGAGCGGGCCGAGCATCAAGCAGACGATCCGCGGTCGCGAGTACGAGATCTTCCTCGACGGCGACCGGGTGCGGCTGGTCGCCTGGCACCGGGGCGACAACACCTACTGGGTCGCGAATAGCCTGCTGCGCGTGCTGACCAACGATCAGATGATCGGCATCGCGCGCTCGGCCCGGGTGAAGATCCCGAACAAGAAGCCGAGGCGGAAGAGGAGGGCGGGGCCGCTGTGAGCGAGGGCAAGAAGACGATCGGCGTGATCGGGGTCGGATGGGTCGGGCTGGTGACCGCGGCCTGCTTCGCCGAGCTGGGGCACCCGGTGGTGGCCCGCGACATCGTCGCCGAGAAGGTCGAGTCGCTGTCGCGGGGGGAGGCGACGATCCACGAGCCGGGCCTGGACGAGCTGCTCGCCCGCAACGCGGAGCGCCTCAGCTTCACCACCGAGATGGCGGAGGTGCTGGAGTCGGCGCGGCTGCTGTTCGTCTGCGTCGACACCCCGCCGACCCGCTCCGGCGACGCCGACCTCTCGCGGGTCCGCTCGGTGGTCGAGGAGCTGGACGCCGACGCCGACCACGTGCTGGTGATGAAGAGCACCGTGCCGGCCGGGACGGGAGAGGCGATCAAGCGCGACCTCAGCGGGGTCTCATATGTCTCCTGCCCCGAGTTCCTCAAGGAGGGCAGCGCGGTCCGGGACTTCCTCCATCCGGACAGGGTCGTGATCGGAGCCGACCCCGGGGACGAGCAGGCACGCGACATGGTCGCCGACCTGTACCGGCCGCTCGGGGGCGAGCTGGTCGAGACCGACGTCACCAGCGCCGAGATGATCAAGCTGGCGTCGAACGCCTTCCTCGCGGCGAAGATCTCCTTCGTCAACGAGATCGCCAACGTCTGCGAGGAGGTTGGCGCCGACGTGCGCGACGTCGCCCACGGGGTCGGCCTCGACGACCGGATCGGCCCGAAGTTCCTCCAGGCCGGCCTGGGCTGGGGCGGCTCCTGCTTCAGCAAGGACGTCTCCGCCCTCAAGCAGCTCGCTGCGAACTCCGGGTACCACTTCCAGCTGCTCAGCGCGGTGATCGAGGTGAACGAGCTGCAGAAGCGGCGAGTCATCAAGAAGCTGACCAACCACCTCGGCTCTCTGGTGGGAAAGCGGGTTGCGCTGCTGGGCCTCGCCTTCAAGCCCCACACCGACGACATGCGCGGGGCGTCCAGCCTCGTGCTCGCCGCTCGCCTGCACGGCGAGGGGGCGACTGTCAGCGCCTACGACCCGGTGGCGATGGGGCGCGCCAAGGGGGAGCTGCCCGAGGTCGAGATGTGCGACTCGGCGCTTGCGGCGCTGGACGGCGCCGCCGCCGCGGTGCTGGTCACCGAGTGGCCCGAGTTCGCCGAGCTGGACTGGACCGAGGCGGCGGGCCGGATGGCGCGGCCGCTGCTGGTCGACGGCCGCAACTTCCTCGACCCGGAGAAGCTCTGCGAGCGGCGGGGTTCGAGTACGAGGGGATCGGCAGAGGCGATCGCCCACGCGCCAGTCCGGCGGCCGCCGACTGAGGACGATGCAGGCGATCGTCTTAGTGGGCGGCCAGGGGACGCGGCTGCGGCCGCTCACCGAGTCGGTGCCGAAGCCGGCGCTGACCCTGGTCGACCGCCCCTTCCTCGCCTACATGATCGAGTGGCTGGCGGGCCACGGGGTGACCGAGGTGGTGCTCGCCTGCGGCTTCCTGCCCGACGTGTTGCGGGAAGCGCTGGCCGGCGAGGAGGAGCGGGCGGGGACCCGCATCCGCTACGTGGTCGAGCCCGAGCCGCTGGGCACCGCCGGCGCGATCCGCTTCGCCGCCGACGCGCTCGGCGAGCAGCTCGACGATCGCTTCCTGGCGCTGAACGGCGACGTGCTCACCGACCTCGACCTGAGCGCGCTGCTGCGCGCCCACGCGGAGCGGGCGGCCAGCGCGACGATCGCCCTGCACCCGGTCGAGGACTCCTCCGCCTTCGGGCTGGTCCACAGCGGCGAGGAAGGGGAGGTGCTGGCCTTCCTCGAGAAGACCGGCGAGGCGGCGCCGGGCGAGGTCAACGCCGGCATGTACGCGCTCGAGCACTCGGTGTTGGACCTGATTCCGCCCGGCGAGAACGTCTCGATCGAGCGCGATGTCTTCCCCCGCCTGGTCGGCGAGGGCCTGCACGGGCTGCTGCTGGACGGCTACTGGGTGGACATCGGCACGCCGGAGCGCTACCTGCAGGCGAGCTGGGACATCCTCGAGGGCCGGGTGAGGACCCGGGTCGAGCCGAGCGCCCCCGGGGTGCTGGTGGCGGAGGGCGCCGCGGTGGCGGCCGACGCGACCGTCGGTCCCCGGGTCGTGGTCTCCGCGGGCTGCCGGATCGGCGCCGGGGCCGAGCTGCGCGAATCGGTCCTGCTCGAGGGCTGCGAGGTCGGCGAGGGCGCCCGGGTCAGCGGCTCGATCCTCTCGCCGGGGGCGCGGGTGCCCGCCGGGACCGAGGTCGACGGCGTGGTCGCCGCCGCCGATGAGAGGGTGGCCGGGTGAGCATGCTCGACGACATCCTCGCCGTTCCCGCGCACCTCCGCGACGCGCTGTGGCGGATCGAGTCCGCCCGGCTCGAGCCGCGCGAGGCGGCCGGGGTGCTGGTCTGCGGGATGGGCGGCTCGGCGATCGGCGGCGACCTGGCGGCGGCGGCGCTCGGCGACCGCCTGACGCGGCCGCTGCTGACCGTGCGCGGCTACGAGCTGCCGAGCTGGGCGACCCCGGAGTGGACCGTGCTCGCGACCAGCTACTCGGGCGACACCGAGGAGACGCTGGCCTGCTTCGCCGCCGCCGAGGCGCTCGGCGCGCGGCGGATCGCGGTCAGCACCGGTGGCGCCCTGGTCGAGGCCGCGCGGGCCGACGGCGTGCCGGTGGTCGGCCTGCCCGGGATCCTGCAGCCGCGGGCGGCGGTCGCCTACATGTTCGCCGTCGCCGCCGAGGTCGCCGCCCTGGCCGGCGCGGGACCCCGCCTCCACACGGAGATCGACGTTGCCGCGAGCTTTCTCGAGGCCCGGTCGGAGGAGCTGCGGGCGCGCGCCGCGGAGATCGCCGCCCGGCTCGGCGACGCCCCGCCGGTCGTCTACGGCGCCGACCTCACCGCTCCGGCGGCGAGGCGCTGGAAGACCCAGGTCAACGAGAACGCGAAGCTGCCCGCCTTCTTCGCCGAGCTGCCCGAGGCCGACCACAACGAGATCTGCGGCTGGGACGGCGACCCCGCCGCCGGGCTCTCCGCCGTCCTGCTCGAGGACTCCGACCAGCACCCGCGCGAGCGGCGCCGCTTCGAGCTGACCGCCGAGACGATCGCCGCCGGCGGCGCCGAGGTCGTGCGGATCGAGACGGTCGGCGAGACGCGGGTCGAACGCCTGCTCTGGGCGGTGATGCTCGGTGACCTCGTCTCCGTCGCCCTCGCCGACGCCCGCGGCGTCGACCCGACCCCGGTCGAGGCGATCGAGGACTTCAAGGCCGCCCTCGGCCGCCCCTGAGCTGAGCTACGCGGCGCGCCGCTCTGCCCGGCGCGTGCTTTTTCCTCCTCGCCCCTCTCGGGGATCAGCGAAGTCACCGGAGCGGTCGGATCGAAGACTTTGGCGCCGAGTTTGCGCAGGCCCCCGATCAGGGTCAGATAGCGATCTCGCTGGGCCGATGCCATTGCCGACGGATCATCCGCGCGTTCGGCGATGATTCGCGCATGGAACTTGGCGTACCAGGTAGCCGCGCCGCGGATCTGCGCGATCTCCTCTTCGGAGAGCCCCTCGATCTGCTCCTTCAGATCCATGCCGCTCAATCTAGCGACGGTCACAGACGGGCCGGGCCGCCGACGTCGACCCGCCGCCGCATTTTCCGATGGTGGGGTATGCCCTTACGTCCCCCGATTCGACTCTGGGGCCCGCTGCCGCGGACCGTGGCGACGATCGCACGAGCGTCTCGAGCGGGTCGCTACGGCTGAACCCTTAACCCACGCATACGGTGGTCAAGGGTTCAGCCGTGCCCCACGCTCTGTCCCGCCGACGATCGATGCTCGCCAGCCACTCGGGTGAAGCTGATCACGCCGGGGGACGGAAGGGCATACCCCACTTCCGATGAAGGCCGGCAAGGCGCAGAAGCTGGCCCTCGACGTACTGCGCGAAGTGCTCGATCGACGCTCGGGCGTCTACCGGGAGCTGGCGGACGCCTCCGACTACGGCGCCTATCTGGCAAGCGGACCGCCTTCGCGGCAAGGCTCCTCGCGATGTCTGGCGCAACTACGAGCCCAAGCGGATGAAGGAAATCCCCTACCGCCACGTCGATCTCTCGACCGACATGAAGGGAAAGCGGTTCGACAAACTGGGCGCCCGCGCTCGAGCTTGACGATGCGACGATGACCGCGACGATCGCAGCCGAGATCGGCGCCGCCCTGCGGGCTCGCGCCGACGCCGGACTTGCAGCGGATGCTCCCGAGGCCGTCGAGGCGGCCCGGGCGCTGGAGACGATCGTCCGCGCGATCGCCGGCAACCGCCGCGCGCTGCTGCTGTTCCGCAAGCGCTTTCCGGCGCTGACCCGAGTCGTCAAAGACCCGTGGTCGACCGAGGCTGTCGACCCCGCGGTCGCCGAGTTCGTCGCCGCGCTGCCGAAGAAGGCGCGTGGCTTCCGTGCGGGTCGACCCTGAGCTGAGCTGCTCGATCGACACCGATGGCCCGCTAGGTCATCTGACCCTCGAAGACGAGAGCCTCCTCATTTCTCTATCGCCGCCATCCGGTGGCTCGGGTCGACGGCCCGCGCGAGAAGCTGATGGTCCTGGGCGAGGTGATCGGAGACGCGAAGAAGCCGATGCCGGCTGACCTGCTCGCTGCCGAGGTGCCGCGGGACACGGCCGCCTTTCGGGCCGAAGTCGAAGGCTCGAAAGCCGAGGTCGGCGATTTGTTGGAGCGGGGGCGGATCCTGGTCGAGGCGGCGGAGCGGCTGGTCTGCGCCCTCTACGCCGTGCCGAAGGAGCTCGAGGACGAGGTTGTCGCACACGCCGTCGCCAGAGCCGAGGCGGCCGCCTCGAAGTCGGATTAGCGGCGTCCGCGCCTAGGACCGCATCTACGTATCCTTCGCCCGGACCAAACGTACGAAAGGAATCGATGGCTACCGCCACCGCAGACCACAAAGTCGCCGACATCGGCCTCGCCGATTTCGGGCGCAAGGAGATCGCCCTCGCCGAGGTGGAGATGCCCGGCCTGATGCAGACCCGCGAGGAGCTCGCGGCCGAACAGCCGCTGAAGGGGGCGCGGATCACCGGCTCGCTCCATATGACGGTGCAGACCGCCGTGCTGATCGAGACCCTGGTCGCCCTCGGCGCCGAGGTCCGCTGGGCAAGCTGCAACATCTTCTCCACGCAGGACCACGCCGCGGCCGCGATCGCCGCCGCCGGCATCCCGGTCTTCGCCTGGAAAGGGGAGACGCTGGAGGAGTACTGGTGGTGCACCGAGCAGGCCCTGCTCTGGCCCGACGGCGAGGGCCCGAACACGATCCTCGACGACGGCGGCGACGCCACCCTGCTCGTCCACAAGGGCGTCGAGTTCGAGAAGGCCGGCGCCGTGCCGGACCCGGCCTCGGCCGACTCGGAGGAGCTCCGCGTCGTGCTCGAGACCCTTCAGCGCTCGCTCGAATCCGACCCGCAGCGCTGGACCCGGATCGCCGCGGGGATCAAGGGGGTCACCGAGGAGACGACCACCGGCGTGCACCGGCTCTACCAGCTGGCCGAGACCGGCGACCTGCTCTTCCCGGCGATCAACGTCAACGACTCGGTCACCAAGTCGAAGTTCGACAACCTCTACGGCTGCCGTCATTCGCTGATCGACGGGATCAACCGCGCCACCGACGTGATGATCGGCGGCAAGGTCGCCGTGATCTGCGGCTACGGCGACGTCGGCAAGGGCTGCGCCGCATCGCTGCGCGGCCAGGGCGCCCGCGTGATCGTCACCGAGATCGACCCGATCTGCGCCCTGCAGGCGGCGATGGAAGGCTACGAGGTGCGGACGCTCGAGGACGTCGTCGAGGCGGCCGACATCTTCATCACCGCCACCGGCAACAAGGACATCATCACGATCGACCAGATGGCGCGGATGAAGCACAACGCGATCGTCGGCAACATCGGCCACTTCGACAACGAGATCGACGTCGCCGGGCTCGAAGCCTCGCCGGCCGAGAAGGTCAACATCAAGCCGCAGGTCGACGAGTGGCGCTTCCCCGACGGCCACTCGATCGTCCTCCTCTCCGAGGGCCGCCTGCTCAACCTCGGCAACGCGACCGGACACCCGAGCTTCGTGATGTCGAACTCGTTCACCAACCAGGTGATCGCGCAGATCGAGCTCCACGGCCGGCCCGACCGATTCACGGCCAAGGACGTCACCGTGTTGCCCAAGCACCTCGACGAGAAGGTCGCGCGGCTGCACCTCGCGGCGCTCGGCGTCAGCCTCACCGAGCTGTCCGCGGAGCAGTCCGCCTACCTCGGCGTCCCGGTCGATGGTCCCTACAAGCCCGACCACTACCGCTACTGAGGCATCAGCCGCCGCCTCCTCTGCTTCCGCGAGTGCCTAAGAAAGTTGATATGGAGGGGCATTCGCTCCCGCGTCCGGGGGCGGCGGGGGAAACCCTGCAATGAAAGCGATGATCTTGGCGGCCGGGCTCGGCACCCGGCTGCGGCCGATCACCTACGGGATGCCGAAGCCGATGGTGCCGGTGCTCAACCGGCCGGTGATGGAGCACACGGTGCGGCTGCTGGCGCGGCACGGCTTCGGCGAGGCGATCGCCAACCTGCACTGGTTCCCGGAGCTGATCGAGGGCCACTTCGGCGACGGCTCGGCCTTCGGGATCGACCTCTCCTACAGCCGCGAGGAGCAGCTGCTGGGCACCGCGGGCGGCGTCCGCAACGCCGCCGGGTTCCTCGGCGACTCGTTCCTGGTCGTCGCCGGGGACGCGCTGACCGACCTCGACCTGGCGGCGATGCGGGAGTTCCACGAGTCCCACGACGGGCTGGTCACGATGGCGACGAAGCGGGTCGCCGATACCGACCAGTTCGGCGTCGTGATCGCCGATCGCGAGGGCCGCATCCAGGGCTTCCAGGAGAAGCCCGACCCGGCGGAGGCGCTCTCCGACCTGGCCAACACCTGCATCTACATGTTCCGCGCCGAGATCTTCGACTACTTCCCGGAGCCGGGGACGAGCAACGACGCCGGCCCCGACGACCCGCCGGAGTTCGCCGACTGGGCCAAGGACGTCTTCCCGGCGCTGCTGGAGAGTCGACGTTCCCTTCTACTCGCACGAGATCGACGCCTACTGGAACGACATCGGCAACCTCGACGAGCTGCGCCAGGGCAATCTCGACGCGCTGCGCGGCGAGGTGGTGGTGGAGCCGGGGGCGCCCGAGGTGGCCGCCGGCGTCCGCGCCGCCAGCGCGCTCGGGGGCACCGAGGTGACCGCGCCCGCCCTGGTCGGGACCGGCGTCGAGCTGGGGGAGGACGTGCGGATCGAGGGACCGGCGATCCTCGGCGACGGCTGCCGGATCGGCGACGGCGCCCTGATCCGCGACTCGATCCTGCTCGAGGGGGCCGAGCTGCCGCCCGGAGCGATCCTGGTCGGCGGCATCGCGGCCCGCATGGCTGAGTGACCGGCGGTTGACGCAATTTTGACGTTCTGCGCGCCACGGGCGCGCCGCCGGCGCCGACGATCGGCGGATGAAGCTCGCCCACGCCGTCATCGCCGGCCTGGCGCCACCGGTCTGCGCGTCCTGCGGTCGCCCCTGCCGCCCCGAGGCGATCGTCTGCACCCGCTGCGCCCGCCGTCTCGCCGGCGCCGACCCGATCGCCGGCAACGGCCCGCCGGGCATCGACCGCGCCTGGTCCTCGGCCCCTCACGAGGACGTCGCCCGCAGCCTCGTCACCGCCCTCAAGTTCCGCCGCCTGCTGCCCGTGGCGGGGCTGATGGCCGACCGGATCCACTGGCTCGCCCCGGCGGACCTGCTCAGTGGAGCGATCGTCCCCGTCCCCACGGCCCCGCTGCGCGCTCGCGCCCGCGGCTTCGACCCCGCGGGCGAGCTGGCAGCCGCTCTGGCCGAGCGAACCGAGCTGCCCGTCGCTCCGTGCCTGGCCCGCCGCGGCGTCGGCCGCCAGCTCGGCAGGCGGCGCGCCCGGCGGATCGGCCACCCGCCCCGGATCCGCACGGTCGGCGCGGCCCCCCGCAGCGCCCTGATCGTCGACGACGTCCTCACCACCGGCGCCACCCTCACCGCCTGCGCTCAGGCCCTGCGCGCCGCCGGAGCCGTCCGCGTTGCAGCAGTCACCTTCGCACGGCGGCTGTGAGGGGGAGGCGTGGGGGTGTCCGGCCGGGCGCTGGGTTTTTCGCCTCGCGCGCGACTTCTCTCGCCGAGTGGTCTGTGCGAAAAACAGGACGCCGCGCCCTTGCCGACACCCCCACACCTCCCCCAGTCAGCCTCGGAGGCGATACCCATCCTCCCCGATCATCCGTAGATAGCCCCGTTGTCCAGCGGGTGGGACGTGCGTAGCATCAAAGCGAAGAGCAAAGGAGGCAAGGAAATGCGGATCGAGATTCGCGGCCGCAACGTCGAGATCGACGACGAGCTGCGGGAGCACGTGACGAAGCGCTTTGGGCGGATCGGCAGGCAGGTGTCGGAGTTGGCGACGCTGGACGTGACGCTCTGGGAGGAGAGGAACCCGGCAATCGCCGACAGCCAGGTCGCCGAGGCGACGCTGCGGCTGAAGGGGATCACGCTCCACGCCAAGGAGGCATCGCCCGAGATGTCCCACGCGATCCACGAGCTGGCGCAGGACGTGCAGCGCCAGGTGAAGAAGCATCGCGACCTGCGGCGCAAGCGGCAGCGGACGCGGCGGCTGGTCAACCGGATGCGGGGGCGCACGGCCGAGAGCTGAGCGACCGGGAGGGGATCGGGTGTCCCCTCGACGGAACCCGCGTCGGATTGCGGGGCGAGGGTCCTTGCCTCGCCTGCTCACAAGTTCCGCTGAGGGGACACCCGATCCCCTCTTGCCGAGCTAGCTACCCTTGGGAGCGATGGCCAACGCAAGGGACATGGTGACCCGTGCTCTGCGGGTCGGCGAGGGCCGCAAATTCAAGGCGTACGAGAAGCGCGCCCAGAAGATCAACGGCATCGAGCCGGAGATGGAGCTGCTCAGCGACGATGAGCTGCGCGCCGAGGCCGACTCGCTGCGCGAGCGGGCTCGCGGCGGCGAGCCGCTCGACGACCTGTTGCCGGAGGCGTTCGCACTGACCCGCGAGGCGGCGCGGCGCGCCCTCGGCCAGCGCCACTTCGACGTGCAGCTGGTCGGCGGCATGGCGCTGCACGAGGGGGCGATCGCCGAGATGAAAACCGGCGAGGGCAAGACCCTGACCGCGACCCTCGCCGTCTTCCTCAACACGCTGGCCGGCGACAGCGTCCACCTGGTCACCGTCAACGACTACCTCGCCCGCCGCGACGCCGAATGGATGAAGCCGATCTACGACGCGCTCGGGGTCAGCGTCGCGGCGATCCAGGACTCCGACGACCACGAGGCGCGGCAGGTCAAATACGCCTGCGACGTGGTCTACGGCACCAACTCCGAGTTCGGCTTCGACTACCTGCGCGACAACATGGCCGAAGCGCTCGAGCACTGCGTGCAGCGCGGCCACCACTTCGCGATCGTCGACGAGGTCGACAACATCCTGATCGACGAGGCGCGGACGCCGCTGATCATCTCCGGCGCGCCCGAACAGGCGGCGCAGATCTACTACCAGTTCGCCCGCCTCGCCCGGCAGATGGCGGCCGTCCCGGCCAAAGACCGGCTGCGCTCGCTGGGCGAGTCGAAAGACACCTCCGAGGCCGACTACGACTACGAATACGACGAGAAGCACAAGACGGTCTCGCCCACCGAGCGCGGGGTGAAGCGGGCGGAGGAATTCCTCGAAGTCGACAACCTCTACCTGGGCGAGCACGGAACCCTGGTCAACCACCTCAGCCAGGCGCTGAAGGCCGAGTCGCTCTACAAGAAGGACAAGGACTACGCCGTGGTCGACGGCGAGGTGATGATCATCGACGAGTTCACCGGCCGCATCCTCGAGGGGCGGCGCTGGTCGGAGGGACTGCACCAGGCGGTCGAGGCAAAGGAGGGGGTGGCGATCGGCGAGGAGAACCAGACGCTGGCGACGATCACCCTGCAGAACTACTTCCGCCTCTACGACAAGCTCTCCGGGATGACCGGGACGGCCCTCACCGAGGCCACCGAGTTCATGAAAATCTACAAAGTGCCGGTGGTCGAGATCCCGACCAACGCGCCGATGGTCAGAGGCGACCACAACGACCAGATCTTCAAGACCAAAGACGGCAAGTGGAAGGCGGTGGTGGATGAAATCGTCGCCCGCCACGAACGCGGCCAGCCGATCCTCGTCGGCACCGTCTCGGTCGAGGTCTCCGAGATGATCTCCGGCGAGCTGAAGCGCCGTGGGATCGAGCACGCGGTGCTCAACGCGAAGCCCGAGCACGCCGAACGCGAGGGCGAGGTGATCGCCCAGGCCGGTCGCAAGGGGGCGGTGATGATCGCCACCAACATGGCCGGCCGCGGCGTCGACATCAAGCTCGGCGGCGATCCCGAGCACCTGGCGATCAAGGAGCTGAAGAAGCAGGGGCTGACGCCTGACGAGGAGGGCTACGAGGAGGCGCTGGCGGCGAAGACGGCCGAGCTGGAGCCGCAGGGCAAGGCCGAGGCCGAGGAGGTGCGCGAGTTGGGCGGCCTCTACATCTGCGGCACCGAGCGGCACGAATCGCGCCGCATCGACAACCAGCTGCGCGGCCGCTCCGGCCGTCAGGGCGACCCCGGCGAGACCCGCTTCTTCCTCTCCGCCGAAGACGACGTGATCCGCCTCTTCGCCGGCGACCGCATCTACAAGATCCTCGACCGGCTCGGGCCGGTCGACGAGGAGGGTGGGGAGATGCCGCTCGAGGCGAAGATGCTGACCAAAACGGTCGAGGGCGCGCAGAAGAAGGTCGAGGAGCAGAACTTCCTGATCCGCAAACGGGTGCTCGAGTACGACGACGTGATGAACGAGCAGCGCCGCGTCGTCTACAAATACCGGCGCGAGATCCTCGAGGGGCGCGACATGTCCGACATCGCCCGCGACGAGCTGGAGGGCGTGATCGAGCGGATGGTCGACGAGTACACGCCGGGGGACGAGCTCGACGAGTGGGACATGCCGGAGCTGGAGCAGCAGCTCCGCCAGGTCTGGCCGGTGAGCGCCGAGGTCGGTGCGATGGCGCCGGAGACGGTCGACCGCGAAAAGCTCAAAGACGCCCTCGACGACGACGCGATGAACGCCTACGACGAGCGCGAGCAGCAGCTCGGCGAGGAGCTGATGCGCTACCTGGAGCGCTCGATCCTGCTGCAGGTGATCGACAACCGCTGGCGCGAGCACCTCTACGACATGGACTACCTGCGCGAAGGGATCCACCTGCGCGGCTTCGCCCAGATCGATCCGCTGGTCGCCTACAAAAACGAAGGCTTCGCGATGTTCGAGGAGCTGATGCACTCGATCTGGGAGGAATTCAGCAAGCTGATCTTCAACGCCCAGATCGAACTCGATCCCTCGCAGCTCGACGGCGCCTTCGCCGGCAACGGCGGCGCCGAACCGACCGCCCTCGACTACTCCGGCGGCACGCCGGAAGCGCAACCCTCGGCGTTGCAGCAAGTCGCCGCGGGCGGCGGGACGGAAGTGGTCGGCGTGACGCGCGGGCGCGGCGCCGCCGAACGGCGGCGGCGAGGGAGCTGCCGCGCCGCAGGCGGTGGAGACGGTGGTCAAGGACGAGCGGGAGAAGAACATCGGCAGGAACGACCCCTGCTGGTGCGGCAGCGGAAAAAGTACAAGAAGTGCCACGGTGCCTAACGTCCCTTGACCCACGACCCGGTCCGCGAGTTCATCAGGGCTTTCAACGAGCGCGACCTCGATGCGTTTGTCGCTGTCCTCGATCCCGAGGTGGAGCTTCATTCGATGAAGGGGTTGCGGAAGGGGAGGGAGGCGGCGCGGTTGTGGGCTACTCGCAGGCCCGGTGGGGTGCAGCAGACGATCGAGCTGGAGGAGCTGTACGAGGACGGGACGGAGAGTGGTGGCGGGTCGGCCGTGGCGCTGATCCGGCGGGTCTGGCGTTGGGATGAGGACGGGTCGTTCGCCTCGGACGACGCGATGGCGTGGCTGTTCGAGCTGCACGACCACAGGGTGCGCAGCTGGCGACCTGTCGAGGACCGTGCCGAGGCTCTCCACGTCGGTGGCTTCGATCACGGCGGGGGGCGCGTTCTTCGTGCTATGGACGAATAAGGCGCCCCGCAGGGGGTAACCTGCGTTCCATGGCCGATGTCGCCTCGACCGAGTCGGTTCCGGCGCGGCTCGCCGAGATCCGCGAGCAGTTGAAGCTGCTCGCGGACTACCTTTGACCCGGCTGACCTGCGCAGCGAGGCCGAGCGGCTGGAGGCGGAGATGCAGGCCCCGGGCTTCTGGGACGACCAGGAGGCGGCGGCGCGCACCTCGGCCGCGCACGCCCGCGCCCAGCGCAAGCTGAAGACCTTCGAGGAGCTGGAGTCCGAGGTTGGCGACCTCGACGAGCTGGCCGAGATGGCGGCCGAGGACGAGGAGATGGCGAGCGAGCTGGACGTCCAGCTCGCCTCGGTGGAGCGGCGCCTCGCCGAGCTGGAGGAGGCGCGCCTGTTCAGCGGCAGCTACGACGCCGGCGACGCGGTCGTCTCGGTCCACGCGGGGGCGGGGGGGACCGACTCCCAGGACTGGGCCGAGATCCTCCTGCGAATGTACCTGCGCTGGGCGGAGCGGCGCGGCTTCGGGGTCGAGATGAAGGAGGCTTCTCCGGGGGAGGAGGCCGGGTTGAAGTCTGCGACCTTCATCGCCCGCGGCGAGAACGCCTACGGGCTGTTCGCCGCCGAGCGCGGTGTCCACCGGCTGGTGCGGATCTCCCCCTTCGATTCCTCGGCCCGCCGCCACACCAGCTTCGCCCAGGTCGACGTCGGGCCGCTGGTCGACGAGGGGGTCGAGGTGGAGATCGACGACGCCGATCTGCGGGTCGACACCTACCGCGCCTCCGGGGCCGGCGGTCAGCACGTCAACAAGACCGACTCGGCGGTGCGGATCACCCACGTCCCCACCGGCGTCGTCGTCCAGTGCCAGAACGAGCGCTCGCAGACCCAGAACAAGGCGGTGGCGATGCAGCTGCTGCGCTCGAAGCTGATCGAGCTGGAGGAGCGCAAGCGGGCCGAGGAGCTGGCCAAGGAGCGGGGCGAGGTGAAGGAAGTCGCCTGGGGCTCGCAGATCCGCAGCTATTTCCTGCATCCCGACCAGCGGGTGAAGGACCACCGCACCGGCCACGAGGCCGGCGACGCCCAGCGGGTGCTGGACGGCGACATCGACGACTTCGTTCGGGACTACCTGAACAA
>CAVVHQ010000049.1:0-167511 GCA_963748075.1 uncultured Solirubrobacterales bacterium | reverse complement strand
CCCCGTCCGCCTCCACGCCGAAGCCGACCCCGGCGAACCCGAGCAGGAAATCTTCTTCGACACCGGCGGCGCCCGGCCCTCCTTCCTGGCACGGCGCCGCCCCCGAAAGCACCGGGGCAGCGACCCTCGGCTCGGTCGAATACGCCGGCTCCGAAGGAACCGAGCGGCCCCTGCGAAGCCTTCGGCCTGGAAGCCGAAGTCGACTTCGCCACCAACGGCTGCCGCTACGTCCTGCACGCCGGCACGTCGAGCGGCGAAGGGGCCTCGACCGGGACCGTGGACCTGGTCTGCGCAGGGAAGAAGGGGCGCTGCTCACGTCGCCGGCGGCGGCCTCTGCGACGTGCGCATGCCGCCCCAGAAGGTCTCGGCCCGATCCACTACGAAACGGTCGCGGGAGAACCGAGCGCGATCGCGGTCGAAGTCCAGCTCCCCAACATCGAATACGTCGAAGAAGGCGTCCTCTGCGCCAACCCGGGCGAAACCCTCCACAACGGCGAAGCCTTCGCGAAGGACGGGCTCACCGCGCCACCAACGACCAGGCCGAAGAACCGCTCGAACTGAGCGTCGTCGAAGGCGAAGGCGGGGCGGCGCTGTTCTCGACGCTCCCCCCGCCCCCCGTCCGCCTCCACGCCGGAGCCGACCCCGGCGAACCCGAGCAGGAAATCTTCTTCGACACCGGCGGCGCCCAGTGCTCCTCCTTCCTGGCGACCGGCGCCGCCCCCGAAAGCACGGGGGAAGCGACCCTCGGCTCGGTCGAATACGCCGGCTCCTATGAAGAACCGAGCGGCCCCTGCGAAGCCTTCGGCCTGGAAGCCGAAGTCGACTTCGCCACCAACGGCTGCCGCTACGTCCTGCACGCCGGCACGTCGAGCGGCGAAGGGGCCTCGACCGGGACCGTGGACCTGGTCTGCGCAGACGAAGAAGGGGCGCTGCTCACGGTCGCCGGCGGCGGCCTCTGCGACGTGCGCATGCCGCCCCAGGAAGGTCTCGGCCCGATCCACTACGAAACGGTCGCGGGAGAACCGAGCGCGATCGCGGTCGAAGTCCAGCTCACCAACATCGAATACGTCGAAGAAGGCGTCCTCTGCGCCAACCCGGGCGAAACCCTCCACAACGGCGAAGCCTTCGCGAAGGACGGGCTCACCGCGACCACCAACGACCAGGCCGAAGAACCGCTCGAACTGAGCGTCGTCGAAGGCGAAGGCGGGGCGGCGCTGTTCTCGACGCTCCCCCCGCCCCCCGTCCGCCTCCACGCCGGAGCCGACCCCGGCGAACCCGAGCAGGAAATCTTCTTCGACACCGGCGGCGCCCAGTGCTCCTCCTTCCTGGCGACCGGCGCCGCCCCCGAAAGCACGGGGGAAGCGACCCTCGGCTCGGTCGAATACGCCGGCTCCTATGAAGCCGAGCGGCCCCTGCGAAGCCTTCGGCCTGGAAGCCGAAGTCGACTTCGCCACCAACGGCTGCCGCTACGTCCTGCACGCCGGCACGTCGAGCGGCGAAGGGGCCTCGACCGGGACCGTGGACCTGGTCTGCGCAGACGAAGAAGGGGCGCTGCTCACGGTCGCCGGCGGCGGCCTCTGCGACGTGCGCATGCCGCCCCAGGAAGGTCTCGGCCCGATCCACTACGAAACGGTCGCGGGAGAACCGAGCGCGATCGCGGTCGAAGTCCAGCTCGCCAACATCGAATACGTCGAAGAAGGCGTCCTCTGCGCCAACCCGGGCGAAACCCTCCACAACGGCGAAGCCTTCGCGAAGGACGGGCTCACCGCGACCACCAACGACCAGGCCGAAGAACCGCTCGAACTGAGCGTCGTCGAAGGCGAAGGCGGGGCGGCGCTGTTCGGGGCGGGGTAGGCCGATTGACGCGGTCGGCATCTGTCTCACAATTGAGGACTGTTGAGGACCTTCTCTAGTCCTGCTCGCCCCTCACAAAGGCAGGCATGACTGGAGACCCTGTGGTGGTCTTTGTCGTTTCCCCCGGCGCGCGTCCGATCTTTGCGGCTCCCGCGCGGGTTGGTAATTTGGAACATGAGCAGACCACAAGACACGCCATCGCAGAAACAGTCGTATCTTTGCTTTTGGGGCAAGATGAGCTCACTGAGGAAAACGTCGCCAGCCCCGCAGGTCCTTGCCGTGGCGATGGTGCTGCTCGCTTCTGTGCCGGTCGCGTTGGCGACCGGAGCGAATCCGACCCGCGACGAATACGCCGCAGCGGTCGATCCGATCTGCAGGCGCAACTCGGAGGCGAACTCGCGCATCCTCAAGGGCGTCAAAGGCCAGGTGAAGGGCGGGCAGCTGGTGCCCGCCGGGAAGCGCTTCGTCCGCGCCGCCGCGGCGCTCGGCAAGGCCGTCCGCCAGATCGCCGCGGTGCCGCAGCCTTCCGCCGACAAGGCGAAGCTGGGCAAGTGGATCGGCTATCTGAAGCGGGAGCAGGTCTACCTGCAAAAGATCGGCAGGTATCTGAAGGCGGGGAAGAAGGGCGAGGCCCAGCACGAAGCGGTGCAACTGAACAGCAACAACTCCCACGCCAACAACACGGTGGTCGGCTTCGGCTTCCGCGATTGCCGGATCGAATCCTCGAGGTTCCTCTAGCTTGAGGCCCGCCGGGCCGATCGCTGCGGCGTTGCCGCTCGTGCTCGCCCTGGCCGCCGCCGCATCGGGCGAGGTCGAACAGGAAGGCAACCTGATCGTCCACTTCGACGGCGGCATCTCGCCGGCATGCGCTGCCCCGCACCGCCGCCGGCAGGATCTGCGGCGGGCCGATCGTCGGCGACCGCCGGGTGCGGGGCTGAGCGATCTCCGGGCCCGAGCAGGGGAGGGGCATGCCGCTTGCCCTGCGCCGCCCCCGCGCCGTGTTGGCGCTCGCCCTGCTCGCGATTGCGACGCTCGGGGTGCTGGGACGCGGCGTAGGGGAAGCTGTGGCCGACCTCGCTCAGCGTGCCTGAGACCGAATCGGGGCGGGCCGGCGCGCTCCTGTCCTCGCAGGGGCGCTGAGCCGGCCGCGCTTCGCCGTCTTGCTGATCGGTCTGCTCGTGCTGGCGCTGGCCGTGCCGGCGCTTGGCCTGAAGACCGGGCCGCTGCGCGGCAACGGGCTGGCGCGGGCGCGCAAGCTGCGCGCCGACCTGAAGCGCCTGGCGGCGACCGACCCCTCGCTGGCCGCCGAGGCTCGCGAAGCGCAGCGGCTGGTCGAAGCGCTGGCGATCGCCTGCGACGAAGCGCAACGGCTCACCAAGGACTCGAGCCGCCTCTACGAAGGCCAGGTGAAGCTGGCCGGCGGCGGCGCCGAGCTCCACAAGGGAGCGAAGCGGCTGGCGGAAGCGGTGAAGGCCCTGCCGCCGGGGCTCGAACGGCTGGAAGGCGGCGCAGCTGATCGACTACACGAACACGATCTCGGATCGGATCCCGATCATGGTCGCGGTGATCACCCTCGCCACCTTCCTGATCCTCGTCGTCATCCTGCGGGCGCTGCCGCTGGCGGCGATCGCCGTGGCCCTCAACCTGGTCACCGTCGCGGTCGCCTTCGGCGTCCTCACCCTGCTCTTCGACGTGCCGCAAGGCTGGCCGCTGGGCGGGCGCAGCTACGTCGACGCGATCGGCGGCGCGGGGATCTTCGGGATCGTCTTCGGCCTGTCGATCGACCACGCGGTCTTCCTGCTGATGCGGGTGCGCGAGCACTACGAGAACGGCGCGCCAAACGAGGAGGCGATCCGCTTCGGCCTGCAGCGGACCGCGCGGGTGATCACCGGCGCCGCGGCGATCATGGCGGTCGTCTTCGTCGCCTTCGCAGGCGCCAAGATCGCCACGGTCAGCCAGCTGGGCGTCGGCCTGACCGTCGCCGTGGCGCTCGACGCGACCGTGGTGAGGATCGTGTTGCTGCCGGCGCTGATGCTGCTGCTCGGCGACCGCATCTGGTGGCTGCCGGCGCCGCTGCGGCGGATCCTGCCGCAGATCGATCTTCACGGCTCCGGCGCGGGTTAGGGATAAATGACCCAGGAGCGCGTCGACCGCCTCGAGGCGGCGGCGCAAGCCGCAGCGTCGTCGAGCTCGATCTGGAAAGGCGGGCGGCGTAACCTGCGAAGGGGAACAGGGAAAGATGAACGCCCCCCGAAAGCCCTCCGGCCGCGGCCGCAGCGCCGGGCTGACCGCGGCTCTGGCCGCTGTGGTGGCGCTGCTTGTCGGTGCGCTCTGCGCCGCCCCAGCCCAGGCCAGATTCGGCCTTCGAAGCTGACTTCACCGCCACCAATCAAGATGGCACCCCCGCCACCCAGGCGGGGTCGCACCCTACGAAAGCGACGACCTCGTTCGCCCTGAACACCACCGAATCGAGCCCGGACGGGGAGCTCAAGGACATCGACATCCAGCAGGTGGCGGGGCTCTCCGGCGACCCGGGCGCGGTCCCGAAATGCCGCACCACCGACTTCCTCGCCAGCTTCGGTGGCACCGCCCAACCCTCCTGCCCGAACGAAAGCGCGGTCGGTCTCACCGCGGTGCAGCTGGAGCTTCCCGGAATTTATTTCCCCGCCACCGTCTACAACCTGCAGACCACGGAAGGGGTGACGGGGCGGCTGGGCTTCACCATCCTCGACCTCCCCGTAACAATGGACCTCGGCGTGAAGCAGGGCCCCGACTACAACGTCGTCGCCTCGGTGAAGGACGCGCCCCGCAGGTCGATCACCTTCCTCGGCAGTGTGTTGAAGCTCTGGGGCGACCCGGCCGACTCGGCCCACGACTCGCTGCGCGGACACTGCCTGAAAATCGAGTCCTCCGTCGGTGAACCGAAATTCATTCCGCTCGAGAATGCCCGACGAGTCTCCCCGAGAAGCCCTTCCTGACCCTGCCCGGTAGCTGTACGGGCCGGCGGCCACCGCCGGGAAGCCGATTCCTGGGAGAACCCGGGCGTCTTCGTCGGCGGCAGCGTGCTGACCCACGACAACTCGGAACCGCCCAACCCGATTGGCTTCAGCGGCTGCGAAGAAATGTGCCCTTCGACCCCTCGCTGGCGATGCAGGTCGACCCGGGCAAGGCCGACTCCCCGGCCGCGCTCAGCGTCAAGCTGCACGTGCCGCAGAACGAAGCGCCCGAAGGCCTCGCGACCGCGCCGCTGAAGAAGGCGGTCCTCACCCTGCCGCAGGGGTTGAGCGTCAACACCTCGGCGGCATCCGGCCTGGAGGGCTGCTCCGAGGCGCAGTTCGGCCTGCACGCCAACGAACCGGCCCACTGCCCGGACGCCTCGAAGGTCGGCACGGCGAAGATCACTACGCCGCTGCTCGAAGAGCCGCTCAAGGGACGCTCTACCTCGCCGAGCAGAACGCCAACCCGTTCGGCTCGCTGCTCGCCGCCTACCTGGTCGCAGAAGGCCGCGGGGTGATCTTCGAAGCAGGCCGCCAAGTTCGACCTCGATCCAAACAGCGGCCAGATCACCGCGACCTTCGACAACTTCCCGCAGCTGCCGTTCAGCGAGGTCGAGCTGGGCTTCTTCGGCGGCCCGCGCGGGCGTGCTGGTCAACCCGGGCAACTGCGGCGACCACACCTACACGAGCACCCTCACGTCCTGGTCCGGCCGCACCGTGAACACGACCGGCTCCTTCGCGGTCGACCAGAACTGCGCCACGGGCGGCTTCAACCCGAGCTTCTCGGCGGGCACCACCAACCCGTGGCGCGGCATCTACGCGCCGTTCGTCTTCAACCTCGCCCGCAACGACGGCGAACAGAACGTCTCCGCGATCGGCGTCACCCTGCCGAAGGGCGTCGCGGCGAAGATCGCCGGCGTGCCGCTCTGCCCGGAGGCAAACGCCGCCACGGGCAGCTGCCCGGCGGCCAGCCAGGTCGGCGCGGTGAACGTCGCCGCCGGCGCCGGCCCGCAGCCGGTCTGGCTGCCCCAGCCCGGCAAGGCGCCGACCGCCGCCTACCTGGCCGGCCCCTACAAAGGCCAGCCCTACAGCCTCGTCTTCAAGGTGCCGGTGCAGGCGGGGCCGTTCAACCTGGGCACGGTCGGTGGTGCGCGCGTCGATCCAGGTCGACCCCGACACCGCGCAGCTCTCGATCGCCTCCGACCCGTTGCCCCAGATCCTGCAGGGGATCCCGATCGACTACCGCCAGATCCACGTCGACATCAACCGGGCGGGCTTCATGCTCAACCCGACCAACTGCCAGGAACAGGCGGTCGCCTCGACGATCGTCTCCGACAGCGGCGCGGCGGCCACCCCGGCCTCGCGCTTCCAGGTCGGCGACTGCGGCGGGCTGCGCTTCAAGCCCCGCCTCGCCCTCCATCTCTCCGGCGGCCTTGCCCGCAACGGCCATCCCGCCCTGCGCGCCGTTTTGCGCACCCGCCCCGACGAAGCCGGCCTCGCCGGCGCAAGCTTCGCCCTCCCGGCCGGCGAGCTGCTCGACACCCACCACATCCGCGCCCTCTGTGGCCGAAAGCTGGCCCCCGAGCACTGTCCACGCACCTCCCGCCTCGGCTACGCGCGCCTCTGGAGCCCGCTCCTCGATCACCCCCTCGAAGGTCCGATCTACCTGCGCGAACCGGCCCGCGGCCTCCCCGACCTGCTTGCCGACCTGCGCGCCGACCGGATCCGCATCCTGCTCCATGGCCACACGGCCGCCCCGGGCGGGCGTTTGCGGGTCCGCTTCCGGGCTCTCCCCGACGTTCCCCTCTCCAGAGCCGTCTTCACGCTCGCCGGCGGTCGCCGCGGCATCGTCGTCAACAGCGAAGCGCTCTGCGCCGGCACCCGCCGCGCTCGGGCCGCGCTCCGCGCGCACAACGGCAAGCGCCGCCAGCTTCGCCCGCGGCTTCGCCTTCGTGGCCACTGTTGAATCGCCTCTAGAAAACGCAGTTTGCCTTTCCGGTCACGCTGTGCTTTCATCGCTGCCCTGCCACGGGGAACGAGCAGGGAGCGATGAGAGACCGCCCTCGCGCCACAGACCACGAGCGAGCGAGCGAGCGCTCGCCCATGCCCGAACGCCCGCGGCGCGCCGTCGCGACCCTCGCCGCGACCCTTGCGGCGGTCGCCGCCCTCGGCATCGTCGGGCTCGGCGTCGAGGGCCACCTGCGCCCCACCTCGCTGGCGATCGGCGGCACCCCGTCGGCCCGCGGCGAAGCCCTGGCCCGCTCGCATTTCGGCGACTCCTCGCCCTTCGCCCTGATGCTGCGCGGGCCGGCGGGCGCGATCGAGCGCCAGGGCCCCCGCCTCGCCGCCGCCCTGCGCCGCGACCCCACCGTCACGGTGATCTCGCCCTGGGACCCGGCCGCGGCGGCCCGCAAGCTCCCCGCTCCGCCGCCCGGCGCGCCGCCGAGCAGCCGCTCGCGCGCCCTCCTCCTGCTCGACTTCCACGTCCCCCTGGCGGACGCGATGCGCGACACGGTGCCGGCCCTGCAGCGCACGATCGCCGCCCGCGTCCGCCCGCCCCTCGAAGCGACCCAGTCCGGCTACGCGACCGTCTCGCGCGCCCTGCAGTCCGAATCGCTCTCCGCCGCCGAGCGCGCCGAGCTCTTCGCCGGCCCGCTTGTCCTCCTCGTGCTGCTGGCCGTCTTTCGCTCCGTCCTCGCGGCGGCGATCCCCCTCGCCTTCGGCGCGATGACCGTGCTCGCCGGGCGCGGCGTCCTCGTCTTCCTCACCGAGCTGATGCCGATCGACGCACTCTCGCTCGTCGTCTGCACGATGATGGGGCTGGCCCTCGGGGTCGACTACTCGCTGCTGATCGTCTCCCGCTTTCGCGAAGAGCTGGCCGCCGGCCGGCCGCCGGCCGTCGCCGCCGCGATCACCCGGCGCAGCGCCGGGCGCACCACCGCTCTGGCCGGCTCGACCCTCTTCGTCTCGATCTTCCTCTCCGCCTTCCTGCAGGCGGGGACCCTGCTCGTCTCGCTCGCCACCGCCCTCGTCGTCGTCACCGCGATCGCCGTGCTGATCGCCTGGGCTGCCCTGCCGGCGCTCCTCGCCCTGCTCGGGCCCCGCATCAACGCCGGGCGGATCGGCCGCCTCCGCCCCGGCGGGCGCTCGCGCGTCGCCGCCGCCGCCGCGGCCGCCCTGCGCCGTCCCGCCCTCGCCGCCGCCGCGATCGCCGTCCCGCTGCTTCATCCTCGCCACGCCGGCCCTCGCCCTCAACACCGGGTCCCCCGGGGTCGACGCGCTGTCGGCCTCGAGCCCGGCCCGCGAGGACGCCGAGGCGATCGCCGACTCCGCCGGGCCCGGCTGGGAGGCGCCCTTCCTGCTCACCGTCGCCGCCCACCGCGGCCCGATCACGGCGCCGTCCCGCCTCGCCTTCCTGACCGCCACGCAGCGCCGGGTCGAAGCGCTGCCCGGGGTCGAGGCGGCGATCGGGCCGGGCGCGGTCGCCGCCGCCGCCCGCCCGCTGCGCTCCCTCGGCGCCGAGCTCGACCCCGGGCGCTCCTCCGCGGCCACCGACCTCACCCGCCTCGGCCCCCGACTGCGCCGCTCCTCGGCTGCGGTATCTCAGCTGCGCGGTGGCCTCGCCGCAGGGGCGGCCGGCGGCGGGCTGCTCGCCGCCGGCTCCGCCCGCGCCGGCCAGGGCGCCGGCCTGCTCGCCGGCGGCCTCGCCCGCGCCCGCGCCCGCGGCGAACGCGCCGCGGCCGCCCTCCAGCGCCTCGCCTCCGGCTCGCGTCGACTTGCCGCCGGCCAGCGCGAAGCCTCAGCCACCGCCTACAGCATCTCGCTCGGCCTCCGCACCCTGGAGCCCAACCTCGCCGCCCAGGGCCTGAGGCGCGCCCGCCGCCTCGCCGCCCGCCTGCGAACCGCGGCCTCCACCGACCCCTCCCAGCGAGTGGCCTCCCACGAAGCGGCCGTCCTCGCCTCCGTCCTCGCCGCCAACCGCGAAGAAGTCCAGCGCCTGCGCGGCCTCGCCACCATGCTCGACCGCGTTCTCGGGCGCCTCCACTCCGGCGGCAAGCGCCTGCGCGGCGGCAGCGTCCGCCTCGCGGCGGAAGCGCAGCGCCTCGGCGGCGGTCTGCAGGGCCTCGGCGCCGGTGCGCTAAGCCTCGCCACCGGGCTCGGCGCCCTAGGGGGCGGGGCCGAAGCCCTCAGCGGCGGCCTCTCGGCCGGCTTTCAGCGCAGCTACCCCCTCCAGCAGGGCCTGCGCCGGGCCGGTGTCCGCGTCTCGCGCACGGCGGCGCCGCTCGGCCGCCGGCTGACCCGCCTCCACCGCCTCTCGCCGGGCCTCTTCGGCTCCGGATTCCTGGCCCTGGCCGCGATCGACGGCGCCCCGCCGCGGCGCCGTTCGCTCGCCGCCGAGGTGCTCGACGTCTCCCGCGGCGGTACGGCGGCCCGCTACCTGATCATCCCCACCGCGGGCTTCAACACCGCCGGCTCGCGCCGGCTCGGCTCGCGCCTCGGGTCCCTAGCCGCCGCGATCGACCGCCGCCCCGCTTTCAGCGCCGGGCTCAGCGGAGGGGCGGCGGTCCTCAACGACTACGGCACGGCGACCAAGGCGCGACTGCCGCTGGTGATCGGCGCGATCATCGCCATCACCTTCCTGATGCTGCTCGCCTTCTTGCGCGCGCCGCTGCTCGCTGCACTGGCCGTTGCTCTCAACCTGCTCTCGGTCTCCGCCGCGATCGGCGTCGTGACGCTCGCCGGCCGGATTCCAGCCGGCTACCCGCTTGGCGGCCACCCCTCAATCGACACCGTCGGCGCCGCGGCGATCTTCGGCGTCACCTTCGGCCTCTCGATCGACTACGCGGTCTTCCTCCTCGCCCGGATGCGCGAGCGCCACTCCCGCGACGGCGACAACCGCGGCGCGGTCGTCTTCGGCCTCGAGAAGACCGCCTCGGTGATCACCGGCGCCGCCGCGATCATGGCCGCCGTCTTCGCTTCCTTCGCCGCCGCGCCGGTTGCCACGGTCAGCCAGATGGGCCTCGGCCTCACGGTGGCGGTCCTGCTCGATGCGACCGTGGTGCGGATCGTCCTGCTGCCGGCGCTGATGCTGCTGCTCGGCGACCGGGTCTGGCGCACGCCGGCTTGGCTCGAGCGCCTCCTGCACCGCATCGCCCGCCGACCGGCACCCGCACCGACGACCGCGGAGGCGCGGATCTGATGGGGCGGCTCGCCCTCTGCCTCGCGGCGCTTGTTCTCGTCGCGCCCCTCGCCGCCGCGACCGCCGCCGAAGCTCCGACCCGCCCCGAATACGTCGCCCAGCTCGAGCTGATCTGCAAGCCGCGCTCCGACGCGACGCAGCGCGCCGTCCGCGGCTTCCGGGCCGACGTGCGCAGCGAACGCCTCGCCCGCGCCGCCGTCAAGTTCTCCCGCGCCAAGCGGATCTTCGCCGCCACCGTCACCGCGATCTCCGCCGTGCCTCGCCCCCCGGCCGACCGGCGGACCCTCGCCCGCTGGTTCGCCCGCCTTCGCAGCGAGATCCTCTACCTCGGCCGCACCGCCGCCGCCCTTCGCGCCTCGAACGTTGCCCGCTTCCAGCGCGTCTCGGCCCGCTTCATCCGCGAGGGCAACCGCGCCAACAACGTGGTCGTCTCCTTCGGCTTCACCTACTGCTCCTTCAAGCCTTCGAGGTTCCAGTGACCCGGCCGATCGCGCGCACATCCTCGGCGGCCCTTGCGATCGCCCTCCTCGTCCCCGCCTGCTTCGCCGTTGGACTCGCCAATGCCGAGCGCAGCGGCCGCGCCGGCGTCATCGTCTCCCTCGACGGCTCGATCTCCCCCCGCCACCTGCCCCGCCGGCGCCCGGCCCCGGTTTCCCTCACCCTCAGCGGGACGATCCGCAGCGACGAAGGCTCGCCGCCCCCGCGTCTGGCCCGCATCGAGATCGTCTTCGGCGCCCGCGGCGGTCTCTCCACCGCGGGGCTGCCGCGCTGCCCGCGGGCCCGACTGCGCAACGCCACCCGGGCTCAGGCCCTCGCCCGCTGCCGGGCCGCCCTGGTCGGCCGCGGCTCGATCCTCACCGAAGTCCCCCTGGCGCCCGAAAGTCCACTGCCGGTCCGCGCCGGCGTCCTCGCCTTCAACGGAAGGAGCGCGGGGCACCCCGCGGTCTGGGTCCACGCCTACTCGGCCTCGCCGCCCGTCTCCTTCGTCCTCCCCTTCTACCTGCGCAGCCTTCGCGCCGGCGCCTACGGCGTCTTGCTCAGGGCGCCCGTCTCCCGCGCCCTCGGCCGCTGGCCGCGCCTGCGCTCCTTTCAGATCACCCTCGGGCGCCGCTACCGCGCCCACGGCACGCGGCGCAGCTACCTGAGCGCCCGCTGCCCGCTGCCGCCCCGTTTCAGCATCGGCTTCTTCCCCCTGGCCCGCGCCACCTACCACTTCGCTCCCGCTCCCACCTTGGCCACCACGATCCTGCGCGCCTGCCGCGTCCGCGATTGACTCCCAGGGCCGTGCTCCTCTCCCGCCACAACCGCTCTGCCCGCGCCGGCTCCGCGCGCCTCTTCGCCATGGCCGCCCGCCGCTACTGGCTGGGGGTCTTCCCCGCCGCCCGCGGCACCCAGCGCCACCTGCTTGCCCGCGCCCGCTCGATCCCCGACCCGCTGCTGCGAGAAGACGCGCTCGTCTCCCACCGCGACAAGGGCTCCAACTCCAAGGGCCTCGCCGCCCTCGCCGTCCTTGCCCCGTCTGAGCGGCGCGCGGCGGTTGCGCGCAGCCTCGTCGCCTACCAGCTGATGCTCGACTACCTCGATGGCGTCTCCGAGCGCCCCACCGCCGACCCGATCGACAACGGCCTTTGCCTGCACCGCGCCTTCGAGGTCGCCCTCGACCCCGCTGCCGCCCACGAGGACTACTACGCGCTCGCCCCGGGTCGCGAGGACGGCGGCTACCTGGTGGCGCTGATCGAGACCTGCCGCGCCCCGTTGCGCGAGCTGCCCTCCTACCCCGCCGCCCGCCGCCCGCTCCTGCACCAGGCCCGCCTCTGCCGCGAATCGCAGGCCCTCAATCACGCCCTGCACTTCGTCCCCGTCGAGGACCGGCTCGCCCCGTGGGCGGCGCAGACGGCGGCCGAGGCCGGGCTCGAGGTGCGCCTGGACTGGTGGGAGCTGGTCGCCGCCGCGGCCGCCTCGTCCCTGACCGTCGGCGCCCTGCTCGCCCTCGCCGCCACGCCCGGGGTCGCCGCCGCCGACGCCTGCCGGGTCGAGTCCGCCTACTTTCCCTGGGCCAGCGGCCTCAACGCCCTGCTCGACTCGCTGGTCGACCTCGACGAGGACCCCGACGGCGCCAGTCACCTGCGCCGCTACGATTCCCCCCAGCTCGCCGCCGAGCGCCTTCAGATGCTCGCCTCCCGCGCCCGTGGGCGGCTCTCGCAGCTCCCCGACGGCTCCTTGCACGAGGCGATCCTCGCCGCGATGGGGGCGCTCTACCTGGCCCAGCCCGAGGCCTGGCGCCCGGGCCGCGAGCCGATCTCCGGCGCGGTCCTCGCCGCGCTCGGTCCCCTCGCCCGCCCCTCGCTGCTGGTCCACCTGCTGCGTCGCGGGGGTCGCGGCAGCCGCGCTGTGCTCGCCGCCAGCCGGCGCTCCCGCGCCCGCTTATGAGATACATAATGCTTGGCGGTGATGAGCGACGCGAACGCACAAGAGGCGCACCGCCTCCGTGAGGCAATGCTCGACCTCTGCGCCGAGCGAGGCTATGGCAACCTCGAGCTCTCCGAGCTGCTCGAGCGCGCCGACCTCGATCAAGCCGCCTTCCGCCGCCACCACGCCGACCTCGATGCCTGCTTCACGGCGGTGCTCGGCGAGATCTACGCTGAATTCTTCGCCTCCGCCCAGGAGGCGATGGCCGAGCAGCGCGGCTGGCGCGACCGGATGCGCGCAACCGCCTACGCGCTGCTCCGCTTCCTGCGCCGCGACGAGCGCGTCGCCCACCTCGCCGCCGTCGAGGCCCAGGACGCCGGAGATGCCGCGCAGCGCCTCTTCCTCGACACCTTCAACCGCCTCGTCGACTTGATCGACGAGGGCGAGGCTGAGGTCAGCGGCCCCGCCTCGCCCGGCCGCCCCACCGCGCTCGGGGTCGGCGGCGTCGTCTTCGCTCGCATCCAGGAGGCCGTCGCCGGCGGCGAACTGGGGCTCGGCGAGGAGGAGATCCCCGAGCTGATGTACGCGGCGGTCTTCCCCTACCTGGGCGCCGAGGCCGCCGCGCAGGAGCTGCGCATCGCGCCGCCGCCCGATCTCTCCGATTGAGCGCGCTCCCTCCTCAGCGCCGCCGACCGTCGCCGTTTGCCACCGCGCAGGCCCGCTCGGGCCCAACGAAGGGCACCAGGGTGATGTAGGTGGCAAGCGGCACCACCTCTGCCAGCCGCTGCGGGCCCTTGCTGCGCACCTGGCGGCGCATCAGCGCGTAGGCTGCCGCGCAGCTGGCCTCCGCGCTCAACGCCGGCGCCGCGGGTTCTTCCTCGAAGCCCGGCGCCAGCATCGCCGCCAGCGAGTCGATCACCCGGTCGCGACGGGCGAGCGCTGGCGGCCCGGCGCCGTAGACCCCGACCGTCGCCAGCTCCGCCATCGCCGGCTCGGCGACGAAGTAGGCGCAGATCGCCTCATACAGCGCCCGCACGCCCTCCTGCCAATCGCCGACCCGCCGCGCCGCCGGCACCGCCAAGGCCATGATCTGCGCCCCGCTCATCTCGAGCGCGGCGAGCACCGCGTCGCGCTTGTCGGCGAAGTGCTCATAGAACGTGCTCAGCGAGATCGCGGCCCGTGCCGCGATGTCGTCGGTGTTCATCGCCCCGTAGCCCTTCTCGGCCACCACCGCCGCCACCGCCCGCGCGATCCGTTCGGCCGGCGTGTAGCCCTCGAACGGCGCCGCGCTCGGACGCTGCCGCCGCGGCGCCCCCAGCGCCCGCGGCGGAGGCTGCACGCTCCGCAGCCAGCCCCAGAGATCGGGGGCCAGGCTCTCCAGCTCTCCGTCTGCGTCGCGGTAGAGGTGGGTCTGGATCAGCTTGCCCAGCCCGCCGAGCAGCACCCGGGTCAGCTCCGGGCCGATCCGCTCCCGTTTGGGCAGCTCGGCGCTCAGCTCGTCGGCCATCTCGGCGAGGGCCTCCGAGCCCCGGTCGGCGACCGCCTCGCCCTCCTCGCCCGCCGCGCGCAACTCGACCAGGCAGGCGCGCGCCGCGGCGCGCTCAGAGTCGACAAGGCAGATGAACCGCTCGAAGATCTCCCGCGCCTCCGCCTCGCCGTCCTGCCCGCGGACTTCCTCCAGCGCCCTCAGCGTCAGCGCCAGCAATGCCTCGGCCGCCGCCGCCAGGCACTCGGCCTTGTTCGCGAAGTGCCTGTAGAAGTCGCTGCGCGAGACCCCGCACACCTCGATCACGTCGGCCACGGTGGTCGCCTCGTATCCCTTCTCCGAGACGACCGCTACCACCGCGCCGAACAGCCGCTCGCGCTGGTTTCGGATCACCTCGGAGCGCGGCGTGCCGCTGCCGGGGTGCAGCTTCCGCTTCCTCAGCTCAGAGCCCTGCCCCCACGGCGTCCCGACCGTCGCGCCCACAACATGGCTGTCCCTCAAACGGTGCTCGCCTCTCGTTCAATCGGATCCGAGAACGGCACTAGGGCGCCGTTCCCCAACACCCGAAGTCCTCGTGGGACCTTGTTTCCCTCGACCCGAGTCGGCCGTTCTCTCCTTCCCAGCCTCACCTCGAGCCCAACCTCCGCCTTCGGTGGCGAATCCCATGGTAGGGGCTCGACGCACTTCGGTAAACCCGGACGTCTTACAAGGCCGCTTCGATAGTGGTTACCTTTCTGAAGTTAGGTACCGCATCCTAACCGGGTGGGTCCGCAGTAGCTCCCCGCCCCCGGGGTGCATCATCAAGCCGAAAAGCGCTCTTGCCCTTGAGAAAAGCCTGCGATATCATCGGCTTGCTCTAGAGCACCCTAATCCGAGTCGCCTCGCCTTTCCCTGTCGGGGTGGCTCAGCTGTAACGCAGACGGCAGCACCGGCGCGGTATTTCCCACCGCCCGGTCCCGTTTGCGTGCCCCAAAGCGACGTCGTCCTGCCGTGCTCCTGGGATCCCGGCTCGCTTTCCGACGACGCCGAGCGCCCGCGAGGTCTTCCTTGCCCGTCTGCGTCCGTCAGGCCGTCGTCGAGTCCCGGCTCGCACGCCGCCCGATCAGCAGGATCAAGACCACGGCGCCGCCGGCCATCAGCAGACCGACCACCAAGATCCCCAAGCCCGCCCAGATCACCCAGTCGAGCTTGACCCCGGCCTCGGCCTCGACATCGATGCCCCGGGCGCCGTTCGCGTTCATCACGACCGCAGTCCAGCGACCGAACTCGGCGTCCCAGGTGACCGTCTGTTCACCGGGGCCTTCGGACTCAGCCACCCAGAAGGGCTGTTTACGAGGCGGCGTCCGTGGCGCTCTGCCCCCGTGCAGGTCGAAGTCGGGCCGATCGCCGTTGAAATCGGTCAGCTCGTCATGGGCGACGCCACCGAGGTAGCGGTTGACGTCCTCGTCGGACCCGATGCCGACGAACACAGGCTCTTCGCTGTCGACCTGGACCCGAACCTTGCCGAGGATCGCGTCCGGGGCCCAGTCGAGTTCGTCTGCACCGAGGTCGATCTCCCCGGTGGTGATCGCGTAGGTGCCGCTTTTCAGCTCCTTGCGATCGGAGTTGAAGTAGCCATCGTCGCGGCCGAACGCATTCCGCATTTTCGCTCAGCCATGCGATGGGCCGTGAAGGACTCGAACCTTCAACCTTGAGATTAAGAGTCTCCTGCTCTACCGGTTGAGCTAACGGCCCCGGGGTGGGGAGTATAGGAAGGCCACGGCTGAGTCTCGGAGGGCCGGCGACTCAGGAGCGGGGCCGGCAGGTTTTGTAGACGACGCCGCTGATGATCGTGCCGTCGGCGAAGGAGAAGAAGCCTCGCGTCTGGAAGATGTAGTCGGAGCAGCGGGCGGAGACGTAGCTGCGCTTGGTGCCGCCGGCGCGGAAGCGGCGGCCGATCTTCGCGTCGACGTGGGTGAGGGCGCCGTAGCCGCCGGCGATCTTGGGGACGGTCACGCTGGCTCGGTAGCCGTAGACGCCGTGGCGCCTTTCGATCGGCACGACCACGACGTAGGTTTCGACCTTCGGGTAGGTCGACCGGGTGTGGGCGACGACGGTCGGCTTGCCGCCTTGCCGCGGGCCGTTGAACAGGGTCAGCGGCTCGGTGCCGTTGACGCGGAGCTGGCCCGGGAGCTTGATCGCTGCGCTGACATGGCCGCTGCCGACGATCGCCGCTCGGCAGCGCTGCCGCGCCTGCTTCGGGGACGCGCCCGTGATGCGGCTCGGTGGGCAGGTCGCGAGGCCTGCTGTGGTCAGCTTGCCGTCGTGGTCGAATTCGAGTTCCGCGTGCTGAAGCGCCGGCGGCATCGAGCCGTCGGTGGTCTTGATGTCGCCATGCCCCTCGAATTCGATCGGTGCATAGCTTCGTTTCGGCAGCGCCCTGGGCGTGAACCCACCGTCGGCGCGCAGGACCAGCGTTCCGACCCGCACTTCGGCTGCGCCGGCCGACCCGGCGATCAGCGCGACGATCGCAGCGCCGGCGGCGAGCACCGCGAGGGCTATCGGCAGGCGATTCCGTCCCATCGCCCTATCAACACCCGTTGCGCCGTCCAAGAGCGCCGTCGGCCCTACTTTCCGAACTGCCGGTCCTACTTTCTGACCTTGCATGGCCTGAAGACCGTGCCCTCGACGAAGCTGCCGTCCTTGAAGGTGAACTGACCTTTGGCCTGGAGGCGACCGTCGGCGCAGTGGGCGTTGGCGTAGCTGAGCGTCTTGCCCTTGTACTTCCAGGTCTTGCCGATCGTCAGATGGCCGGAGATCGGCGAGCCGTAGTCGTTGACGAGCCGCGGAAACGTGGCGACCGTTTTGAACCCGTAGCGGCCGTGGTGGATCTTCTTGATCTCGATCGAGATCACGTACGTCGTCGGGCTCGGGTAGTCGAGGTGGGCGTGGCCGAGCACGGTCGGGTTGCCGTTCTTGACCGGGCCGTTGAACAGGGTGAGCGGCGACGATGCCTTGATCGCCCCCTGTTCGGGAAGCTGGATCAGCGCGGTGCCGAAGCCCGTGCCGACGATCGCCCCCTTGCAGTTCCTTCGCGCCTGCTGGGTCGTCGTCGCGACCAGCTTGCCCATCGTGCATTTCGGCAGGCCGCGGGTCTCGACCGCCCCGTGCTTGTCGAATTCGAGGGTCAGCGTTCGCAGCGGCGAGGGGCGGGTGCCGTCTTTGGTGCTGAACTTGGCCGAGCCGAACAGCCTGATCGGCGCGTTTTCGCGCTTCGGCAGCGTGGTCGGCTTGAAGCCGCCGTTGGCGACGATCACGATGTTGCCGATCTCCAGCCTGATCGCCTGCGCGACGCCGGCGGTCAGCAGGGCCGCCAACGCGGCCACGACGACCGTCCTCAACAGGATCTTCCGCATCTCCGTGCTCCTCCGTAGGCCTCTGCCAAGCTAGCACGCCTCACAACATTTGCTCCGCATCGTTCGAATCGGACTATACGAAGCGTAAGCAATGCGCTCGGCGATGTCAAGCCGAGCGCGGCAGGCGGATCAGGCGAGCAGCCGCGACCAGAAGCGGACGAGCGCTCGCTCCTGGTTGATCCCCAGCTCGAGCGTGAGGCGTATTCCATCCGGCAGGGCCGGATACGTGGCGCTCGCTTCCAACTCGCTCAGCCTTTGCCTGTGGACCGGGAGCTGAGCCTTCGCGAGGGCAGTGGGATCGGTGCCGAAGAAGAGCTTCAGTGCGGCGAGGTCGCGCCCCTTGAAGGTCTGCTCCGTCGCCTCGGCTCGCCATCGCTCGAGCGCCTTGCGTCCCTGCGCGGTCAGCTTGTAGAAGCGCCGTCGCCGTCCGCCCTCCTCCCTGCTTTCGTCGAGCAGGCCCGCCTCGGCGAGCCGCGCGCACTCGGTGTAGATCTGCGTGTGCGGGATCGACCAGACGTTGAAGACGCTCACCTGCGCAAACTGCTTCAGGTCGTATGGCGTCGCCGGCTCGTTCAGGTCGAGCAGGCCGAGAACGATGTAGGAGGTCTCGGTGAGCTGCGGACTCGACACCCGCCGAAGGGTATCCTAGGGTCCGCATGGTGCGGCCAGAACGGTTTGATGAGAACGATCGGCGCCGCCCCGGCCACTGGGCGGCGAGATCGTGAGTCGCGCGCGCGGCAGCCTTAACAGAATCTCCCGCATTCAAGCGCCAATTCCGACCTGCCGCCCGCCAAACTAGAACGGTGCGTTTGAGGAGGAGCAGGGAGCGCGGTGACGGCGCGCGCAATCACGCCCGCGCCCGCGATTCGGCGATCCTCCGCCACCCGCGCCGCGTCCTCGCCGCGGCGCTGGTCGTGCTGGTCGTGCTCGGCGCGCTGGGAGCCGGGGTCGAGGGGAAGCTCAAGCCCGACCAGCCTCGACATCCCCGGCACCGCCTCCTCGCGCGCCAACCGGATGCTGCGCGAAGCACTTCGGCGAAAGCGCGCCGTTCGTGATCCTGCTGCGCGGGCCGGCCAGGGCGCTCGATCGCCAGGGCCCGGCGCTGATCCGGGCGCTGCGCCGCGACCCGGCGGTCACCACCCTCTCCCCGTGGGACCGCGGCTCGGTGCAGCGACTGCGGCCGAGCCCGCGCCGGGCGATCCTGATCGCCGACTTCCACGTCGGCATCGACGAGGCGGTCAACGAGGCGGTCCCGAAGCTGAACCGAGACCCTGGCGGCGAACGATCCACCCGCCGGTGCGGGCGACGCAGACCGGCTTCGCGACGCTCTCGCGGGCGATCCAGGACGACTCGATCGCCGCCACCGAGCGCGGCGAGCTGATCGCGCTGCCGATCCTGCTGATCGTCCTGCTGCTCGTCTTCCGCTCGCCGCTCGCCGCCGCGATCCCGCTCGCCTTCGGCGCCGTCACCGTGATCGCCTCGCGCGGCCTGCTCTCGATCCTCACCGACTGGTTCGGCGTCGACGCCTTCGCGCTCACCGTCTGCACGATGATGGGGCTGGCGCTGGGCGTCGACTACGCGCTGCTGATCGTCTCGCGCTTCCGCGAGGAGCTGGCGGACGGCGCCGACGCCGCTCGAGGCCGCGCGCCGCGACCCGCCGCACCGCCGGTCGCACCACGGCCTTCGCCGGCAGCACGCTGATGCTCTCGATGCTGGTCGCGTTCTTCATCGTCCCCGGCTCGCTGCTCGGCTCGCTGGCGGCGACGCTGGTGCTGGTCGTCGCGCTCAGCGTCCTCGTCGCCGTCGCTGCCGGGCCCGCGTTGCTCACCCTGCTCGGGCCCAACCTCGACCGCTGGCGGATCGGGCCCGCCGCGCCGGACGGCCGCTCGCGCCTGATGGCGGTCGTCGCCGCCGCCCTGCGCCGCCCCGGCCCCGGTGGCGATCGCGATCGGGGCGATCGTCCTCGCTCCTCGGCGCTGCCGGCGCTGGGGCTGAAGACCGGGCCCGCCCAGCCAGACGCAGCTCGCCCACGACGACCCGGCCAGGAAGGACCTCGAACTGATCGAGCGGGCAGTCGGCCCCGGCTTCGACGCCCCCTTCGTGGTCGTCGCCGCCGCCGAAGAAGGGCCGATCACCGAACCGGGGCGCCTGCGCGGCGCTCAGCCGCTGGCAGCGGAAGATCGCCGGCCAGCCCGGTGTGCAGGCGGTGGTCGGCCCGGCGCAGGTCTCGCGCGCGGTCGGCGCCGCTGCGCCAGGCGGGCAGCCTGCTCGCCGCCGGCGGCGGAAGCGGGGCCGCTGGCCGCAGCTGGGCACGCTGGGCCGCAACCTCGGCCGCGCCGCCGCCGGCGTCGCCCAGCTGCGCGACGGGATCTGCCGAAGCCAGCTACGGCGCCGGCCTGCTCGCCGAGGGCTCGGGCCGCGCCGAGGAAGGCGCCGCGGCGCTCGCCTCCGGGCTCGGCGCAGGCGAGCGCCGGCAGCGAACGCGCGGTCGGCGCGCTGCGCACCTTCGCCGAGGGCACCCGGCGGCTGGCCGGCGCCCAGCACCAGGCCGCGCTCGCCGGCCTGCAGCTGAAGTTCGGGCTGCAGAGCCTCGGCCCCAACCTGCGCCGCAACGCGCTGCGCCGCTCGCGGCGGCTGCAGAAGTCGCTCAACGAGGATGCGCACGCAGACGCTGCCGCGGCCTGCAGGCCGCCGGCCGAGGAAGCCGAAGCGCAGCTGCAGGCGGCGCTGGCAGCAGCTGGAAGCGATGACCGTCGGCAAGTCCGACCCCGAATACGCCGCGGCGCTGGAAGCCGTGCGCCGCGCCCTGGCCGCGGTCAGCGGCACCGATCCGGTCACCGGCGGCCCCTACGCGCCGGACTACGCCGGCCTGCCGGCCGAACTCGCCGCGCTGCAGGCGACGCCTGCGTCGAGGACGCCGAAGAAGCGAAGCAGGTGACCGACTGGCTGGTCTCGGGCGAT
This sequence comes from uncultured Solirubrobacterales bacterium, assembly GCA_963748075.1. Lineage (GTDB taxonomy): Bacteria > Actinomycetota > Thermoleophilia > Solirubrobacterales > 70-9 > VRUE01. The sequence continues at coordinate 147,210 of CAVVHQ010000049.1, read as the reverse complement.
CGTCCTGATCAAGCGGCTGAGCTCGGGCGCGAAGCGGCTCTCCGACGGCCTCCGCAAGCTCGAAGGCGCGCGGCAAGCAGCTCGCCCACGGCTCGGCCCGGCTCGCCCGCGCGGCGAGCAGGCTCGACGAGCGGCCTGGCCCGGCTGGGCGCCGGCGCGCACCGCCCTGGCCGGCGGCATCGCGCAGCTGCGCGGCGGCGCCGACGGCGCTGGAAGAGAACCTCGCCGCGCGGCTACAGCGCGTCCTCGCCGCTGCAGTCGGGCCTGCGGCGCGCCACCGTGCAGGTGCTCTCCAGCGACGCCCGGCTGAACGCCAGGCGCGCCGCGTGCAGCGCGCCACGCCGGGGATCTTCGACTCCGGCTACTTCGTCCTCTCCGCGCTCGACGGCGCCCGCCCGCGGATCGCGCGAGCGGGCGGCGCGAAGCGATCGACCTCGAACGGCGGCGGCCAGGCGGCGGCGATGCTGGTGATCTCGCGCTACACCTTCAACTCGCCCGGCTCGATCGCGCTCAACAAGCGCCTCGACGCCGACGCCGCGCGCGCTCGGCCGCGAAACCGGCCTGCGCACCGGCGTCGCCGGCGGCGCCGCGCAGCTCAACGACTACAGCCGCGTCACCCGGGAGCGGATCCCCTTCGTGGTCGCCGCGATCACCCTCGCCACCTTCCTCGTCCTCGTCCTCGTCCTCCGCGCGCTGCCGCTGGCGGCGATCGCGGTCGGCCTCAACCTGGCCACGGTCGCCGTCGCCTTCGGCGTCCTCACCCTGCTCTTCAACCTGCCCGAAGACTGGCCGCTGGGCGGGCACGCGCTACGTCGACGCGGTCGGCGCGACGGCGATCTTCGGCGTCGTCTTCGGCCTCTCGATCGACTACGCGGTCTTCCTCCTGGTGCGGATGCGCGAGCACTACGACCGCCACGGCGACAACGCGCGCCGCGATCGTGTTCGGCCTGCGAGCGAACGGCGCGGGTGATCACCGGCGCGGCGGCGATCATGATGGCCGTCTTCGTCGCCTTCGCCGGGCGCCCCGATCGCCACCGTCAGCCAGCTCGGCGTCGGCCTCACGGTGGCGGTGCTGCTCGACGCGACCGTCGTCCGCATCGTCCTGCTGCCGGCGCTGATGCTGCTGCTCGGCGATCGCGTCTGGTGGCTGCCGCGACCGCCTGCGCGCGGGTCCTGCCGCGGCTCAACGTCTGAGCCGGCCGCTGCGGCCGCGCGTCACGCAACGCGTTGACTTCCAGTTAAGCCAGGCGCGGCCGCCGCGTGGCGGGTGATCGCTCGGATACGATTCGGCGGCTCGTTCCTCCTGTATCGGAGGCGGGGGAACCGCAAGCGACGACCCGTGGCTGCCAATTCCTTAGGCGAGGAGAAAAGCCCGGCGCAGAGGCCGGGGGGTCGACCCCCGCCCGGATCGCTGCGATCGCCGCCCTGGCGGTCGTCGTCATCGCCCTCGGCCGTCCTCCTCTTCAGCGGCAACGGCGGCCACAGCTACAACCTCGTCTTCCAGAACGCCAGCCAGCTCGTCCCCGACAACCAGGTGCTGATCGGCGGCCAGCCGGTCGGCTCGGTCGACAGCATCGACCTGACCGACGACAACCTCGCCGAGGTCACGTCAACGTCGAACAGCAGCTGCACGAGGGCACGACGGCGGCGATCCGCGCCACCGTCGCTCGCCGGGGTCGCCAACCACTACGTCTCGATCAGCCCCGGCCCGAACAGCAACCCGCCGCTCGAAGACGGCGCCACGCTCGGCCTCGGCTCGACCACGACGCCGGTCGACCTCGACCAGTTCCTCAACACCTTCCCGACCCCGGTGCGCCGCGGCCTCGGCCAGTTCATCCGCGGCAACGCGGCGACCTACTCCGGCCGCGGCGAGGACGCCAACCGGACCTTCAAGTACTTCGCCCCGGCGCTCAACCGGACCAGCGCCTTCGTCGCGCGAACTGAACGCCGACCAGCGGCTGCTCGAGCGCTTCGTGGTCAGCTCCAGCAAGCTCAGCACCGCGGTCGCCGCAGCGCGGGCAGCGAGCTCTCCAGCGCGATCTCCAACGCCAACACCGCCTTCGGCGCGATCGCCAGCCAGAACGTCGCCTTCGACCAGACGCTGCGGCTGCTGCCGCCCGTCTTCCGCCAGAGCCAACACCACCTTCGTCAACCTGCGCGCCGCGCTCGACGACCTCGACCCGCTGGTCGAAACGGCGAAGCCGGCGACCAAGAACCTGGCCGCCGTTCCTCAGCGAACTGCGTCCGGTGCTCTCCGAGCGCCGTGCCGGTCTTCAAGAACCTCCGCCTCACCGTGCGCCGCAAGGGCTTCGCCAACGACACCGGCGAACTGCTCGGCGCTCCTGCCGACCGTGCAGCAGCGCGCCGCGAAGGCCTTCCCCGCACGCCGAACAGGCGATCGCCGCCTTCCAGCCGAACCTCAACTTCGCCCGCGCCTACACGCCGGACATCTTCAACGGCTTCGGCAAGCTCGGCCAGATCGACCGCCTACTACGACGGCAACGGCCACTACGCCCGCGCCCAGCTCGTCCTCAACCTGTTCAAGCGCGACGGCGAAAGCGGCGAGCTGAAGCCGATCCCGCCGAGCCAGCAGTACGAAGCCTTCGGCGAATCGGCCGGGGTCAGGCGCCCCTGCCCCGGCGGCGCCACCCAGTCCGCGGCCGACGGCTCCAACCCGTTCACCGAACCGCCCTTCGCGGGCTCCGGCGTGCACCCGTCCTCCGAATGCGACCCGGCCGACGCGCCGCCCGGACCATGAGGACGGACCAGACTGCTGATCGCGGTCGCAGCCGTCGCGGCGTCGTCGTGCTCGTCGTCCTGCTCGGCGGCGGCAGCGGCAACGGCGGCTACGTCGTGCGCGCGATCTTCGACAGCGGCGGCTTCATGGTCAAGGGCGAGGAGGTGCGGGTCGCCGGCGCCGACGTCGGCGAAGATCGAATCGGTCGACGTGACGATGCCCGGCGAGATCGACAGCTACAAGGACGGCAAGCCGCAGGCGATCCCCGGCAAGGCGGTGATCGTGATGAAGATCACCGACCCCGGCTTCCAGGACTTCCGCAGCGACGCGAGCTGCCTGATCCGGCCGCAGTCGCTGATCGGCGAGAAGTTCGTCGACTGCCGCCCGACCCTGCCGCGCGCTCCGGGCTCGAAGCCGCCGCCGCGAGCTGGAGAAGATCCCCGACGGGGAACCGGGCGCCGGCCAGTGCCTGCTGCCGCTGGAGAACAACGGCACCAGCGTCGACCCGGACCTGGTCAACAACATCCAGCAGCTTCCCTACGCGCAGCGCTTCCGGCTGATCCTCAACGAACTGGGCGCCGGCCTCGCCGGCCGCGGCGAAGACATCGAGGAAGTGGTCAAACGCGCCAACCCGGTGCTGCGCGACGCCGACCGGCTGTTCGGCATCCTCTCCGCGCAGCGCAGGCAGCTCGCCCAGCTCGCCTCCGACTCCGAGCAGATCCTCGCGCCGCTGTCGCGCGAGCGCAGCCACGTCGCCGGCTTCTTCGCCAACGCCGGCGCCGCCGGCCAGGCCAGCGCCGAACGGGGCGCGGCGCTGGAAGCCTCGCTGCGCAAGTTCCCCACCTTCCTGCGCGAGCTGCAGCAGACGATGCGCAGCCTCGAGGGCTTCTCCGACGCCGCCACGCCGGTCTTCGCAGACCTCGGCAAGGCGGCCCCCTCGCTGACCAGCGCGACCCGCGCCCTGACGCCCTTCTCCGCGGCGTCGACGGTCGCCCTCAAGTCGCTCGGGGCGGCCGGCGAAGTCGCCGGGCCGAAGCTGCGAGCCGCCGACCCGGTCGTCCGCAAGGCCAGCGAGCTGGCCCGCTCGGGCGCCAGCCCGACCACCGAACTGGCCGGCGTTCCTGACCAGCACGACGAAGACGGGCGGCTTCGACGGCCTGGTCGACCTGATCTACAACACCGCCGGCGCGACCAACGAATTCGACCAGTACGGTCACTTCGCGCGCAGCCTCGTCACGCTGACCAACTGCGTCGACTACGTGGTGGCGCCGACCAGCGGCTGCTCGGCTAACTTCAACGGGCCCGGCGCGAGCATCTGCCTCGACGTCGACGCCGGCGGCGCTCGAACTGTACCGGCGGCTGCAGGAAACGTCGGGCGGCCGAGACCGGCGGCACCTCGGCCGACTCCGCCCTCGGTGCGACGGAACCACCGGCTCCGCGCCGGGCTCCCGCGCCGGAAGCACCCAGCGTCGGCGAAGGCAGGAAGCTCGGCGCCGGCGGCGAAGCCCGCAGCCGCCCCAACGTGCCCTCCTCGACTACCTGCTCGGACCATGAGGAGCCGCGGCGGCATACAGGGAGTCGCGAGCAGCCCGGTGATCGTCGGCGCGGTCACCGTGCTGGTCGTGATCGTCGCGGTCTTCCTCGCCTACAACGCCAACAACGGCCTGCCCTTCGTCTCCACCTACGACCTCAAGGCGCGGGTCCCGAACGCCGACGCCCTGGTCAAAGGCAACGAGGTGCGGATCGGCGGCTCCCGGGTCGGCGTCGTCACGTCGGTTACGCCGGTGCAGACCGGCAACGGCGGCGTCGCCGCCGAACTCAGCCTCCAGCTCGACAAGAGCGCCGAACCGATCCCGGTCGACTCGACGATCATCATCCGGCCGAAGTCGCCGCTCGGCCTGAAGTACCTGCAGATCGTCCCCGGCGACTCGTCCACCGGGCTGACGGCGGGGAAACGATCCCGCTCACGGCCGCTCGGCCCGAACCGGTCGACATCGACCAGTTCTTCGACATGTTCAACGAGCAAACGCGGACCGCGATCCAGCGCAACCAGGCCGGCTTCGGCAACGCCCTTGCCGGTCGCGGCCCGCAGCTCAACGCCGCCTTCGGCTCCCTGCGGGAGCTGGTCGAAAGCGCCCAGCCGGTGCTGCGCACGATCGTCGCCCCGGGCACCAACTTCGCCGGGTTCTGGCGGGCGCTGGAGGCGCTCTCCGCCACGGTGGCCCCGGTCGCCGAGACGCAGGCGAGCATGTTCGTCGCCCTCGACCGCACCTTCGCCGCCTTCGCCCGCGTCTCCCGGCCCTTCATCCAGGAAACGATCTCCAAAGGGCCCGCCGACGCTCGACGCGGCCAACGCCGACCTGCCGGTGCTGCGGCCCTTCCTGCGCGACTCCGAACGCTTCTTCACGGCGCTGCGAGCCGGGCGCCAAGGCGCTCGGCGAAACCTCGCCGACGATCGACGCGGCGCTGCGCGCCGGCATCCCCGCCCTCAACCGCTCGCCGACCCTCAATGCGCAGCTGACGCCGACCGCCGAAGCGCTGCTCGCCTTCCAGGAAGCGCCCGGCGTGTTCAACGGCCTCGACCTGCTGATCGACACCAACAACCTGCTCGACCCGTCGCTGAAGCTGATCGCCCCCGCCCAGACGCACCTGCAACTACCTCACGCTCGCCTTCAGAACCTGGCCGACGCGTTCAGCGAAAGCAACGGCAGCGCCAACTGGCTCGGGGCGATCGCCTTCGAGCCGCCCAGCGGCCCGAACGCCGAGGTCGCGCCGTCCTCGGCGCCCGCCAACGGCCCGGAAGCCAAGAACCACCTCCACTTCAACCCCTATCCGCGGACGCGGCCAGGGCAGGCGTCTGCGAAGCGGGCAACGAGCGCTACGCGAGGGGCAGAACCGTGATCGGCCGCTCGCCGCAGCTCTGGGGCACCACGACCGAGAAGCGAAGGGGAAGGCTGATGGCACGCCTGCCGGAGCGCGACACCAGGGACGGGGCCAGCAAGAGCCGCTTCAGGTGGCGACCGAGCAACGCGATGATCGCGGTGATCTTCATCCTCGTCTTCACGATCGGCCCCTACCTCGCCTTCACCAAACACGTTCCCTTCACCGGCTACGGCTACACGCTGAAGGCGACCTTCGCCAACGGCGCCAACATCTCGACCAACTCGCCGGTGCGGATCGCCGGCGTCGACGTCGGCAAAGTGATCGAAGCCAGCCGCGACGGCGACGCGACCGAGGTCACCTTCACGGTCGAAGGCAACGGCCGGCCGATCCACGACGACGCGTTCGCCGAGATCCGCCCGCGGATCTTCCTCGAGGGCAACTTCTTCCTCGACCTCGACCCCGGCAGCCCCAGCGCGCCGGAACTGGACAGCGGCGCGACGATCCCGATCAGCCACACCTCGACCGCGGTCCAGCTCGACGAGATCCTCACCGCGCTGCAGTCGCCGGTGCGGGCCGACCTCAGCCGCCTGCTCGAGGGCTTCGGCACCGCGCTCGACCCACGAGCCGACCGCGGCCGAAGACGCCACCCAGCTTCCCGAGGTGAAAGGCAAGACCGGCGCCGAAGGCGCTCAACGGCGCCCTCCACTACGGCGGCCCCGCGGGCCGCTACAGCGCCCAGGTCACCAACGCCCTGCTCGGCACCAGCCCGGGCGACCTCTCGCGCCTGGTCGCGGGCGCCGGCCGGACCTTCGGCGCCCTCGCCAGGCGCGAGGGCGACCTGCAGCGCCTGATCGTCAACTTCGACACCTTCACCGGCGCCCTCGCCGCCCAGTCGGCGAACCTCTCGACCACCGTCCAGCGCTTCGCCCCGACGCTGAGGACGGCGCGCCGCTCGCTGGTCAACCTCAACCGCACGCTGCCGCCGCTGCGCGCCTACGCGATCCAGCTGAGGCCCGCGGTCGCCGAGCTGCCCGGCCTGATCGCCGCCGCCGAACCGTGGCTGGCGCAGGCGCGGCCGCTGCTCTCCGGCAAGGAGGCCGGCGGCATCGCGAAGCTGCTGGCGCGAAGCGACCCCGGGCCTCGCCGGCGCGGCCCAGGCGGGCAAGGCGAGTCGCGCTGCCGCAGCTCAACCGGCTCAGCCTCTGCACCACGAAGGTCATCGTCCCGACCGGCGAACCAGACGATCGAAGACCGCTTCAGCACCGGCGGCCCCAACTACCGCGAGTTCTTCTACTCCCTCGCCAACTTCGCCGGCTGGGGCCAGAACTTCGACGGCAACGGCCCCTACCTGCGCGCTCCAGCCCGGCGGCGGCGACGCCCTCGTCGAGCAGGACAACCCGAAGGGCAACCTCAGCACCGACGAAGCAGGACTGGGCGCACACGGTCGCACCGCCGCTCGGCGTGCAGCCGCAGCTCGGCGGCCGGCCGCCGAAGAAGCCGGACGTCCGCTGCGACACGCAACCCGGTCCCCGACGTCAACGGCGCGCTCGGCCAGGTCGGCGCCCCCAACCTGACGAGCCATGAGCGAGCAGCCCCGAAGACCAGTCGCTGGCGGCACTTCCGCGCCACCCTCTCGCGGCAGTCGCGGGGGCGCGGCAAAGACACGATCGCGATCGCCGTCCTGGCGCTCGCCGCGATCACGATGACGCTGTGGATCTTCACCCAGCAGAAAGCGTCGCTGCCCTCCTGGGCGCCGTTCGTCGGCGAAGACTTCGTCCACCTGACGGCGGACTTCAACAACGCGCAGGCCGTCACGCCGGGCCAGGGCCAGGCGGTGGTCATCGCCGGCGTCCAGGTCGGCAAGATCACCTCGGTCGACCTCGAAGACGGCCACGCGGTGGTCGGCATGGACGTCGAGCCGAAGTACCTGGACCTGATCCACCCCGACGCGACGCTGCTGCTGCGGCCGAAAACCAACCTCAACGACATGACCGTCGAGGTCGAGCCCGGGCGAGGGCAAGGGCCACGTCGAAGCCGGCCACAACTTCCCGCTCTCGCAGACCGAACCGAGCATCCCCTTCGAAGCCTTCCTCGCGACGCTCGACGCCGACACGCGTCAGTACCTCCAGCTGCTGGTCGCTGGGCGGCGCCCAGGGGATCGGCGGCCGCGGCCGGCAGCTCTCCGGCGCGTTCCGCCGCCTGCAACCCTTCTCCCACTACATCGCCAACCTCAACCGGGCGGTTGCCCAGCGCCGCGTGGCGCTGGCGCGGGTGATCCACGACTTCGGCCTGCTGACCGCCGAACTCGGCCGGCACGACGCCGAGCTGGAACGCTTCGTCACCGCCTCGCGGGCGTCGCTCGGCAACTTCGCCAACCAGCAGCAGTCGATCCAGGAATCGCTGGCCGAGCTCCCGTCCGACCCTCTCCGCTCTGCGTGCGGCCCTGGCCAGCTCGAACCGCTTCTCCAACGTGGCCCGACCGGCGCTGCTCGGGCTGATCCCGCAGGCGCAGGCGCTCGGGCCCGCGCTGAGGGCGAGCGAGCGCCTCTTCAGGCAGACCACGGCGCCGATCCGCGACCAGATCCGCCCCTTCACCCGCCAGGTCCGCCCGGTGCTCGTCCACGCCAAGCAGGGCTCGCCCGACCTCGACACGACCGTGAACGAATTCGGCACCTCGCTCGGCGCCCTCAACGGCTTCCTCAACGAGCTCGCCTACAAGCCGAAGGGCTCCAGGCAGAGCTTCCTCTTCTACCTGCCCTGGCTGAACCACGACATCAACGCCAGCTTCAACCTCGCCGACGCCGGCGGGCCGATCGCCCGCGGGCTGGTGATGATCTCCTGCAACGGCTCCTACATCGCGAACGGGATCGTCCCGCTGAAGCCGTATCTGCAGACCGATCTTCCAGGGCGCGCGGATCCCCGCGCCCGAAGAAATCCCACTCGCCGGCAGCCCGACCGGCCACTGCGAATACAGGCCACGATGAGCAAGCGAGCCCCCAGCACCGCCCAGCTCCTGGTGATCGCCGGCTTCGCGCTGTCCTGCTTCGGGATCCTGCTCTTCCTCTGGATCACCTTCGGCGGCCCGACCCCGTTCAAGGCGAGGCCCTACGAGATCAAGATCCCGTTCAACGAGGCGGCCCAGCTCGCCGAACAGTCCGACGTGCGGATCTCCGGCGTCTCGGTCGGCAAGGTGCAAAGCGATCGAAGAGGCGCCGAACGGCAAGCGGGCGCTGGCGACGATCGGCATCGAGGACAAGTACGCGCCGATCCCGCAGGACACCCGCGCCATCCTCCGCACCAAGACGCTGCTCGGCGAGACCTACGTCGAGCTGACGCCCGGCGACTCGAATGGCGCCGCTGCTGCACGACGGCTCGACCCTGGCGCTGGCGAACGTGGCCGAATCGGTTCAGCTCGACGAGATCCTCCGCACCTTCAACGCCCGCACCCGCTCCGCCTTCCAGGAATGGATGGGGGAAGCCTCGGTGGCGATCGGGGGCCGCGGCGCGAGCCTCTCCGATGCGCTTGCCGAGCTCGACCCGACCCTCTCCGAATTCGACCGCCTCTTCCGGGTGCTGGACACCCAGCGGCTCGCCGTCGAGCCAGCTGTTCCGCAACGGCGCCGTCACCTTCCGGGCGCTGCGCGGCCGCGAAGGGCAGCTGGCCGACCTGATCCGCAGCTCGAACGCCGTCTTCCAGACGACCGCGGCGCGCGAACGTGACCTGGAAGCTCTGTTCCGCGCCTTCCCGACCTTCGAGGACGAGTCGAGGCTGACCCTCGACCGGCTGAGGGAGTTCGCCGTCAACACCGATCCGCTGATGCGCCAGCTGGTGCCGGCGGCGGAACAGCTCTCGCCGACCCTGATCGCCGTCTCCCGTCTGGCGCCCCAGGCGAAGGGCTTCTTCGAAGGGCTCGAACCGGTGATCGACCGGGCTCCGACCGGCTTCCCGGCGCTGCGCAAGCTGTTCCGCGACGAGTTCCCGCCGCTGCTGCGGGCGGTCAACCCCTTCCTGCGCAACCTCAACCCGATCCTCACCGGCCTCGACCTCTACAAGCGCGACATCGCCGGCACGCTGGGCAACGTCGCCGCGGCAACCAACGCGGTCCACCTCAGCTCGGCGGGCACAGCAGATCCACTACCTGCGGCTGCTCGGCCCGTTCGGCCCCGAATCGCTGGCGACCTATCCGGACCGCCTCACCGCCAACCGCAACAGCGCCTACAGCCAGCCGGGCTCCGCGGCGCGCCTCGCCAAGGGGCTGCTCAACTTCCACACTGGCCAGTGCAGCGCCGGGATCGTCGCCACGCTCGACCCCGACACGCCGAGCGAATCCGGACTTCAACGAACGCACCGGGGGCGACGTCACCAAAGCGACCGCCTTCTTCGAACGGCTGAAGCTATACGCCTACGCCGGCCAGGAAAGCTCCGCCACGATCCCGGCTCCGGGCTGCAGCCCGCAGGCCCCGTTCGAACCGATCTACGGCAGCGGCCCGAAGACGATCTACCAGCACACCTACGAACAGCCCCAGCCCTAGCGCCACAGCCCTAGCCCCGCGGCGTGCAGGGCACGACCAGGCTGCTCCTCAGCACCGTGGTGGAGGCGACGCCGGGCGTTCGCGCTTCGTTCCTGAACAGCGCCTTGAGCACCTTGGCCTTGAAGTGGCCGTCGGGGCACCTGGCTGCGATGTAGCTCCTCTTCTTGCCCTTGTAACTGAAGATCCGCTTGATCTTGAAGCTGAAGTCGAGCACCGAGCCGCTGCCGCCGGCGATCACCGGGATCCTGGCGATCGCGTGGTAGCCGTAGCGGCCCTTGTGGATCTTCTTGATCGTCACCGTGGTGACGATCGCGGCCGGGACCGGCACGGTGATGAACGCATGGATGAAGAGCGTCGTCTTGCCGCCCTTGGTGCCGCCGTTGAACAGCGTCAGCGGGCTGTGGGCCCTGATCGGCGCCTGTTCGGGGAAGGCGATCTCCATGTGAGCCTGATGCCGCTGCCGACGATCGCCTTGCCGCAGACCCGCTTCGCCGCCTTGGTGTCGCGCGCCTCGAGCTGGCCGCGCCTGCAGACCGGCAGGCCCTTGGCGTTGATCGCGCCGTTCTTGTCGATGTCGACGACCGCTTCGCGGAGCGCCGACGGATGGGTGCCGTCGCTGGTCTTGGCCTTGCCGCTGATCCGCAGGGCGATCGGCGCGAGCCTCTTCTTCGGCAGCTTCTTCGGCGAGACGTTGCTGCCGAAGGTGAGGATCAGGTTGCCGACGCGGACCGTCGTCGACGCCGCGGTCGCGATCGCCGCGCCTCCCAGGGCGAGCACGGCGCTCAGGGCGAGTGCGGCGAGCAGGTTCTCTACGCATAGCGCTCCTCTCCTTTGTCGGCTTGCCCGCGAGCCCGGGCCACGGAGCCTCGATCTGTCCCTCCGGTGACGGCAGTCCCGCCCCGGCCTCTTCCTAAACCCGGCCAAGCACGAAAAAGAGCGGCCCGGAGGCCGCTCTTTTCTCGCTGCGGTCGCCCTGGAGCGACGCCGGTGCTGTCGCCGCGCTAGCCCTTCGGCGTGCAGGGCACCACCAGGCTGCCCTTGAGCGAGGTCGACGCCGGACCGGGTTCCCGCGCTTCGTTCTTGAAGAGCGCCGAGATCAGGTTGGCGTTGTAGTGCCCGTCCGGGCACTTCGCTTCCAGATACGTGTGCTTCTTGCCCTTGTAGGCTGAACTTCTTCTTGCTGAACGAGAACTTGAAGTCCAGCGCCGAGCCGCTGCCACCGGCGATCACCGGGACCTTGGCGATCGTGTGGTAGCCGTAGCGGCCCTTGTGGATCTTCTTGACGGTCAGCGTGGTGACGACCGCCGCCGGGACCGGCACGGTGATGAACGCGTGGATGAACATCGTCGTCTTGCCGCCCTTGGTGCCGCCGTTGAACAGGGTCAGCGGGCTGGTGACCTTGATCGGCCGCTGTTCGGGGAAGGCGATCTCGATGTGGGTGTTGCCGCTGCCGACGACCGCCTCGCCGCAGACCCGCTTCGCTGCACTTGGTGTCGCGCGCCTCGAGTTCGCCGCGCTTGCAGACCGGAACGCCCTTGCTGTTGACCGCGCCGTTCTTGTCGATGTCGACGATCGCTTCGCGGAGCGCCGGCGGGTGGGTGCCGTCGGTGGTCTGGATCTTGCCGTTGACGTTCAGGGCGATCGGCTTCAGCTTCTTCTTCGGCAGCCCCTTCGGCGAGACGGTGCCGCCGAAGGTGAGTTTGAGGTTGCCGGCCTGGACGGTGATCTGCGCCGCATACGCGGCGACCGCGATCCCTAGGGCAAGCACCGCGCTCAGGGCGAGTGCCGCTAGCAAGTTTCTACGCATATCCTTCTCTCTCCTTTGTCGGCCTGCCCGTCAGAGCCCTGGCCATTGAATCCCTCCGCCGGTAGAAACTACCAGCCTCGTCCTACTGGACAGAACCCGCGCGCTCGTACAAAAGAGCGCCTTAACACACGCGCCGCTCAACTCTCGAGCTTCGAGAACCGCGTCCGCTCGCGCGCTTCCGCGGCCCCCTCGGGCCCGAGGAAGGGCAGCGTTATCCAGAACATCAGGTCCGGAAGGCGGCTGGGGAGGCGGGCCGAGGCGCCGTGCAGGATCTCGCTGTAGAGCAGCTCGTTGACGCCGCCGGCAACCGACAGCGAGGTGATCCCCGGCAGCTCGACCGATGTCTCGGCTCGGCCGGCGTCGAGGAAGCCGGTGAACTGGCGCAGCGCCGCGTCCCGGCGGGCCAGCGCTTTCGGGCCGGCGGCCAATACCTCGACGATCGCGAACCGCGCCTCGTCGGGATGCTCGGCGAGGTGCTCGAGCAGGGCCCCCAGCCCGGCTGCGACCCGCTCGGCCCAGGGCGCCCCGGGCTTCGACTCGAAGCCCTTCGCCGTGTCGCCGAGCAGGTTGTCGACCAGCGCGTCGTAGGTGGCGAGGAAGCAGTCCTCCTTGCTCGCGAACAGCTCGTAGAACGTCTTTCTCGACACGCCGGCGACGCCGATCACGTCCACCACGCGCGTCTCCGGGTAGCCGCGCTCGGCGACGACTTCGATCATCGCCTGCAGGATCCGGCGCCGTTGGGACTCCGTCACCGCCTCCCGCGGCAGCCCGTGACGACCCCTCGGCAGCCGCTCGCCAAGCTTGGCCGTGCGTCTACCAGAAGCCACGCCCAGACTCTAGAGCAGGACTATCGCCGCCGCTAGGCGGCGCGCAGGCGCGGCTCGTCGCCCATCCAGACCACCTGGTCGCGTCCCGGCCCGACGCCGACGAGGCGAATCGGTACGCCGACGAAGCCGGCGACGAAGTCGAGGTAGGCGCGGGCCTGGGGCGGCAGGTCCGCCTCGCTGCGGCAGGCGCTGAGGTCGGCCTCGAAGCCGGGCAGCTCCTCGTACTCGGGCTGGGCCGAGTGGAGGATCGACTGGTGGTAGGGGAAGCTGTCGAAGACCGCGCCCTCCCGGGAGCGGTAGCGAACCGCGACGCGCAGCGGGTCGATCCCGCTCAGCACGTCGAGCTTGGTGACCGCCAGGGCGCTCATCCGGTTGAGGCGGACGGCGTAGCGCAGGGCGACCAGATCCATCCAGCCGCAGCGCCGCTCGCGCCCCGTGGTGGTGCCGAACTCGTGTCCCGCCTCCAGCATCTGGCGGCCGACCGAGTCGTGCAGCTCGGTCGGGAAGGGGCCGGCGCCGACCCGGGTCGCGTAGGCCTTGGCCACCCCCCAGACCTCGTCGATGTCCGTCGGCCCGACCCCCGCGCCGACGCAGGCCGCGCCGGCGATCGGGTTGGAGGAGGTGACGAACGGGTAGGTGCCGTGGTCGAGGTCGAGCAGGGTCGCCTGGGCGCCCTCGAAGAGCACCGTGCCGCCGCCGTCCAGCAGGTTCCAGCAGAGCCGCGACGTGTCGGCGATGTGGGGCTCGAGGCGGTGCCCGTAGCCGGCGAACTCCTCGGTCATCGTGTGCAGGTCGAGCCGCGGGTCGGGAGCGTCGGCGACCGACGGGTCGCCTCCCTGGCGTGCCCCCTCGCCGGCCTCCTTGCGCAGCTTGCGCCGCTGCACGGACAGTTCGCGCAGCGCCTGCTGCTTGGGCTCGAGCGCGGCGAGGATCTTCTTGCGCAGGATCTTCTCGTCGAGCAGGTCCTGCACCCGGATGCCGAGCCGCAGCGCCTTGTCGGCGTAGCAGGGGCCGATGCCGCGCCGCGTGGTGCCGATCGAGAGCTTGCCGAGCTTCACCTCGCCGGCCGTGTCGAGCAGCACGTGGTAGGGCATGATCAGGTGGGCGTTGGCGGAGATCCGCAGGTTGCCGACGTCGATGCCACGGCGCTTCAGCCCCTCGATCTCCTCGAGCAGGATGCGCGGGTCGAGGACGACCCCGTTGCCGATCACGCAGGCCTTCTCCGGATAGAGGATGCCGGAGGGGATCAGGTGGAACTTGAACTGCTCGCCGTCGCGGACGATCGTGTGGCCGGCGTTGTTGCCGCCCTGGAAGCGGACGATTGCGTCCGCCCCCTCGGCGAGCAGGTCGGTGACCTTGCCCTTCCCCTCGTCGCCCCACTGGGCGCCGACTATCACGATGCCGGGCATGACTCGGAGATTGTGACTGGTTGGCGCATCTGGCGCTTCGCATCTCGGCTACGCCAACCAGGAGCTAGAGCGGGGCGTTCTCAAGGCGGCGATCGACGCCGAACAAGGGAACCTGCGCGCGGGCCTGCGGCGGCAGGTCCGCCTCGCTGCGGCAGGCGCTGAGGTCGGCCTCGAAGCCGGGCAGCTCCTCGTACTCGGGCTCGGCCGAGTGGAGGATCGACTGGTGGTAGGGGAAGCTGTCGAAGACCGCGCCCTCCCGGGAGCGGTAGCGAACCGCGACGCGCAGCGGGTCGATCCCGCTCAGCACGTCGAGCTTGGTGACCGCCAGGGCGCTCATCCGGTTGAGGCGGACGGCGTAGCGCAGGGCGACCAGATCCATCCAGCCGCAGCGCCGCTCGCGCCCCGTGGTGGTGCCGAACTCGTGTCCCGCCTCCAGCATCTGGCGGCCGACCGCGTCGTGCAGCTCGGTCGGGAAGGGGCCGGCGCCGACCCGGGTCGCGTAGGCCTTGGCCACCCCCCAGACCTCGTCGATGTCCGTCGGCCCGACCCCCGCGCCGACGCAGGCCGCGCCGGCGATCGGGTTGGAGGAGGTGACGAACGGGTAGGTGCCGTGGTCGAGGTCGAGCAGGGTCGCCTGGGCGCCCTCGAAGAGCACCGTGCCGCCGCCGTCCAGCAGGTCCCAGCAGAGCCGCGACGTGTCGGCGATGTGGGGCTCGAGGCGGTGCCCGTAGCCGGCGAACTCCTCGGTCATCGTGTGCAGGTCGAGCCGCGGGTCGGGAGCGTCGGCGACCGACCGGTCGCCTCCCTGGCGTGCCCCCTCGCCGGCCTCCTTGCGCAGCTTGCGCCGCTGCACGGACAGTTCGCGCAGCGCCTGCTGCTTGGGCTCGAGCGCGGCGAGGATCTTCTTGCGCAGGATCTTCTCGTCGAGCAGGTCCTGCACCCGGATGCCGAGCCGCAGCGCCTTGTCGGCGTAGCAGGGGCCGATGCCGCGCCGCGTCGTGCCGATCGAGAGCTTGCCGAGCTTCACCTCGCCGGCCGTGTCGAGCAGCACGTGGTAGGGCATGATCAGGTGGGCGTTGGCGGAGATCCGCAGGTTGCCGACGTCGATGCCGCGGCGCTTCAGCCCCTCGATCTCCTCGAGCAGGATGCGCGGGTCGAGGACGACCCCGTTGCCGATCACGCAGGCCTTCTCCGGATAGAGGATGCCGGAGGGGATCAGGTGGAACTTGAACTGCTCGCCGTCGCGGACGATCGTGTGGCCGGCGTTGTTGCCGCCCTGGAAGCGGACGATTGCGTCCGCCCCCTCGGCGAGCAGGTCGGTGACCTTGCCCTTCCCCTCGTCGCCCCACTGGGCGCCGACTATCACGATGCCGGGCATAAGAGATGGATTGTGCCGCATCTAGAGCGCGCCGCTTGCCATCCGGGTAGCGCTCTAGGCGCGATCGGACGCCGAACAAGGGAACCTCGCTCACATATCTCGACTCAGGCGGGAGACGGTCCGTCATCCGATCTGCTCCTCGAGCTCTGTCCATGCCGTGGAAGGTTGGTCGTGATCATGCATCGAGCGCTCAGCCTCGTAGCGCTCGTTGACCAAGGCGTAGAGCTGCTCCAGGACCCAATCGGAGCGTTTCTCGGCGCCGAAATCGTCGATATGGAGCAGATCAACCGACGTGAGTCGCTCGAAGAACGCGACGTAGGAATCGTCGCTTGGCGCTGACGTCGATAGGTGCGCCGAATGCGGGCGAGCAGCTTCGGCAACGAATAGATCGCCACGGAGTGCCCTGCCGCCAGCGCGCGTTTCGAGACCAGCATCGCCAGGGTCGTCTTCCCGGTCCCGGTATCCCCGAACAGCCATAGGCCCTTGCCGCTCTCCAGTTCGTCGTCCAGGTCGTCGATGAACTTACGCACCTCCCGACAGCGGCCTTGGTCTCCACGTCGCGGGCCATGTCGCTGACCGGCGGGCGGTCGAAGG
This sequence comes from uncultured Solirubrobacterales bacterium, assembly GCA_963748075.1. Classification (GTDB taxonomy): domain Bacteria; phylum Actinomycetota; class Thermoleophilia; order Solirubrobacterales; family 70-9; genus VRUE01. The sequence goes on along the minus strand of CAVVHQ010000049.1, from coordinate 131,042 downwards.
AGACGCCGCGGTAGCGCGGCGGGATCACCGAGGCGACCCCCCGCACCCGGCCGCGCTTGAGCCGCTGCTCGCGGCACTCGCAGGGCCGCGCCACGTCCTCGGGGCCGAGGATCCAGCCGGAGCCGTCGCAGGTGCCCAGCGGGCAGGCCCGCTCGGCGAACGGCTCGCTGCGGGGGATCGCCGGCATCAGAAGTCAGGGCCCGCGCTCGCCGCGTCCTCCAGCGGCGGCCCCTCGCCGGCCGGCTGCTCGACCGGCCGCTCGTGGCCGGAGAAGTCGGCGAATTTCGGGAAGCGATCGAGGAAGACCAGCTTCGGCGAGCCGATCGGCCCGTTGCGGTGCTTGGCGACGATCACGTCGGCCAGCCCGTCCGGCTCGTCTTCGGGATCGCGGTAGTAGTCCTCGCGGTAGAGGAAGGCGACGAGGTCCGAGTCCTGCTCGAGGTTTCCGCTTTCTCTCAGATCGGACAGCATCGGCTTCGGCGGGTGCCGCTGCTCGGGGGCACGGGAGAGCTGGGAGATCGCCAGCACCGGCACCTCCAGCTCGCGGGCGAGGATCTTCAGGCCGCGGCTCATCTGGCCGACCTGCTCGACCCGGTTGGCACGCGGGTCGTCGGAACGCATCAGCTGGATGTAGTCGACGATGATCAGGCCGAGGCCGCCCTGCTCCTGCGTCTGAGCGTGCAGGCGCCTCGCCTTCGCCCTCAGATCGAGCACGCCGAGGTCGGAGGAGTCGTCGAACCACAGCGGCGCCTCCTCCAGCTCGTTGCAGGCCCGCACCACCTTCGGCCAGTCCTTCTGCGCGACCTGCCCCTTGCGCAGCTTGTCGCCGGAGATCCGCGCCCGGCAGGCGATGAAGCGCTGCGCCAGCTCCACCTCCGACATCTCCAACGAGAAGAAGGCGACCGGCGTCTTGCGCTTCAACGCCACGTTTTCGGCGATGTTGGCGACGATCGCGCTCTTGCCCATCGCCGGCCTTGCGGCGACGATGATCAGGTTCCCCGGCTGGAAGCCGCCGGTGATCGCGTCGATGTCCTTGAAGCCGGACGGGGTGCCGGTCAGCTCGGTCTCGCCGGTCGAGAGCTTCTCGAGGCGGTCGACCTCGTCGTGGAGGATCTCGGAGAGCAGGCGGAAGTCGCTTGCCTGCTCCTTGTGGGCGACGTCGAAGAGCAGCTTCTCGGCCCGCTCCGACAGCTCGCGCGGCTCGCCGTCGCGCTCGTGCACCCAACCCTGGATCTCCTGGCCGGCGCCGAGCAGGCGCCGCAGCAGCGAGTTCTGCTGGACGATCTCCGCGTAGTGCCTGGCGTTGCCGGCGGCCGGCACCTTGGCGGCCAGCTCGGAGACGTAGTGCTTGCCCCCCGCCTCCTCGATCTCGCCGCGCTGGACCAGCGCCTCGGTGACGCTCAGCTCGTCGACCGGCTTCGAGGCGGCGTAGAGGTCGTGGATGGCGGCGTAGAGGAGCGCGTGCTTCTCCAGGTAGAAGTCCTCGGGGCCCAGCTTCACCTCGTCGATCACCCGGCCCAGCGCCGGCTCGGCGACCAGCATCGCGCCCAGCACCGATTCCTCGGCCTCGATGTTCTGGGGCGGAACGTGGGTTGCGGAAGGCTGCGGCATCTACACTCAGTAAAGGGCCGAGGGCGGCGGATTCGCCCCCGCTGGCCCCAGACCCCAAGCAAACCAGAAGCCGCGCCTTCGCCCGGGGGGGCTCCGTGCAAATCCAAGGGGGAAAGGAACTCGGGGCCGTTCAGCCCAGCGCCCCGGCGCCCGCGACAAGGTGGTCCGGGCCCGGCGGGATCCGGCCCGCCTCCTCCTGGCGGCGCTCGCCCCGCCGCAGCATCCGCTGGGTGAGGATCGCGATGCTGAGGATCGCCGTCGCCCCGAGGCTGAGCTGCACGCTGAGCAGTCCCTCGCGAGTCCAGTAGACGTCGCGCAGGTCGAGCAGCAGCGCCGCCTCGTCGAAGGTGAGCCCCATGCCGGCGCCCATCGGGACCGCCAGGCGGTCTTCCAGCTTCTCGTCGTCGGTCAGCAGCGCCGCCGTTCCGGCGGCGAAGCTGATCAGGATGCCCGGCACGAAGTGATGGATGTGGCGGCCGCCGACGCTGACCTCGCGGAAGGGCCACCACTGGTCGCGCATCCCCCAGGTCGAGAGCCGCACCAACGCGAAGGCGCCGAGGAAGCCGGACAGCAGGTTGAAGAGCACTGCTTCGCCGCGCGGCGCCGCTGCGTAGCCGCTGGCCGCAACGCCGACCGTGTCGAGCGCCGCCGCTTCGACCACCCCGTCGCTCGTCCGTCGCTCGTGGGCGCGGCGCCGCAGCATCCGGCCGAACTGCCCCGCCAAGACCGTGCCGGCGCCGCCGATCGCGACCGCGGCGAGCCCCAGGGTCGCCCGCTCCGAGCGAGCCCAGCCGAACCGCGTCCTCGCCCTGGCGCGGCGAGTCAGGCGGGTCCGGAGACGGCGCAGCGGCTAGCTCTCCTCGGCGACGATCGTCTTCACCGTGGCGACCGACCCGTCGGCCAGCTCGATCTCCACCATGTGGGTGCCGATCTCGCGGATCGGCTGCTCGAGGCGGACTTTGCGGCGGTCGATCCGCAGGTCGCGGGCGTCGCGGATCGCGTCGGCGATCTCCTTGGCGCCTACAGAGCCGAACAGCCGGCCGCCGTCGTCCGCCCGCTGCTGGATCGTCAGAACGGTCTTCGAGAGCAGTTCCGCCGCCCGCTCTTCGCGCTCGGCTCGCCGCCGCTCGGCCTTCTCGGCCTCTGCCTGGCGGCGCTGCGCCTCCTCCAGGGCGCCCGGCGTCGCCGGCGTTGCCAGCTTGCGGGGGACCAGGTAGTTCCGCAGGTAGCCCGGCGAGACGTCGACCGGCTCGCCGCGCTGCCCGAGGCTGTCGACGTCCTCGAGGAGGATGGCCTGCGCCATCGCCAGCGCTCCCCGACGTAGGGCAGCAGGGCGATCTCTCTCGCCCGCTTCACCGCCACCGAGAGCTGTCGCTGGTGCTTGCGCGAGAGGCCGGTGACGCGGCGGCCGCGCGTCTTCCCCTTGTCGGAGAGGAAGCGGCGCAGCAGGTTGAGGTCCTTGTAGTCGACCGCCTCGGAGTTGATCCGGGTGTACTTACGCGGGCGCGTCCGGTCCGCCCCGCGACGCCCCCGCCGCGGCGCGGACGATCCGTTCTCTCTCGGTCGTGCCATCGGCAGCGCATCCTACCGAGTCGCCCCCAGGCGCCGCCATGCAGCGTCGGGGGAGCGACTCGCCGCAAGGACCTCGCTCAGAACGGGATGTCGTCGTCGGCGCCCCCGCCGCTCTGGCCCGTGGCGGCTCCGGCCGGGGCTGCGTCGTAGTCCGAGGTGTCGGCCGGCGTATCGCTCTGCGGGGTGAAGCCGTTGCCGCCGCCCGAGCCGCCCCCGGAGCCGTCGCGCGAGCCGAGGAACTGGACCGAGTTGGCGATGATTTCGACGCTCTGCCGCTTGTTGCCGTCTTTGTCCTCCCACTCGCGCCAGTCGAGCCGCCCTTCGACCGCCACCGGTCGACCCTTCGAGAGGTAGTTGGCGCAGTTCTCGCCCTGCGCTCCCCAGACGGTGACGTCGAAGTAATTGGGCTTGTCGACCCAGTTGCCGGTCTGTCCGTCCTTGCGCCGGCTGTTGACCGCCACCCGCAGCTTGCAGACGGAGGTGCCGCCCGGCGTGCTGCGCAATTCCGGATCGCGGGTCAGGTTCCCGGTGATGACCACCACGTTGATGTTCGAAGCCGCCACGGCTCTCACTCCTCCAGATCGCTTTGTCGAGGTACCAGTCTAAGAGCGCAGGCGGCGTAACTCTCCCCCCCGAAAGCGGAATCTGCGCCAAGAACCTGTCCGGGACGGCTACTCGCCGGATCCGGCGGATCCGCCCTGGTCGCCCTCGGGCGGCGGCGGCGCCTCGTCCCGCTCGGGCGTGGCCTCGGCGGGAGGCTCGGCGACGGCAGCTGCCGTCGCCGGCTCAGACGCAGCCTCCGTCGCCTCCGGGGCAGGCTCGGCAGGCTCGGCAGCTTCGCTCACGGTCTCGGCGGGTCGCGGTGCCGGCTCGGGCGGCCGCTCGCGCGAGGCGCCCGGACCCGGAGCGCTGGTGGCCGGCGGCGCCATCACCGGCGCGCTGGCATCGACCTTGAAGATGCGGAAGCGGAGCACGCCCTCGGCGATCTTCAGGTTGTGGTCGAGCTGCTCGAGCAGCGCCGGAGGCGCCTCGAAGCGGAACCAGCGGTAGTCGGCCTCGGTCCGCCGGGCGATCTCGTAGGCCAGCTTGCGCAGGCCCCATTCGTTCTCGTGTTTGAGCGTCCCGCCCGCCTCGATCTGCTCCTTCGCCGCCGCTGCGACGGCATCGCGCCCAGGGGCGTCCCGCCCCGGGTCGAGCATCAGGACCAGCTCGTATTCGCGCTGCGCTGCCAAAGCGGCGTCGGACTATAGCGGCGGGGCTCAGTGCGGCGCGAACTCTTCGGAGCCGTCGCCGGGCGCCGGCGGCGAGGGCGCTGGGGGTGGCGCTTCGGGCGCGGGCGCCCGTTCGGGGGGTGGCGGAGGAGCTTCGGCAGGCGACGGCGCTGCCGGGACGGGCGTCGTGGCGGACGGGTCCTCGTGCCGAGGCGCCGAGGCGGGCGGGTCCTGGCGGCGGTGGGAGGGTCTCCGCCGGTCGCTGGGTTTTTCGCCTGGCGCGCAGCGTCTCTTGTCAAGTGGTCTGTGCGAAAAACAGGACGCCGCTCCCTCTGGAGACCTCCCCACCGCCACGTTCCGCCCGACCCGGCTCAGCTGCCGGACGGCTTTCCCGTCGTGCCGCAGCGTCGGCGCGCGGCTCGTCACCGGCGGCCCTGGCTTCACCACGCGCGGCAATCCGACATCGGCGGGCACCGGCGGTGGCTCGGGCGCCTTCAGCAGCGCCGGCAGCAGCTGCAACGCCAGCAGCCCACCGACGACGACCGCAGCTCCCTTCCAAGCTGCCTTCCAGCGGATGCGGAGTCCCACAGCTCTCCAAGCTGCGAGCGCCCCGGGTTCTCCCCCCCAGCTTTCAAGAAATCATCGAGCCGCGGAAGCTTTTGAGGGGGAGGGGTTGGGGGTCCCTCCGAACGGCTTGTACTTTTTCCGAAACGCGGCTCGCGGACAGCCGCAAGCTGTCTTCGGAAAAAGTTGAGAGAGGAGGGACCCCCAACCCCTCCCTACGCAACCGCCTCGCGCAGCTCCGCGATGTCCCGCAGCTGCTCGTCCACCCAATCCCCCGGATTGCGCGAGTAGATGATCTCCTTCAGGTGCTGCGCCCGCACCCGCCGCTCCTCGGGGTCCATGGTCAGCGCCCGGTAGATCGCGTCGGCCTGCTCCTGGATGTCGAAAGGGTTGACCGAGAGGACGCAATCCGCCAGCTCCTCGTGCGAGCCGGTGTTCTCGGAGAGCATCAGCACCCCGTCGCGGACGTTGACCGCCGGGGCCTCCTTGGCGACCAGGTTCATCCCGTCGAAGATCGAGTTGACCATCAGCAGGTCGAAGTGCTTGTAGCGGGCCACCGCCTCGGTGAAGTTCTCGTAGATCTTCAGGTCGATCGGCATCCAGTCGGTGGTGCCGTGGTTGTGGTTGACAACCGCGACCAGCGCCTCGATCCGCTCCAGGTACTCGGCGTACTCGGGCACGTCCTGCCGCGAGGGCTGCAGGTGGGCGATGAAGGTCACCTTCTCGCGGAACTCCGGGTGCTGCTGGAGGAAGACGTCGAAGGCGGTGAAGCCGCGCAGCACGTTCTTCGAGAGGTCGGCCCGGTCGACGCGGATGATCAGGTGCTCGCGCCTCCGCCGCTGCACCTCGCGCTCGTACTCGGCCACCTCGGCCGACTCGGCCACCCGCAGCAGTCGCTCGGCGTCGATCGAGAGCGGGTAGGCCCGGGCCAGCGTCTCGCCGCCCGCATGGTGCACCGCCACCCGCCCATAGTCGACCTCGGCCTCGAGCAGTTCTTCGCAGCAGCGCAGGAAGTTGATGCAGTAGGCGTGGGTGTGGAAGCCGATGATGTCGTTGGAGAGCATGCCGCGGAGGATCGCCTCGCGGATCCGCCCCGGCAGCACCCGCCAGCTGTCCGGCTGGCCCCAGGGGATGTGGACGAAGTGGTGGAGGAAGGCGTCGGGGCGCTGGGCGCGGATCATCCCCGGGGCCGTGTACAGGTGATAGTCGTGCAGCATCACCAGCGGTCGCTTTCGCTCCTCGATCTGCCCCAGCACGGCGCGGGCGATGTCGCGGTTGACCGCCTGGTAGCCGTAGTCCCAGGCGTCCAGCTCCTCCTGGCGGATGTCGGGCGCGTTGGAGAGGTCCCAGAGGTAGTGCTGGATGAACCAGAGGATCGGGTTGGCGATGATGTTGTAGAAGCGGTCGTAGGCTTCGGGGTCGCTGCCGACCAGCAACACCCGGTAGTCGATCCCGTCGATCGACAGCTCGACCGGCCCTCCCTCCTCCTCGGAGACGGTGACGTCCTCGTCGGTCATCGCCGAGGCGATCCACAGGGCCTTGCGGTGGGAGACGAGGCCGGAGAGCGCCGTCACCAGGCCGCCGCCGCCCCGGCGCACGGTGCGCTCGCCCACCTCGTCGCGCTCGAACTGCGCGGGTCCCCGATTCGAGACGATTATCAGCGGATCGCCGTCGATGGCCACGCGCTGACCTTACCCCGACGTGCCGGTGTGCCGGTGATTGAGTGCCCACATCGGTATCTATCTACCGGCGCGTCCCGCGCTCTAGCCGTCGAGCTCGCTGAGCAGCTGCAGCCAGTCGCGCAGCAGGCGCGGCGAGAGAAATTCGCGGCGGGCGCGTTCCTTGCCGTTGCGGCCGAGCCGCTTGCCCAGCTCCGGGTCGCCGAGGATCGCCCGGCAGCGCCGCGCGCACTCCGCCGCCGAGTCGACCAGGTAGCCGCTCGTCCCGTCCTCGATCTGCAGCGGGATGCCGCCGACCTTGCCGGCCACGGTCGGCCGGCCCTTCCAGAGCGCCTCGGTGACGGTCAGCCCGAAGCCCTCGCGGATCGACTTCTGCAGGCAGACGTCGGATTGCGACTGGAAGGCGTTGACCTCGATCGCGCCGACGTTGTTGAGGTTGTTGAGGATCTTGATGTCGGGGTCGCCGTCGGCGTACTCGACCGTCCGCTGGAAGAAGTCCCAGCCCTCCGGGTCGTCGGTCGCCATCGAGCCGACCAGGGCGAGCTGCACCTCGGGCATCTCCGCGGTCACCGCCCGGTAGGCGTCGATCACGCCGATCGGGTCCTTCCAGGGGTCGAAGCGGGAGACCTGGGTGAGCAGCGGCCGGTCGACGTCGATCCCGAGCTGGTGGCAGACGAAGGCGGCGTCGTCGGGCGAGAACGCCATGTTCTTCGGCGAGAGCGGATCGATCGCCGGCGGCACGATCCGCACCCCGTCGTGGCCGTCGACCCCGTCCGGCACGTAGGAGGGCATGTGCCAGACGGTCGCGTCGTACTCCTCGATCAGCGGCCGCAGCCGGTCGATCGGCTCCGGGTTGGGCTCGGAGAGGTCGATGTGGCAGCGCCAGATCCAGTTGCGGCTCTTCTCGGCAGCACCGCGGCGCAAGCCGATCGGCTGCGGGTCGTGGACGACGATCGTGTCCCACCCGCCGTGCAGGTCCTCGGCGTTGAGCGCGCTGACCTCCTCGAACAGCGCCCACTGCTCCTCGCTCAGCGTCTCCTCCGCGCCCTGCAGCGAGTTGTGCAGAAGCTTGGTCGCGTTGTAGAACTCTTCCTTGCCGAAGATCACGTGCCAGTGGGCGTCGAGCCCGGCGTCGCGCATCAGCGGGACGATCGTGTAGAGGATCTCCGAGACGCCGCCGCCGAAGGCGGTGGCGCTGACGTGCAGGACGCGCCTTCCCTTCAGCGGCTCGGCCAGCTCGCGGATCTGCTCCGCCAGCGCCTTGCCGGCGATGTGGGTGTAGTCGGAGAGGGACTTCTGGCCGAGGGTGACTTCCTGAAGCACCCGCGGATTTCTACAGACAGCGCCAGCCTGAACCGTGGGCCGTTCCGCTCAGCCGCTGGAGACCGACTCGGGCCGCTTGCCGAGCGTGACCTGCACCTGGTCCCGACCGCCGTCGGCGTGGAGGACCTCCAGCGTCACCTGGCGGCCGGGCGGGAACGAGGAGATGTAGCGGGCGAGGTCGTCCGGGCGGACCACCTTGCGGCCGTCGACGGCGAGGATCGTGTCGCCGCCCACCTGGTAGGGAACCCCCTGGAAGCGCAGCTCTTCGTCGCCGCCCTTCAGCCCGGCCTTGTCGGCCGGGCCGCCCGGCACCACTTCGGCTATCAGGCCACCGAAGCGGGCGTCGAGGCCCAGCTTCTGGGCGAGCTGCGGATAGAGCGCCTGGCTGGAGACGCCGATGTAGGCGTACTCGGTCTTGCCGCCCTTCCTCAGCTGGGCGAGCGAGCGCTTCACGGCTGAGATCGGCACCGCGAAGCCGACCCCGTCGTTGGCGCCGGAGTTGGTCTCGATCTGCTGGTTGATCCCGATCACGCGCGCCGCCGCGTCGAGCAGCGGGCCGCCCGAGTTGCCGGGGTTGATCGAGGCGTCGGTCTGGATCGCGCCCTCGATCTGGAATTGGGTCAGCGAGCCGACCGAGCGGTCGGTCGCCGAGACGATCCCGACCGAGAGCGACTGCTGCTCGCCGAACGGGCTGCCGATTGCCGCCACCGGCTGGCCGACGACCAGTTCGCTGTCGTCGCCCAGCTTCAGCGGGTGCAGCTCGAAGCCGTCCGGCTTCACCGCGAGCAGGGCGACGTCGGCGAAGGGGTCGAAGCCGACCACCCTGGCCGGCAGCACGTTGCGATTCGGGAACTCGACGAAAACCGCCTTCGCCTCCCTGCGGCCGCCGCCTTCGCCGTCGGTGACGACGTGAGCATTGGTGACGATCCGGCCCGAGGTGTCGAGCACGAAGCCGGAGCCTTCGGCGCCGCCGCCGTCGAAGATCGAGCGGATCGTGACCACGCCGGGTGAGGCTTCGCGGTAGACCTTCGCCGCGTCGAAGCCGTTCGCAGCGGTCTGGACGACCACCTGCGTCGTCGTCTTCGTCGCTCCCGCCGGGCCGGACGCCCCGTCGCCGCCGCAGCCGATCAGCAGGGCGGCGAGCAGCGCCAGCGGCGCCGCCAGGGTTGCGGCCCGCCGCCGGCTCACGCGGTCGCCCTCGCCGGGTCCGCCGCCGCCGGGGGCAGCCCCTCCGGCGCGGGCGGCAGGCCGAGCGTGAAGGCGGTGAAGCGCCGGCTCGAGGAGATCGCGATGCGGCCGTTCATCCGCTGTGCAAGCTCGCGGGCGATCGCCAGGCCGAGTCCCGACCCTCCCGAGGGATCGGCCGTGTAGAAGCGCTCGAAGATGCGGCCCTGAACCCGCTGCGGGATGCCGCCGCCGCCGTCGGAGACGGTCAGCTCGGCGCGGCGGTTGATTGCGTAGGTGGTCACGGTGACGCTGGTGCCCTGCGGCGTGTGTGTGAGGGCGTTGTCAAGCAGGATACGGACGATCTGCCGCACCCGGTCGGGGTCGGCAAGGGCCGCCACCGGCCGTTCGGTCGTTCGCAGCTCGAGCCGCGAGCCGCGCCGGTCGGCGCGCGGGCCGAACTCGCGTGCCACGTCGCGGGCCACCGAGCTGAGGTCGACGCCGCGCGGCTGCATCACGATGCCACCGGCGTCGAGCTGGGAGAGGTCGAGCAGGTCGGTGGTGAGCTTGGTGAGGCGCTCGACCTGCCGGCGCATCGTGCGCACGAACTCGGCCCGCTCCTCGGGGCTCGGGTCCTCCTCTTCGAGCAGCTCGACGAAGCCACCGAGGCTGAAGATCGGCGTGCGCAGCTCGTGCGACGCGCTGGCGATGAACTGCTTGCGGGCGCTGTCCAGCTCGGCGAGGCGGCCCTGCATCTCGTTGAAGGTGCGGGCGAGCTGGCCGAGCTGGCCCGAGTTGTCGACCGGGATGCGGGTCGCAAAGTCGCCGTCGGCCACCTTGCGCGCGGCGTCCTCGATCCGCCGTATCCGCGTCGCCACGAGCTGGGCGAAGTAGAACCCCACCGCCAGTGCCAGCAGCAGGGCGATCAGGCCACCGATCAGGATCGGGCCGGCGGCCTCGGAATGGCCGCCGATCGCCACGACCCAGACGTAGACGATGATCGAGGTGCCCGCGCCGATCACCAGGGACACCGTCGTGATCATGCTGCCGAGCGGTGTCAGGTGGAGGTTCCTCATTCCCTGAACCGGTAGCCGACGCCGCGCACCGTAAGCAGGTACTCGGGCTCTTTCGGGTTGCGCTCCAGCTTCTCGCGCAGGTGGCGGATGTGGACGTCGACGGTGCGGGGATCGCGGTACTCGGAGTCGCCCCAGACGTGCTCGAGCAGGGTCTCGCGGCTCAGCACCCGGCCGGGAGAGCGGGCGAGCGCGCTGAGTATCTCGAACTCGACATAGGTGACGCGGATCTCCTCGGAGCCGAGCGTGACCATGCGGCGACCCGGGTCGATGCGCAGCTCGCCGAGTTCGATCGGCTCCTCCTCGGGGAGCTCGACGGCCATCCGCGAGCGCCGCAGCGCCGCCTTGACGCGGCTGCGGAACTCGCGCATCGAGAAGGGCTTGGTGATGTAGTCGTCGGCGCCGACCTCGAGGCCGGCGACCTTGTCGGTCTCGCTCCCTTTCGCGGTCAGCATGATGATCGGCACCTGGCTGCGGCGGCGAAGCTGCCGGCAGACCTCGACCCCGTCGACCTTCGGCAGCATCAGATCGAGGATCACCAAGTCGAAGCGGACCTCGCCGAAGCGCTCCAGCGCCTGGCGTCCGTCGAGCGCCGAGGTGACCTGGTAACCGTCCTTGCGCAGCGGGTAGCTGAGCAGGGTCTGTACCGACTGCTCGTCATCGACGAGGAGGATCCGTGTAGACCCGTTCGGCATAGACAAAGCGTATCCCCCGCGCCCGGGGGCGCCCGCGGCGTTCGCCCGGGCCGCTCTTGGACAGATGTGTGAGTACCAAGAACTAAGGCATCGGGGCGGGAGGTCCGATAGGGCAAGCATGCAGCTGACACGGCTCAAGCCCCTGATCGAGGCAGGCTGCTACAAGCCGGAGCCGGCTCGCGTCGCGGAGGCGATGCTGGAGCGCCGTGCCGTGCGCGAGCTGCTGAGCGGGGTGGCGCTTCGCTCGACCCGGTGCGTCGCTCAACTCAGCTGGTCGAACCCGATCGGGTCCAGAAGCCCGCCGCCAGGCAGCCTGATCTCCACCCCCTCGCCGGCGAACACGTCGCCCATCCGGGTCAGCCCGGGTCCGCCCGGCTCGGCGACCGCCCCGGCCGCCTGGTCGAAGCGGTCCGGCGGCAGCGCCGCCAGCAGCTCGTAGTCTTCGCCGCCCGAGGCGGCGAGCTCGAGCGGGTCGCGGCCGGTCGCCGCCGCGACCTCGACGACCCCGGCGGCGAGCGGCAGCGAGGCGGCCTCGATCCGCAGTCCGACCTCGCTCGCCGTGGCGAGGTGGCGGGCATCGCCGCCGAGGCCGTCGCTGAGGTCGATCATCGCCGTCGCGCCTGCGTTCGCCAGCGCCCGCCCCGCCTCCAGTTGCGGCCTCGGCTCCAGATGCCGCGCCAGCACTCCGCGCTCACGGAATCCGCCGGATCGGGGCGCGGTCGTACTTTTGCGTCGCTATGCGGTTCAAAGTCGACCGCGCTCGATCGCTGCGCTCGAGCAGCAGGAGCCCCGCCGCCGCGCCACCCAGCTCGCCGGTCACCGCCAGTACGTCGCCGGGGCGCGCCCCGCCGCGCGTCACCAGCTCCCCGGTGCTCCCCGCGTGGCCGACCACGGTGATCGCCAGGGTCAGCGCCGGGGCGCGGGTGACGTCGCCGCCGGCCAGGGCCGTGCCGGTCTCCGCGGCCAGCGCGGCGAGCCCGTCGAGCAGCTCCAGGCAGCCGTCCTCGTCGAGGTCGGTGGGGACGCCGAGGACGACATAGGCCTCGCCCGGCTCGGCCCCCATCGCCGCCAGGTCGGAGAGAGCGACGGCGAGCGCCTTGCGACCGATCTGGGCCAGGCTCGTCCAGTCGCGGCGGAAGTGGACGCCGTCGATCAGCGCGTCGACCGAGGTGACGGTGGCGCCGCCCGGCACGACGATCGCCGCGTCGTCGCCGCTGCCCAGCCGTACCTGCCGCCCCGGCGGCGGCAGTCGCTCCCGCACTCGCGCCAACAGCTCGAACTCGCCCATTCGACGACTATCGCAAAGTCATAGGCGCGCGCGCCTGGCGGCGGCGGACGGCGCGGTACTTCGTCCTCGGTCGGCCAAGTGGCGCTGCCATTCGGCCTCCCTGCGTCCTCGCCCCGCTCCCCCCTGGTCCGGCGCGCGCCAGCCGCGGCGACGCATCCCGATTTTGGGTAGCCAGTCGAATGGGCGACCCCCTATCTCACTATCGTGCGGCGGTGTGGGCCAACCCTTGTTGCACCGAATAGGCGAGGCGGCAGCGCGGTTCGGGACGCAACCGCCGCGCAGCAAGCGGGTCCGCCTCGCGATCCAGCTTGGGATCGCGATCCTCGTCTTCGGCTTCCTCGTCCTCACCGTGGTCGACCAATGGTCGGAGATCAAGGACTCGGGCGTTCACTTCCACGTCCTCTGGCTGATCCCGGCCTTCGCCGTTCTGCCGCTCTTCTACGCGCTCAGCGCCCTCGGCTGGGACCTGACCCTGCGCTTTCTCGGCTACTGGATCGGGCCGGGCCGGGCGCAGGTCGCGTGGGGTCAGCCGCTGCTCGCCCGCTACGTGCCGGGCAGCGTTCTCTACGTGCTCGGCCGGGTGCTGCTCTCCGAGCGGGCGGGGGTGCCACGGCGGATCACGATCGCCAGCATCGTCTACGAACAGGCGATCTCCGCCACCGCGGCGATCTGCGTCGCCGCCTACTTCATCATCAGCCACCCCGACCTTCAGGGCCAGCCGCTGCGCTGGGCGGTGCTGCTGCTGGTCCCGGCGGCGATCGCCCTGCTGCATCCCCGCGTCTTCGGTCCGCTCGCCGACCGCGTCCTGCGCGCCTTCGGCCGCGAGCCGCTGCCGGCGGTCATTCCGCTCCGCGGGGTGATTGCCCTGCTTTTCTTCTACGCCTTCAACTGGGCGGTGATCGCGGTCGGCGTCTACTGCGTCGCCCGCTCGGTCAGCACGATCCCGCTGAGCGACCTGCCGGTGGTGGGCTCGGCGCAGGCTGTCGGCTACGTGGCGGCGCTCGTCACCCTCATCGCCCCGGCGGGGCTGGGGATCCGCGACGCCGCCTTCGCCTGGGCGGTGAAGATCGCGGTGCCGGGCAAGAGCTTCGCGGTCGGCTCGCTGATCGCGATCGCGGTACGTGGGGTGCTGACGCTCGTCGAGCTGTTCTACGTCGCGATCGTCACTGCGCTGGGGCGGCGCGAGGGCTGGTCGATCCCGACCGGGGTGCTGCATCCGTCCCCCGAGGAGGAGCGGGCGGAGGCGGCCGGCCAGGAGACGCCGGTTCGTTCGCCCGAGGTTCTGTAGGGGGGGGGGAGGAGGGTGTCCCTCGCCCGGACAATCGCCGGTCTAATGAGACCGGCGATTCGAGTATCCGCCCGTTCGAGGGACACCCCTCCCCCTCCTCTCGTCCAGGAGCTTCCGTGGCCGGTTCAGGGGACACCCTCTCCCTTCCCAACCGGCCGCTTCGAGTATCCGCCCGTTCGAGGGACACCCCTCCCCCTCCTCTCGTCCAGGAGCTTCCGTGGCCGGTTCAGGGGACACCCTCTCCCTTCCCAACCGGCCGCTTTCGAGTGCCCGCCCGGTCGAGGGGCACCCGATCCCCGTTCCTCCTCCGAAGAGCGCTCTCACAACGGGACGCGGGCGAAGAGCTGGAAGGCCGTCGATGCCAGCGTGAGCAGCTGAAGCGGGCGGTCCCTGGATAGGGCGACGAGGGGCAGGGCCCAGATCAGGTACCAGGGGAGCAGCCAGGCGGTGGCGAGAAGGAGGCCGAGGCTCGCCCAGGCGGCGTTGCGGAGCCAGTCGTGGCCGTGCCAGGTGCGAACCAGCAGGTAGACGAGCAGGACGGCGTAGGTGGCGAGCGCGGCGGCGCGAACCGCGGTCGGGTCGAGGCCGGTGAGGCGCGCCGCGGTTATCGGGATGCTCATGTGAGTGGTGCGGCCCTGGTTCTCCCCCGCCAGCCCGATCGCGTCGAGCCAGTGCCAGCCGAAGGCGAGGTAGGCAGCGACGCCGATCGTCGCCGCGGCGAGTGCGGCGCCGGCGAGCCCGGTGAGGGAGCACGTGGCGCCGGCGATCGGGCTCGGCTCGCGATTCGCGTCGAATGGAGCTTTTGCCCCCTTATGCGGAGGCAAAAGTCCCACTCGTGCGGAGGCGACAAGCGCGAACGGGGCGGCGAGGGCTGCGGGGGGCTTGAGGGCGAAGGCGGCGACGAAAACTGCGCCGCCGCTTGCCTCGCGCGCTGAGAGCACCGCAGCTATCCCAGCGGTGGCGACGAGCATCGCGATTGCGTCGTTGTGGCCGCCGCCGACCACCTGGAGGAGGACGACTGGGTTGAGGGCCACGAAGGCGGCGGTCCCCAGCGGGCTGACGCCGCGGACCGGGGCGAGTCGGGCGACGAGCGCGGCGGTCGCAAGCACCGAGGCGCCCGCCGTGGCCTTTAGCGCCGCGACCGCCACCGTCACCGGCAGCCAGGCGAGCGGGTAGGTGGCGATGGTGAAGAGCGGGCCGTAGGCGCTGGTCGCCCCGATCCAGGTGACGTCGGAGTAGGCGGGGTCGGCGGGCGCCGCGGCCGGAGGGTGAACGTAGGGGTCGAGGCCGTGCAGGGCGCCGAGCCGGGCGTAGTCGACGTAGCTGTATATGTCGTGCGAGAGGAGCGGCGGGGCGGCGGCGAAGCCGACGACCAGAACGACTATCGCGACCCAGACGAGGTGCCGGGCGCGGCGCTCATTCCACCGCTGCCCCCCCTTGCCCGACGGAGCCTTCCGGCGGTGGCTTGTAGGGCGGCACGTGGGTCGGTTCCTGCCCGACGCCGGGCGCGTAGGCGTTGGGGTCGTAGCCGCCGGTCGCTTCGCGGCCCAGCCGTTCGGCTTCGCTTTCCCCGCCCCCTTCTTGCGCCTTGGGGTAGGAGCCCCCGCCCGGCGGCGAGGCGGTGAAGCGGCCGAAGAAGGGCGCCCAGCTGATTCTCTGCTTCGGTTCGCTGACCTCCTCGCAGGGGACTTCCGCGCCGCTGTAGAGCGAGTGCCAGATCTCGGCCGGGAAGGTGCCACCGTAGACCGTCGAGCCGTGGACGGCGGTCATTTCGATCGCGTTCGACTGCGGGTAGCCGACCCAGACCGCGGTCGCCAGGTTCGGCTGGAAGCCGGCGAACCAGGCGTCGGTGAAGTTGTCGGTCGTCCCCGTCTTGCCGCCCTGCCCGGCGCAGCCGGTGTAGGCGGCGGTGCCCGTGCCTTCGGTGATGTTGTCGTGCAGCAGGCGCCAGACCTGGTAGGCGACCGCTTCGGGGACGACCCGCCGCGGCTCGGCCCTCCCCGGCCGGTCGACCCGCCCGCCGGGGAAGACGACGCGGCGGATCGCGACCGGGTCGCGGTGGATCCCGCCCGCGGCGAGAGTCGCGTTGGCGTCCGCCATCTCCAGCGGCGAGACGCCGATCCGCAGGCCGCCGATCCCCTCTGCCGGAATCCCGTCCAGCGGGCTCGTGATCCCCATCGACCTGGCGGTCGCCGCGACGTTCTTCGGGCCGACGTCGAGGTCGAGCTGGGCGAAGACGGTGTTGTCGGAGGCGACGGTCGCCTGCTGCAGGTTGATCGTTCCCTGGTAGCCGAGGTCGGCGGTGCTCACTTCCCAGTGCCCCCAGTGCGGCAGGTCGAGGTCGAGGTGCTTGGACGTGTAATGGGTCGAATAGGGGTCGATCCCCTGCTTGATCGCCGTGGTCAGCACGAAGGTCTTGAAGGTCGAGCCCGGCTGGCGGTGGCCCTGCGCGGCGAGGTTGAACTTGCTCTGCGCATAGCTCGAGCTGGAGGCCATCGCCCGGACGCGGCCGTTGCGCGGGTCGATCGAGACCAGCGCCGAGGCGGGGTCTTCGGGGTAGGGGAGGGTCGAGCGCATCGCTTCCAGCCCCACTTCCTGGAGGCGCGGGTCGAGCGTCGTGTAGACCTTCAGACCGCCCTCCCGCACCTTCCTCGCTCCGTACCGTTCGATCAGCTGGTCGACGACGTAGTCGAAGAAGTAGGGCTGGCGCTTGGCGAAGTAGTCCCGGTTCCGGTCCAGCTCGAGGCCGTGTCGTTTGGCCCGGCGGGCGCGCGCCGTGGAGACGAAGCCCAGTTCGGCCATCTTCGACAGCACCTGGTTGCGCCGGGCCAGGGCGGCGCGCGGGTGCAGCGCCGGGTTGTACTGGCTCGGCGCCTGCGGCAGGCCGGCCAGCAGCGCCGCCTGCTCGAGGCTCAGCTTCCGGACCGGCTTGGAGAAGTAGACCTTCGCGGCGGCCCCGACCCCGACCGCGGTGCTGCCCTCGACCGTCCCGTAGGAGGCGGTGTTGAGGTACTGGCCGAGGACCTCGCGCTTCGAGTGGCGGTCGGCGTACTCGATCGCCAGCTTCGCCTCGACGATCTTGCGCTCCACGGTGCGGGCGGGGTGCGCGATGCACAGCTCGCGGACCAGCTGCTGGGTGATCGTCGACCCGCCCTCGACCGGCTTTCCGGCTTCCAGGTTCTTGAGCGCGGCGCGGGCGATCGCCTCCGGATCGATGCCGCCGTGCTGGTAGAAGCGCTGGTCCTCGATCGCGACCGTGGCGCGCTGCAGGCTCTTCGGGATGCGATCGATCGAGACCGGCGCCCGCGCCTCTTCGGAGGCGACGATCCCCAGCTTGCTGCCGTCCGCCGCGTAGAGGGTCGAGTTGCCGCCGTGGTGGACCGGCTTGCAGGCTGCAAGCGAGGGCGCGTCGGCGGCGACGCCCAGCACCCAGGAGGTGACGGCGACCGCCGCGATCGCGGCGATCATCACGACACCGAGGCCGACGAAGAGCAGCTTGCCGGCTGCGCCGCCGCGGCGGCGGTGACGTCGGCGATCGCGCTGCGTCATCGCGAGAGAGGGTACTTCCCGCGTCGTGCCGCCCGGGGCGGCGTCTGTGAGACTTGCGCCCCGATGGAGGCGACCCCGCCCGTAGAGCAGCCGGCCGGCCGCCCCGCGCCCCGCTCGGCCTTCCCGTACGCGACCTGGGGCCCCCAGATGGCGATCGGCGGGGTGCTGCTGGCGCTAGGCGCGGGGATCCTGCTGGGCATCCCGGCGGTGGTGATCGACAACCCGGTCGAAGGGGACCTCAGCACCGCCGCCAACGTGGTCGTCCAGCTGGCCACCGCGCTCGGCTTCCTGCTGGTGCCGGTCGTCGTCGCGACCCGCTGGGGGGAGGCCTCGGTCCGCCGGGCGCTGCGCCGCCTCGGCGTGCGCGGCTTCCGGCCCGCGGCGCTGCTCTGGATGCTGGCCGCGGTCGGCGCCTACCTGCTCTTCGCCGGCATCTACAGCGCTCTGTTCGGCGCGCCCGAGCAGGAGGACATCGCCGAATCCTTCGGCACGGTCCCGGTGCAGATCCTGCTGATCGTCCTCGCGGCCCCGATCAGCGAGGAGGTCTGCTTCCGCGGCATGCTGTTCGGCGGCCTGCGCACCCGCCTGCCCCGCCTCGCCGCGGCTCTGGTCAGCGCCCTGATCTTCGGCGCCCTGCACGCTCTCACCGGCCTCAGCGCCGTTCCCCCGCTGATCTTCTTCGGCTTCGTCCTCGCCCTGCTCTACGAGAGAACCGGCTCGATCGTCCCCGGCATCCTCCTGCACATGCTCAACAACTCGGCTGCGCTGCTGGGCCAGTAGGGCCTGCAAATAGAATCCTCTTCCCATGGACCGCCATCTGGCCCGAGCGCTGGCCCTTCTCGCCCTGCTCACGCTTCCCGCGGCTGCCTCGGCGGCGCCGGCGAAGCACCAGCAGCCCGACGGGCCCCGAAAGGGGGCCGGCAAGCAGCCGCGGGGCCCGAAGAAGGCGACGGTGAAGATTCGGGTCGGCCATCTGCACGGCGGCCGGGCGCCGATCTACGCGAAGGTGCCGGTGGTTGGCACGGTCGAGCCGTTCGCGCCCGGTCAGCGGGTCGAGATCACCTTCTACCGTGACGGCCGCCGGCTGCTCAGCCGCAAGGCGAAGGTGCGCAGGGCCGGGCGCGGGGTCGGCTCGTTCCGGGCCGCGATCGTCGTTCGCAGCGACGGCGGGTACGCGGCCAGCGCCCATCTGCCGGCGAGCCGCTCGCTGCGCGGCGACCGCACCGTGCGCAAGGGCTGGCGGGTCAGCTTCCCGTCGCTGCGCCGCGGTCAGTGCGGCAGGGTCGTCAAGGGCTTCAAGCGGGCGCTGGCGAAGCTGGGGTACGCCAACGGCGGCGGCCGTTGCTTCGACGGACGCACCGGCCGCGAGGTGCTCGCCTACCGCAAGGTGAACGGCATGTCGCCCAACCAGCACTCCGGCAAGGGGATCGTCAAGCGCGTCTTCGGCGGCCGGGGCGGTTACCGCGTTCGCCACCCGGAGGCCGGCGAGCATGTCGAGGTGCCGCTCTCCAAGCAGGTGATCGTCCTCGCCAGGGGAAACAGGCCGTTTGCGATCTACCCCGTCTCGACCGGCAAGCCCTCGACCGCCACCGTGACCGGACGGTTCAGCTTCTACCGGCGCGAACCGGGCTACAACGCGAAGGGCATGTACTACTCCTTCTACTGGCACAGGGGCTACGCCATCCACGGCTACGCCGAAGTGCCCGACTACGCTGCCAGCCACGGCTGCATCCGCACCTTCATCGCCGACCAGCCGCGCATCTACTACCAGCTCAGCTACGGCGAGCCGATCTTCGTCTTCTGAGCGTGTGTGACGCTACGCATATCTGCGTCCTCGGTCGCTCGCGTGCAGAGCACGCCACGCTCCAGCGCCGAAGGCGCGTGCGAGCGCGAAGCGCGAGATCCTTGATCTGCTTGGTCACACACGCCCAGCCATGGCCGATCTAGACGCCGCCAAGCGGACGCTGCTCGCCGAGCTGCGCGAGCACTCGCTGGTGATCGGCGAGGTGACGCTGGCCAGCGGCGCGAAGGCGCAGTACTACGTGGACGCGCGCCGGGCGCTGCTCCGCCCGCCCGGCTTCCGGGCGGCCGGCGAGCTGATCGCCGCGGCGGCGATCGAGGTCGGCGCCGCCGCCGTAGGGGGTCCCGCCGCGGCGGCGATCCCCCCCGCCTGCGCAGCCCTCGCCGTCCCGGCGGGCGACGGCCTGGTCGGCTTCTTCGTCCGCGCCGAGCGCAAGCGGCACGGCCTGCAGCGCTGGGTCGAGGGCCCGGTCGAGCCGGGCGCCCGCTGCCTGGTGGTCGAGGACACGGTGACCACCGGCGGCTCTACCGTGCGGGCGATCGAGCGGATCCGCGAGCAGGGTCTCGAGGCCGCCGCGGTCTGCGCCGTGGTCGATCGCCTCGCCGGCGGCGGCGAGCTGATCGAAGCCGCCGCTGAGGCTCCCTACCGCGCCCTGGTGACGATCGACGAGCTATACCCGGATCGTCCCGACCGCGGCTGACTGAGGACGTCCCCGGCCAGCCAGGCACCTGGTCCCCGACCGCGGTCGGGTTGCCCGTCCGATCGCACCACCGAATCCTGGCGAGGTCGCAAAGACCGGCTGATTTGCAGGGAATCAACCCACCAGGGTTGACATCCAGACACAGACCTGTCTAAATACGCGCTGCGATTTAGGGACACGGATGTCTGTGTTTCCTGAAGCGCGGTGCCCGGCCGCTAGGACGGGCATGGGAACAGGGAAATAGGGAAACAGGGAAACCGAGCGCCTGAGGTGCCGCAGGGAAGCGGCCCGCAGAGGGGCTCACAGGACAAGGAGAGAGCTACGTGAGACGCTTCGCGAAGGCATCGTTTGCGGGATCGACCCTGGGCAGCGGCATCCGCCGCGGCCGCATCGGCTTGGTTTGTCTCTGCGTCCTCGGCCTCGCGGCCTTCCTCGGGAGTAGTGCGCCCTCGGCCGGCGCCCAGGCCTGCTCCAACGAAGCCTTCCGCGGCGGCCCCTCCGCCAACCTCCCCGACTGCCGCGCCTACGAGCTGGTCTCGCCGCCCGAAAAGGAAGGCTACGAGGTCGACCACGAGCTCCTGAACGTGGCCGCCCCGGCGCCGACCGCCTCGCCAGACGGGAACTCGATCCTCTGGTCGGTGGAGCGGGGCGCGTTCGGAGAAGTTACCTCGAACGGCCCGAGCACCGACTACCTGTCCCGGCGGGGCGCGAGCTGGAGCAGCGAAGGCCTCAATCCCCCCCTCGCTCCGTCCGGGGCGGCCTTCCTCACCGCCTCGTTCATCGAAGGCCTCACCGAGGACCTCAGCCAGACTGTGTCCACCGGAGGGGTGGAACCTCCTCTGACACCCGAAGCACCGGAAGGCTCCAAACCCCTCTACATCCGCGACAACGCCACCGCCTCCTTCCGGCTGCTCAGCATCGGGTTGGCGCCGGGCCTGGGAGAAACCGAATTCAAAACCGGTGCGATATCGGCGGACGGCGGCCATGTGGTCTTCGACTCGGAATTCGAACTGACCGGGTGCGGTGGTCCGTCGAACGAACAGCTCTGTGACTGGAACGCCGCGACCGGCTCGCTGGGCCTGGTCGGCATCCTGCCCGGCGGCGGCGTCAGCACCGGCGCGGTCAGCATCGCCGGGAATGACTGGCAGCGCTCGCTCTCCACCGACGGCTCGCGGGTCTTCTTCAAAGAAGGCGGCGGCGGCGAATGCGGGGTCTGCGTCCGCATCAACGGCTCGAGCACGCAGCTGGTCAGCGAAACCGGCGCCTTCCAGTTCGCCAGCAGCGACGGCACTGTCGCCTACGTCACCGACGGCGGCGACCTGCTGCGCTGGGACGGCGGGCTGACCAACCTCACCGGAGGGGGAGGCGAAGTCAAAGGCGTGCTCGGCGCCTCCGCGGACGGCTCGCGGGTCTACTTCGTCGCCGGCAAGGAACTCGCCCCGGGCGCGACGGCCGGCGAAAACAACCTCTACATGTGGACCGCAGGCGGCGGGTTCCAGTTCATAACGGGACCGGTCACCCTGACGAGCAACTGGAGCACCAGCGACACGGCACGGACCTCGCGCGTGACCCCGGACGGGATGCACCTCGCCTTCACCGCGAACAACAGCCTCACCGGCTTCCCCGACAACGGCAAATCCCAGGCCTACCTATACAGCGCCGCGAGCGGCGCGCTGGTCTGCGCCTCCTGCGTGGTCGTGGAACCGGCCGACGGCGCCAGCATCCTCGGAGGGACAGCAGGATTCCTGGTCGACCATCTGTCGCGCAACCTCTCCGACGACGGCGGCAGCCTCTTCTTCGTCACCGACGAAGCGCTGGTGCCCGAGGACTCCAACGGCATAGAAGACATCTACGAATACGACGCGGCAAGCGGCGCGGTGGGGCTGATCTCCACCGGCACCGACCCGCTGACGGCCCACTTCGGCGACGCGAGTGCCGCCGGCACGGACGCGCTCTTCACGACGCGCGAACGGCTGGTGCCGCTCGATACCGACAGCGCGGTTGACGCCTACACCGCGCGGGTGGGGGGCGGCCTCGCCTCCCAGCATCCGGCCCCGCCGGCCCCGCCCTGCACGGGCAAGGGCTGCCGCGGTGAGTCCAGCACCCCCAGCCTGGCGGGCGCGGCCTCGACCGGCTTGGTCGGCAAGGGCAACCTGTCCCAGAAGCAGAACTGCAACAAGCTGGGCCGCGAAGCCAAGAAGCTCAGCAACCGCGCCAAGCGGCTGCGCAAGAACGCCAAGCAGGCGAAGCGCAACGGCAAGTCCGGCGTCGCCAAGAAGCGCAACAAGAAGGCCAACCGCCTGGCCAAGCAGGCCAGGAACAAGAGCAAGAGCGCCAAGAAGTGTAGGAAGCGCAACCGGGGGGCGAGCAAATGATCGGGCGCCCAGGCAATAAGCGAAGCGAGACCTCAATCGTGGACAAGGAGAAAGCTGAGATGAAGGCCCCGAGAACCCACCGCAACCTGCCGCGCTTCCTGGGCGCCCTCGCGGCAGCGGCCCTCTGCATCCTGGCGCTCGGCGCGGGCAGCGCCGGCGCCCAGTTCGGGATCACCAACTTCGACGGCGAAGTGATCCAAGAAGGCGGCGCACCGGCCACCCAGGCGGGAAGCCACCCCTACGAAGCGGGCACCGAATTCGACGTCACCACGTTCGAAGAACCGGGATTCTGCTTCCCCGAATGCATACTCCCCGAAGGAGGGGGCTTCAAAGACGTCGTGGTGAAGCTCCCCGCCGGTTTGGTCGGCAACCCGACAGCGGTGGGCGCCTGCCCGAACGCCGACATCATCACGCCCCTTTTCGTGTTCGCGGTGCCCCCGCAGTGCAGAAGCGCGGTGGTCGGCACGACCGTGCTGAGGGGCAACTCCCCCCTCCTGCCCATCGAATCACCGGTCTACAACCTGGAGCCCGGCCCGAACCATCCGGCCAGGTTCGGCTTCAGGGTGCTGACCTCGGCGATCGTCCTGACTGCGGGGATTCGAACCGGGGATGACTACGGGCTGACGGTCACGCTCCCCAACGCCAACCAGGCGCTGCCGGTCACGGGCACCGAACTGAACTTCTGGGGAGTTCCGGGCGACTCGAGCCACGACCCGGTGCGCGGAGGCCCGTACGGAAAACCGGTGCGGCCCTTCCAAAGCAACCCGACCTCCTGCACGGGACCGGTGCTGACCACGCTGCAGCTCAGCTCGTGGCAGCAACCGAACAACTTCGAGGAAGCCAGCTTCCTCAGCCACAACGGCGCGATGGAACCGATCGGCGCAGATGGCTGCGAGAAACTGCCCTTCGAACCGTCGCTCAACCTGCGCTCGGACCCGCCCAGCGCGGCCTCCCCGACGGCGCTGAGCGCGACGCTGAAGGTCCCCCAGCACAACGACGACCCGAACGGGCTGGTCTCCTCGCACCTGAAGAAGGCAGTGGTCAACCTGCCGCCCGGGGTCACCGTGAACGCCGCCGCCGCGAACGGCCTCGGCGGCTGTAGCGAGGCGCAGTTCGGGCTTAACAACGCCAACCCGGTGAGCTGCCCGAGCGACTCGCGGGTTGGCCTGGGCGAGATCGTCACCCCGCTGCTGACGAACCCGCTGACCGGCTCGATCTACCTCGCCCAGCAGAACGCCAACCCGTTCGGCAGCCTCTTGGCGATCTACTACGTGGTCGAGGAGCAGGGGGTGACGATCAAGATCGCCGGCAAGATCGACACCGACCCGAACACCGGCCAGGTCACCGCGACCTTCGACAACAACCCGCAGCTGCCGTTCAGCGAGTTCAAGCTGGACTTCTTCGGCGGACCCGGCGGAGTGCTGGTCAACCCGAGTAGCTGCGGCGACAAGACCTACACCAGCTCGATCAGCTCCTGGTCGGGCGGCACGGTCAACACGAGCGACTCGTTCTCGGTCAACCAGAACTGCGGCACGGGTGGCTTCAACCCCGGCTTCGCGGCCGGCTCCACCAACCCGGTGGGCGGCGCCTACGCGCCGTTCGCGCTCAACGTGACCCGCAACGACGGCGAACAGAACGTCGCCGCGATCGGCGCCTCCCTGCCGAAGGGACTCTCGGCGAAGCTGGCCGGCGTGCCGGTCTGCCCGCCCGCCAACGCGGCGGCGGGCTCCTGCCCGGCCTCCAGCCAGGTCGGCTCGGTGAACATCGCCGCCGGCACGGGTCCCGAACCGGTCTGGGTCCCCCAGCCCGGCAAGGCGCCGACCGCGGTCTACCTGGCCGGCCCCTACAAGGGCGACCCCTACAGCCTCGCCTTCCGGGTCCCGGTGCAGGCAGGTCCGTTCGACCTCGGCACGGTGGCGCTGCGCGCCTCGGTGCACATCGACCCGGTGACCGCGCAGATCTCGGTCGCCTCGGACTCCCTGCCCCAGATTCTGCAGGGGATCCCGGTCGACTACCGCCAGATCCACATCGGGATCGACCGGGCGGGCTTCACGCTCAACCCGACCAACTGCCGCGAACAGGCGGTCGCCTCGACGATCGTCTCCGACACCGGAGCGGCGGCCACCCCGGCCTCGCGCTTCCAGGTCGGCTCCTGCGGCAACCTCGGCCTGAAGCCGAAGCTCTACACCCGGATCTGGGGCAAGACCAACCGCGGCGCGCACCCGAAGCTCCGCGCGGTGCTCCAGCCGCGCAAGGGCGATGCCAACCTGGGCCGCATCGCGCTCACCCTGCCGCGCTCGGAGTTCCTCGACCAGGCCCACATCAAGACGATCTGCACCAGGGTGCAGTTCGCCGCCAGCGCCTGCCCGGCCGACTCGGTCTACGGCTACGCGAAGGCGTTCTCGCCGCTGCTTGACCGGCTCGTGCAGGGCCCGGTCTACCTGCGCAGCTCCAACAACAAGCTGCCCGACCTGGTGGCAGACATGAGCGGCCAGGTCGACATCGACCTGGCCGGGCGGATCGACAGCGTCAACAAGGGCATTCGGACCACCTTCGAATCGCCCCCCGACGTGCCGGTCTCCAAGTTCATCCTCTACATGAAGGGCGGACAGAAGGGGCTGCTGGTCAACAGCCGCAACATCTGCAACGCGACCTACCGCTCCAACGCCAACCTGCGCGGACAGAACGGGCGCAAGAAGACGCTGAAGCCGGTGCTGAAGAACAACCGCTGCAAGGGCAAGAAGAAGAAGTAGGGCGCAGCGCGGCCCAGCCGGCACGACCGGCACAGAGCACCCGATGGTCAGAGACCCGGCGGCCCCCCAGGGGCCGCCGGGTTTCGCATGAGAGACAGCGTGCAGCCCCCCGAGGACTTCGCAAACGACTTCGAGCGGGCGTTCGCCCGCCTCCAGATCCAAGTCGAAACGGCTTGCGCCACGGAGGCCGACTGGCCTGCCCAGGTGGCGGTCGGGATACGGGCCGCGCTGGACTTTGCCGCCTCCGAGCCCGCAGCAGCGGGGGCGCTGACCAACGACGCCCTCGCCGCCGGCGCGGCCGGTTACAGCCGCTACGACCGTATGCTCGCGCACTTCGGACAGCGCCTCCTGCCCGGCCGCGACCTGCGCCCCGCAGGCGAGCTGCCGGAGATCGTCGAGAGGGCGGTGACCGGCGGCCTGGCGATGCTGGTCGCCCAGCGGCTTGCGATGGGCAGTGAGGCCGAGCTTCCGCGGATCGCCGGGGAGGCGATCCAGTTCGTCCTCGCCCCGTATCTGGGCGCCGAGGAGGCCGGGCGTCTCGCCGCGCTCCACGGTCGCTGAGCCCGGACTGGCATCGCTGCGGTTGCGCTGACGCCCCGACCAGGATTCGAACCTGGGGCCTACTCCTTAAGAGGCAGAGCGGCTTCGTGCCGAAGGCGCCGCGGGCTTGAAAGAGCGTCGCGCCTGGCTATCATGGACACAGGCTCTCTGGCAACTGCAGTAAGGAAGCGTTGTCGACCTTGAGGAGGGGGACGTTGATCGAGGTCGCCGGACGCCGGTATGAGGTGGTGCCGGATCGAGAGCCCGGCTCGGTGTGCCCGAGCTGGTCCGCCACGTCTCGGGATCGTCGCCGAGGGCGCGTCGAAGCTAGTGGCTCGCTAGACCCGATCAGGCTGAGTCACGAATCGCGGACGCCCTTCTGACTGAGGTAGTCCGTCCTGCTCAAGCGCCGCATCGCCGGCCTCGCCGGCGAGTTTCAGCCAGCGAATATCGTGCGCGTTGATGTCGGCTCAAAACCGCTGGCGACCTCCTTGCCGCCGTGATGATCCCATTCGATGTCGGGATGTCGGCGAGGGCTTAGTCCGCGCGCCTGCGCTCGACCGGCGTGAGGCGCCCCTTGGATGCAGCGCTCTCCGCGCCATGCGGGCCGCAGCGCAGGGAATCCATCGAGGCCGGAACGGCATCGCTGAACTGGCAACAGGCGAGGAAGAGAGCGAGGCACGCTCCGTCCGAGCGCCGCTATGAGCCGCCTTCCGGCGCGAAGCCTGTATGTGACCGCTCGGCATCCGGCTCCGAAGCGCCCTTCGGCTTCGTTTTTCAGCTGCCCAGGATCCGGACGCGCCTAGCCTTGTCTGGAACTTCATCGCGTTCGGTGAGCGCCTACCCTCGACAACCCAGCCACTCGCACCGTCTATGAACGCAGCCCATATCAAGTCGCGCTTTGCACTGTCGCTATCGCGCATGCGAAAATCCCGCCGCCCATTCTGCGGTCCTACTTCCACTGCAGGAGTGGCTGGAAGAGGTCTAGGCACCCGCTAGCCTGGTCATGAGCGCTCGCTGGCGCGCAACACTTTCACAATTTTAGCTCGACCCCATCGCTACTTAGGCGACGCACCTTTCATCAATCACCTCTAACTTATCTCTAACTCAAACATCTACTTACACTTAACAACTCTCACTTCTCCAGGCCGAGCGTGCCCGGAGGGAAAATTCGAGGCCGGAACGGCATCGCCCTGCATTAACTTTACTATCTTCGCTTCACTCACTTTCTTAGCTCATTTCTCTTTCATTTCTCCACTCAATGGCAGAGGTGTGAAGTCGAGGGAGAGAGCGGTACGAGCCTCCCCGGCTGCAACAAGATCCGCTACTATCTTTTGGTCGTCAAAACAGAGGCGAATAAGTAGCTCTTACCTTGCTATAGATACAGAATCCATGTTCATCACATGCTATCCTAGCGGAAGACTAGCAAGAGTCTATAGCCCCTTGGTGGGAAGGGTAGGAACAGTTGGCGCAGTAGTTTGCATTCACTCAACTCTTATCTCACATCTAGCGCTCACCCATTTATATCAATTTCAGCAACTATACTCTTTTTCTTTCTAGCTCTTCTCTTCTCTTCACTCTCTCGTAGGAAAAATCTGGACCGTTTTGAGTCTTACCTCTTCTTCTACTCGCGTTGTCTATACTCTTCTCTGTATGTGCCGCTCCTGGCCAAACCAGGGGCGTCCGAAGCGCCCTTTACCTTCTGTACAACGGCTATACGCGTCGTATTCGACGCGTCCAGGATCCGGACAGGGCAGCCTTGAACATCTGGAACTTCTATCGCGTTCGGTCTGAGCGTCCTTTCTTAGGCTTTATGAGCTTCTCTTGACCTGCGGTAGGAGCAAGATAGTGCCCGGTGCGGACTGGGTAGGAGGTGAGAGGCACCTATAGCCTTTTATTTTCTCTATCTTTTTCTCCCTCTTCATATCTTTTTTTCTTTTTCATATCTTCTTTTTCTTTTTCTACTAGTTAGTTACAACACTCTCTCTCTCCGTCATAGTTTTAGACAGCCCCATAATTACTTGTGAGGTAGAGCGCCGAACATTCTGGACTGCGGCCTTAAGAGTTCTCACGATACTGGGGCTGTAACCCCGACAACCCAAATTGGCCACTACGCTTACCGGCTTTGAACAGCGCCCACCAGCTTCGGCTTGCACGGTCGCTATCCATGAAGATCCTGGTCTGTGGCCTACTTTCCACAGAGGAGTGGCTCTATCTCCCGCTATAGGCATGACTTGACCCTGCGCGTAGCTTCGAGCCCAAGATCTAGTGCCCGCGTGGGCAGCGAGCGTTCTCGCTGCCCAAACCGGGTAGGAACATGCGTAGTCGAGACAACATCTGGACCGGAGTGACAGCCCCAAATTCGGCGCTATTAGCGGCTTTGAGAAGCCCCCGACCAGGATGGCGCCTCTCCCCTTCTTAGGAGGGAGTCGCTCTGTCCAGCTGAGCTATCGGGGCTCGCCTGTGCATTGTCTCGCAGATCGCGCTGACGATGAGGAAATCGCCTTCGGGCCTTGGGACGGGCATGACCAAGTCGCTCGGTCGGACATCGTGCCGATTCCGAACCTCGGCCAGGCTGGACCCGCTGGCAACGATCTCACGGTCGCGGACGGCGATCCATTTGCCCCAGTACGGCTTCAGGTCACCCTTTGGGCTCGCTCTGGCTTGGCAGCGACGGAAGTGATCGGAGCCTCGTCCGCGGCTCACGGGGATTCCGACCCTTGATCTTCATTCTCTTCTGGTTCGAGCGCGCCATCAGCAAGGTCTTCGAGTAGCTCCCGACACCAGTTGACCGCGGCGTTGGCGACGGCGATTGCCCGCTTGCGGTTCAGCGTCTCGATTGGCGCATCGTCGTACCGGAATTCAGCAGCCCAAGGGGTGAGCCAGGACCCCGACTCGAGCTCCGGTTCCATGGCGATCGAGTGCTTGCCGGCCAGCGTGATCAAGTATTCGAGGTCGTGCGTCTTCGGGAAGTCGACGCCCTCAAGCGTGAGTGCAACCTTCAGGGCCTTCTCAACGGCCTGTTGCGCGTTGAAGCCCACGGGTCGGTCGTCTATCTCAGGATCGGGGGCGAGCTTCTCGGCGGTTGCCAGGTCGATTTTCGCGAGCCGAGCAAGGCCTCCCGCTACCTCGATCTGCTCAGGCGTGGGCAAGGACCTGACCGTCACGCAGCGCGTGGTGGACCATCGTCCCAGGCACCCTCGCTCGCCGTTCTGCGCGCTGTTCGTCTAGGACGACGATGTCCACCGGCGCCGGAAAGTCTCTCAGGGCTCGGCGCAGGCGCTCCCACTCCTTGAGGCGATCCTCGACGAGGGGCTCGATGACGAGGAAATCGACATCGCTGTCGCCCGTTGCCTCACCACGCGCGTGGGAGCCGAAGAGGATCACCGTCGACCTCGCGCCGGCAGCGTCAGCGAGCAGCTTGCCCGCTTGGTCGATCAGGTCGCGTGAAACCATGCCGGACAAGGTAGCGAAGCGTGTAGCGGACAATGCAATCCATTGGGCAGCGGCTGCCCAAATCGAGCCGAATCGGATGCAATCCAGGTGAATCGGCACGGTGGCGAGGAGCGCTGTATTTGGCTCTGCAACGACGAAACAACCAACTCCTCCGCTTCGTTTAGGAGGGAGTCGCTCTATCCAGCTGAGCTATCGGGGCCGGAAGCCTCATCGTAGATGTTCCCTGAGCGTGGGCTGGCAGCTACAGCGGATAGGTCCGCCGCATGAAGCGGTCGAACTGCGGCACGGTAAATGCCGCGAGTCCGTGGCCAGGCGTGTAGAGAAGGCCCTTGTCGATCAGTCGTGATCTGGTCGGTCCCATCTGCGCGGACGTTCGATCCAGGAGGGCAGCCACATCCTTGGCCTGCTGGGGCTCTGAACCGAGCTCGGCCATCGCTCTCATGTAGCGCAGCTCCAACTCGGTCGTTCGCTCTGCACGTACTCGAAAGAAGCTGCCATCGAGCTTTGCCTCGACGGCAGCGAGCGCTTCGTCGACATTTCCTGCCGAGATTGGCGATGCGTCGGCGAAGTTCCAGAGTACGTTTCCGTACTCCTGTAGGAAGTACGGGTATCCCTCGGTGTAGTCCACGATCGCCTTGACCGCTGACTCGTCATAGGTGACATCGAGCCGGGCGGCGGGGTCGACCAATGCGCGCCCCGCGTCGTCATCGGAGAGTTGCCCGATCTCTGGGAACTTGAACAATCGCTCCGCATAGGACTTGGCCTCGCCGGCGAGGCGCGGCAGCTGGGGCAGGCCGGCTCCCACGAGGGTGATCGGCAGTTGGCGCTGCACCGTCTTGTGGAGAGCCGCGATTAGCGCCTCCAGCTCGGGCGTGGTCAGGAAGTGCACCTCGTCGATCAGGAAGACGACGCCGCTCCCGTGCTCGCGCGCCGCCTCGCCAAGTGCGACGAGGAGATCGGTCAGATCCTCATCGAGTTCACCGCTATCCGCGAATCCCTCTGCTGCCTCGACGTCGAGCCCCGCACTCAGCGATCCGTCGTTTGCCACGGTGACCTGGAAGGACTTCAGCACTGCCGCCGCTCGAGCTGCCCGCTCCTTCCAGCGCGCCTTCGGCGCAAGCTGGAACAGTGCTCGGCGGGCGAGTTGGGCCATCCGCGAGCCGAACTCGGTGGCCTTGGTGATCTCGGCCTCGACCGTAGTCCAGTCTCTTTCTCGTGCGCGCTCCTCGAAGCTGGTCAAGAGCACCGTCTTGCCGACCCCGCGCAGGCCGGTGATCAACATCGACTGCTCGGTGTGGCCGCGCCGCAACCGGTCGAGGAGGATCTCGAAGGACTCCAGCTGGTCGTCGCGCCCCACCAATGCGGGAGGCCGGGCGCCGGCATTGGGCGTGTAGGGGTTATCGTGGGGCCGCATGCCGGAGAGCTTATCAGTCTTATCGGCCTTTATCGGTATCTGGTAAAGCCGAGAAATCTTGAAAATCGCGGCAGGTGGTCACGGTGTCGATTCGCTTGGCCATCGGGCAGCGGCTGCCCGAATCCCCGACAATCGCGCCCAATCGAATCGCGTCGTGTCCCACGGCATGCAGAGTGGATTCGGCTCTATTGCGCCAGACGGTGCGGCTCCTCCGCTTTGATTAGAAGGGAGTCGCTCTATCCAACTGAGCTATCGGGGCCGGGTTGCTCAGCTTAGAAGCTAATTGCCGCTCGCATCGAGATCTTCAAGGTCGACGTGATCGCGAGGACGCCCGGCAGCTCGCTTCATCTCTCTCAGCGAGTCAATCGAGCAAACGGCAACTTTGACGCCGAGGATTTCGGCGTCAACGGCGGACTCGCGTAGCTCCGCGTATGGCGGTACGCCATCGAGTCCTTGGACGACATCCAGATGGCCGAGCGCCGTTTCGATTGCGACTCGCTCACCGCTTGCGAGCTCTGCCGCGATCGAGAACGGCGTGCTGAGGAACGCCTCTCCCTTCTGGACGTGGCCATGAACTCCAACAGCGACGTCTGCCAGCCGCTTGAGATTCTTGGAGTCCGGCGCAACGACGATATCCACATCCTTCGTTCCTCGGACCACCCCCCAAGCGTTCACCGCGAGGCCGCCCACCAAGACGAACTCGACGCTCGCCTCGGAGAGTCGGCGGAGAAGCTGGTCGAAAGCCGGATCGGTCAACTGCGACGAGCAGCGCCCGTGAACTGCATCAGCTGGTGGCTGAGAGCAATGCCCTCAGCCAGGTTCACGCTCAGTGGACGCTCCGCGTCCCTGCGCAACCGCTGTAGGCGGACCACATCTGAGTTTCCCCCTCGAACGTCGGGACGCGCCTTGGGTCGCTCGATCGACTGCATGCGAATACGGTACCGGAGCCCCGAATGCCTGCGCCTGATTGGGCAGCGGCTGCCCAAATCCGGGCCGCAGACCCTCCTGTTCGGCATCGGGCTTTGGGGAGAGGACGTGAGACGATGCCGGCTGATGGCGCAGGATGTCGAGATCGGGCTCCCCGGTGGCGGGCGCTTGAAGGGAGCGGTTGCGCGGCCCGAACCCGACGGCCCGCATCCCGGCGCGGTCGTCTTGCATGAGGCGTTTGGCGACCAGCCGGAGATCCGAGCTGCATGCGATCGGTTCGCCGATCACGGCTACGTCGCGGTGATGCCCGACCTGTTCAGCGACGGGCCGCGCGCGATCTGCATGGCGCGCACGATGAAGGAAGCGCGGAGCGGCAAGCCGAGCCGCGTGAACGGCTACATCGACGCGGCGCGGATCTGGCTCGGCGAGCAGGAGGACGTCGACGGCGAGCGGATCGGCGTGATCGGGTTCTGCATGGGCGGCGGCTTCGCGCTCGCATATGTGGCCGGCGGCCCGCCCGGCGTCCGCGCTGCCTCAGTCAACTACGGCATGGTGCCAAAGGAGGCGGCGAGCCTTCGCGGGGCCTGCCCGATCGTCGGTTCCTACGGCGGGCGGGACAAGACGGTCGGGCGCCGCCACGCTGAGCGGCTGTCGGGCCACCTCGAGGCGCTCGGCATCGAACACGAGGTCAAGGTCTACGACGATGCCGGGCACAGCTTCATGACGCAGGGAAGCCATCCGATCGGGAAGCTTGTCTTTTTCCCGATGCGCCTCGGCTACGCGGCAGATGCCGCCGCCGACGCTTGGCAGCGCGTCTTCGCGTTTTTCGACGCCCGCCTCAAGGCAGCCTGAGGGAGCGCCCTTTCCGGCGCCGGGTTGAGCGCGTCCACGTAGCATTGCGCCCGTGGAGGCCGACGCGGTCGAGATCCGGGTGGTGGGGTGCCTGCTGGAGAAGCAGCGGGCGACGCCGGACGCCTATCCGCTCTCGCTCAACTCGCTGCGGTTGGCCTGCAACCAGGCCACGAACCGGGACCCGGTGGTCGATTACGACGAGCAGACCGTGGCCGAGGCGCTGCGGCGCCTGGCGCTGCGCGGCTGGACACGGCTGGCGAGCGGGGCCGGCAGCCGGGCGCGCAAGTACAGGCACCTGATGGACGACGCGCTCGGGCTCGACGACGCCGAGCTGTCGCTGCTCGCGGTGCTGATGCTGCGCGGCCCGCAGACGCCGGGGGAGCTGAAGCAGCGCGCCGATCGCCTGAACCATTTCGTCGACCTCGCCGCCGTCCACGGCACGCTCGACAGGCTGGTCGACGCCGGCCAGGTCGAAAGGCTTGGCCGACGGCCGGGCCAGAAGGAGGAGCGCTATCGGCAGCTGCTCGGAGGCGGAGGGGAGGAGCCGGCGGCGGCTGGGGAGCCGCAGGCCGCGGCCGCCACGGTGGCCGGGGAGTCGCAGCGGGTGGCCGATCCTGCCCGGGCCGCCATGGTGGCCGGGGAGTCGCAGCGGGTGGCCGTCCTGCCCCGGCCGACGGCGCCGCGCCCGAGGACCGGCTCGACCGACTCGAGCGCGAGCTGGCCGAGCTACGCGAGCAGGTGCGGGGGCTGCGCGAGGCCCTGGGCGAGCCCGCAGCGCCGCCTCAGGCGTAGAGGCTCTCCGAGGCCAGCTCCTGGGCGCGGCGGCTCCACAGCTTCACCTGCATGAAGATGTCGTCGCCGTAGCCCTTCATGGCGTCGAGGGCGATCAGGGTGAAGCGTTCCCGGGTGACGACTTCCTGGTCGACCGTCTCCGCCTCCAGCTCGGCCGTGGCGGCGACCGCGCCCCGAACCAGGGGGCGGCCCCAGACGAGGGTGACGTCGCCGGCGCGGCCGTCCTCGCCGCGCCAGCGGCCGATCACCTCGTCGTTCAGGTCGATCCGCCAGTCCGGGTTGTTTTCGGCCAGCACGTCGGTGAAGTCGGCCTTGGCCGCGAAGCCCCCCGGCTCCCCCTGGTCGGGCAGCAGGTAGGAGACATGGCCGAACAGCTCCAACGTCCCCCCGGGTCCCTCCGCCCGCAGCGTGCCGGGCACCCAGACGCGCCCGCCCCAGGCCCGCTCCGGAAACCACTCGACCTCCTCGGGGATCTCCACCCCCTCGGGCAGCTCGTCGATGCCCTCGCAAGCTTTCCGGAACTCCTCGGCCAGCCGCTCGGCGAACCTGCCATGGGGGATTCCCTCCTGGCTGGTGTCGGCGATGAACCTGGGGATCGGGCGGGGGTTGGGCGGCACTGCCTCAGCCTATTGACGCTTCGCGAAGGAGGAGTGGAGGCCTCATCCCCGGAGACTTTGGGAGCGGCTACCTCTCAACCCGGCGCTTCGGCGAGATGTACGGCCTCACCCCAACACCTCCCGCAAATCCGCAGCAGCCCGCTCCGGCGGATACACGTTGATGTCGACCCCCGTCCCCAGCTCGAACCCAGCCTTGACGGCGAGCCGCGGGGCGATGTCGACGTGCCAGCAGAACTGCTCGGCGCCCCGCGGCGCGGTCACCACCCAGAGGTTCAGTTCGGGCGGGCCGCCGAACCGCTCGGCAAGGGCGCGCAGCGCCGTGCGGATCATCGCCGCCCCGGACTCGCTCTCGGCGAAGCTCGGCTCTTCGCGGCGCGGCACCACCCGCAGCTCGTAGGGAGAGCGCGAGGCCCAGGGGCAGATCAGCGCCGCCTCGTCGTCGATCGCCACCAACCGCTCCCGCCGCCGCACCTCCTCGACCAGCACGTCGCCGAGCAGACCGCCGCCCGCCGTCCGTTCTCCGTAGGCGCCGGCCCGCTCGCGCTCGCGCGCCACCGCCGCCGGCACGAAGGGGAGCGCGTAGAGCTGCGCGTGGGTGTGGGGCAGCGAGGCGCCAGCCGCGACGCCCTCGTTGACGACCACCTGCACGTGGGCCGCCGCCGCATGCGCGCGCATCCGCTCGCGCCAGGCGGCGATCGCATCGGCGAAGCGCTCCTCGCCCAGCTCGGCCATCGCGGTGACGTGCTCGGGGGCATTGACGATCACCTCGTGGCCGCCGACGGCCGGCCGCGAGGCGAACAGGTTCGGCTCGCCCGCCCGGCGCGACTCGAGCAGTGGGTCGCCGGCGCTGGCGAAGGCGCCGGCTTCGCCGCCCGTCGCGGCTGCGCGCCCCCGACCCCTCCTCGCCGTCCTCCTCCGCCAGCGCCGGATAGAGGTTCGGTACGACCCGACTGGTCCAGCCGGGCGTGTCGGGCCCGCCGCCCCCCGGTCGCACCGCGTACAGCTCGGGCGGCGTCCGCTCCTCGTGCCCCTCGCAGAACGGGCACCCCTCCGGGCCCTTCTCGTCACGCGCGGCCCGACCGAACCCGTGCGGACGGTCGGCGCGTCCGGGCGCAAGGATCGTTCGCAGACCCGTCAGCTGGTCGATGCGGAGCTCGGGCCCGCTCAGGGTGCTCAGCCGCGGGACGGGGGGAGGTCGTCGGCGTCCGGCTCGGCGGCGGGGGTGGAGGGGCGGCCGGCTTCGGCGGCGGCTGCGGCTTCGACGCGCCTTTGATCGCCTGCTGGAACGGCTCGAGGATGTCCATCGGCAGCGGGAAGACGACCGTCGTGTTCTGGCTGCCGCCGATCTCCAGCAGGGTCTGCAGGTAGCGCAGCTGCAGCGAAGCCGGGTTGGTGCTGATGATGTCGGCCGCGTCGGTGAGCTTCTGCGCCGCCTGGAACTCGCCCTCGGAGTTGATGATCTTCGCCCGCCGCTCGCGCTCGGCCTC
Organism: uncultured Solirubrobacterales bacterium; assembly: GCA_963748075.1. Taxonomy (GTDB): domain Bacteria; phylum Actinomycetota; class Thermoleophilia; order Solirubrobacterales; family 70-9; genus VRUE01. The sequence continues at coordinate 96,311 of CAVVHQ010000049.1, read as the reverse complement.
GGCCTGGCGCGCCATCGCCCGCTGCATCTGCTCGGGGATCTCGACGTCCTTGATCTCCACGGCGGTCACCTTGACGCCCCACGGCTCGGTCGACTCGTCGATGATTTTCTGCAGCTCTTCGTTGAGCCGCTCGCGCTCGGCCAGCAGCTGATCCAGTTCGGCCTTGCCGAGCACCGAGCGCAGCGCCGTCTGCGCGATCTGCGAGGTCGCCAGCAGGAAGTTCTCCACCTCGACGATCGCCCGGTTGGAGTCGACCACCCGGAAGTAGGCGACAGCGTTGACGCTCGAGGGCACGTTGTCGCGGGTGATCACCTCCTGCGGCGGGATGTTGAGCGTCACCGTGCGCAGGTCGACCCGTTCCATCCGGTCGATCAGCGGGATCAGCAGGATCAGCCCCGGCCCCTTGGTGGCGATCAGCCGGCCGAGCCGGAACACCACCCCGCGCTCGTACTCGCGCAGCACTCGCACCGCAGACCCAAGCACGATCGCCGCGAAGACCAACAGGACGACCAGAACCACCAGCGCTGCCATCAGCCCGCTCCTTTCTCGGACGGAGACTCGGTCGGCGGCTCGGGTCGCACCTTCAGGGTCAGCCCTTCGACCGCCTCGACCGTGACTCTATCTCCTGGGCGCAGCGCCCCGCCGTCGCCGGCCAGCCGCGCCTGCCACAGCGCCCCCTCGATCCACACCTGCCCTTCCGGATCGAGCGAGGTGCGGGCCTCGGCGCGGGCGCCGACCAGCTCCTCGTGGCCGGTGCGGATCGGCTCGTCGCGGTGGGCGGCGATTACTTTGCGGGTGACGACGTAGAAGCTGACGATCGAAAGCACGCCGAGCGTGATCAGCGCGGGGCCGGCCCAGTCGCTGGCGCTCGAGTCGGATTCGGCGGTCAGGGCGAGGACGCCGCCGGCAGCCAATCCCACCGCGCCGAGCACCGCCAGCACGCCGCCCGTCGGGAGCAGCAGCTCGGCGAGCAGCAGGGCGACCCCGATCAGCGCGACGATGACGAAGATGTCCATGCCCTGATTATCCGCCTTCTCGGTTCGCGCCGAGCGCGTAGCGCTCCACGTCGGCTCGCAGCTCCGCCGCGTCGCCATAGGGCCCCTGCTTCAGGTGGACCAACTCGCCGCGGCGATCGTAGAAGACGGTGTCGGGCAGGCCGAGGTCGGCGCCGACGCTTGCGGCGATCTCTTCGCCGGGGTCGGTGTAGCTGGGGTATGGAACCGGCGCCTCGCCGAGGAAGGTGCGCGCCGCGTCGTCGGAGTCCTGGCTGTCGATGCCGAGGAAGGCGACCCGCTTGCCGTATCCGGCGGCGACCCGCTGGAAGAAGGGGAACTCGAGCCGGCACGGCCCACACCAGGAGGCCCAAACGTTGGCCACCGCCGGATAACCGCGCAGCTGCGCGAGCCGCGCTTCGAAAGCGTCCTGCCCACCGCCCAGCAGCCGGTTTGCCTGCCTGTGCAGGGCGGCGAGCGGCGGCGGCGACCCGGCCAGCGCCTTCGCGTAATCGGGGTGCTCGCCTTCGTAGTCGCCGCCGGCTGAGGATCCGCAGCCGGCAGCGACAAGCGCCGTCGCTACGGCGATTGCCAGGGCGATCCGCAGGTTTGGCGACAACACTCGCATTCGATGATTACAATAGGTTCTACTTGGCTCGCCGTATGCGAGTCGCGTGCGAGCGCCGGAGGGGAACTAGAAGCGAACTCTCGGCGTCCTCGTCCAAGTCTTCCCGGGGGCACGGCCAGTGTCGCCGCGGGAACGAACCGGAAGCCTTCATGGCCAAGACCAGCGAAGTTGCCGCGCCTGCGGCAGTTCCATCGGGGACCGACATCGAGCGGGCGGCCGCCTTTGCCCGCGAGCCGCTGTTGCTCGACGGCGAGGGCCCGGAGGCGCTCGCTCCCGGCACCGCCCGCCGCCGAGCCCTCGACGCGGCGCTGCGGGAGCTGGACGAAGGCGCCACGGAGCCGTCGATCCAGTGGCGGCGCGATTTCTCGCTGCTGCTCGGCCTCGAGCGGCTGCTGGCTGAGGAGCCGCCGAAGCTGCGCGACGGCGCCGAGCTGAACCCGCACCAGGTCGATGCGCTCTCCGGGACGCTTACCGAGCTGATCGCCGAGCAGCAGACCGCGGCGGAGAACGGCGCCGGGGCGCCCGCCGCGGACGGCCAGGGAGCGGTCGATGACGAGGAGGAGCTGGCGCCCGACGAGGAGCCGCAGGACTGGGAGGAAGAGCCCACCCCCGAAGACGAGGAAAGGACTCCGTCGGGCGAGGTCGCCGAGGACCCCGGGGCCGCCCGCCGCTTCTGGTTCGAGCACGCCACCGGCGCCGGCAAGACGGTCGCCGCGGTCGGCTTCATCGACGCCTCCCGCACCGGCGGGGTCCTGATCCTCACCCACCGCCGCAACCTGGTCGAACAGTTCATCGGAGAGATCTCCGACCGCGGCTACAAAGAGCGCCTGCGCCCGGCCCTGCTCGGCCAGCGCGACGACGCCGAGGGCCCGGTCACGGTCGAGACCTACCAGTGGTTCGTGCGCAACCACAAGCAGATCTCCGACGCCTACTCGATCGTGGTCTGCGACGAGGCGCACACCGCGCTGGGCGAGAAGACCAGCGCCTGCATCCGCGCCTGGACCGGCCCGGTGTTCATCGGCATGACCGCGACCGGGGCGCTGATCGCCCGCCACGTCGCCGACCTCTTCCCCACCCAGACCTCGCGCTTCGACCTCGCCCAGGCGGCGCGGCGCGGGGTGATCGCGCCGCTGCGGTGCATCCGCATCCCGCCCGGCCCCGGAGTGCGGACGATCGCCAAGGTGCCGCTGCGCAAGGGCGAAGTCGACCAGGACTTCGACCAGGAGGAGCTGGCCGCGCTGCTCGACCAGGAGCCGTTCAACGTGGCGATCGCCGACCTCTACAAGACCCGCTTCAGCAAGGTGCCCGGCGTCGTCTACACGGCCGGCGTTCAGCACGCGAAGCACGTGGCGAAAGCCTTCCAGGGCGTCGGCATCGTCGCCCGCGCCGTCTCCGGCGAGACGCCGAAGCGCGAGCTGGCCGAGATCCTCGCCGCCTTCGAGCGCGGCGAGGTCGACGTGCTCTGCAACGCGATGCTGCTCGCCGAGGGCTGGAACTCGCCGCGGGCGACGATCTGCATGCACCTGGCGCCGACCGCCTCGCGGCGCGTCTACCAGCAGCGGGTCGGCCGCGTCACCCGGCGGGCGCCGGGCAAGGAGGCCGGCTTGGTGATCGACTTCGTCCACCCGGCGACCACCCATGACGAGACGATCGTCACCCTGCACAGCCTGCTCGACCGCGACGTCTACCGGGGCGGCGCGATCGTGGTCGGCCCGGTGCGGCGCGGCCGCGGACGGCGGGTTCGGGTCGAGCGGCGCATCGTCCCCGTCTCCGAGGACTCCGAACGCCGCACCCAGGTGCTCGAACGCGAGCTGTGGCGGATCGGGGTCGAGAACCTCGACTACCCCGAGCAGCACGCCTGGGCGGCGCTGGCCGGGGCGCGGGTCAATCCGCAGAACTGGCGCCGGGCGCGCTCGATGCTTCAGAACGACAGCAACAGGGAGCTGCGCCGCCGCTTCCTGCTGACCTGCGTGCAGCGCAACCGCAACTCGCAGCTGCGGCTGAAGGCGCTGGCGGAGATCGCCGACCTGCGCGACCCCGAGGCGTTCGACGACGCGATAGAGATCGTCGGAAGCTGGAGCCGCGAGGACAAGCGGGCCGGGACGAAGACGCTTCTCCAAGCGCTGGTCGACAAGCGGATCGGGCGGCGCGACCAAGCGCAGGCGTGGGTCTGGCGGCTCGCCTCCTACACCCGCGAGCTGCACGAAGAGTACGCCGTGCAGCGATGGCCGGAGACGAAGCGGCTCCTGGGGCTGCTGGTCAACTCCTCCGGCCGGGCGCACGGCCGCAACGCGCGACGGCTTGTCCACGCGGCGCGCAAACAGGACCGCCGCCTGGCGGTGGCGCTGCTGGCCGGCGCCGTCTCGCATACCCCGGAAGGTGAGGAGGTGCTGCGCGGCGCCCGGATGCGGATGGCCCGCAAACCGTCCGCGACCGCCCGCGAACTGCTGCGCAACTTCCCGAAAAGCGGCAAACGGCGCCGCAAGAAGAAGGGCAAGAAAAAGACCTCAGAGGCGAAGGTGGACGTCGCCGGCGCCAAGCAGGACACGGTCGCCGGAGGCGAGCGTGACGGCGAGGTGACCCCGGTCGTCGACGCCGTCGGCGACTCCTGAGCCGTCCTCCCACGCGACCTCGCGGCCACGCAGGGCGTCGCGGTCGCGCCAGGCGGCGAGGGTTGCGGCTCGGTCGGCCTCGGCCCAGCGGTCGAGGGCGCGGTCCAACGCGCGTCGAGCTTCGTCTGGACCGTGCGTGCTCCGTTCGGTGTCTCCACGACCCCAAACGGAGCGAGCGTGGGCGGCCAGCGAGGTCGCCGTGTCGCGCAGCTCGGGCGGGAACTCGTCGGACTCGATCGTCAGGTTGAGACCGACGCCGACCACCGCCCAGCCCTCCTGCGGCTTCGCCTCGATCAGCACTCCGGCCAGCTTGCGCCCCTCGAGCCAGACGTCGTTCGGCCACTTGATGCCGCACTCGACCCCCGGCTTCAGCTCCTCCGCCGCTTCGCAGACCGCCAGCGGCGCCGCCAGCGGCAGCAGCAGGTGGCGCTCGTCGAGCGGGCGGAGCACCGCCGAGTAGAGCAGCGCCTTGTCGGGCGGCGCGGTCCAGCTGCGGCCCTGGCGCCCGCGCCCCGCAGTCTGCTCGGCGGCGGTGACCACGGTGCCGTGCGGGGCGCCGTCCTCGGCCAGCTCGCGGGCGCGGGCGTTGGTCGAGTCGGCCACCCGGAAGTGCCGATGTGGGCTGCCGAAGCCCATTTACTGCCTGTCTGCCGTCCTTCTGCACCGAGTGGAACTTTCACCCCTCTTGAGGGGGGCAAAGGTTCCACTCGGCGGCCGCGAGGTCATGCAGCCGCGTCCTCTAGCAGCGCTGCGACCAGGCCGTCGACGTCGAAGCGCTCCGCCTCGACCGCCACCTCGAGGCCGGCGGCGCGGGCCGCCTCGCTGGTGATCGGGCCGATCGAGACGATGCGGGCGCCGCGCGGGAAGCGGTCGCCCAGCGCCTCGCTCAGGTTGCGCACGGTCGAGGAGGAGGTGAAGGTGACGTAGTCGGCGCCCTGCGCGGCCTCGACCGCCTCTGTCGCTGGTGTCTCGCGGAGCGTCTCGTAGAGGGCGACGACGTCGACCTCGGCGCCGCGCTCGCGCAGCGCCTCAGGCAGGACGTCCCGGGCCTCGGCGGCGCGGGCGACGAGCACACGCCGGCCCTCGATCTCGATTGGCCTCAGAGCCTCGACCAGCGCCTCGGCGACGAACCGCTCGGGCACCACGTCCGCGGCGATCCCGTGCTCGGCGAGCGCCCGCGCGGTGCCGGGACCGATCGCAGCGATCGTCGCGCCGCCTCGGGCCGGCGTCTCGGCTCCCGCCCCGCCCGGCGCCTCGGCTCCCGCCCCGCCCGGCGCCTCGGCTCCCGCCCCGCCCTGCGCCTCGGCTCCCGCCCCGCCCTGCGCCTCGACCTTGGCCCCCGCTTCCGTTCCTCCCTCCCTTACTTGCTTCTCTTCCGGCCCGCTGAGCGCCCGCGCATCGAGGCCGGCCCTGTCCAGCGCCTCGAACAGCAGGCGGACGCCGTTGGGGCTGGTCAGGCAGATCAGCGAGTACTCGCCTATCGCCGCAGCAGTCTGCCGCACCTCCTCGCTCTCGATCCGCGGCTCGATCCGGATCGCCGGCAGCTCGACCACCTCGGCCCCCAGCCCGCGAAGGGTCGCGGCGAGGCCGCTCGCCTGGGCGCGGGCGCGGGTGACGACGACGCGGCGGCCGTGCAGCGGGCGCCGCTCCAGCCAGGCGAGCGCCTCGCGGCGGGCGACGACCGGGCCGACGACGATCAGCGCCGGGGCGCCGATGCCTTCCCGCTCGGCCGCCTCGGCGAGGCTGCCGAGCGTCGCGACGACGGTGCGCTGTCCCGCCATCGTGCCGCGCTCCACCATCGCCGCCGGCTCGGCCGGATCGCGGCCCGCCCCGATCAGCGCCGCCGCGTTCTCGGGCAATCGCTTCATGCCCATGTAGAAGACGAGCGTGCCGGGGAAGCCCGCGAGCGCCTGCCAGTCGAGCGCCTCCTCATCCTTCGCCGGGTCCTCGTGGCCGGTGACGAAGGCGACGGCGGAGGCGTCGCCGCGGTGGGTGACCGGGATGCCGGCGTAAGCGGTCGCCGCGACCCCGGCGGTGACGCCGGGCACCACCTCGAACTCGACCCCCGCCTCGCGCAGCGCCTCGCCCTCCTCACCGCCGCGGCCGAAGACGAACGGGTCGCCGCCCTTCAGCCGCACCACGCTCTTCCCCGCCCGCGCCGCCTCGACCAGCCGCTCGTTGATCTCCCCCTGAGCAACCGACTTCAGCCGCTCCACGCGGGACGTGCCGTCTATCCGGTGCCCATATGGGCCGCTTCGAGGCGGCACGTCCCCGGGGGCCTTGCCGACGTAGACCAGCTCGGCATCGTCGCGGGCGCCGTCGAGAGCCCCGGGCGGAATCAGGCGGTCGAAGAAGATCGCGTCGGCCGAGGCGATCAGCTCCAGCGATCGCGCCGTCATCAGCCCCGGGTCGCCGGGACCGGCGCCGACCAGGTAGACGACTCCCGCCCGCGCGCTCATGCGCGACCTCCAACCGGCGCGTTGGACTTTGACCACACCATGGTGGGGAAAAAGTCCAACACGATCAGCTCCATGCCTCGGCCCGGTCGAGGATCTCCCGGGCGCCGGCACCGAGCAGGCGCTGGGCGAGCAGCGCACCGGCCACGGCGGGCTCGTCCGCCTCGCCCTCGACCCGGTCACGGATCCACTCGCTGCCGTCGGGCAGGCCGACGAACGCCTCGACAACGAGGGACCCGGCTTTGGGCTGGGGCTCGCGGTCGACTGCGGGCTCCGGGTCGGGGCGGGGACCGGCGGCGAACCGAGGGTTGGCTTCCTTCCCCCGCTCGCCCCCCCCGGCGTTCGGCCCGACCTGCGCGTGGACGCCGATCGGCGTCGCGCAGCTCGCCTCCAGCAGGGCGACGGCGGCTCGCTCGGCGGTCAGCTCGCGCCGCGCCGCCGCGTCGCCGATCGCCGTGGCGGGCTCGATCGAGTTCGAATCGCCGGCGCGTGCCTGCAGGACCAGCGCGCCCTGGCCCGCCGCCGGGGTCATCGCCCCCGCAGGCAGCGCGAAGCTCGCCTCGCCGGCGCGGCCCAGCCGCCTCAGGCCGGCGGCGGCGAGGACGATCGCGTCCAGCTCGCCCTCGGCGAGCTTGCGCAGGCGGGTGTCGACGTTGCCGCGCAGCTCGCTCACCCGCAGGTCGGGCCGGGCGGCGAGCAGCTGGGCGCGGCGGCGCAGGCTGGCGGTGCCGACCCGGGCGCCCTCGGGGACGCCCTCAAGCGAGGCGCCCGATCCGATCCAGGCGTCGGCGGGGTCCTCGCGGGCCGGCACGGCGGCGATCGCCAGCCCCTCGGGCAGATCGGCCGGCAGGTCCTTGGCCGAGTGGACGCCGATCTCGGCCTCGCCGTCGAGCAGCACCCGCTCCACCCCGCGCACGAAGCGCGCCTTGTCCCCCGCCTCCCCGTCGGAGGAGCACTCGATCAGCTCACCCCCGCCGAGGAGGGCGGCCACCTGCTCTGCTTGGGCGAGGGCCAATGCGCTGCTGCGGGTGGCAATTCGAATCATCGGAGCGTGTAGTGAGGACCTATTCCGGCAGGGGTGGAACGTCTTGTACTTTTTGCGGGCTGAGGCCCACGGACAGCAGCAATCTGTCTTCGCAAAAAGTTAAGTGGAACCCCTGCCGGAATAGGTCCTCAGCAATTCCCTCACGAGGAACCCCTGCCGGAATTGGCCCTCAAGGAATAGGCCCTCAGCAATTCCCTCACGAGGGACCCCCACCGGGATCGGCCCTCCGCAACTCGGTCACATTCCCGCTCGCCTCACCCTCAGGCTCAGTGTGCGCCGCATCCAGCCCGAACAGCTCGCGCAGGGCGCTGACGTAGACGTAGGCGCTGTCGCTGCCGGCGGAGCGCCTCATCCGCAGGGTCGGCTCGTGCAGGAGCCGCGACACGATCGCCCTCGACATCGCGGTGAGCCGTTCGCGGTCGGCCTCGCCGAGGCTCTCCCAGCGCCCCTCGTTCTCGGCCAGCACCCGGCGCACCACCTCGTCGGCCTGCTCGCGCAGCGAGGCGATCGTCGGCACCACCTCCAGCGAGGCGAGCCAGCGCTCGAAGCGCTCCAGCTCGGCGGCGAGGATCGGCTCGGCCCGGCGCGCCTCCGCCTCGCGGCCGCCGGCGTTGCGCTCGACGATCTGCTGCACGTCGTCGATGTCGTGCAGGCTGACCCCGGCGATCCCGCGGCACCCCGGCTCGATGTCGCGGGGCACCGCGATGTCGACCACCAGCAACGGCCCCCCGCCGCGACTCGCCATCACGTGCTCGAGCTCGTCGCACTCGACGATGTGGTGGGGCGAGTTGGTCGCCGAGACGACGATGTCGGCTGCCTCGAGCTGCTCGGGGAGCTCCTCGAAGCGGACCGCGGTGCCGTCGAAGCGCTCGGCCAGGCCGATCGCCCGGTCGTAGTGGCGGTTGGCGACGAAGACGGTGGCGACGCCGCGGGCGACCAGCGCCCTGGCGACCAGTTCGGCGGTCTCGCCGGCGCCGATCACCAGCGCCCGCCGCTCGCCGAGGTCGCCCAACGCGCGCCGCGCCAGCTCCACCGCGACGGAGGGGATCGAGACTCCCTTCTCGCCGATCGCGGTCTCCTCGCGGGCCCGGCCGCCGGCGGCGAGGGCGCCGCGGAAGAGGCGGTTGAGGATCGGCCCGGTGGCGCTCTCGACCAGGGCCAGCTCGTAGGCCCGTTTGATCTGGCCCTGGATCTCGGCCTCGCCGACGATCATCGAGTCGAGCCCGGCGGTGACGCGGAAGAGGTGGGCGGCGGCCTCGCCGGAGCGCAGCGAGTAGAGGTGGCCGAGCAGCTCGGTGGGGCGGATCTCCGCCTGGCGGGTGAGCACGCCGAGCGCCGTCGACTCGGCTTCGACCGGGTCGGAGACGACCAGGTACAGCTCGGTGCGGTTGCAGGTCGAGATCGCCGCCGCCTCGTGGATCCCCTCGACCGCGGTCAGCTCGCGCAGGGCGCCGGCGGCGCTGCCCTCGGTCAGCGAGAGCCGCTCGCGCAGGTCGAGCGGCGCGGTCTTGTGGGAGACGCCGAGGGCGAGCAGCTCAGACATCAGACGCCGCCTCCTCTGCTCCCGTGAGGAGCCAAAGAATCAGATATGGATGGCTCCTCACTCTCGCGTCCGGGGGCGGCTTGGTCGCTGACGGCTCGGGCCTCGGCAAACGCCGCCAGCTCGCGCAGCTCTCGCTCGATGCGTTGGACTTTGGCCGCCATGATCGCGACGTAGACGACGATCAGGACGAGGAAGACGACGTAGGCGCCGGCGACGTACTTGCCGGCCTCGTCGAGCGGCAGCGCCGGCATCTAGCTCACCTCCGGGGCGATGCGCGGGGCGTCGCCCCTGGCCGGCGCGTCGAGCGCGCGGCGCAGCCGCTTCAGCTGGCCGGAGGCGCTCTTCGCGGTCAGCTCGAACCTGACCAGGGTCACCCAGAGCAGGCCGACCGCCAGCAGCGAGACGAGGAAGGTCAGCATCATCGAGCCGGGCAGGCCGCCGTCCGCGGTGGCGAAGACGCGCGGGTGAACGAGAGTCTGCGCCATCCGCACCGCGAGGAAGTTGAGCGGCACGAAGGCGCCGGCGACGATCGCGAAGACCGAGGCGTAGCGCGCCTGCCGGGTGCGGTCCTCGATCGCGTAGCGGAACGGGTAGTAGGTCGCGTACATCAGGAAGACGATCAGGAAGCTGACCAGGGTCGGCTCGTCCCAGACCCACCAGTGCCCCCAGGAGGCCTTCGCCCAGATCGAGCCGGTGATCAGCACCGCGACGCCGAAGATCACCGAGATGTGGATCGAGACGTAGGAGTGCGCGTCCCAGCGCGCCTCGTCGCTGCGCAGGTGGAGGACCGCGAAGACGCCACCGAGGACGAAGCCGACCAGCGCGACGATCGAGAGCGGCACGTGCAGGTAGAAGATCTTCTGGATGAAGCCCTGGTCGGCGTCGAGCGGGGCGTAGAAGAAGACCAGCGAGAGCGACACGGCGAGCGCCGCGACGGTCGCGATCGAGAGGGCTCTGAGACCGGGACCGAACGACGTCACAGTCTGATTCCCGTCGTTCGGTGGAGGCGAAGTTCTTGTGTGTCTTGGCCTTTGCCGTACATGCGCTTGGCGCCGTTGTGGGGGTGAGCGCCTCAGTCCTCCAGCAGGAAGTCGAATACCGCATAACCGACGAGGAGGAAGACCAGATCGTATAGCCCGAGCACCGCCAGCCAGGTGCCGAAGCGGTGGTAACCGGGACCGCCCACGGCGAGCAGCGGCTCGAGCGCGCCGGTCGCGGCGATCGACAGCGGCACGGCGAGGGGCAGCAGGACGAGCGGGACGAGCAGGTCGCGGGCGCGCGAGTTGACCGCCATCGAGGAGATCAGCGTGCCGGTCGCGGCGAGGCCGAGGTCGGCGAGAAGGAGGACCGCGGCGAGCGGCGGCAGGGCGGCGGCCGAGTCGAGGAAGAAGATCGCGAAGACCGGCACGACGACGAGCTCCAGTGCCAGCAGGTAGGCGAGCAGCGCCACCGCCTTGGCGGCGAACAGGGCGGTGCGGTCGATCGGCGCGAGCCGGATCGCGTCGAAGCCGCCGTCAGCGCGCTCGGCCACGAAGAGGCGGTTGATGCCGAGGATCGCCGCGAACAGCAGCGTCGCCCAGAGCACCCCGGCGCCGAGGCTGCCGGAGAGGCTGGTGCGGTCGAGGCCAAAGCGGAAGATGACGAAGGTGGTGACCGCGAACAGCGCCATCGCCGGCAGCGACTGCAGGGTGCGCAGCTCGGTCCGCAGGTCCTTGCCGAGGATCGCGGCGAAGGCCAGCCGCGACGGGGTCACAACAGTCGCGCCTCGCCCGCGGCGCGAAGAACCCGAGATGCACGCTTGCTCGCTCGGCGCTCCCATTCAGCTTGTCTCGAGCTCGAGTATCTGCCCGGCGTCGGGCAGGGCGCGCTCCGGGTCGTGGGTCGCGAGGACCCGGGCGCGGCCCCCGGCGGGGCCGATCAGCTCGCGGGCCAGCTCGCGCCCCTCTGCGTCGAGGTGCGATTCGGGCTCGTCGAGCAGCAGCAGCTCGGGCTCGTGCAGGAGGCAGCGGCAGATCGCCAGTCGCTGCCGCATCCCGGCCGACAGCTCGGCGACCCGCTGACCGGCCCGACGCTCCATCGCGACCGCGTCGAGCAGGGCGGCGATCCGCCGCTCGGCGACCTCCTCCCGCAGCCCGTGCAGCCGCGCGTGGAAGCGCAGGTTCTCGCGGCCGCTCAGGTCGCGGTACAGCAGCGGCTCGTGGCCGAGGAAGCCGATCCGTCCGCGCGCCTTCCACGCCTCGCCGGGCAGGCGGGCGCCAAGCACCCGAGCCTCGCCCGCGGTCGGCCGCAGCAGCGTGGCCAGAATGCGCAGCAGAGTCGTCTTGCCCGCCCCGTTCGGGCCGAGCACCAGCAGGGACTCGCCGGCGGCCAGCGAGAGGTCGACGCCGTCCAGAGCCCTCTGCTCGCCGAAGTCGCGCCGGAGTCTTCGCAGCTCGATCGCCTTGCTCACCGCGCGGATTCTCCCCGAGTGAGCGACGCGGGAGGGTTGACACCCCTCGAGGGGGTACAACCCTCCCTTCGGCGCCGCGATCTGCTCAGCCGCGCTTCTTGCGCAGCATGCGGCGACCGACCTTGAGCAGCGGTCCGGCGCCCTCCTTCAGCGCCTGCGTCCGGGCCGCGCCCTTGCCGTAGAGCAGCTGCGCCGAGGCGCGCACCGCTTCGCCCAGGTCGCGGTCGTAGGGGTGCCACCAGAGGTCTCGGGCCATGCCCGCCTCCCAGGCGTTCAGCTTGATGTTGACGCACTCGTAGAAGCCGAATTTGGAGTGGGAGCGGCCGACGCCGGAATCCTTGACGCCGCCCCACGAGCACTGGCAGGTCCCGTGGCTGAAGGAGTGGTCGTTGATCCAGACCATCCCCGATTCGATCCGCCGCGCGATCCGCTCGCCGCGCTGGCGGTCCTTCGTCCAGACCGAGGCGCCGAGCCCGAACTCGGAATCGTTGGCGAGGTCGATCGCCTCCTGCTCGGACTCGACCACGACGATCGGCAGCAGCGGGCCGAAGACCTCCTCCTTCATGATCCGCATCCGGTGCGTGACTCCGGTGAGGACGGCAGGGGCGACGAACTTGCCGGAGAGGCCGGCGACCTCGGTCGGACCGCCGCCGAGCAGGGTCGCCCCCGAGTCGATCGCGTCGTCGAGCAGCTCGCGGACGATCCCGTACTGGTCGTCGGAGGTCATCGGGCCGATCTCGGTCTCCCACTGCATCGGGTCGCCGAGGCGCAGCTTGCCCGCTTCGCGGGCGACGCCCTCGACGAAGCGGTCGGCGACCTCGCGCATGACGTAGACGCGCTCGATCCCCGAGCAGGTCTGGCCGGCATTGGCGAAGCCGCCCCAGACGGCGCCGGAGATCGCGTTGTCGAGGTCGGCGTCGGCGCAGACGATCATCGGGTCCTTGCCGCCCAGCTCCAGCACCGAGCCCTTGAGCCGCTGGGCGCAGACCTCGCCGACCTTGCGGCCGACCGCGACCGAGCCGGTGAAGAAGACCTTGCCGACGCTGGAGCGGGCCAGCGCGTCGCCGACCGCGCCGCCGCCGTGGACGACCCGGACCAGCCCCTCCGGCAGGCCGCCCTTCTCGAAGACGCGGCGGATCGCCTCGCCCAGAAGCGGCGTCAGGCTGGCCGGCTTCAGCACGACGCCGTTGCCGGCCATCAGCGCGATCGCCACCTCGCCGAAGGGGATCGACCAGGGGTAGTTCCAGGGCGCGATCACCCCGACGACGCCGATCGGCTCGTAGGAGAAGTGCGCTTTTTTGCTCAGCGCGAAGGCCTGCGACATGCGGATCTTCTCGGCGGCGAGGATCTTCGGGCCGGCCTTGGCGCACCAGTGCAATGCGTCGACGGTCGGCAGCAGCTCCATCGTGTAGGCCTCGGCGCGCGGCTTGCCCTGCTCTGAGACCAGCAGCTCGGCGATCTCGTCGATCTCGTCGAGCAGCGCGTCGGCGGCGCGGCGCAGGTAGCGGGCGCGGTCCTTGAGGGTGAGTTCGGCCCAGGCGGGCTGGATGCGGGCGACGTCGTCGACGACGCCCTGGACCTGGTCGGGGGTGATCGTCGCCACCGAGCCGACCAGCTCTCCGGTGGCGGGGTTGAAGCTCTCGAGGGTGGACTGAGTGGCGGGGGGCTGCGTTGCGGTCTCCATGGGTTCGATTGTAGGTGGTGGGTCAGGGAGCCCCCGGTGCCCTCATACTCAGCCGCGATGGTCGATCGCCTGTTTGACGACAGCGACGCAGGCCCACGCCGGGATGAGGTAGCTGTTGACGCTCCTCTAGCCGTGCGGATGCGGCCCCGCAACCTCGATGAGCTTGTCGGGCAGGAGCACGTGCTCGGGCCGGGCTCTGCTCTGCGGACCGCGATCGAGAGCGGGCGGCCGCACAGCTCGATCCTCTACGGGCCGCCGGGCTCGGGGAAGACGACGCTGGCGCGGATCGCGGCGGCCGGCGCCGACGGGGCGTTCGAGGAGGAGTCGGCCGTCAATGCCGGCCGGGCCGAGATCCGGGCGGTGATCGCCCGGGCCCGGGAGCGGCGGCAAGGCGGCGGGCGCCACACGATCCTCTTCCTCGACGAGATCCATCGCTTCAACAAGGCCCAGCAGGACGCGCTCCTGCCGGCGGTCGAGGAGGGTCTGCTGACGCTGATCGGGGCGACGACCGAGAATCCCTACTTCGAGGTCAACTCGGCGCTGCTCTCCCGCTGCCAGATCTACGAGCTGCGGCCGCTGGCCGGCGAGCAGGTCGAGGCGCTGCTCCAGCGGGCGCTCGCGGATCCCGAGCGCGGGCTGTCCGAGCCGCCGCCGGTAGAGGACGCGGCCCTGGCGATGCTGGCCCACCGCTCGGGCGGCGACGCCCGCGTCGCCCTCTCGGCGCTGGAGCGGGCGGTCGAGCGCGTATCCGACTTTGACCACACTGGGGCGGGGTCAAAGTCGGAAGCGGTCGACGTCGCCGCGGCCGAGGACGCGCTGCAGCGCAAGGCGCTCGACTACGACCGCCAGGGCGACCGCCACTACGACTTCGTCTCGGCCTGGATCAAGGCGACGCGCGGCTCCAACGTCGACGCCTCGCTCTACTACCTGGCGGTGATGCTGGAGGGCGGCGAGGACCCACGTTTCATCGCTCGCCGTATGGTCATCCTCGCCTCCGAGGACGTCGGCAACGCCGACCCGCAGGCGCTGCTGGTGGCCGACGCCGCGGCCCGCGCCGTCGACCGGGTCGGCCTGCCCGAGTGCGCGCTCAACCTCGCGCAGGCCGCGGTCTACCTGGCGCTGGCGCCGAAGTCGAACGCCTCCTACGCGGCGCTCGGCAAGGCCCGTGCGGAGGTGCGTGAGAACGGCGCCAGGACGCCGCCCGACTACCTGCGCGATGCCCACTACCCAGGCGCCGGCGAGCTGGGCCGCGGCGAGGGCTACCGCTACGCCCACGACGAGCCGGGAGGCGTCAGCGACCAGCCGCTGATGCCTTCGGGACTTGAGAGTCGGCGTTTCTACACGCCGACCGACCGCGGCTTCGAGGCCGAGCTGGGACGCCGTTTGGAGGCGCTCCGCAGGGAAATCCGCGGCGCCTAGTCGCACCCGCAACTTCCCCAGAAGGGGCGTGTTTGAGAGGTCGGCTTTCCAAGCTAGAGCCAGGGAGAGCCGAACACCGGCCGGAGGCCTGGACTGGGGGTCTCCGGCCGGGACTAAAAGGGAAGGCAGGGGGGAGCTCGACGACCGCGCGTTTGCCGCGCGGTCGTCGGGTCTTCCTATTGGGGGCCGGGGCGACCCCCTCCTCTAAGGTCCAGTGGATGGCGGAGAAGCTGAGACTCGGCGGGATGGCGCTGCGCAACGGCCTGCTGATCCACGGGCCGACGCACTGGGCCGCCGCGGTGCGCGGCGGGGACGGCGAGGTGCAGGTCGCCTCCGAGCCCAAACCGGAGCTGGCGCCGAGGCTCGCCGCTCGCCTGCCGGGGCTGCGCGGCCCGCTCAGATTGGCCGAGGCGATGGCG
Organism: uncultured Solirubrobacterales bacterium; assembly: GCA_963748075.1. Classification (GTDB taxonomy): domain Bacteria; phylum Actinomycetota; class Thermoleophilia; order Solirubrobacterales; family 70-9; genus VRUE01. The sequence continues at coordinate 81,064 of CAVVHQ010000049.1, read as the reverse complement.
GTGCTGCCGCTGGTGCGCCGCCGGCTGCCGGCCGCCCGGCTGCCCTTCGAGGACTGGCGGGTGGTCGCGGCGATCGGCACCACCCTGGCTGCGACCGCGGCGCTGCGGCGCAGGGTGGCGAGCTCGGCCCTGCGCGAGGGGCTGGTGCAGGCGATCGGGCTGGCTCCCGCGGCGGTGGCGCTGAGCGACCGCGATCTCGCCGCCTACCACGGCGTCGAGCACAAGGCGATCGCCGCCTACGAGCAGGGGATCGACGACCCGGCGATCGTGCCCAAGGAGCACGACCGCTGCGGCTCCAACCTGATCGCGCCGATGATGCTGCTCTCGGCCGGCGGCACGGTGGCGCTGGAGCGGCTGGTCGAGCGGCCCAGCCCGCTGGCCCGCGCCGCGGTCGGCCTCGCCGGCGCCTCGCTGGCGGTGGAGATGTTCGCCTGGAGCGACCGTCATCACGGCGCCCCGCTGGCCGAGGCCTTCCACACCCCCGGCCGCGAGATCCAGCGCCGGCTCGCGACCAGGGAGCCGGCCCCGGAGCAGCTCCAGGTGGGGGTGGCGGCGCTGGCCGAGATCCTCCGGGTCGAGCCGCCGCCGACCGCCGCCGACGAGCCGCCGCCGGCAACGTAGGACTGGGCCGACGGGCCGATTTGTACGTCGGACCGGACATATCGGCCCGTCGGCGGGGCGCTCATTAGACTGCGGCCGATGTTCGCCAGGATCGACCACATCGGCGTCGCCGTCGAGGATCTCGACGCCGCCCTCGACCTCTACGGGAACAGCTTCGAGATGGAGCAGGCGCACCGCGAGACGGTCTCCTCGCAGGGAGTCGAGGCGGTGCTGCTCGACGTCGGCGACGGGCACGTGGAGCTGATGCGGCCGCTCGGCCCGGAGACGCCGGTCGGCAAGTTCCTCGCCCGCAACGGGCCCGGGCTGCACCACGTCGCCTACGCGGTCGAGGACATCGACGCCACGCTGGAGAGGCTGGCGGCCGCGGGGCTCGAGCTGATCGACAAGCAGGCGCGGACCGGCATCCGCGACAGTCGCGTCGCCTTCCTGCACCCGCGCTCGACCGGCAGGGTGCTCACCGAGATAGTCGAATCCCGGCGAGCATGAGCGAGGGAGCGTCACATCTGATTCTTCGCGACTGAGCGAGGGCGAAGCCACTTATTGGAGGGGGCACTGATGGCGGACGAGCAGCGGGTGGAAATCGGCTTCGAGGGCGGCCAGGTCGTCCCGGTGCGGCTCAGCGAGGAAGAGCTGAAGGACCTCCGCAGGCAGGTCGAGAAGGGCGGCTGGCACGACGTCAAGACCGAGGACGGCGTCCTCTCCCTCTACGTCGCCAAGGTCGCCTTCCTGCGCATCGAGTCCGGCGAGCACCGCGTGGGCTTCTCCCTCAACCAGCCGGGCTGATGCGGGCCCGCGCGCTGCTCGGCGCAGCCGGCGCCGCCACCCTCGCCGCCGCCCTCTGGTGGCGCAAGAACCCGTCGGCCTGCCCCTACGGGCAGAGGTTCTGGGTGGAAGCGCCGCACCCGATCATCACCCGCGACCGCCTGCGCGAGGTGCTGCGACCCGAGCCGGGCGAGCGGATCCTCGAGATCGGCCCGGGCACCGGCTACTACACGCTCGACATGGCGGAGTGGGTGGCTGGCGCGTCGACCGCCGCCGAGGGCCTGAATGGCGCCCCGCCCGCGGGCACGATCGAGATCCTCGACCTCCAGCAGGAGTTCCTCGACCACGTGATGCGCCAGGCGGCGGAGCGCGGCCTGGCCAACGTCGTGCCGATCCAGGGCGACGCCACCGCCCTGCCCTACGAGGACGAATCGATGGACGCCGTCGTCCTCATCGCCGTCCTCGGCGAGATCCCCGACCGAGCGGCCGCCCTGAGGGAGATCGCACGAGTCCTCAAGCCGAGCGGCCGCCTGGTCGTCGGCGAGCTGTTCGGCGACCCCCACTTCACCAGCCTCGCCAGCCTGAAGCGCCAAGCCGCCGAGGCCGGCCTCGACTACGAGACCCACTCCGGCAACCGGCTCGCCTACTTCGCCCGGCTGTCGCCGGGGCCCAGGTCACCCTGAGCACCGAAAACGGGTAGTTGTTGAGCTAAATAGGTATTCTCGCTAACGGAGTACCTATTTCAATGCAGACCTTTCGCGATCTGGAGAAGCACCTGGGCATGGTCCCGGCGCCCTTTGCCGCGGCTCTGGGCGCCGTCAGCGCGGGTCATGGCCGCGAGGAGATCCTTCGGCATCGCGACCCGAAAGCGATCGACGCGCTGCGGGAAGCCGCCATGATCCAGAGCACGGCTGCCTCCAACGCGATCGAGCAGATCACCGCCCCGGCGGCGCGAATCGCTGAGTTGGTTCGCGCGGATGCCCGGCCGCAGAACCGGTCGGAGGAGGAGATCGCCGGCTATCGCAACGTCCTGGCGACGATCCACGAAAGCGCCGCGCAGATCCCGTTCAAGCCGTCCGTTGTCTTGCAGCTCCACCGCGACCTCTATGCGCAGACCGCGACGCGGGGCGGGCGTTTCAAGAGCGTCCAGAACGAGGTGGCGCGCTTCGACCGCTCCGGCAGGAAGATCGCCGTTGTCTTCCGGGGAACCGCTCCATCCGAGACTCCCCGGGCGATGGACGAGCTGCACGAGCGCTTCGCGGCGGCGGTGGCGGAGGGCAGACATTCCCCTCTGCTTCTTGCCGGTGCCTACGTATTCGATTTCCTGATCATTCACCCGTTCAACGACGGGAACGGCAGGATGTCGCGACTTCTGACGTTGCTTCTCCTCTACCAGGCGGGGCACGACATCGGGCGCTTTGTCAGCCTCGAGAGGCTGATCGAGAAGAGCAAGGAGACCTACTACGAGAGCCTTCAGGCTTCGACCGCCGGCTGGGATCGCGGCGAACACGACATCTGGCCCTGGCTGGACTATTTCCTCGGCATCCTGATCGGCGCCTATCGTCAGCTCGAGGAGTACGCTGCCGAACTCGGGAGGGGCGCGGCTCGAAGGCGGCGCGCATCCGGAACCTCGTCCGCATGAGCATCGCGGACACGTTCACGTCGAGGGAGCTTCAGGAAGCGCTGCCCGATGTGGGCGCTGATCACATCCGCGCCGAGCTGAGGAAGCTGCGCGACGCCGGCGCGGTCGAGTCGCCCGGGCCGGGCCGCAAGCAGTGGCGCCGACTGCGCAGCGACTTCTGAGAGCTGTGACGTCGGTCTTTGGCGGCGCTCAGTAGCGCGGCGGCGGTGGCGGTGCGCCCGGGTCGCGCTGCTGAGCGGCGCGCTGTTCCTCGGCGACCCGTTCGCGGGCTTCCAGCTCACGGCGCTGGCGCCGATTCGACGAGACGGCTTCCTGCAGGAAGGAGAGGACGAGGCCGGCGGCGCCGGCGATCATCAGGATCAGACCGACCGTGTCGATGCTGACGCCTTCGACGTTGAGGTTGGTCGCGTAGCGCAGGATCGCCCCGAGGGCGATCAGGAAGATCGCGGCGGCGATGGTCACGCAGGCATCCTAAACGCGGCCCTCCTCAGACGACAATCGGCGCCGGGGCGGGCGCGAGGCCCGCCCCGGCGCGCCGCTCAGCGCCTGCCCTTGCGGCAGGCGGGGATGTTGAGCCGCAGGTTCTTCGACTTCATCCGCCTGCTGTTCTGGGCCAGCAGGTTGAGGTAGCCGGTCGTCTGCCGGGCGCAGAGGTCGCGGGAGTTGACCAGCAGGCCGCGGCCGCCGCCCTTCATGTTGAGGATGAACTTGTCGACCGCCACGTCCGGCGTCTTGTTGAACACCGTCTTCAGGCGCGCGCCTCGCGAGCTGATCACGCCGCGCAGCCGGATCGGGACCTGGCCGTGCAGGTCGGCCAGCAGGTCCGGCAGTTCGTTGTCGGACGAGGTCAGGTAGACCGGCCCCTTCAGCGGCTCGTCGAGCAGCGGCGAGGTCGCCTTGGCGCTGCCGTAGATCGACGCCTTCGGGCACTGGCTCGCGGCCAGCTGGACCCTCGTGCAGATCGTCTTGATGTGACTCTGGTCGAGGATCGTCGCCCGCGGCAGGATGAACGCCGCGCGCCGCAGGTTGGCGTCGCCTTTGCGCGCTTCGAGGATCGCCCGGAACTTCGGGTGCGCCCGGCGCTTCGTGCTCTTCTTCGCGCCCGAAGATGCGGGCGTAGAACTTCGGCTTGAATTTCAGGGCGCGGCAGTTGGTCGCTCCGGAACAGGTTGCCCTGTCGCGATTCGAACCAGTTCGCCGCGTTCGCCGGGTTCGAGCCGCCGCCGAAGATGTTCCCCCCGATCAGGAAGGGCCTGCGGCAGGTGGTCGGGTTGACGGTGAAGCTCGGCCGGTTGATCAAGACGTCGATCGCCCGGATGTCGAGCTTGACGCCGCCGAACACGTAGGGGATCGGGTCCGAGACGGCGTGGATTTCGGCCGTTTCGGGGTCGACGTACAGGGCCGCCCGGACCACGACGGTGCCCAGGTCGTAGGGGCCCGCGACCGCCGGCGTCACGAACACCATGCTGAGCGGCGCGCCCTTGTAGGGGCCGGCCAGGTAGACCTTGCCGGCCGTGTGGAACGGCGCCGGGCCCGAGCCGGCGGCGAGCGCGACCCCGCCGACCAGGCTGGAGGCGGGGCAGCTCGGGGCGGCGTCCTCCGCCGCGCCGCTCTTCGCGGCCGCGGCGGCGATGTTCGCCTCCGGGCAGTACGCCACCCCTTCAGGCCTGGCGACCATCCCGGGCGCCAGGTTGGCGTTCAGCTGGCGGATCTCCTGGGCGCCGTCGGGCCGCCGGAGCAGCAGCCTGAACGGGCTGTAGGCGCCCGCCGTGGCCGCCTCCGGCCCCGCGACGAAGCCGGGGTTGAAGGGGCGGTCGGCCAGCGTCGGAGCGCAGGGCCCGCGGCCCGGGGTCGTGGTGAGGGTGTACGCGCCGCTTGGGTGCGCATCCCCGGTCCCCGTCCACGGCGTCAGGTCGGTGGTCGTGGTGTGCGGACCGCAGGTGCCGGGCGTGGTGAGCGCCCCGCGCGCCCCTCCGTCGACGTGCACCTTGAAGGAGCGGAAGGTCGCCTGCGGGTTTTCGTCGACGACCGCGGTCAGCTGACCCGTTTTCAGGTTGGGGAACACATGGCCGATCAGGCGCACGTTCACCCCGTAGCGCTCCGAGCCGACGTTGAGGAAGATCCGGAACTGTTCGCCCGAGCTGGGATCGCTGCTGAGCGGCTCGGCGGCGTAGACCGTGCCGTCCAGGGAGTCAGGCGGCAGCGACGGGGTCTGCACCTCGGTGGTGCCGATCTTCGACCCGTCCGGGCAGGCGATCGGGTTGTTGGTGTGGTAGCCGAACTGCGCGTCGGTGCAGGTCTTAAGCCCGTTGGCCAGCGAGGGGTTGAGCCCCGCTCCCTCGGGCAGCGTGATCGTTCGCCTTCTTCAGGTACGAGTTGGCGATCGGCTGTTCGGGGTCGAACGGGATCCCCAGGTCGAGGGTGACCGGCTCGGGCGAGTCGGTCGCGCTGTCGACGGTGGTCTCGATCGTCGGGTCGAAGGGCACTTTGTCGCAGCCTTCGCCAACGTAGGGCGTCGTGAAGGTCGCCTGGTCGGCGGCGCCTTCGTGCGAGTCGACCTTCACGGTCGCGTCGGCCGTCGTGCCGCACTGGCTCGGCAGCGTCAGGTAGGTGCCGTTGCCAGATCGCATCCCAGGGCCGAAAACGGCTTCACCTTCGTCGAAGACGAGCCGGGTGCGGACCAGGGGCGGGCCGCCTTCCAGCGGCGACTCGAGGTCGCTGATCGCGAAGTTGACGTGCTGGTCGACGGGATCGAGCGATCCGACGACGTAGACCGCTTCTTCGGCCGAGTTTGGGAAGGCGACCATCGAGGGGTGGCCGAAGAACGGCTCGACGTTGTAGACCGGGGCGGCTTTCCGCGCCAACGTGGGTCCCGGGGCCACCACGACGGTGAGGTAGTTGAGGCCGACGAGAGTGGTCGGAGGGCATTCCGTGATGTCAGCCTCCGCCTGTGCCAGGCTGCACTGGGGAAGGGCCTCGGGATTGACGCTCAACCCCGCGGGGGTTTCGATGAAGATGTCTTTGACCGCGCCTTCCGGGGCGCCGGCGGTGTTATTGAGCGTCAGGTCGGTGATGCCCGTGGTTCGGGTGGCCGGCAGCCTGCTTGAACCATTTGGAGGGAGTGCGTTGCGAGGCACTGTTCCCCCGACTGTTCCAGGGGAAACGCGCCGATCACCGGCGGGAAGCCCAGCGATGGCGTGTCGACGTTTTCGCTACACGTGACCACCTGCCATTCTTCGACCCCGAACGCGGCCCGGGCGGCCGAGGCGCCGAAAGCGAAAACGACCAGCGCGACGGCAAGCGCAAGCAGGCCGGTCGAGCGTGCCAGGACTCTCTCATCAGATTCTCCTCCAAGACGGGTTTCATATCGTTACCCGCCTCCCGCACTTGAAAACGGTACACGATCCAACCCCTCGCTGTCCATGGAGAGCTACACGCATCTTGTCGAGTGACGACCAAAGGCGTTCCTCTGCCGCGGCCACGCGGCTTGGCCGCGGCGTCGATCCGCCGCCAAAGGGCGGGGCCGGGTCGTCGCGCTCGCTGGCGGCCTAGAAGGCCTGCGCAAGCTCGGTCCAGGCCGCGGCGGCGTCGGCGGCGAGCGGAGCCTCGGGGCGGCCGGCCTCCTCGAGGAAGCGCGAGTACATCAGCCGGAAGGCGCCGCCGCCGGTTCCGCGGCGCTCGATCACCTGGTAGCCGAAGCGCGCGCACCACTGCCAGTCCTCGGCGACCTCCGGCCAGGAGCCGGCCTCGGCGGCGAGCCGGCGGACCGCGTCGAGGCCGGAGAAGTCGCGGAACTCCGGCTCGAGCATCGCCCGCGCCGCCCGCTCGATCGCCGCCGGGACCGCCTTCGCGCAGCTGCTCGGGGTCGACCTCGCCGGCGACGGTGAACATGTGCCCGGCGAGGGGATAGGCGGGATGGTCGCTGTGGCGCGCCCGGTCGAGGCTCTCCAGGCGAGTCGTCTGCAGCTCGTCGAACGCGGTGTCGGAGAGGTGCGCCATCTCCTCGTCGTAGCCGGCGAGGACGACCGCGTGGCCCGGGAAGTGGGCCGACTTGCCGTAGTGGTCGAGGTAGTAGAGGTCGGTGAGCAGCAGGACGGGGTTGCCGGCGTCGACCTCCGCCCGGGCCGCCTCCCAGGCGCCGTTGCCGGACTTCGAAGGTGCGCAGCCGCAGCGCCGCGCCGGTCAGCTCGGCGAAGCTCTCCTCGAGGCGCGCCGTACGGCCGTTGAACCAGTGGCTGGGCGAGGTGCCCTCGATCGTCACGTAGTAGAAGCAGGCGCCCGCCCCGAGGCCGAACGCCATCTCCTCGCTGATCTCGACGCCGTGGAAGGCGAGCAGGTTGCGCAGCGCGGTCGAGCCGCAATGGTGGCCGGGCTTGTGCTCGTAGCTCGGGACGAAGGGCATCGGGTGGTCTTGATTCTGATCGACCGCGGTCGGCGTGGGCGTCGGAGTAGCCCCCGGCGCCCAATATCCTGCGCCGCCGATGGCGGATTTCGACCTCAGGCTATTGCGCTCGATGCGGACCCGCGGGCACTCGCCCGGGGTGGAGAGGGCTGCGAAAGCCCTGGGGAAGGCCGGGAACAACGGGGCGATCTGGGTGGCGGCCGGCGTGTTGCTGGCGATCGCCGACAGCGCGAATCGCGAAGCGTGGCTGATCTGCGCTGCGCTGGGGCCGATCGCGATCGGGCTGAACTTCGTGGTCAAGGCGATCGTCAGGCGGCGGCGGCCTGTGCTGGAGGGGCTGCCGCCGCTCGGCGGCGCCCCCAGCTCGCTCAGCTTCCCCTCCGCGCACGCCACCGCGTCGTTTGCCGTCGCCACGGCGATGACCCGGGTCGAGCCGCTCGGGGCGCTCGCATTCTTGCTGGCCTTCGCTTTGGCCCTGGGACGTCCCTACCTGGGGATGCACTATCCCTCCGACGTCCTCGCCGGCGCCCTGCTCGGGATCCTCCTGGGGCTAGTGGTGCCCTTGTCCTTATGAGAGAAGAGAAAACCGCCCCCGGACGCGGGAGTGGGGGGCCATCCATATCTGATTCCCTGGCCCCCCACGGGAGCGGAGGAGGCGGCGCTTAATGAAGGTCGGGATCGTCGGGCTGCCCAACGCCGGCAAGTCGACCCTCTTCAACGCGCTCACCAGGGCCGGTGCGCAGACCGGCGACTACCCGTTCACGACGATCGAGCCGAACGTCGCGATCGCCGAGGTGCCCGACGAGCGCCTCGCGCAGGTGGCGGAGACGGTGGGCAGCTCCGAGCTGGTGCCGGCGACGATCTTCTTCCATGACATCGCCGGCCTGGTCAAGGGCGCCTCGGAGGGGGAGGGGCTCGGCAACCGCTTCCTCGCCTCGATCCGCGAGACCGACGCGATCTGCCACGTCGTCCGCTGCCACGCCGACGGCGGCGTCCCGCACCCGGACGGCCGGGTCGATCCGCTGGCCGACATCGAGACGATCGAGACCGAGCTGATGCTCGCCGACCTCGAGCAGGTCGAGCGGCGCCTACAGCGAGTAGGCAAGCAGGCGAAGTCGGGCGACGCCGAGGCGATCGCCGAGCACGACTGGCTGGAGGCGGTGCGCGGAGCGCTTGCCACGGGCCGCCCGGCCCGCTCGATCCCCGTCCCGACGGCGGCGCCCGACGCCGACCGCAACCTGGGGGCGCTGACCACGAAGCCGGTCCTCTACGTGGCCAACGTCGACGAGGGCGACGCCGACCCGCCGGGGGCGGTCGCCGAGCACGCCGCCGCGGTCGGCGCCGGCGTGGTCGCGGTCAGCGCCCGGATCGAGGGCGAGCTGGCCGAGCTGGACCCGGCCGAAGCGGAGGAGATGCGCGAGTCCTACGGGGTCGAGGGCTCCGGGCTGGCCCGCCTCGTCCGCGCCGCCTACGACCTGCTCGACCTGATCACCTTCTTCACCGCCGGCGAGGGCAAGGAGGCGGTCGCCCGGCCACTGCCCCGTGGCGCCACCGTCTGGGAGGCGGCGGGGGAGGTCCACACCGAGATCCGGGAGGCCTTCGTCAAAGCCGAGGCGATCGGCTGGCGGGAGCTGGTCGAGTGCGGCGGCTACGCGCCGGCCCGCGATCGCGGCCTGCTGCGGATCGAGGGTCGCGACTACGTGGTCCAGGACGGCGACGTGATCACGATTAAGGTCTAGCGCCATGGACCAGGGAGCGCGCTTCCCGCGGGTCGCCGCCAAGGCGGGCCACTACGAGAGCTTCTACGTAAAGGCCTGCCGGCCCGGCGGCGGTCGGGGAATCTGGATCCGGCACACGGTCCACAAGCGGCCCGGGGCGGAGCCCAACGCCTCGATCTGGTTCACGCTGTTCGACCGCGAGGCGGAGGGTCCGCGGGCGACCAAGGTGACCGTGCCGGCGGGAGAGCTGGCGGCGCCCGTCGGCTCGTGGATCAGGGTCGACGGGGCGGAGATCGGGCCGGGCCGGGCGAGCGGCTCGGTCGACACCGACGCGCTCGCGGCCGAGTGGCAGCTGGACTTCGCCGGCGACGCCGCTCCCTGCCAGTACCTGCCGGCGGACTGGCTGTACGAGGCGCCGCTGCCCCGCACCAAGTTCGTCGCCCCCGTTCCCGAGGCGCGCTTCGACGGCCGGCTGGCGCTCGACGGCGAGGAGATCGAGGTCGCCGGCTGGCCGGGGATGATCGGCCACAACTGGGGCAGCGAGCACGCCGAGCGCTGGGTCTGGCTGGAGGGCAGCGGCTTCGAGGGCGCGCCCGGCGCCTACTTCGACGCCGGCGCCGCGCGGATCGCGCTCGGCCCCTGGACCACCCCCTGGATTCCCTCCGGGATGCTGGCGCTCGACGGCGAGTCCCACCGGCTCGGCGGCCTCGGCCGGGTCCGCTCCGCCTCGGTCGAGGAGTCGCCGGGGGCGTGCTCCTTCGTCCTGCCGGGCAAGGACGTGGTCGTCCGCGGCAGGGTCTCGGCTCCGAAGAAGGACTTCGTCGGCTGGGTCTACGCCGACCCGAAGGGGCCGGAGCACAACACGGTCAACTGCTCGGTTGCCGACCTCGAGCTGACCGTCGAACGCCCCGCGCTTCCTCCCCGCAGGCTTGAGCTGTCCGGGGGCGCCGCCTACGAGCTGGGAATGCGAGAGACCGACCACGGAATCCCGATCCAGCCCTATCCCGATGGCGGTTACATGAAAGGCCTGAGGTCCTCTTCACGAAGAAGTTGGGTTGACCGAACTCAACGTGCCTGTCTAGGATTACTACGTACCCAGTTAAGATAAAGGCTGACCTTTGTCGTTACGCGAGTTGGGGCTCCTTACCGGCGGTGGGAGGTAAGTAATGCGAAACCGTGTTCTTCTGAGCGGGTTGGTGTTTTGCGTGATGGTGGCAGCTGGCGCGCTGGCGGCGATCGCCAGCGGTGAGAGCGCCGCTGGGCTTGGTGCGTTCGGGAGCGACCGTGCCGCGCGACTCGAACGCGAGCTCGGTCCCGGTGTGGACGTCGCCCTTCACCGCGAGACGGGTGAGGTGCGCTTCATCGGAACCGCCCCCGGTCAGCCGATCGCTCGCCGCCCCGGCCTCGACGCGAACGCGTCTCCTGCCGCGGCTGCGCGCGCCTTTCTCGACTCGTATGGCCCCGAGTTCGGCCTGAAGGCGGGCTCGAGCACCCTGCGTCTCGCCGGCACCGCCGACAACCCGAACGGCTACACGGCCGTCCGCCTCCAACAGACGATCAGCGGCGTTCCCGTACTTGCCGGAGAACTGGCTGTCGACGTCGATTCGGCCGGCAACGTCCTCTCCGCGCTCGGCGAGGTGGAGCCCGACAAGGTCGGCACCTCGGCGAAAATTGCGTCGGCCGAGGCGCGGCAAACCGCGGTCGCCTCGGTCGCCAAGAGTCGCCCGGAGGCAGCGTCCGAGCTGCAGGCGACTGACCCGCAACTCGCGATTTACGACTCGCGACTGCTCGGCGGGCCGGGACTCGATGTCCCGACGCTCGTCTGGCAGACCGAAGTCTCCTCAACCGCTGATCCCGCCTTGCGCCTGCTCGTACTCGTCGACGCCAAGATCGGCGTCGTCGCCGAGACCATCGACTTGACCGAGGAAGTCAAGGACCGGCGAGTCTGCGACGCAGCCAACAGCGCGAGCGACTATCCCTGCATTTCGCCGTACGACCGGGAAGAGGGGGATGCAGCGACCGGGAACGCCGACATCGACGCGGCCTACGACTACGCTGGCGACACCTATGACTTCTACTCGAGCCGCTTCGGGCGCGACAGCCTCGACGGCGCCGGTCTGCCGCTGGTCTCGACGGTCCGCTTCTGTCCGATCGGCGAACCTTGCCCTTACGAAAACGCCTTCTGGGACGGCTCGCAGATGGTCTACGGGACCGGCTTCGCCGCCGCCGACGACGTGGTGGGCCACGAGTTGAGCCACGGCTTCACCGAGTTCACGTCGCATCTCTTCTACTGGTACCAGTCGGGTGCGATCAACGAGTCGATGTCCGACGTGTTCGGTGAGTACATCGACCTCACCAACGGGGCCGGTAACGACACGGCCGGCGTGCGCTGGGAACTCGGTGAGGACATCCCGGGGATCGGGGCGATCCGCGACATGCAGAACCCGCCTTCGTTCGGCGACCCCGACAAGATGACCAGCGCGCTGTACGCGGCCGACCCCGACAACTATCCCTTCGGAGACAACGGCGGCGTGCATACCAACAGCGGCGTCAACAACAAGGCTGCTTATTTGCTCGCCGACGGCGATACCTTCAATGGCAAGACCGTCACCGGGATCGGGATCGACAAAGCAGCCCGCATCTACCACGACGTCGAGAACGGCTTGCTGACCTCCGGCAGCGACTACGCGGATCTCTACAACGCGCTCCAGCAGGCCTGCACGGACGCGATCGGCGGAGCCGAGGGCATCACTGCTGCCGATTGCCAAGAGGTCACCGACGCCGTCGACGCGACCGAGATGAACCAACAGCCGGTCAACGGCCCCGCGCCCGAGGCGCCGGTCTGCGGCGCCGGCGAGAGCCGGGTCAACCTCTTCTCCGACGACCTCGAGAACCCCGCCAGCGGCAACTGGTCGCACAGCGCAGTGTCCGGCGCCGATGAGTGGTACTACCCGCAGAACTCGAACCCCTACGGCTTCGACGCAACTTACGCGACCAGCGGGGAAACCAATTTCTGGGGCTACAACAAGGGCGCGACGGCAAACTACGTGATGGCCAGGACGGCGGACTTGGCGATCCCTGCGGGTACCGCCTACTTGCGCTTCAACCACTCCTACGCGTTTGAGGACGCTCCCGGGAACGGAACCCGCTACGACGGCGGCCAGCTCCAGTACAGCACCAACGGCGGCGCGAGCTGGGTTGACGCCGGTCCGCTGTTCACCGACAACGGCTACAACGGGACCGTAAGCAGCTCGTTCGGCAACCCGATCGGCGGACAGGCGGCATTCACTGCGGAGAGCAACGGCTACATCTCCTCCACGGGTTGACCTCTCGAGCCTCGCGAGCCAGAACGTCCGGTTCCGCTTCCGCATCGGCACCGACAGCTCATTCGACGATTACGGCTGGTTCATCGACGACCTCAGCGTCTACAAATGCGAGGCCAGCGGGGCGACCGCCGGCGCCGACGATCACCGGCACCGACCCGGCCGAGCCCGGCTAACGACAACAACCCCAAGGTGAAAGGCAGCGCCGAGAGCCACTCGACGGTCCGCGTCTACAAGTCGAGCCGACTGCTCGGGCCCGGTCGCGGCCGAAGGTAGCGCCGCCAGCTTCGGCTCGCCAGGCCTCACGGTCAGTGTCGCCGACAACACCACCACCCAGCTCAGCGCCACCGCCACCGACGACGCCGGCAACACCTCGTCCGTGCTCGAACTCGATCTCCTACACCGAGGTCACGCCGCCCCCGCTCATCCGCGGCATCGCCTTCGCCGAGAAGATCGCGCTGGTCAAGCGCGGCAGGGCGTTCCTCAAGCTGACCTGCCGCGGCGCCGGCGCCTGCCAGGGTTCGCTGCGGCTCGTCGCCCGGGTCAAGGTTCGCAAGGGCAAGGGGGCGAAGCGCTCCAAGCGGCGGGTGCGCAACGTCGTGATCGGCAGGGCCGGCTTCTCGATCCCGGCTCGCGGACGCAGGACGCTCCGCGTGCGGCTGACGCGCAGGGGCAGGGTGCTGGTGCGGAGAGCCGGCAGGCGCGGCCGCAAGGTCAAGCTGCGCGGCAGCGGTGTCGCCAGCCGCACCGTGCGGCTGAAGCAGAAGAAGCGGAAACACCGTAGAGGCAACAAGAGGCACGGTTCCAGGAGCTGAGAGGGAGGCTCCGCCCCGGGCGGCTCAGCCGGCCGCAGCACCGCCGGCCGGGCCGCCCGGCGAGCCGCCGCTCGGCGGAGCGCCCTGGCCTTCTCCGCCTTCTTCACCGCCGACGACCTTGCCGCCGACGATCTTGCGGAAGCTCATCCAGCTGCTGTAGGCGCCGAGCGCCGATTGCAGCCGGTCGCCGCGAACCTTGGTCGTGCCGCGCGTCCCGACCAGCTTCGCCCGGACGATCCGCGGCGAGACGCCGCGCTTCGTGACGACGACTCGCTTCAGCCCGCCGTCGAGGTAGGCGCCGAGCCTGGCGCTGATCTCCCGCCCGGAGAAGCGGAGCGTCCAGCTGTGCAACGGGCAGGCGCCGTCGTAGGGGTCGGGGACTCCGGTCAGGTACGGGATCGGCGGGCCGAAGAAGACGTTCTGGACGCTCTCGGTGTGGCCTCCCGAGCAGGCGGAGAAGAAGGTCTCGGCGACCTCGCCGCCGTACGTCACGACCTGGCCCCTGGTCGCCGTGGCCGCCTGGTTGGTGGCGGCGGTCTCGCTGCCGATCCCCTCGTACACCTGGCTGCGGGTATCGGCGTAGAGGTCGAAGCCGTTGCCGTCGACTCTGGCGGCCAGCCCGAAGGAGCGGGCCGCGACCGCTTGCGCGCGCAGCTCCGCCTGCGGCCAGGAGGGGGGCGACTCGTTCGCGATCACCCCCTTCACGTACTGGTCGACCGGCACCGCGTTTACGGCGTTGAGCGAGCCGTGCTCGCTGCCGGTCGGCACGACCTCGAGCGCGCCGCGGTAGGCGACCCCGCCGATCCTCACCGAGCCGTGCCCGGTGGCGCGCAGCCTGCGGCCGCAGTTGGCCAGCGCCCGGCCCCCGGCGGCGCGGAGCTGCACGCTGCGTCCCAGCCGCCGCGCCGCGTAGCGGCGCTTCGGGTCGAGGCTGCGGCCGCAGGCGCTGGCCGCGCCGCCGAAGCCGACCTCGCCGCTGGAGACGTCGAGCAGGACGCGGACGGTCCGCGGCCCGGCCAGCCTGCCGATCGTCGTCCCCGGGTAGTAGTGGCGAAGGATGAAGCGGTAGCCCTTGCCGTGCCGGGCATAGCCGTAGGCGCCGTACTGGCTCATCCCCACCCCGTGGCCGAAGCCGTGGCCGAGCACCACCCAGCGGACGCCGGCCCGGGCGGTCGGGGCGAGCAGCAGCGGCGCGAAGGCCGCGACCAGGGCGAGCGTGGCGAGTTGTTGTCGCATACCGACAACAACTCGCCACAGGCTGTTGGATGTCGCTGTCCCGTCGGGCATCTCTCGGTCAACAGATTCGGGAAAGGGGAGTCTTGGCCTCCACTACCCTTGTCCGGATGGCGACGCAGGCCGTGAGAGCGATCGACCACAAGCTGCTCGTCGCCGGAGACTGGCTGGCGACCGGCGAGTGGGACGAGGTCGCCAGCCCCTACGACGGCAGCGCGGTCGGCAGGGTCGCGCGGGGCGACGCGGCGCTGGTCGACCGGGCGGCGATCGCCGCCCGTGCCGCCTTCGAGTCGGGCGACTTCGCCCAGCACGAGCGCGCCGCCGTCCTCGACCGCGCCGCCGAGCTGGCCGGCGAGCGGCTCGACGACCTGGCGCTGACGATCGCCGCCGAGGCCGGCAAGCCGCTGAAGACGGCCCAGGCGGAGGCGGGACGCTGCGTCGACACGCTCACCTTCTCCGCCGTCGAGGCGCGCAAGCTGAGCGGCGGCACCGTGCCGATGGACGCCTCCGCGGCGGGCGCCGGCAAGCTCGGCGTGACGGTGCGCGTCCCCTACGGCGTGGTCGGAGCGATCAGCCCCTTCAACTTCCCGCTCAACCTGGTCGCCCACAAGCTCGGTCCGGCGATCGCCGCCGGCAACGCGGTCGTCCTCAAGCCGGCCGGGCAGACGCCGATCTCGGCCCTGAAGCTGGCCGCGATCCTGGTCGAGGCGGGCCTGCCGGCCGGCTGGCTCAGCGTCGTCCCAGGCCCCGGCTCGGAGGTCGGCAACGCGATCGTCGAGCACGAGCTGACTGCCGCTCTCAGCTTCACCGGCTCCGCCGCGGTCGGCTGGGGGATCCGCAGCCGCGTGCCCCACAAGAAGGTCAACCTCGAGCTGGGCTCCAACGCGCCGCTGATCGTCCACGCCGACGGCGACTGGGAGACGGCGGCCGACAAGGCGGCGCTGCACGCCTTCTCCCACGCGGGCCAGAGCTGCATCTCGATCCAGCGGGTGCTCGTCCACGAGGAGGTCGCCGACGCCTTCGTCGAGCGCCTCGTCGCGGGCGCCGAGGCGCTGCGGGTCGGCGACCCGCTCGACCCGGAGACCGACGTCGGCCCGCTGATCTCCCCGGGCGACCGCGACCGGGTCAAGGACTGGGTCGACGAGGCGGTCGCCGGCGGCGCCGAGCTGCTGAGCGGCGGCGAGCTGGTCGACGCGGGCCGCTGCCTCGCCCCGACCCTGCTCGCCTCGCCGCCGCACGAGGCCAAGGTCTGGTGCGAGGAGGTCTTCGGGCCGGTGGCGACGATCGACCGCTACAGCGAGTTCGGCGAGGCGCTGCGGATCGCCAACGACTCCAGGTTCGGCCTCCAGGCCGGGGTGTTCACCCGCGACATGGGCCGCGGCCTGGAGGCCGCCCGCACCCTCGAGTTCGGCGGCGTCCTGGTCAACGAGGTGCCCACCTTCCGCGCCGACCAGCAGCCCTACGGCGGCATCAAGGACTCCGGCAACACCCGCGAGGGCCCCGCCTACGCTGTCCAAGAGCTCACCGAGGAGCGCTTCATCACCCTGCAGGGCTGACTCATTCCCGGCGTTCGCAGTTTCTTCCCGTTGAGGGTGAAAACTGCGAACGCGCATGTGGGCGCGCCGAGGGTTGGGGCGCCTCAGCCGTGCGGGCGGGCCATACGCCGGTGGTCGAGGGCCTCCTCGAGGACGGAGGGCTCGACGCCCTGCTCGAGCGCCACCTCGCGCAGCGAGCGGCCCGACTCGGCCGCCGCCTTGACTATGTCGGCGGCGCGGTCGTAGCCGATGTGGGGGTTGAGCGCGGTGGCGGTGGCGAGGGTCGCCTCGGCGTGGCGCTCGGTCATCTCCTCGTTGGCCTCCAGGCCGGCGACGCACCTCTCGTTGAGCAGCCGCGAGGCCGAGGCGAGCAGCCCGATCGAGTCGATCAGGTCGCGGGCGATCAACGGCACCCGCACGTTCAGCTCGAACTGCCCCTGGCTGCCGGCCATCGTGATCGCCGTGTCGTTGCCGACCACCTGGGCGGCGACCTGGATCACCACCTCGGGGATCACCGGGTTGACCTTGCCCGGCATGATCGAGGACCCCTTCTGCAGCTCCGGCAGGCGCAGCTCGGCCAACCCGGCGCGCGGGCCCGAGCCCATCAGCGCCAGGTCGTTGGCGATCTTGTTGAGCGAGACCGCGTAGACCTTGAGCGCCCCGGAGAGCTCGACCAGCGCGTCGCGGTTGCCCTGCGCCTCGAAGCGATCGAGCGGCTCGGAGATCGCCAGGCCGGTCTCCTCGGCCAGCTTCTCGCGCACCCTCGCCGCGAACTCGGGGTGGGTGTTGAGGCCGGTGCCGGTGGCCGTGCCGCCGAGCGGGATCTGCCCGACCCGCCGCAACGTGCCCTCGACCCGCTGGATCCCCAGCCTGACCTGCGCTGCGTAGCCGCCGAACTCCTGCCCGAGCGTCACCGGCACCGCGTCCATCAGGTGGGTGCGGCCGGCCTTGACGACGTCGGCGAAGCGGGTCTCCTTCTCGGCCAGCGCCCCCTGGAGGCCGTTCATCGCCGGCAGCAGGTCGTGGGTCGTCCCGTCGAGCGCCGCCAGGTGGACGGCGGAGGGGAAGACGTCATTGGAGGACTGGCCCATGTTGACGTGGTCGTTGGGGTGGGCCGGGTCGCCGGCCAGGCTGGCGATCACCTCGTTGGCGTTCATGTTCGAGGAGGTGCCGGAGCCGGTCTGGAAGACGTCGACCGGGAACTGGTCGTCGTGTTCCCCGGCCGCCACCGCCTCGCCCGCTTCGGCGATCGCCGCGGCGAGCTCGGCGTCGAGCCGGCCCAGCTCGCCGTTCGCCCGAGCTGCGGCGGCCTTCAGCCGTCCCAGCCAGCGGATCACGGGGACGGGCACGCGCTCGCCGGACACCTGGAAGTTCTCGACTGCTTTGGTGGTCTCGCCACCCCATAGCTGCTCAGGCATTTGTCTCCTCGATCGGGGCCGCTGCAAACCGGGGCAGCTGGGCCACTCGTAGTTCAGCCGTTCTTCTGACCGGCAGCGTATCCGGACCGATATGCCCGATAGAACGCCGCCGGCAACGGCCGGTTGTCGGGGCTGTAGCGGGCCGCCGCGACGAGCCGGCGGATCAGCTCCGTGTGGATGCCTTCGCTGCCCTCGGCGCCGCGCTCGGCCGCCCCCAGCAGGTAGCCGAGCCGCAGGTTGGCGGCGCCGCCCGGCCTGGCGCGGGCTTCGGCGTTGAGCCTGGTCGCCGCCGTCACCATCGCCTCGCCGACCGTCGCCAGATCGCCGCCCTTCTGGTTTTCGGCCACGCAGTCGGAGATCGGCGTCTCACCGGCCAGCTCGACTGGCCCGGGCGCATCTTCGAGGGCGCGCAGGTAGGAGTTGGCGCCGCTCAGGCAGGCGACCGGGGTCGTGTCGCTCGGCGAGCCGCAGCCGGCGGCAATCAGGCCGCCCGCAAGGACGGTAAGTGCAAGGACGCGGCGCATCCGCCGCATCCTATGGAGACCTGCCCAGGCTTGTTGAAGGATTTGGGGGTCTGGAGTACCCAGAATCCTTCATCGTTTGGCATGTGGCTCCGCGGGTGGCTCAGTCGCCGCGTGGGGAGACGCCGCCGGACCGGGCGCTCGAGATGCCGCCCTGCGGGCCCGCCGGCGGCGCCGGACCGGGCTCGCTGCCGCCCTGCGGGCCTGCCGGCGGGGTCACTCCGGCAGGCGGCGTGCTCGGCTGCGCGCCCCCCGCGGCCCGCCCGGGTGCTGCGGCGGTTGCGCAGTCCCGACCGGGCCGCGCACCGGGAAGACCTCGACCCATTCGGCGAGCTGGAACTGCGGGGCGGCGGCGTGTTCCCAGGAGAGGTGCAGGTGGTTGCCGCAGCCGTGACCGGCATCGCCGTCGTAGCCGACCCAGCGGAAGGGCGGCCGGGGGCGGTTCTGGCGCGGCTCGGCCCAGCGGGCGAGGCGGGTGATTCCGCGCCAGTTGCGGTCGCACCGGTCGCTCCAGCGCAGCGGCACGATGTCGACCGCGAGGCCGTTGTAGTGGTCCGAGCGCCTCACGTGACAGCCGTGGCAGCCGACCCGGGCGCCGTCCGGCAACGGTCCCGAGTAGCCGTCGGTGACGTAGATCGGGAAGCGGGCGGCGATCCAGCGCAGGTCGGGCACGATGCGGCGGTCGACCATGTCGCCTGCTTCGTGTGGGATCGCGGCGGGGATCGGCACGATCCGCCCGCTCGCGTGGACGATCCGGGTCGGCGCCGCCGCGCCCTGCGCCGCCGCCGGGAGGGAGGCCAGCAGCGCGGCTGCCGCTAGGAAGGTCGCCAGGCGTCGCATGCCTCCGTTATCGACCGCGACCGGGGACCGCCTTGAGCCGCGCAAGGATAAGGTTGCATTCCCGATGCCGACCGTTCGCGACGCCAGCTTCGACCTCTTCCGGGCTCGCGGGATGACCACGATCTTCGGCAACCCCGGCTCGACCGAGCTGCCGATGCTGGCCGACTTCCCGGGCGATTTCCGCTTCGTGCTCGGCCTCCAGGAGGCGGTCGTGGTCGGGATGGCGGACGGCTTCGCGCAGGCCTCGCGCCGCGCGGCGATCGCCAACCTGCACACGGCGCCGGGGGTGGGCAACGCGATGGGGGCAATCTTCAACGCACAGTCCAACCACACGCCGCTGCTGGTCACCGCCGGCCAGCAGACGCGGGCGCAGATGACCCTGCAGGCGAACCTGACCAACCGCGACGCGGCTCTGATGCCGTACTCGCTGGTCAAGTGGTCCTACGAGCCGCCGCGCGCCGAGGACGTGCCGCTCGCCCTCGGCCGCGGAATCCACCTCGCCTCGCTGCCGCCGCAGGGCCCGGTCTTCGTCTCCGTGCCGATGGACGACTGGTACGCCGAGGTCGACGAGGGCGATGCCCTCGAGGCGATCTCGCGCCGGGTGACGGGCCGTGCGACCGCCGACCCGGAGGCGGTGAGGGCGCTGGCCGAGCGGCTCGACTCGGCCGCCAACCCGGTCCTGGTCGCCGGTCCCGACATCGACGCCAGCGGAGGCTGGGACGCCGCGGTGGCGCTGGCCGAGCGGCAGCGGCTGCCGGTCTGGGCGACTCCGGCGCCCGGCGGCGGCAAGCTCGGCTTCCCCGAGAGCCACCCGAACTTCCGCGGCGTGCTTCCACCGGCGATCGGACCGGTCGCGCAGACGCTCGAGGGCCACGACCTGATCCTCGTCGCCGGCAGCTCGGTCTTCCCCTACTACCCGCACATCCCAGGCCGGCTGCTGCCGGAGGGGGCGGAGCTGGTCGCGATCACCAGCGACCCCGACGAGGCCGTCCGCGCCCCGATGGGCGAGGCGATCGTCGCCGACGTGAAGCTGACCCTGGAGGCGCTGCTGGAGGCGGCGCCGGAGTCCTCGCGCCCGGCGCCGGAGCCGAACCAGGGCCCGCAGGAAATCCCCCCCAGCGAGCCGCTCGACTCCTCCACCGTCCACTCCGCCCTGGCCGAGGTCTTCCCCGAGGACGGGATCGTCGTCCTCGAGTCGCCGGCGAGCACGCTGGCGCTGCGCAACCAGCTGCGAGTCTCGCGGCCCGGCAGCTACTACTTCACCGCCGGCGGCGGGCTCGGCTTCGGTCTCGCCGCGGCGGTCGGGGTGCAGCTCGCCCAGCCGGACCGCCCGGTGGTCTGCGTGGTCGGCGAGGGCTCGGTCCAGTACGCGGTCACCGCCTTCTGGACCGCCGCCGCCTACGGCGTACCGGTCACCTTCCTCGTCCTCCGCAATGACGAGTACGCGATCCTCAAGTGGTTCGCCGAAGTCGAGTCGGTGCAGGGGGCGCCCGGCCTCGACCTGCCGGGGCTCGACGTCGCCGCGGTCGCGGCGGGCTACGGAGTCGAGTCGCAGCGGGCGACGGGCCGCGACGAGGTGGCTGAGGCGCTGGCGCGGGCGCTCGCCTCCTCGAAGCCGGAGCTGATCGAAGTCCCGGTGGCCCCGGGCATGTCGCTCTTTTAGTGTCTCTCGTGACGTTGGTCATGACGAGGTCCAGGCGCCGCCAGACAAGGACGCAGGAAGCCCGAATAGGTGACCTATTCGGGCGACCGAGGACGCCGTATGGCGGTGATCTGGGACCGTCATGAGCGTCGCCGCCCCCGACCGCGCTCCCGAGACGCTGGCGGCGGGGACCCCTCAGCCGCTGCGCAGCGACCTGGAGGCGCTGCTCGGCGCCGACCGGGTGCTGGGCCGGGCCAGCGACATCGTCCGCTACGCCTCCGACGCCAGCCCCTACCGGCTGCTGCCGCAGGCGGTGGTGATGGCGCACGACGCCGGCGACGTCGCCGCGACGCTCGCCTACGGTCGCGCCAACGACATGCCGGTCGTCTTCCGGGCCGGCGGCACCAGCCTCAACGGCCAGGGCCAGAGCGACGGCATCCTGGTCGACGTGCGGCGCCACTTCGGCGGCGTCGCGGTAGAGGAGGGCGGCGCGCTGGCCCGGGTCAAGCCGGGGACGGTGCTCGGCCACGCCAACCGCGTCCTCGCCCCGCACGGGCGCAAGCTCGGCCCCGACCCGGCCAGCACCGATATCGCCACGGTCGGCGGGGTGATCGCCAACAACTCCGGCGGGATGCGCTGCGGCGTCATCCACGACTCCTACTCGACGCTGCGCTCGATGACCCTCGTCCTGCCCTCCGGCACGACGATCGACACCGCCGCGGCGGGGGCGGCCGAGCGCTTCGCCTCGCTGGAGCCGGAGCTGGCCGAGGGCCTCGCCGCGATCCGCGACGAGATCCGCGCCGACCCCGAGCTGAGCGAGCGGATCCGGCGCAAGTTCGCGATCAAGAACACCACCGGCTACCGGCTCTGCGCCTTTCTCGACGCCGAGCAGCCGCTGGAGATCTTCCGCCGCCTCCTGGTCGGCTCCGAGGGCACGCTCGCCTTCGTCGCCGAGGCGGTGTTCGAGACCGTGCCGCTGCCGGCGCGCACGACCACCGCCTGGATCCACTTCCCCGGGGTCAAGGAGGCGATCGCCCCGGTCCGCGACCTGGTCGGCTGCGGCGCCACCGCGGTCGAGCTGATGGTCGCCCCGGCGCTGATCACCGCCGCCTGGAACATGGTCGGCGCGCCCGAGGAGTGGAAGGAGCTGCCGCCGGAGTCGGCGGTGCTGCTGGTCGAGTTCGGCGCCGGGAGCGACGGCGAGCTGGACGCGCACGTCGCCCGGGCGAACGAGCTCCTCGCCGGGCACGAGACGATCCGCCCGATCGAGTTCACCCGCGAGGCCGAGCAGATCGAGCTGGCCTGGCGGGTGCGCGAGGGCCTGCACGGCCTGGTCGGGCGGCTGCGCCTGCCCGGCACGGCGCTGATCGTCGAGGACGTCTGCGTGCCGCCCGAGCGGATCGCCGAGGGCGCCCGCGACCTGCAGGCGCTGCTCGGCGACCACGGCTTCCTGCCCGGCGTCGCCGGCCACGCCTCGGCCGGGAACCTGCACTTCATGCTCACCCCGGACTTCGGCAAACGGGAGGACCTGGAGCGCTACGAGACCTTCATGTCGAAGCTGGTCGAGCTGGTCGTCGACAAGTACGACGGCTCGCTGAAGGCGGAGCACGGGACCGGGATCAACATGGCGCCCTACGTCGAGCGCGAGTGGGGGGAGAAGGCGACCGAGCTGATGTGGCGGCTGAAGCGGCTCGCCGACCCCGACGGCGTGCTCGCCCCCGGCGTGGTGCTCAACCGCGACCCGGGCGTCCACCTGCGCAACCTGAAAACCACCCCGGATATCGAGCAGGAGGCAGCATCTTGCGTCGAGTGCGGCTTCTGTGAGCCGGTCTGCCCGAGCCGCGACCTGACCACGACGCCCCGCCAGCGGATCGTCCTGCGCCGTGAGATCGCCCGCCAACCGCAGGGCTCGCCGCTGCGCCGGGCGCTGCTCGAGGAGTACTCCTACGACGGGCTCGACACCTGCGCCGCCGACGGCTCCTGCCGGCTCGCCTGCCCGCTCGGGATCGACACCGGCGAGCTGGTCAAGGAGCTGCGCGGCAGGCGCCGCAACGAGCGCGCCGAGCGCTTGGCGCTGGCCGCGGCGAAGCGCTGGGGCGCGGCTGAGCGGGCCGCGCGCGCCGCGCTGCGGGTCGGCGGCCCGCTGGCGCGGCGGACGAAGCGCGGCAAGGGGTTGCCCGCGGCGGCGTCGCCGCAGCTGCCGTCGACGCCGCGCCAGGGCGCCGCGGCCGTCTACGTGCCCTCCTGCACGAACCGCATCTTCGCCTCGGGGACCGATGGGCCGAAAAGTGCGGTCGGGGTGGACATATCGTCCCGTCGGCGGGGGTTGGCCGGGGTGCTCGTCGAGGTCTCGGCTCGCGCCGGCCTTCCCGTCTGGATCCCGGACGAGGTGGCGGGCTCGTGCTGCGGGCTGCCGTGGAGCTCGAAGGGGTTCGGCGCCGCCCACCGCCACAAGGCGAACGAGATGGTCGAGCGGCTCTGGGGGTGGAGCGGCGAGGGCGAGCTGCCGGTTGTGGTCGACGCCGCCTCCTGCACCCACGCGATCGCCGAGCCGGGCGAGGGCGCGCTGAGCGAGGAGAACGCGGCACGCCTCGCGCGGGCTGGATGTCCTCGATTCCGTCGCCTGGGCGCACGACCGCCTGCTGCCGCGGCTGGAGGTCGACCGCAAGGTCGGCTCGGCCACGGTCCACCCGACCTGCGCCACCCGGCAGCTCGGGCTGGAGCCGCGCTTGCGCAGGCTCGTCGCCCTCCTCGCCGAGGACGTCTACGTCGCCCCCTCGGCGACCTGCTGCGGCTTCGCCGGCGACCGCGGTTTCTCCCATCCCGAGCTGACCGCGTCCGCCGCCTCCGCCGAGGCGGCGGAGCTGTCGGGCCGCGACTTCGACGCCCACCTTTCCAGCAACCGCACCTGCGAGATCGGCCTCAGCCGCGCGACCGGCGAGCCCTACGAGTCGTTTCTCTTCCTACTCGAGCAATTGACTCGCCAGGCCCATCCGACATCGACCACGCCCTGATCGGGTGAAAGTCGGCTGCGCCGCTCAGTCGCCCGCTGAGGCGACCGCGGCGGCGCCCTCCTCGTCGGCTTCCGCCTCGACCTCGCGGATTGCCGCCGTCATCCTGGCGTCGCGTTCGAAGCGGCGGTCGAGCAGCGGGTTGAGGATGCCGCGCAGGGCGGAGACGTAGCGCCACCACCTGGGGGCGAAGATGCGCGGCGCCCGTTCTTCGATTCCCCGCACCACAGCGGCGGCGGCCTCGTCGGGCTCGATCCGCTTGCGCAGGAACTCGGGCAGGTTTTCCTCCATGCGCCCGCCGTTGGCATCGAAGGCGTCCTGGACCATCCTGGTGTCGACCCAGCCGAAGTAGGCGACGCCGGCGCTGGCGCCGAGCGGCATCAGCTCGGCGCGCAGCGAGCGGCCGAGTGACTCGACGCCCGCCTTCGCGGCGGCGTAGGAGCTGTTGAAGACCCCGTTGACGAAGGCGTAGACCGAGGAGGTGAGGACGACGTGGCCGCGCCGTTCGACGATCTGCGGCAGCGCCGCCCGCGCGGTGCGCCAGACGCCGAGGATGTCGACCTCGAAGACCCGCTCCCACTCCTCGGCGCCGATCCCGCGCACGGTCGCCATCTTCACCGGGGCGATGCCGGCGTTGGCGATGGCGACGTCGAGGCCGCCGAAGCGCTCGACCGTCTCGGCGACGGCCCGCTTGACCGCCGCGTCGTCGGTGACGTCGGCGGCAATCCCGATCGCCCGCGGGCCGATCCGCTCGGCCGCCTCGCCCGCCTGCTCGGGGTCGAGGTCGACCACCGCGACCGAGGCGCCGCGCAGGTGGGCCTGGCGGGCGGTCTCGAAGCCGATCCCGCGGGCGGCGCCGGTGACCAGCGCCACCTTTCCATTCAGGTCGTAGGCCGGGGGCATGCGGCGCGGAGGCTACCCGCTCCTAGAATCACCTGCCCATGAGCACGGGAGCGACCGAGCGTCCATATCTGATTTTCCGCGAGGGAGCGACGCGGGAATACTTGTGATGCCCGGCTTTCGCCCAGTCGACTCCAAGCAGTCCTTTCCCGAGTTGGAGGAGCGGGTGCTGGCGCGCTGGCGCGAGCGCGACGTCTTCCGCCGCTCGCTGGCCGCCCGCGAGGGCGGCGAGGTCTGGAGCTTCTACGAGGGCCCGCCGACCGCCAACGGCCGCCCCGGCTCCCACCACGTCCTCGCCCGCGTCTTCAAGGACGTCTACCCGCGCTACAGGTCGATGTGCGGCTACCGGGTGCCGCGCAAGGCGGGCTGGGACTGCCACGGGCTGCCGGTCGAGCTGGAGGTGGAGCAGCAGCTCGGCATCTCCTCCAAGCAGGAGATCGAGGAATACGGGATCGCCGCGTTCAACCGCCGCTGCCGCGAATCGGTCTTCGAGTACGTCGAGGACTGGAACCGGCTGACCGAGCGGATCGGCTTCTGGATCGACCTCGACGACCCCTACGTGACGCTCGAGAACGACTACATCGAGTCGGTCTGGTGGTCGCTGCGCCGGCTGTGGGACGAGCAGCGGCTCTACGAGGGCCACAAGGTCGTCCCCTACTGCCCGCGCTGCGGCACGGCGCTCTCCTCGCACGAGGTGGCGCTCGGCTACGAGGACGTCGAGGACCCGAGCATCTACGTGCGACTGCCGTACCTGCCGCTCGCCGCGCCCGGCGACGCCGCCGCCAACGCGGCGGAGGGCGGCTCCCCGCCGCTCCAGCCCGGCGACCGGCTGCTGATCTGGACGACGACGCCGTGGACGCTGCCGGGCAACGTCGCCGTCGCGGTGGCGCCCGAGGTCGCCTACGTGCGCGCGCGGGTCGGAGACGAAACGCTCGTCGTCGCCGAGGCGCTGGTCGACCGGGCGCTCGGCGAGGGGGCGGAGGTGCTCGACCGCTTCCCCGGCTCGGAGCTGGTCGGCCTCTCCTACGAGGGCCCGGTTTTCGCCCTCGCCGACCGCGAGCCGGGCGGCTTCCCGCTGATCGCCGGCGACTTCGTCACCACCGAGGACGGCACCGGCCTGGTCCACATCGCCCCCGCCTTCGGCGAGGACGACTACGCGGTCGCCGTCGAGAACGGGATCTTCGATCCGACCAGCCACGGCACCCTCTACAACCCGGTCCGCCCGGACGGCACCTTCGACCAGCGGGTCGTCGGCTTCGTCGATCGCTTCGTCAAGGACCCCGAGGTGACCACGGCCTTGATCGCCGACCTGCGCGACCGCGGCCTGCTCTTCCGCGAGCAGGTGTACGAGCACGCCTACCCGCACTGCTGGCGCTGCGGCACGCCGCTCCTCTACTACGCGAAGTCGAGCTGGTACGTAGCCACCTCCCGCGCCCGCGACGATCTGCTCGCCAACAACGAGCAGATCGGCTGGCACCCCGAGCACATCAAGCACGGCCGCTTCGGCAAGTGGCTGGAGAACAACGTCGACTGGGCGCTCTCCCGCGACCGCTACTGGGGGACGCCGCTGCCGGTCTGGGAGTGCGCCGCCGCAGGTTGCGAGGGCCGCTTCTGCGCCGGCTCGGTCGCGGAGCTGCGCGATCGCGCCAGGGGCGAGATCCCCGACGACCTGCACCGCCCCTACATCGACGAGGTGACGCTCGACTGCGAGCGCTGCGGCGGCGAGATGCGCCGGGTCGAGTCGGTGATCGACGCCTGGTACGACAGCGGCGCGATGCCGTTCGCGCAGTTCCACTACCCGTTCGAGAACGAGGAGCAGTTCGAGCGCCGCTTCCCCGCCGACTTCATCTGCGAGGCGATCGACCAGACGCGCGGCTGGTTCTACACCCTGCTCGCCGAGTCGACCCTGCTCTTCGACGCCCCCAGCTACCGCAACTGCGTCTGCCTCGGCCTGATCCTCGACCCGGAGGGGCAGAAGATGTCGAAGAGCCGGGGAAACGTGGTCGAGCCCTGGGACGTAATCTCGACCCACGGCGCCGACGCCTTCCGCTGGTACTACCTGACCTCGCAGCAGCCCTGGTCGGGGTACCGCTTCTCGATCGACACCGTGGGCGAATCGGTGCGCCAGTTCCTGCTCACGCTGTGGAACACCTACTCGTTCTGGGTGCTGTACGCGAACGCCGAGGACCTCGGCCCGACCGATTTTGCCGCCGACTCGCCCCTGCGTTCGCACTTTTCGTCCGATAGCCAGGAAAAGTGCGAACGCGAGGGGGGGACGGGGGAGGACCTCGATCGGTGGGCCCTTTCGCGGCTTCAGGCGACGATCTCGACGGTGCGCGAGCGGATGGACGCCTTCGACTGCACCACCGCCGGCCGGGCGATCGCCGAGCTGGTCGAGGAGCTGTCGAACTGGTACGTACGGCTCTCCCGCCGCCGCTTCTGGGAGGGCGACCCGGCCGCCTTCGCGACCCTGCGCCACTGCCTGCTGGAGACGGCGGCGATGCTCGCCCCCTTCACCCCGTTCCTCGCCGACGAGATCCACCTCAACCTGGCCGGCGGCGAGGCCGGGGAGCTGGGCGAGCTGCCCGACTCGGTTCACCTGCGGGACTTCCCCCAGCCCGACCCCGCACTCGCCGACCCGGCGCTGGAGGCGGCGATGGAGGCGGTGCGGCGCACGGTCGAGCTGGGGCGCGCCGCCCGCGCCGGGGCGAAGGCGAAGGTCCGCCAGCCGCTGCGCCGCGCGGTGGTCGTCGCCAACGACGCCGAGCGCGAGGCGATCTCGGCCCGCGCCGAGCTGGTCCGCGCCGAGCTCAACGTGAAGGAGCTCGACTTCGTCACCGACGAGGCGGAGCTGGTCAGCCATGCGGTCAAGCCGAACTACCGCTCGCTCGGGCCGCGCTTCGGCAGGCGCATGCCGCAGGTCGCCGCGGCGATCGAGGCGCTCGATCCGGTGCACGTCGCCGGGGTGATGGCGGAGGGCGGCGAGGTCGGGATCAACGTCGACGGCGACGAGCACGCGATCGGCGCCGAAGAGGTGAGCCTGTCCCTGCAGCCCCTGGAGGGCTACGAGGTCGAGGCCGAGGCGGGCCACGCCGTCGCCCTCCAGCTGGAGCTCGACGGCGAGCTCCGTCGCGAGGGCCTCGCCCGCGAGATCGTCCACGCCGTCCAGAACGCCCGCAAAGAGGCGGGCCTGGAGATCACCGACCGGATCGAGCTGAGCCTGGGCGGTGACGAGGAGCTGCTCGATGCAGTCCGCCATCACGAGGTCTACGTGACGGGCGAGGTCCTCGCCACCTCGGTCGCCTACGACGCGGCCAATGGTGTCACCGCCAAGCTGGACGGCCGCGATCTGCAGATCGAGCTCAGCCGCGCATAGGACCCATCCCGGTAGGGGTGGAACGTCTTGTACTTTTTCTGGACCTCGAACCTCGGACGGCCGCAACCTGTCTTCAGAAAAAGTTAAGTGGAACCCCTACCGGGATGGGTCCTCACGCTCGCCGATGATGAAGTCGGTCTGCGGCGAGTCGGAGAACTTCACCCAGCAGTGCTCCGGCGCGGCGCCGGCCACCTCGACCAGCGCCGCTTCGATCCGCTTCGCGATCTCGGCCTTCTGCTCGTCGCTGCGGCCCTCGAACCAGTGGATGTGGACGAAGGGCATCGGCTTGCCGCCGCTTCAGGCCCGGCGCGCCGCCCTAGGCGAGCGCCGGCTCCAGCTCCGCCTCGAGGCGCCGCTTCGGCATCGCCCCGACGACTTTCTTGGCGATCGCCCCGTCCTTGAAGAGCAGCAGGGTGGGGATCGAGAGGACTTCGTACTGGGCCGCCGTCTGCTGGTTCTCGTCGACGTTGAGGCTGACGATCTTCAGCTCCTCGCGCTCGGCGTCGATCTCCTCGAGCACGGGGTGGACGACTCGGCAGGGACCGCACCAGGGGGCCCAGAAGTCGACGAGCACGGGGCCGTCGGCCTCCAGCACGTCGGATTTGAAGGTGGCGTCGGTCACGTCGGTGAGCTTGCCGGTCACTGGTATCGGTCTCCCAAGAGTCGAGGTTCAGCGCTCAATACTTCAGAAAGTATAGCGACGGCGTGCGGTGCCCGTCCGCCGTCCCTATGTTGCCGAGTATGACCAACGCCGAGATCGCAGGGGCGCTCGAGGAGCTGGGCGTGCTGTACGAGCTGGACGGAGCGGTCAAGTACAGGGTGATCGCCTACTCGACCGCCGCCAAGGCGATCCGCGAAAGCCCAATCTCGGTCGCCGAGCTGGCGGGGCAGGGGCGGGCGGGCGAGATCCCGGGCGTCGGCAAGACGCTGGCCGGGAAGATCGACGCCCTGTTGGAGACCGGCGAGATCCCCGCGGCGGCGAAGCTGAAGGCGAAGTACCCGCCGAGCCTGATCGAGGTGACGCGGGTCCCCGGCCTCGGGGCGAAGACCGCGAGGCGCCTCTACGAGGAGCTGGGGGTCGCCTCGGTCGAGGACCTGAAGGCGGCGGCGGAGGCGCGGAAGATCCGCGGGCTGAAGGGCCTCGGCCCGAAGGTCGAGGAGAACGTGCTGGCGGCGTTGCAGCATCTCGGCGAGCCGGGCGCGGGCCCCGAGCGGCTGCTGCTCTCGGCGGTGCGGCCGATCGCCGAGCAGCTGGCGGCGGCGCTGCGCGAGCATCCCGCCGCCAACCGGGTCGAGGTCGCCGGCTCGGTGCGGCGCTGGGCGGAGACCTGCAAGGACATCGACCTGATCGCGACCGCCGAGGAGCCGGCCGCGCTCGCCGAGCACCTGGCCGGCCACGAGCTGATCGCCGCCGCGGGGACGCCCGGCCCGAACGGGGTCCGGGCGCAGACCCACAACGGCGTCGCGGTCGACCTGCGGATCGTCGCGCCGGAGGCGTTCGGCAACCTGCTCCAGCACTTCACCGGCTCCAAGGCGCACAACGTGCAGCTGCGCGAAGAGGCCGTTTCGCACGGACTCTCCGTCTCCGAGCACGGCATCACCGACACCGAGAGCGGCGAGGCGACCCTCTGCGCGAGCGAGGCGGAGGTCTACGAGCGACTCGGCTACGCCTACGTCGAGCCGGAGTTGCGCGAGGCGCGGGGCGAGCTGAAGGCGGCGCGGGAGGGGACGCTGCCCGACTTGGTCTCGCTCGAGGACGTGCGCGGCGACCTGCACGCCCACACGACCCTCTCCGACGGCCGCAACACGCTCGAGGAGATGGCGGCGGCGGCCCGCAGCCGCGGCTACGCCTACCTGGCGATCACCGACCACTCGGCCAGCCACGGCTTCGGCGACGACGTCAGCGCCGAGCGGCTCTGGCAGCGGATCGAGGAGATCCGAGAGTGGAACGAGGGCAAGCGCGGCTTCCGCCTGCTCGCCGGCTCGGAGGTCAACATCGGCCTCGACGGAGCGCTCGACTACCCCGACGAGCTGGTCGAAGCGCTCGACTGGGTCCTCGCCAGCGTCCACACCTCGTTCGCGATCTCCGAAGCGGCGATGACCGAGCGCGTCCTGGCGGCGATCGAGAACCCCGACGTCGACTGCATCGGTCACCTCACCGGCCGCCTGATCGGCCGCCGCGAGCCCTACGGAATCGACGTCGAGGCGGTGGTCGAGCGGGCGGCCCGCACCGGGACGATGCTGGAGATCAACGGCAACCCCAACCGCCGCGACCTCAACGAGCAGCACGCTCGCCTCGCCTCCGAAGCGGGCGTCAGCATCGTCCTCGACACCGACGCCCACGGCATCGACACGCTCGACAACATGGTCTACGCGGTGGCCACTGCCCGCCGCGCCTGGCTGACCCCCGCCGACGTCGCCAACAGCCGCAACTGGCGCGACTTCAAGAAGCTGCTGCGATGAGCGCCGCTCAGTTGAGGCCGAAGACCCGGCGGGCGTTCTCGGTCAGGTAGAGCCGCTCGCCCTCCTCGTCGAGCCCCAGCGCGGGCAGGTCCCGCAGGGCCTTGACCGGGGCGATCATTGGGTAGTTGGTCCCGAAGAGGACCTTGCGGCGCCCGCTGCGGCTCTTCATGTAGGCGACCAGCTCTGGCGGCAGGCGCCCGCTCGTGTAGGCCGAGGTGTCGATGTGAACCTTCTCGTGCTTGCGACAGACGGCGACCATCTCCTCGGTCCACGGATAGCCGACGTGGCCGCAAACGATCGTCAGCTCGGGAAAGTCGATCGCGACTTGGTCGATGTAGGGGATCGGCCGGCCGGTCTCCGAGGGGCGGAGCGGGCCGGTGTGGCCGACCTGGGTGCAGAAGGGGACCCCGAGCTCGACGCAGGCGGCGTAGAGGGGGTAGTAGCGCCGCTCGGTCGGCGGCGCCTCCCAAAGCCAGGGGATCATGCGCAGCCCCTTGAACCCCAGCTCCCCGACGCAGCGCCGCAGCTCTCGCACGGCCTCCATCGGCTTTGCGAGGTCGACCGCGGCGAGCCCGGCGAAACGGCTCGGGTGCGCCTCGACCCAGCCCGCGACCTCCCGGTTGGAGATCGGCACCCGGCCGCCAGGCGCGTGCCAGGCGGTCAGCAGCCCGAGCTCAACGCCGGCCTCGTCCATCGCCGCCAGGGTGATCTCGATCGGCGGCTCCTCGGCGGGAAGCTCGAGGCCGGTCCAGCGCCGCAGCGACTCGAACGCCTCGTCTTCCAGAAGGCGGAGGGTGGGGTGCTGCATCCAAACGTCGATCGCCATCGGCCCATTCTCCCTAGGCCCGAAGACGGTCGCTGCGCAGGCCCGGGGTGCGGACCAGCTGGATCGGGCGCAGGGCCGAGTTGGGGACGACGTAGAACTTGACGCCGTCGCGCTGCTCGATGCCGAGGACGGCGGCCTCGCGGGTGCGCATCGCCAGGGCGACGAGGAGGGCATAGCCGGCGGCGATCGCCGCCACTCCGGGGAAGAGGACCCCGAGCACGCCGGCGGCGATCGCGGTGGCGGCGATCGGCCAGAGGCGGACCAGGGCGATCCGGGCGGGGGACTCGTCCGGCAGGGAGGTCGCGGTGCGGGCGTGCGCGAGGGCGTCGCGGACGCCGTCGGCGGCGCGGGCCGGGCGGCCCAGCCAGAGGCCGAAAGCGAGCGAGATCAGCCACCAGGCGGCGGCGACCAGGACCGTGGTCGTGTCGCTGTCGCGACTGGCGGCGACCGCGGTGATCGCACCCAGGGCGGTCGCCTCGGCGCCGGTCAGGAACACGGTGGTGCGGAGCAGATCGGTGTAGGGCATCAGACATCTGACTCCGCCAGCGCCTCGAGCACCGCCAGCCAGCCGCCGGGACCGTCGACCGTCAGGTCCGATTCCTCGGCAAGCTCGGGCGGCGCCTCGGGGGAGACGATCCCGACGCAGACCGCGGCGGTCAGCTCGCCCGCCTCGCGAAGCTCGCGCAGGCGCCGGAAGGCGTCGAGGTCGGTGCGGTCGTCGCCCGCGTAGGCGGCGGCGCTCACCCCGTCGGCGGCGAGCAGGGCTCCGACCGCGGCGTCCTTGCCGCCGCCGCCGACCGGGCGCAGCTCCAGCACCTTGCGGCCCCAGCGGGGCTCCAGCCCCGCCCGGCCCGCGGTCGCTGCGATCTCGTGGGCGAGCGCCTCCGCCGGACGCTCCGGCTCGGCGCCCCGCCAGTGCAGCGCCTGGATCGCCCCCTTGTCCTCCAGCCGCAGCCCGGCCCCGGCCAGCGCCGCGGCGTCCAGCCCGGCGACGAACTCGGCCGCCCCGGACTCGCGACCCTGCAGCGAGGCGTCGAGTCGCGGCTCCCCCTCGCCCGGTAGCAGCAGCTCGAGGCCGTGGTTGCCGGCGTAGGCGATGCCGTCGACGCCTACCAGGCGCCGTGCCTCCTCGGCCCGTCGCCCGGATATGCAGCCGACCAGGGCGTAGCGCCCGCTCAGGCGCTCCAGCGCCTCGCTCGCTCGCCGCGGCACGGCTGCCTGCTCGGGCCGGTCGACGATCGGCGCCAGCGTCCCGTCGACGTCGGTGAGGATCGCCGCACGGGCGGGCTCGGCGCGCAGGGGGGCGAGCGCCCCGAGCTCGGTCCCCTGGCCGGTCTCGGATTCGGGAGGCACGGCACTAGTATCGCGCGATGCCGTCGACCCACACCCTGAAGCTTGCCGCGATCGGCACCGTGGCCGGAGCCTTCAGCGGCCTCTTCGGGGTGGGCGGCGGCGTCATCATCGTGCCGCTGCTGATCTTCTGGCTCGGCTACGAGGAGCGTCTGGCGACCGGCACCAGCCTGGCGGCGATCGTGCTGATCGGGCTGCTCGGCGCGATCGCCCAGGGCGGCATCTACGGCAACGTCCACCTCGGCACCGGGCTGCTGCTCTCGATCCCGGCGATCGGCGGGGTGGTGATCGGCGCCGCGATCCAGCAGCGGATCCCGCAGCGGGCCGTCTCTCTGATCTTCGCGGCGCTGCTGATCGCCGTCGCCGTCGAGCTGATCGTGCGATGAACGCGGAGCGAGCAGGCGTGCATCTCTGGCTCTTCGCGCAGCGAGCGAAGCGCGAACACTTGTGGCGCCTGGAGCGGGCAAGCGATGGATGAGCTGCTGGCGGCGCTGATCGCGATCGTCGGCGGCCTCGCCGGCGGGCTGGTCGGGGTCGGCGGAGGGGTCCTGTTCGTTCCCGCGCTGACCGTCTTCCTCGGCCTCTCGCAGGTCGAGGGCGAGTCGACCTCGCTGCTGATGATCGTCGTCGTTGCCCTGGTCGGGGCGGCTCGCCAGAACGCCTACGGCAACCTCAACCTGCGCGACGCCGCGCTGATCGGCGTCCTCTCACCGCTCGGCGTCCTGGTCGGGGTCGCCGCCGCCAACGAGATCCCTCAGCGGGCGCTGGAGCTGTCCTTCGCCGCGCTGGTCTTGTTCATCTCCTACGAGCTGATCCGCCGCGCCCTGCGGCGGGAGCCGGACTAGGCACATGGTCTACGCTCAAAAGCGTGGATTCCTCGCTCAGCTGGCACGCTGATCTGCCGCAGCTGCGCTCTCCGGTGCTGGTCTGCGCCTTCCGCGGCTGGAACGACGCCGCCGGCGCCGCCTCGACCGCTCTGGCGACCGTGGCCGACTCGTTCGACGCCGAGCCGATCGCCGACGTCGACCCCGAGGAGTACTTCGACTTCCAGGCCACTCGGCCGACGATCGTCCTCACCGAGGGCCAGACCCGCCGCATCGACTGGCCGCAGAACGACCTGATCGCGGTCCGCGTCCCCGGTGCCGAGCGCGACCTCGTCCTCTTCGACGGCACCGAGCCCAACCTGCGCTGGCGCACGTTCTCGGAGGCGATCGCCACCGCCGCCGACGCGCTCGGAGTGGAGATGGTGATCACCCTGGGAGCGCTGGTTGCCGAGGTCTCCCACACCCTGCCGGTGCCGATCACCGGCCTCGCCTCCGACCAGCAGCTGGTCGAGGAGCTCGACCTGCAGCGCTCCAGCTACGAGGGCCCGACCGGCATCGTCGGGGTCGTGCACGACTGCTGCCGCAGCATCGGCATCACCTCGGCCTCGCTCTGGGCGGCGGTGCCCCACTACGTCGCCGCAGTGCCCAACCCGAAGGCGGCGCTGGCCCTGCTGCGGCGGCTGGAGGGCCTCACCGGGATCGCGGTCGACGCCGCCGAGCTGGAGGAGGAGACCGCCAGCTACGAAGAGCAGATCGGCCGTGCCATTGCCGCCAACCCGGAGATCGCCGAGCTGGTCGAGAGGATCGAGGCCGAGCAGGCGGAGCAGCTCGGCGGCGACGGTGGCGACTTGCCATCGGCGGACACGATCGCCCGCGAGTTCCAGCACTTCCTGCAGCAGAGGCGCGGCGAGCAGAACTAGCGGTCCATGCCGCTCAACCCTCGGCTGCCGGGCAGACGAGGCGGTAGTCGCACCAGCCGCAGACGGTCGGCGAAGGCCGCGGCTCGAAGTCCTGGCCGAGGACGCCCTCGCCGACCCCGAGGACGGTCCGCTCGACCCGCTCGGCGTCGTCGGGCCTGACCGGCGCGGCGACCTTCTCGGCGTCGAGCACGTAGTAGTAGCTGCCGGTCCCCGCCTCCAGGTCCCAGGCCTGGCGGGCGGCGAGCCGGTAGAGGGCCAGCTGCAGATCGCTCTCCAGGTCGGCCTCGCTCTTGCGCTCGCCGGTCTTGTAGTCGATTAGCTCGTAGCCGCCGCCCGGCAGGCGGTCGACCCGGTCGACCCGGCCGCGCACGTGGTGCTCGCCGATCCGCACGTCGAACTTGCGCTCCAGCCAGACCGGCTCGCCGTCGGCTTCGCGCTCCCGCTCCCAGTAAAGGCGCATCGCCTCCCGGGCCCGGTCGCGGAACTGGAGCTCGTCGTCGCTGGAGCCGAAGCCGGTGCGGCGCCAGCCGGCCTCGAACAGATCCATGAGGCGCTGCAAGCCCTCCTCCGCAGCGGCGCTCGCGTCCTCCTTGTGGAAGCGCTCGAGCACGTTGTGGATCAGGATGCCGAATCGCTGGTTGATCGTCGGCTGCTGTGGGATGCCGAAGACGCGCGCGAACTTGTACTTCAGCGGGCAGGTCAGGTAGAGGTCGAGGTCTGAGGCGGAGAGGCTCAGCGCTCCGTCGCCGCGCCGCGGCAGGAACCCCTCCAGCGAGGGCTCCCGGCGGGCCGCGATCAGCCCGCGGCGGGCCTCCCCCTCGCGCTCGGAATCGAGCAAGTAGGCGTCGAGCGAGGAAGCGTCCAGCTCCGCCTGCTGCTCCGGCGTCGCGACCTGGCGCAGCAGACCGTTGACCGCCTCGATCGCCTCCACCGTCGCCTCGTCGCCCGGCCGCTGGGCGAGCGCCGCCAGCTTCAACAGCTCGAGGTAGCGGGCGATCGCCCGGTTGACGTCGACCGCGGTGTCGAGCCGCGGCTCCGACAGCTCCCGGCCCGCCTTCCAGGACGCCTCCAGCACCTCCTCGCGCAGCATCCGGTAGGTCGCGTGCAGGCCCTCGGCCGGGCCGAACAGCTCCTCCTGGTGGGCTTCCTCCTCGCCTCCCGCCGCCGCCAGCGCCTCCGCGTAGGCCTCGGAGGGGCGCGCGTCGCCCGCCTCGTCGCGCTCGACCCGGGCGAGCACCAGGCCCGACCGCGCCGGGCGGCCGATCCGCTCGGCGGCGGCCCCCCGCTCCAGCCCGAGCACGAAGACGTGGTCGAACTCCATCCCCTTCACCGCCTCGCGGCCCAGCACACGCACCGCCCCGGGCGCAGGCGGCGTGGCGATCCCGGCCGGCTCGACGCCGGCGTCGGCGACCGCGCTCAGGTGGCGGATGAAGTCGCGGGTCGACCCGTGCGGCTCGCGCCGCGCCCAGGCGGCGGCCAGCTCGGCCAGCCGGGCGAGGCCGAGCAGCCGCTCCGCGACCTCGGGCTGCGCGGCGAACAGGCGCTGCCGGCGCAGCCCGACCGCCTCGATCAGGCGGCGCACGAAGACGTCGGCGCGCCGCTCCTCGAGCGCCGCCGAGGCCGCCCCGTAGAGCTTCAGGAAGGCCTGGATCCGCTCCCGAGCCTCGGGTGGGATCTGCGGACTCTCCATGGCCGCCTCGCAGGCGGAGACCATGTCGAGCTTGCGGCGGCGGGAGATCGTCGCCAGGCGGGCGAGGTCGGCGGAGCGCAGCTCGATCGGCGGCCGGGTCAGGGCCCTCGCCGCGGCCGCCGAGTCGGCAGGGTCGGCGAGCACCCGCAGCCAGGCGATTGCGTCGCGCACCTCGGGCCGCTGGAAGAGGGCGGCGGGGCCGCAGAGGTGGAAGGGGATGCCGCGCTCCTCCATCGCCGCGGCCACCGTCCCGCCCTGCGCCGCCGGGTCGTCGACGACGACGCAGATCTGCTCCGGATCGATCCCCTGCGCGATCAGGTGCTCTGCCTCTCGGGCCACCGCCTGCGCCTGCGCGCGCTCGTTGGCGCACCTCCAAAATCGCACCGGCGGGTCGCGGAACTGGCTGGTGAGCTCGATGACTTCGGTGTTGGGGTGGACGGTAAGGGACCATGCGCGGTAGGCCCGCGGGTCCTGTCGCCGGGGAGGGGGTGTCGCTCCCTGTCGCTGGGTTCTTCGCCAGGCGACGGTCGCGCCGCTCGCTGAGTTGGCGGGGCGAAGAACAGGACGCCGCGCCCGGGAGGGCACCCCCACCCCGACACCACCCGCGGGAGAGGCGTCAGGTTCCCCGAGCGTCGCCTCCAGGGCGAAGAGCTGGTTCGTATTCTCCTGCGCCAGAGCCGCGAGGATGGATCGTTGAGCTGGGGTCGTGTCCTCCAGCTCGTCGACCATGACGTGGGTGAAGCGGGAGGCGATCCCGGCGCGGATGTCCGGGCGGTCGTCGAGGAGCCTGTTGAGGGTGAGGAAGACGTCGCCGCGGTCGAGGGAGCAGGCCGAGGCGAGGATCTTGTCGTGGGCTGCGACCAGCTCGGCCAGGTCCGGGTCGGCCGGCTCGGATCCGGCCTTCAACTCGTCTATCCGCTCCAGCAGGCTGGCCAGCAGGCCGGCCGGGTTGCCGCGGATGTCGTGGTGGCGGAGAGGGAGGTCGTCGAGGCGGTCGAGCAGCATCGCGAGGCGCTCGGCCGGCCCGAGGACGTCGAAGAAGGGATCAAGGCCGGCGGCGGTCGCCTGCTCGCGCAGCAGTCGCTCGCCGAGCGTCTCCCAGGTGCCGATCCAGAGCTCCGCGTAGGCGTCGCCGAGCAGCGCCTCGGCGCGCTCGCGCAGCCGCCGCGCGGTGGCGGGGGTGGAGGCGAGGACGAGGACCCGCTCGGGCTCGACCCCGGACGCGGAGAGGCGCGCCAAGCGGCGGGCCAGCGCCTCGGTCTTCCCGGTCCCCGCCCCGCCGACGAGGAGCAGCGGGCCGTCGCCGTGGCGGACGACGCGCTCCTGGGGCTCGGCGAGGGCGAGCATGGTCCAACGCTACCGGGTGACCCTCCTCCATAGGATCAGCTCGATGGACGTTCTCTCCGCAGATTGGCTGGGGATCTGCCGCCGCATCGTCGCGGCGCAGGAGACGATCTTCGAGCGAACGCCCGGCAGTGCCGAGCGCACCGTCTACGAGGGGGTCGGCCGGGGCGGCGACCGCACCTTGGCGATCGACCGCGAATGCGAGGACGCCGCCTTCGCCGAGCTGCAGGAGCTGGCCGCCGCGGGCGCCCGGTTCGTCGCCGTGTTCGAGGAGCGAGGCGAGGTCGGCTTCGGAGGTGGAGGCGAGGCTAGGGTCGTGGTCGACCCGATCGACGGCTCGCTCAACGCGCGCCGCGCTCTGCCCGCCCACAGCCTCAGCGTCGCCGTCGCCTCCGGTCCCTCGATGGAGGACGTCGAGTTCGGCTTCGTCTACGACTTCGGCGCCGGCGAGGAGTTCGTCGCCAGGCGCGGCGTGGGTGCGACCCTGGACGGGCAGGCGATCGAGGTCGCCGCTGACACCGAGAAGCCGGAGCTGCTCGGGGTGGAGTCGGCCGAGCCGGGCCGGCTGCGGCCGCTGGCGGAGGAGCTGGCCGGCCGGGTCTTCCGGCTGCGGGTGATCGGCTCGATCGCGATCAGCGCCGCCTACGTGGCGGCGGGGCGGCTCGACGCGATGCTCAGCTTGCGGCCCTGCCGCTCGGTTGACGCCGCCGCTGCGCAGCTGATCGTCCGCGAGGCCGGCGGTGCCGTCGCCTTCGGCGATCTGGCGCTGGGCCAGGCGGGTCTCGACCTGGAGGCCCGCTACCCGATCGCCGCCGCAGCCGGGCGGCGGGCGCTCGCGACGGTTCGGGCGTAACGTCGCAGCGGCGCCAGTTTAGGAACAGATGTTCGAGGAACGTATGTTCGCTAGACTCGCGAGCTCACCTGCCAGACAGACACTCGATACCCCGAAGGGATGAACACGATGCCCACCCAGAGCAGCAAAGCAAGCGGTGCCAAACCGACTGCCCAGCCGAAAGCCGCCCCCGCCCCGTCTCGCGCCGAGCACGCCCGCTCGGTCGCCGAAAGCGCCGTCGACCTGCCGGTCGGCGCGGTGCTCGAGGTGAGCGACCGCGTCGCCGAGCTGGTCGAGCCGTTCGCCGGCCGGACCGCCGCCGGCCGGCAGCTGAGGTCCTACCGCACCCGGCTTCGCCGCAGCGCGAAACGGACCGAGCGCCGCGGCGCCTCGGCCCGCCGCAAGGCGACCACCGAAGCGCGCCGGACCCGCAAGAGGACCGAGCAGCGCGTCCGCATGGCCCTCGAGGAGCAGACCTCGCGCGCCCAGCAGCTGGTCGACCAGGTCGGCGACCGGGTCGCCACGCTGCGCTAAGGACCGATCCCGGTAGGGGTTCCACTTAACTTCTTCCGAAGGCAGTTGTCAGTTGTCCGCGAGCCTCTCCGCGGAAAAAGTACAAGACGTTCCACCCCTACCGGGATGGGTCCCAAAGCCCAGCTCTGAGGCCGTCCTACCCCTCAGGCCCCGCGTACGAGCACCGGGGTCGAGCTCGCGGGCTCGTAGGGCCAGTCGTCCT
This sequence comes from uncultured Solirubrobacterales bacterium, assembly GCA_963748075.1. Classification (GTDB taxonomy): domain Bacteria; phylum Actinomycetota; class Thermoleophilia; order Solirubrobacterales; family 70-9; genus VRUE01. The sequence continues at coordinate 42,320 of CAVVHQ010000049.1, read as the reverse complement.
GCGCGGGGACCCAGGCGCGGAACTGGAAGCGGGCGCCGCGACTGTCGTCGTCGCTGAACCGGTACGCGTAGCGGAAGCGGCCGCGGCGGTCGGTCTTGATCGTCCGGAACTCGCTCCAGGCGAGGCCCGGCAGGCGGAACTGGAGCTGCACCGACTTGCCCCCGGGCGGGATCATCCCCGGCGCCGCGGCGACCCGGCCGCGGAAGACCAGGGGCGCTCCGCCGATCCGCGCAACCGGCGAGGACGCGTGCAGCCGGACGGCGCTTCGCACCTCGAGGCTGAGCCGGCGGCTGGCCGAGCGGGAGAGCGTCGGCGAGCCGTCGAAGGCCACCGTCACCTCGCGGCTCGGGCCGGGGGGCAGGCGGACGACGAAGGCTCCGCCCGGATCTGTCCACGCGGTCGACTGCCGCACCCCCGGACCGCGGTCGCCGGCGAAGGTCTCGACGACCCGCACAGGCCGGCGCCCGCCCAGCGGCGAGCCGGCGCCGTTTCCGAGGCGACCGCTCAGCAGGACCCCGCGTCCGTAGGGGACGGTCCGCTTCGCGGGCCGCAGGCTCAGCCGCCTGATCACCTGGCGCCGGCAGCGGCGGCGGCCGCGGCGCCGCGAGCAGCGCCAGCGGTGAAGCGCCCGGCCGCCGAAGGCGGCGCGCAGGGTCGTCCTCGTCTTCAGCGGGTTGGAGAGGGTCATCGTCATGCCGTTCGCCTTCCGGGTCGTCACGGTCGCGTTGCCGGCCAGGTCGTAGCCGGTCGCCTGGAATTCGTAGTCGCCGCTCGGGTGGGCGTCCGAGTCCCAGCGGGCGCGCAGCTCGCCAGCCGGCGCCGGCAGCTCGGGCAGCGGCGCGAACGGATCGCCCGAGCCCGCCCGGCGCAGGCCGATCCAGCCCCGCTGCGGGTCCGGGCCGGAGAGCCCGTCGGCGACCCGAGCGTGGATCAGCTCCGGGTCGAGCGGGTCCTGCGCGTTGGCGAAGGAGACGCTCGGCGACGTGCGGTCGATCCGCACCCGAGCGGTCCGCGGCCGCCGGTTGGGCATGCCGTTGCTGCTGCCGCCGTCATCGAGGTTGCCGGCACGGTCGCGGGCGTAGTAGGCGACCGCGTGGTCTCCCTCGGCGATCAGGGCGGTGGCGACGAGCTCGCCGGTGGCGACCACCGGCGTCCCGCCGTCGACCCGGATCGCCGTGAACGGCGTCGCGCCGTCGGCCTCCGGCTCCATCCCCGAGCCGGCGTCGGTCGCGCTCGCCGCGAGCGCCACCGCTCGGTTCGTCCAGCCGGGCGGGGCGCCCGCCAGCCGAGTGACCGGGTCGGTCTTGTCGACCCGGAGCACCGCCCTGCCGATCCCCGCCGACCTCATTCCGGCGCCGGAGACCGCCACCGCGTGGACGTAGCTCGTCCCCTCGGGCAGCTCGGCGATCGAGAGCGAGTCGTTGCCGCCGTGCAGGTCGGTCTCCGCTTCGGTGCAGCGGTCCGGCGCTGCGCAGGGATCGGCGCCCGGCGCCGCGCCGAGCGAGACGGCATAGCCCCGGATGCCGGAGAGCGGCGGCTGGCCGCCGGGGCGTTCGAGGCGGACCGTGAACGGGAAGGCGGTGCGGCCGATCCAGGCAGCGGCCGGAATCGGCGCGGTCGCCCCGGGGCGGGCGTCGTCGAAGCGCAGCTTCGCCGTGGCGCCGCTTCCCTGCGCGCCGCTTGCGTCCTCGAGCCAGACCGCCGCCGTGTAGGCGCCGGGCAAGGCGGGGACCTCGACGGCGGCTTCCGTCGCCGCCCAGCCGAGCCGGTGCGTTGCGACCGCGACCGCGCCGAGCGGGTCGCGGACCCGGTAGCGGACGGCGGCGACGCCGGCCGGGTTGCGCCAGCGCAGGCGGAAGGCGCGGTCGGGGCGCCAGCCGTCCTCGCCGCCCTGGACTTCGAGGTTCGCGGGGGGTGGCGGGGCGGCGCTCGCCGCCGCAGCGAGGACGAGCAGCGCCGCAATGCTAGCCACTCCCGCGCGGGGCGCTTTGTTCCGGAATAGCCTGAATAGGGCGCCCCGCGCGGTCACGGGCCGAACTCCCCGGCGGCGCTGCCGCTCGATTCGCCTGGCGGCTCGGCGCTCGGCGCTTCCCCAGCCGGCGTCGGAGCCGGCGCGCTGTATTCGACCGCACCGGCACTTGCTTCGCTTGACGCCGGCGCAGCTTCGCCGGCCGGCGGCGCTGCTTCGCCGGCCGGCGTTGCGGCCGGCTCTGCTACGTGCTTCGGTTCGGGCTGCGGCTGCGGCGGCGCTTCCGGCGCCGGCTGGTATTCGACGCCGGGCGGCGTCGTCTCTTCGACAGCCCGTTCAGAGACCCGCTCGACCTTCGGCGGCCGTTCCCGGTCGGGCGCCAGGTCGAGCGGCGGCGGTGCGACCCCGGTCGCGACACAGGCTGCGGCGCCGCCCACCGTGCCGGCGCAGACTGCCAGCAGCTTGGCCAGCGCGGCCATCCCCGCTCCCCGCGTGCCGCCGGCCGCGGCGACCTGGGCGGCCGAGGCGTCCGCCGCGCCGCCGACGACGGGCAGGCGGGAGTGGAGGCCCGCGAGCAGCTCCTGCGTTCGCTCCAGCAGCGAGCGCGAGAGCGGCAGCGCCGGCGCCAGCCCCGCCACCATCGTCGGGATCGTCCGGTAGGAGCGCATTGCGGCACGGCAAGCGACGCAGGCTCGCAGGTGCTCGCGCACCGCCGCCGCCTCCTCGGCGCCCAGCTCCCCGTCGCAGAAGGCCGAGACCAACGGGGCGAGCTGCGCACAGCGGCTGCCGTCCTCGCTGCCGGAGACGATCCTGCGAAAACGCTCGCGTCCCTCCGCCAGGCAGCGGTTCACCTTGGTCTGGCTGAAGCCGGTGATCTCGCCGATCTCCGCGTAGGAGTAGCCGGCCGCCAGCAGTGTCAGCGCGCGCAGCTCGGCGGGCTTCAGCGCCTGCAGCGCCTCGCGGCTGCGGGCCACCCGCTCGCGGCGCTCCGCCCTGCCGTCGGGCCCGTCGCCGCCGGCGGGCAGCAGCGCCACCCGCTCGCCGGCATCCCACTCGCCCTCCCCCGCCGGCGCCCCCAGCAGCCGCTCGCGGTTGCGACGGATCGCCAGCGCCTCGTGCTTGACCACCGTCTGGGTCCAGCGGGCCAGCTCGCGCGGCCGCTCGCTGGGGGCTTTGACGAGCAGGATCTCCAGCGTCCGCTGGTAGGCGTCCTCCGCGTCCTCCGGGCAGAGGGAGAAGCGCAGCGCCGTCTTGCGTAGCGCCGCGCCCTCCCGCGCGATCAGCTCGACCGCCGCGCGCTTGCGCCCCGCCACTTTCTCGGCTGTCAACCCCGCCAAGCCCGCCGCACCTCCCTTGCACCGGTTCAACTCTGCGCGAACATGCCAGACAAAGCCCGGAAGGGGGCTGGACTCGCCCCCCTTCTGGACAAGTGGACGGCCGGGAAATTCGGAAATTGCAGGAAGCGCGCCCGTTCGGCGGCGGCCCGCGACCCCCTGTAGCATCGCTGCTGCTATGAGCACCTGCGTGGTCACCGGTGGCGCCGGCTTCCTCGGCTCCCACCTCTGCGAGCACCTGCTCGAGCAGGGGCACCGGGTGGTCTGCGTCGACAACCTCGAGACGGGATCGCTGCAGAACATCGAGCACATCCGCGACGACGCCTTCGAGTTTCGCAACATCGACATCACCGAGCGGGTCGAGATCCCCGAGGCGGTCGATGTCGTCTACCACCTCGCCTCCCCGGCCAGTCCGATCGACTACCTGCGGCTGCCGCTGCACACGCTCAAGGTCGGCTCGCACGGCACCCATCACATGCTCGGCCTCGCCAAGTTCAAGCGGGCCCGCTTCCTGCTCGCCTCGACCAGCGAGGTCTACGGCGACCCCCAGGTCCACCCGCAGGCCGAGGACTACTGGGGCCACGTCAACCCGATCGGCCCACGCGGCGTCTACGACGAGGCGAAGCGCTACGCCGAGGCGATGACGATGGCCTACCACCGCCAGCAGGGCGTCGACACCTGTATCTCGCGCACCTTCAACTCGTACGGCCCGAGGATGAGAGCGCGCGACGGGCGGGCGATTCCGACCTTCCTGCGGCAGGCGCTGCAGGACCAGCCGCTGACCGTGTTCGGCGACGGCAGCCAGACGCGCAGCTTCTGCTACGTCGACGACCAGATCCGCGGCCTGGTCGCGCTTGCCGAATCGGACGTCCACCTGCCGGTCAACATCGGCAATCCCGACGAGTTCACCCTGCTGGAGCTGGCGAAGACGGTGGTCGAGGTGACCGAGTCCCGCTCGGAGATCGTCTTCGAGCCGCTGCCGACCGACGATCCGCAGCAGCGCCGGCCCGACATCTCGCGCGCCCGGGATCTGCTCGGCTGGGAACCTCAGGTCGAGCTGCGCGAGGGTCTTCGCCGCACGATCGAGCAGGCCGGCGTCGAGCGCCTGGTCGGCGCCCCCGACTGATGGGCAGGGCCTCCGCCGAGGACCGGCGCACAATCGCGCCCCTGGTCGGCCCCGACGACGAGCGGGTCTTCACCGACTCGGGGATCGAGATCGAGCGTCTCTACACCGAGGAGGACGTCGCGCCGGGGCTCGAAGAGCGGCTCGGGGTGCCCGGCGAGCCGCCCTTCACCCGCGGCATCCACGCGGGGATGTATCGCGACCGGCTCTGGACGATGCGCCAGTACGCCGGCTTCGCTACGCCGGAAGACACCAACGAGCGCTACCGCTACCTGATCGAGCATGGCTCGACCGGCCTCTCGATGGCCTTCGACCTGCCGACCCAGCTCGGTCGCGACTCCGACGACCCGCTCTGCAACGGCGAGGTCGGCCGCACCGGCGTCCCGATCGACACGATCGAGGACATGCGGATCTGCTTCGACCAGATCCCGCTCGACCAGGTCTCGACCTCGATGACGATCAACGCCCCGGCGGCGATCCTGCTGCTGCTCTACGAGCTGGTCGGCGAGGAGCAGGGGGTGCCCTCGGAGAAGCTGCGCGGCACCGTCCAGAACGACGTGCTGAAGGAGTACATGGCGCGCGGCAACTACATCTACCCGCCCGAGCCGACCATGCGCCTCACCACCGACATCTTCGAGTACTGCCGCGAGGACGTGCCGAAATGGAACACGATCTCGATCTCCGGCTACCACATTCGCGAGAAGGGCTGCTCGGCGGTGCAGGAGGTCGCCTTCACCCTCTCCAACGCGATCGCCTACGTCGAAGCGGCGCTGGAGCGGGGGCTGAAGATCGACGAGTTCGCCCCCCGCCTCGCCTTCTTCTTCAACTGCCACAACAACGTCTTCCAGGAGGTCGCCAAGTTCCGCGCGGTGCGGCGGATGTGGGCGAAGATCGTCGCCGAGCGGTTCGGGGCGCAGGACCCGAGCTCGATGAAGATCCGCTTCCACACGCAGACCGGCGGCGTCACGCTGCAGGCCCAGCAGCCCGAGGTCAACATCATCCGCGTCGCCCTGCAGGGCTTCGCCGCGGTCACCGGCGGCACCCAGTCGCTGCACACGAACGGCTTCGACGAGGCGCTGGCGCTGCCGACCGAGCGCTCGGCGCGGATCGCCCTGCGCACCCAGCAGGTGCTCGCCCACGAGTCCGGGGTGGCGGACACGGTCGACCCCTTCGCCGGCTCCTACTTCGTCGAGTCGCTGACCGACGAGATCGAGGAGCGCGGCTGGGAGCTGATCGGCAGGGTCGAGGAGCTGGGCGGCTCGGTCGAGGCGCTGGAGTTCATGCAGAAGGAGATCGAGGAGTCGGCGCACTCCTACCACGAGCGCTACCGCGACGGCCAGGACGTCGTCGTCGGCGTCAACAAGTACGTCACCGACCAGGTCGACGAGATCGACATCCTCCGGGTCGACCCGGAGTCCGAGCAGCGCCAGCTCGCCCGGTTGACGGCCTTCAAGGAGCGGCGCGACCAGGCCGTGGTGGAGGAGAAGCTGGGGGCGCTGCGCGACGTCGCCCGCGGCGAGGGGAACCTGCTCTACCCGATTCGCGCGGCCCTGGCAGCGGACGCCTCGATCGGCGAGGTCTGCGGCGCGATGCGCGACGTGTTCGGCGAATACCGCGGCGGCGCTTTCTTTTAGGCGGGCGCTGCGCGCCCGCCGCGGCGCGCGTATCCGACATTGACCCCGCTCAAGTGGGGTCAATGTCGGATGCGCGCGAGTGAAGCAGGGTGGCGGCACGGCTGAGCTCGTTGCGGACCCCGGTGGGTTCGTGCTTGACCTCGTAGTGGGTGAAGCGGAGCGGAGTCATCCCGGCGAGCGCGTGGGCGCGGTCGCGTTGGGCGTCGCGTGTCTGGGTCGAGGCCGTTCGGTGGTAGCGCAGGCCGTCGGTCTCGATCACGAGAGCCAAGTCGGGCCAGTAGAAGTCGACTTCCCAGCCGTTGACGAATTGCTTGGAGAGGGGAGGCGGGAGCCCAGCATCGGCGGCGATTGGGCGAAAGAGGATCTCCAGGTCCGAGTCGGAGAGGCGGAAGGTGCGCTTGTCCAACAGCTCGCCCAGATCTCGCGCGCCGGGCTGCCCCGGTGTAGTCCTCGACGGCAGTTCGCAGCGCTTCGGGGTCGATCAGGTCCCGCTTGTCCGCCTCGTTGACCGCCCGCTCCAACTTGCGCGACGGGAGTTCGCTCGCCAGGTCGACCAGTGTCGGCGCTACCGCTGTCACCGGGGTCCCGTCCTTGGCCACCGATGTCGCCCGGGACGAAGCGTCGGCCGCCCCGAACCTTCAAGCCGGGTCGCCGAAGTTCGCAGTGCCGCCTGACGCTGATGTCGATCACACCGCGGCGCTCGCCCCCGATCCCCCACAGGGCCGCCGCGCTGCGGTGGCTCAGCAGGGCCTTTTCGCCACAGGCGAGCACGGCCGTCATCCAGCGGCGCTCGCGAGTCAACGCCGGCCAGCCGACGGCGTAGACGCCGTGCATCACAAGATGCAGTCGCCCTCGGGCGAGGCGGTGTTCGATCGCGCTCTTGCTGAACCCCAGCTCCAGCAGCTGCCGCCGCGCCACCACCCCATGCTGCCGCCCCGCCAGCTCCCAGGCCCTCCGACTCCGCCTCTGCTCACGCCCATCCGACATTGACCTCACTTGCACGGGTCAATGTCGGATGGGCGTGATCTCTTCCCTCTCGGGTGGAAGGATTCGCCGATTTTGGGCCGAAACGAGGGCAAGATGATCGAGGTGTCGCGGACGTTGATGAAGTCGGAGCCCGAACTCGCCGACCTGGTTGCGGAGGTCGAAGGGGTCGAGGTGAGGATGGCGGAGAAGGGCTTCGGGACCAGGGTCGAGGTCCGTGCCGGCAAGCACTCCGGGCTCGAGGAAGCCGATCTGGAGCGGATTCTCGACCGCTTGGCCGAGCCGCAGAAGCAGCCGTTCGGCAGCGCCTGAGCCGGCTACATAGAATCGCGCACCGATGAGCGCGGAGCGAGCGAAGCGTCCATATCTGATTCCCCGCGAGCGAGCGAAGCGCGAACTTCGCTAGCGATGCGCGAGAGGAACCCCGTCACCCACGAGGAGAAGCTCGCCTACCTGCGCGAGCTGCGCGAGGCGGCGATCCACTCTGCCTCCGAGGAGGCGGTGGAGAAGCAGCACGCGAAGGGCAAGCTGACCGCGCGCGAACGGGTCGAGAAGCTGCTCGACCCCGGCTCCTTCGAGGAGCTCGACACCTTCGTCCGCCATCGCACCTACGACTTCGAGATGCAGAAGCGCCGGCCCTGGGGCGACGCGGTCGTGACCGGCCACGGCACGGTCGACGGCCGCACCGTCTTTGTCTTCTCGCAGGACTTCACCGTCTTCGGCGGCAGCCTCGGCGAGGTGATGGCGGAGAAGATGTGCAAGGTGATGGACCTCGCCGCTCAGGTCGGCGCGCCGGTGATCGGGATCAACGACTCCGGTGGCGCGCGCATCCAGGAGGGGGTCGTCTCGCTCGGGGCCTACGGCGATGTCTTCGTCCGCAACGTCCAGTGCTCCGGGGTGATCCCGCAGATCAGCCTGGTCATGGGCCCCTGCGCGGGCGGCGCCGTCTACTCGCCGGCGATGACCGACTTCATCTTCATGGTCAAGGAGACCTCGCACATGTTCATCACCGGCCCGGAAGTGATCAAGACGGTGACCGGCGAGGAGGTCGAGTTCGAGGAGCTGGGCGGGGCGATGAGCCACAACAGCAAGTCCGGCGTCGCCCACTTCGCCGCCGACGACGAGGAGGGATGCCTCGAAGACGTCCGCTACCTGCTCGGCTTCCTGCCCTCGAACAACCTCGAGCCGCCGCCCCGCTTCGCTCCCGAGGACGACCCCGACCGCGAAGACCCCGAGCTCGACACGATCGTCCCCGACGACCCCTCCAAGCCCTACGACATGCGCGGGGTCATCTCCCGCGTCGTCGACGACGAGGAGTTCTTCGAGGTCCACGAGCATTTCGCCAAGAACATCGTCTGCGGCTTCGCGCGGCTCGACGGCTTCCCGATCGGCGTGGTCGGCAACCAGCCCGCCCACCTGGCCGGCGTGCTCGACATCGAGGCCTCCGAGAAGGCGGCGCGCTTCGTGCGCACCTGCGACGCGTTCAACGTTCCGTTGATTACCTTCACCGACGTGCCCGGCTTCCTGCCCGGCACCGACCAGGAGTGGAACGGGATCATCCGCCACGGCGCCAAGCTGCTCTACGCCTTCACCGAGGCGACCGTGCCGAAGCTGACCGTCGTCACCCGCAAGGCCTACGGCGGCGCCTACGACGTGATGAACTCGAAGCACATGCTGGCCGACTTCAACGTCGCCTGGCCGACCGCCGAGGTCGCGGTGATGGGCCCGGAGGGCGCGGTCAACATCATCTACCGCAAAGACATCGGCTCCTCGCCGACCCCCGAGGAGCGCCGCCAGAAGCTGATCGACGACTACAAGGCCCACTTCGCCAACCCCTACTCGGCGGCCGAGCGCGGCTACATCGACGACGTGATCGAGCCGAAGGAGACCCGCCCGAAGCTGGTCAAGGCGCTGCGCATGCTCCAGTCCAAGCGGGTCGACCAGCCGAAGCGCAAGCACGGCAACATTCCCCTGTAGCGCTGGGCGCGCGGGTCCTGTCGTGGGAAGGGGCATCCCGCCTCGCCCGGCGGAATACCCCTTCCCACACCACCGGCGCGATCAGCGCCGCCGCGGGTAGCGGAAGAACAGCTGCGGCGTGTTCTCTATCTCTAGAAGCCGGCCGGATGGCGGGCGACGTAGCTGGCGCTGCTGCGCAGGTCTTCGTGCCAGCGCGGACCGCTGCCCTGGGCGTCGCCGGAGGTATCCCAGCGGTAGCCGGCGATCACCGCGTAGGCGTGGCCCGGGTTGGCGTAGACGCTGATCCAGCGCCCTTCGCCGCTCATGCCCCAGCTCGCCATCGGCCCGGAGGGGAGGGGGCTTTCGATGAAGTCGCCACCGTGCAGCGCATAGCTGACGGACCCGGAGCAGTCGTAGCCACGGTCCCACCAGCGGCCATGGCCACCGCCCCAGACGTAGGGCTTGGTGCGGATCCGGTTGGCGAAGGCGATCACCCGCTTCACCCGGCCCGGGGCCGACTCGGGCGGGATCAGCATGCCGTTGGACAGCAGCCGTGCCTTCGGGGTCGGGGTGCAGACATCGACCTCGGCTGGGGTCAGGCCGCCGCCGGTGCACTGGGCCGAAGCGCCCGCTGGAGCCAGGAGCGCGATCGACACGAGAGCCGCCAGCGCCGCCAACCCCGCGTTGAATCTTGAATTGTTCGTAAGCAAACCGATCTCCTTCGTCTGCCTACGGGGTTAGCTGTCGGGCTGGCGCTAAAGGAGCCTGCGCCCCCGTCCTAGCTGGACGGGTTAGCCCCGAGAATGTGGTTCCCCCGCTCCCGCGTCGCCTCTGGCTGGCGGGATTCGGCGTTTCGGTTGTCTGGAACGGCGAGCAGTGTAGACGATTGCCCGGGTCGATGCTCACAAGAAACAAACATTTTGTGGCCTTTCGCACTTTCATCCCGGATTCCTCTCGACTCCGGATTCCCTTCGACAAGCTGGCTGCTAGCTTGCGCCGTGGGATGGAACTTGCCGGCCGCACCGCCCTTCTCACCGGCGCCACCGGGGGCCTGGGGCGGGCGATCGCCGCGGCGCTGGCGGCGCGCGGCGCGAGCGTCGCGCTGAGCGGGCGCAAGCCCGAGGCGCTGGAGGCGCTCGCGGCCGAGCTGCCGGGAGACGGTCACCGAACGCTGCCGGCCGACCTGGCCGAGCCCGGCGCGGCGGAGAAGCTGGCAGCCGAGGCCGGCGCCGTCGACGCCCTCGTCGCCAATGCCGGCCGCCCCGGCACCGGCCGCCTCACCGACTTCACCGCGGAGCAGCTCAGCGGGACCCTGCGGGTCAACCTGGAGGCGCCGATGCTGCTCGCTCGCGCGCTGCAGCCGGCGATGCTGGAGCGCGGCTCGGGGCACATGGTCTTCGTCGCCTCGCTGTCGGGCAAGTCGGCGACGCCGCTCTCCTCCGTGTACAACGCGACCAAGTTCGGACTGCGCGGCTTCGCTCTGGGACTGCGGGCGGACCTCGACCCGCTGGGGATCGGCGTCTCGATCGTCTCCCCGGGGACGATCCGCGAGGCGGGGATGTACGCCGACTCCGGCGCGCCGCCGATCCCCGGCCTCGGCACCAGCTCGCCACAGCAGGTGGCCGATGCTGTGGTCCGTGCCATCGAGCGGAACAAGGTCGAGATCAGCGTCGCTCCCCTGCAGCAGCGCCTGCTCGCCCACTTTGCGCTGACGAGTCCCGGCGTGGCCGTGAAGGTCGCCAGCGGCGGCGCCGGGCAGAAGGCCGCCGCGACAGTCGCCGACGGCCAGTCCAACAAGCGCTGACTCGGGAGGGCGGGCAGCGGGGCGGGTCCCCCTCACTCGCAACTCGTCGATGGAGAGTCGGTGGGCTGTCGCCGCAAGCGCCGGGCTCCTCCCGCGCAAAACGTTCGGGGGACCCACCCCGCCACCCGCCCGACCCCGGCCGGGTTGTAGCGCGAGGGCCGAGCGGGGTGCCCCTCGAACCGGCGGATACTCAAATCGCCGGTCCAATTGGACCGGCGATTGTCGGGGCGAGGGGCACCCCGCTCGGCCCTCGAAACACCGCCCGCCTAGGATGGGAGCCATGAGCCATCCCGACTCCTTCGGCGCCCGTTCCACGCTTCAGGTCGGCGGCCGCTCCTACGAGATCTTCCGGCTTGACGCCCTGCAGCAGCGCTTCGACGTCGCCCGCCTTCCCTACTCGCTCAAGGTCCTGCTGGAGAACGTGCTGCGGCTCGAGGACGGGCGCTCGGCGGGCGCCGCCGAGGTCGAGGCGATCGCGAGCTGGGACGCGGCGGCCGAGCCCAGCGCCGAGATCCCCTACCAGCCGGCGCGGGTGCTGATGCAGGACTTCACCGGCGTGCCCGCCGTGGTCGACCTGGCGGCGATGCGCGACGCGATGGCCGAGATCGGCGGCGACCCCGAGAAGATCAACCCGCTGGTCGACGTCGACCTGGTGATCGACCACTCGGTTCAGGTCGACGCCTTCGGCAACGCGCGCGCCTTCGCGCTCAACGCCGAGCGCGAGTTCGAGCGCAACCGCGAGCGCTACTCGTTCCTCAAGTGGGGGCGGGAGGCGTTCGACAACTTCAGCGTCGTGCCGCCGGCGACCGGGATCTGCCACCAGGTGAACCTCGAGCACATCTCCCAGGTCGTCTACAAGCGCGAGCGCGGCGGCGTCCTGCAGGCCTATCCCGACACCCTGGTCGGCACCGATTCGCATACGACGATGGTCAACGGGCTCGGCGTGCTCGGCTGGGGGGTCGGCGGGATCGAGGCCGAGGCGGCGATGCTCGGCCAGCCGGTCTCGATGCTGCTGCCGCAGGTGGTCGGCTTCGAGCTGGACGGCGAGCTGCCGGAGGGGGCGACCGCGACCGACCTGGTGCTGACCGTGACCGAGATGCTGCGCGAGCACGGCGTCGTCTCCAAGTTCGTCGAGTTCTTCGGCCCGGGCCTGGCTACGCTGGGGCTCGCCGACCGGGCGACGATCGGCAACATGTCGCCGGAGTTCGGCTCGACCTGCGCGATCTTCCCGGTCGATGCCGAGACGCTGCGCTACCTGGAGCTCACCGGGCGGCCGACCGAGACGATCGAGCTGGTCGATGCCTACGCCCGCGAGCAGGGCATGTTCCACCAGGAGTCCAGCCCCGACCCGGTCTTCTCAGCGACGCTGGAGCTCGACTTGAGGGAGGTGGAACCGAGCATCGCCGGCCCCAAGCGCCCGCAGGACAGGGTGCCGCTGCTGGAGGCCAAGGAGTCCTTCCTCGAGGCGATGCGCGAGTTCTCCCCCGACGCCGCCGAGCGGATGGGCAGCGAGGTCGACGAGGCGATCGAAGAGTCTTTCCCCGCCTCCGACCCGCCGGCCGAGGATCACGGCGACGGGGCCGGAAGGCCCCGCCCCGCGCTCAGCGGCGCCCCGGCGGCGACGATCGGCGCCGGCAGCGGCGACCAGGTCGAGGTGACGCTCGCGGACGGCACCAGCTTCCAGCTCGACCACGGGCGGGTGGTGATCGCCGCGATCACCAGCTGCACCAACACCTCCAACCCCTCGGTGATGATCGGCGCCGGCCTGCTCGCCCGCAACGCGGTGCGGCGCGGCCTGGCGCGCAAGCCGTGGGTGAAGACCTCGCTGGCCCCGGGCTCGACCGTCGTCACCGACTACCTCCACCGGGCCGGGCTGACCGAGTTCCTCGACGCGCTGCAGTTCAACCTGGTCGGCTACGGCTGCACGACCTGCATCGGCAACTCGGGGCCGCTGCCGCCGGAGATCTCCGCCGCCGTCGAGACCCAGGACCTGACCGTCTGCGCGGTGCTGTCCGGCAACCGCAACTTCGAGGGCCGGATCAACCAAGACGTGAAGGCGAACTATCTGGCCAGCCCGCCGCTGGTCGTCGCCTACGCGCTGGCCGGCCGGATGGACATCGACCTGACGCGCGACCCGCTCGGCGAGGGCGCCGACGGCGAGCCGGTCTACCTGCGCGACATCTGGCCCGCGCCGGAGGAGGTGAAGGAGCTGATCGGCCGCTCGATCGCCTCCGAGATGTTCACCCGCAACTACGGCCAGGTGCTGACGGGCGACGAAAGCTGGAACGCGGTCGAGGTGCCGGCCGGCGACCGCTACACCTGGCCGGACTCGACCTACGTGCGCCGGCCGAGCTTCTTCGACGGGATGTCGGTCGAGCCGCCGCCGGTCGAGCCGATCTCCAGAGCCCGCGTCCTCGCCGTGCTCGGCGACTCGATCACCACCGACCACATCTCCCCCGCCGGGGCGATCAAGCGGGACAGCCCAGCCGGGAGGTGGCTGATCGAGAATGGGGTCGAGCCGCGCGACTTCAACTCCTACGGGTCGCGGCGCGGCAACCACGAGGTGATGATCCGCGGCACCTTCGCCAACATCCGCCTCCGCAACCGCCTGGTCGACCGGGCCGGCGGCTTCACCCGTCGCTTCCCCGGCGGGGAGGAGACGACGATCTTCGAGGCCGCGATGGCCTACGCCGACGAGGGGGTCCCGCTCGTCGTCCTGGCGGGCAAGGAGTACGGCTCCGGCTCATCTCGCGACTGGGCGGCGAAGGGCACCAAGCTGCTGGGCGTCCGCGCCGTCGTCGCCGAGTCCTTCGAGCGCATCCACCGCTCCAACCTGATCGGCATGGGGGTCCTGCCCCTCCAGTTCCCGAAAGGGGAGTCGGTCGACTCCCTGGGCCTGAGCGGCGAAGAGGCGATCGACGTTGGGGACCTGGAGAACGGCGAGTCACGGACGGTCACCGTCACCGCAGATGACGCCGAGTTCGAGGCAACCGTCCGCCTCGACACGCCCAACGAGGTCGCCTATTTCCAGAACGGCGGCATCCTGCAGACGGTGTTGAGGAGTCTGAGGGGCAACCCATAAAAAAACCCGTATGGGTATGCCCCAAACGGGCAAGGCGGTACAGGAGGGCCGCGGGAGGCAGGGGGTCCGCGCGACCCTCGCTGCACCTGCGTCGGTAGCCAGGGAGGGATGCCGACGCGCCTGTTCCCCCAGGCTGGGACTGCCCGAAAGGAACAGTCACCAGTTACCTATAGCGCGTAAGCGCCCCCGGGTCAAGGTGCCTTTAGCGAATCTCTGGCGTCTCCGGTGCGAATTGGCTGCAATCCGCTACCCCCCAACCGCGCCGCTCGATCAGCTCGATCCCGATCACGCTCCCCACCGGGCCGAGCGGCGTCAGCGTCGCCGCCAGCAGCGTATAGGGGGCCTCTCGCCGCACGCAGGCGATCCAGATGACAATGCAGAGCGCCACGAACCCGAGTCCGTGCGCCCAGCCGGACACCATCGTCTCGGTTTCGAACCCGGGAGCCAACCAGAAGAAGATCAGCGCCGAAAACACGAACAGCTCAACCCAAGAGAGGCGCTTGACCCACACGAACAGCTTCCCGGGGACGGGCTTTCTCATTTCCTGATCCAGCGTATCTCGCGCGGGTGGCGGGGGGTGGGAGTGTCCGGGCGAGCGCGGCCGCGGCCGGTGAAGGGAGTGCAGGGGGTGTCCCCCCGACAGCGGCGTCCTGCTTTTCGCACAGACCACTCGGCGAGAGACGCGACGGGCGCGGCGAAAAGCCCAGCACCGGGGCGAGACCCCCTGCACTCCCCCCATCCCCCACCCGACAGGACCCGCGCGCCAGGCGCATTACGCCCCTGGAGTAAGCGCGGTGAGCACGATCCGCTCCTGCTCGCGCGCATGCGCCACCGAGTAGCCCTCGCCCGGGCTGGCCCGGGTGGGCCGGCCGACGTAGCCGAGCTCAATGCCCTCCGGCATCAGGTCCGGCAGGCGCCGCGACATCACCTTCCAGCAGCCCATGTTGCGCGGCTCCTCCTGCGCCCAGACGACTTCCCTCAGGTTCGGGTAGGAGGCGATCAGCTTGCTCAGCTGCTCCTTGGCGAACGGGTAGAGCAGCTCGACCCGGGCGATCGCCACCTTCTCGGCCGCCTCGCGACGCTCGCTGGCGTCGATGTCGAAGTAGACCTTGCCGGTGCAGAGCACCAGCCGCTCGACCTTCTCGCGGCGGTCGGACGCGGTCGGGTCGTCGAGGATGAAGTGGAAGTGGCCGTCGGTCAGCTGCTCGGGGGTGGCTCCCGCCCGCTCGAGGCGCAGCAGCCCCTTGGGGGTGAAGACGATCTGCGGCCGCGGCTTGCGGATCAGCGCCTGACGGCGCAGCAGATGGAAGTACTGGGCGGCGGTGCTGGGGTTGGCGATGCGGATGTTGCCCTCCGCCGCCAGGGCGAGGAAGCGCTCGATGCGGGCGCTGGAGTGCTCCGGCCCGGAGCCCTCGTAGCCGTGCGGGAGGAGCAGGGTGAGGCGGCTGGTCTGCCCCCACTTCGCCTCGCCGGAGGCAATGAAGCTGTCGATGATCACCTGGGCGGCGTTGCCGAAGTCGCCGTACTGCGCCTCCCAGAGGACCAGCGTGCTGGGCGTCGCCGCCGAATAGCCGTACTCGAAGCCGAGGCAGGCGAGCTCCGAGAGCGGGCTGTTGTACAGCTCGAACGGAGCGGTGGCGCCGTCCAGGTTCTGCATCGGGCAGTAGGGCAGCCCCGTCTTCTCGTCGTGCAGGACGAGGTGGCGGTGCGAGAAGGTGCCGCGCTCGGTGTCCTGGCCGGTGAGGCGGATGTGGACCCCTTCGGTCAGCAGCGAGGCGAAGGCGAGCGCCTCGGCGTGGCCGAACTCGATCCCGCCCGTCTGCAGCGCGTCCGTCCGTTTGCCGAGCGGTTTGCGCAGCTTGCGGTGGACAGTGAAGCCCTCCGGGACCTCGAGCAGCTCCTGGTTCAGCTCGCGCAGCCGCTCGGCGGGGACCGCGGTGTCGACCGGCGGGCTGGCGCTGCGGTCGAGTTCGCCGGTGCTGGAGGTCGTCACGGTCGGGTCTTCGTACTCGCCCAGCTCCATCTTCCTGCGCAGGTCCTTGAGCGCCGCCGACATCTCGTCGTGGCGCTCCTTGTGGGCCCGCTCGACGTCCGGGGCGGAGACCGTCCCCTCGCCGATCAGCTTCTCGGCGTAGATCTCGGAGACCGGCGGGTGAGCCTTGATCTTCGCGGCGACGGCCGGCTGGGTGTAGGCGGGCTCGTCGGTCTCGTTGTGGCCGAAGCGGCGGTAGCCGATCAGGTCGATCACGACGTCGCGGCCCCAACGCTCGCGATAGGCCATCGCCAGGCGGATCGCCGCCGAGCAGGCCTCGACGTCGTCGGCGTTGACATGGACGATCGGGATGTTGAAGCCCTTCGCCATGTCGGCGGCGTAGGGGGTGGAGCGGGCGTCCTCGGGATCGGTCGTGAAGCCAACCTGGTTGTCCTGAATGATGTGGATCGTGCCGCCGGTCGTGTAGCCGCGCAGCGCCCCCAGGTTGAGCGTCTCGGCGACCACCCCCTGGCCGGGAAAGGCGGCGTCGCCGTGCAGCAGCACCGGCACGGCGCGCTTCGGCTCGTGGTCGATCCGCGGACCCTGCGGGTCGGATTGGATGAAGCGGGTGGCGCCCTCGACCACCGGGTCGACGAACTCGAGGTGGCTCGGGTTGGGATAGAGGCGGACGGCGATCTCCTCGCCCTCGCTGGTCTCGTAGGCGCCCTCGTGGCCGTAGTGGTACTTGACGTCGCCGGTGCCGCCGTGGGGGATCGCGGCGACCGCCTTCACCTGCTCGATCTGCTTGGCGCCCTCGAACTCGGCGAGGACCGACTCGACCGAGCGGCCGAGGTTGTGGGCGAGGACGCTGAGGCGGCCGCGGTGGGCCATCCCGAACACGACCTCCTCGGCGCCGCCACGGCAGGCCAGGGTGACCAGCTCGTCGAGCATCGGCACGACCGCGTCGAGCCCCTCGATCGTGAAGATCTTCTGCCCCAGGTAGGCCTTCTCGACGAAGCGCTCGAACTCGAAGACGTCGATCAGCCGCTCCAGCAGGCGCCATTTCTCGTCGTCCTCAAGCGGCTGGCGGTGAGCGCCGGTCTCGACCATCTCCTGCAGCCAGGTGCGCTGCTGGTGGGAGGAGAGGTGCTCGAATTGGTAGGCGATCGTGCCGCAGTAGGCCTCGCGCATCCGTGGCAGGACCTCGAGCAGCGTCTCGCCGGGTACGCCGATGCGGAGGATCGAGGCGGGAATCCGGGCCATCAGCTCCGGGGTCAGGTTGAGGTTCTCGGGCTGGATCGCCGGGTCGCCCTTCGGTTCGCTGCCAAGCGGGTCGAGGCGGGCCGCGAGGTGCCCATGAGTGCGGTACCCCTTGAGCAGCGAGGTGGCGGCCTGCACCCCCCCCAGCAATTCCTCGTCGGGCTGTCCCGGGGTCGTCGGCGGGGCGGCGGCGCCGAGTGGCGGGGAGGAGGCCGAGGCCGGATGGACGGCGGCGAGCGACGCGGGGTCGACGCCGAGCTCGACGGCCACCGACTCGTAGAAGCCGTCCTCGCCTTCCAGCAGCCCCTCGATCCGGCGCAGGAAGGCGCCCGACTCGGCGCCCTGGATGACCCGGTGGTCGTAGGTCGAGGTCAAGGTCATCGTCTTCGAGACGCCGAGCTGCCGCAGCCGCTCGGGCGAGGCGTGCGCCCACTCGGAGGGGTAGGCGATCGCGCCGGCGGCGACGATCGTGCTCTGGCCCTTCATCAGGCGGGGGACCGATGCGACGGTGCCGATCCCGCCGGGGTTGGTGAGCGAGATGTTCGTGCCCTGGAAGTCGTCGGCGGTGAGCTTGTTCTCGCGCGTCTTGGTGATCAGGTTCTCGTAGTGGGAGTGGAAGGCGGCGAAGTCGAGCCCGTCGGCGCCCCTGATCGCCGGCACCAGCAGGCTGCGCGAGCCGTCCTTGCGCTCGACGTCGACCGCGATGCCGAGGTTGACCGGGCGGTTCTCGATCGCGAACGGCTTGCCGTCGCGCTCGACGAAGGTCCTCGTCATCACCGGCCACTCTCTCGCCGCCTGCACGATCGCCCAGGCGATCAGGTGGGTGAAGGAGAGCTTCAGCGCCCGCTGCTTGAGCAGCCCGTTCAACGCCTTGCGCTTCGCGTCGAGCGTGTCTACCGCGATCGTCCGGAACGACGTCGCGGTCGGAACCTCGCGGCTCTCGCCCATCGCCTCGGCCAGCATCGCCGCCGGTCCCCGCAGCTGCTTCTCCTCGCCGGCGGGGGCGGCCGTCGGGGCGGCCCCGTCTCCGCCAGCGACGGCCAGCACGTCGCCCTTGGTCACCTTGGCGCCCGGACCCGAGCCGGCTACCGAGCCCAGGTCGACGCCGTGCTCCACAGCAGCTCTCCGCGCGACGGGCGTGGCCCGGACTCCGTCGCCCCCGTTGGGCCCGGCAATCGAGGCCTTAGCCGCCCCACCCGCGGGTGGCGGGGAGGGGGTGTCGGCCCCGGCGCGGCGTCCTCTTCCTCGCCCCTCGGACCCCGCGAGAGAGGCATCCTCCTCAGGCGAGGAACCCAGCGACGGGGAGGACACCCCCTCCGCCGCGACAGGACCCGCGGCCGAGCCGTTTGAATCATCTCCTGGAGCCATCTCCGCCAACGGAGCCCCGACCGGAACCTCCTCGTCGACCTGCGCGACCAGCTTGGTGATCACCCCGTCGGCCGGCGCCGGCACCTCGGCGTCGACCTTGTCGGTCGAGACCTCGACCACCGTGTCCCCCTCGTTGACGAAGTCGCCCTCGGCGACGTGCCATTCGAGAACGATCCCCTCGGTGACCGACTCGCCCATCTCGGGCATCTGGATCTGGACGGTCGCCGTCTCTGCCATCTCCAACCAGTCTATGAAACGGGCGCGGTCAGCTTTGGGCGTTACCTACCCGGCCGCGAGGGCCAGCGCGACACGAGGTAATCTGAGCGGGCGATGAACTACTTCGTCACCGGAGCGACGGGCTTCATCGGCCGCAATCTCGTCGGGCGGTTGCTGCAGCGCGAGGGCACGGTCTACGCGCTGGTCCGCTCCGGGTCGCGGGGCCGGCTGGAGGAGCTGCGGACCGCCTGGGGCGCCGACGGGGCTCGCGTCGTGCCGATCTCCGGCGACCTCACCGCGCCGGGATTGGGCGTCAGCGAGGAGGACCTGCTGACTCTGCGCGGCGACGTCGACCACTTCTTCCACCTGGCGGCGATCTACGACATGGCGGCCGGCGCCGGGGCGCAGGAGGCCGCCAACGTCCAGGGGACGCGGCACGCGGTCGAACTGGCGGGCGCGATCGAGGCCGGCTGCTTCCACCAGGTCAGCTCGATCGCCGCTGCCGGCCTCTACAACGGCACCTGGCGGGAGGACATGTTCGAGGAGGCGGAGAACCTCGACACCCACCCTTACTTCCGCACCAAGCACGAGTCCGAGCGCGTCGTGCGCGAGGAGTGCAGCCGGCCCTGGCGCGTGTACAGGCCGGGGATCGTGGTCGGCGACTCGCGCAGCGGGGAGATCGACAAGGTCGACGGGCCCTACTACTTCTTCAAGCTGCTGCAGCGGGCGCGGCGGGTGCTGCCGGGCTGGTTGCCGACGGTCGGGATCGAGGGCGGCGAGATCAACATCGTCCCGGTCGACTTCGTCGCCGCGGCGATCGATCACATCGCCCACCAGCCGGGCCTCGACGGCCGGGCCTTCCACCTCACCGACCCGAACCCGAAGACGGCCGGCGAGGCGATCAACCTCTTCGCCGGGGCGGCCGATGCGCCGCGGGCGGCGCTGCGGCTCGATCACGAGGTGACCGACCCGGTGACGAGCCTGGTCCGCACCGGGCTGCGCTTCTTCCCGCCGGCGAAGCGGGCGGCGAAGATGGCGCTGGAGGAGGCGGGCATCCCGGCCGGCGTCCTCAACTACGTCAACTACCCGACCCAGTTCGACTCGACCGCGGCGCAGGCGGCGCTCGAGGGGTCGGGGATCGCCGTGCCGCCGCTTGAGACCTACGTCGACCGGGTCTGGGACTACTGGGAGCGCAACCTCGACCCCGCCCTGTTCAAGGACCACTCGCTCGCGGCGGCGGTGCGCGGCAAGGTGGTGCTGATCACCGGAGCGTCTTCGGGGATCGGCAAGGCGACGGCGGTCAAGGTCGCCGACGCCGGCGCGACCGTGCTGCTGGTCGCCCGCTCGGTCGAGAAGCTGGAGGAGACGAAACACGAGATCGAGGCCGCGGGCGGCGTCGCCCACGTCCATCGCTGCGACCTGTCCGACATGGACGACGTTGCGCGGATGGCCGAGGAGGTGATCGCCTACCACGGGCGAGTCGACGTCCTGGTCAACAACGCGGGCCGCTCGATCCGCCGCTCGGTCGGGCTCGCCTACGACCGCTTCCACGACTACGAGCGGACGATGCAGGTCAACTACTTCGGCCCGGTGCGGCTGATCCTCGCCCTGCTGCCCTCGATGCGGGCCCACAAGTCGGGGCAGATCATCGACGTCAGCTCGATCGGCACCCAGACCAACCCGCCGCGCTTCTCCGCCTACGTCGCCTCGAAGGCGGCGCTTGACGCGTTCGCCCGGGTGATCGCCTCCGAGGTGTTCGACGACGGCGTCCACATCACGACGATCCACATGCCCCTGGTGCGGACGCCGATGATCGCCCCGACCCGGATGTACGACATGTTCCCGGCGATCACGCCCGAGGAGGCGGCGGAGATGATCGCCAAGGCGATGATCGGCAAACCGAAGAAGGTGGCGACCCGGCTCGGCACCCTCGGCGAGCTGCTCTACGCGGTTGCGCCCCACATGAGCGACAGGATCCTCAACGTCGCCTACAACCTCTTCCCCGAGTCGCAAGCGGCGAAGGGCAAGAGCGACGAGGCGCCGGACAAAGCTCCGACCACCGAGGCAGTGGCCTTCGCGCACTTGATGAAAGGCGTGCACTGGTAGTAGGGGGAGGGGTGCGGGGTGCCCTCTCGCCGGACAAACGCCGACCTAATTAGGCCGGCGTTTTGAGTATCCGCCCGTCGAGAGGGCACCCCGCGCCCCTCCGCCGAACAGCTGCCGGTGCCTGTCGAGGGGCGGAGGTGTGGGTGGCTCCCCCGAACGTCTTGCGCGGGAGGAGCCGGGCGCTAGCGGCGACAGCCCTCCGACTCTCCATCGACGAGTTGCGAGTGAGGGGGAGCCGCCCGGACCTCCGCCTCGTCGCCCTGTCCGGCTCCTCGAGCAACTGGTCAGCGATTGGGCAGAACGTAGCGCGTTCCGCGCCGCTGGCCGACCTTAACGAGGCGTCCCGCACGGGTCATGCTGCGCAGCAGGTCGCGAACCTTCCATCGATCGAGTCCAATTGCATCTCGCACATCTTCGTTGCTGATTGGCCTGTCTGCAGCAAGTCCCTCGATGAGGTCGGCGAGCTCGTCTGGGCCCAGGAGCAATCCCGCCGGAGGCGCCAGGCTTGAGACAAGGTGATAGGAGGCGCCGCCTCGCTCTCCTCGTTGTTCGAGGAAGCCCGCATCCCGTAGTCGCTGCAATGCGGTACGCGCTCCCGATCGATCGACTTGGAGGATCTCTCGTGCTGCCGCGTTGGTCAGCACTTCGCCCCGCGCCCCGTGTACAAGCAGGAGGCGATCCGGGCCTGCCAGGCTGCCGCGCCGCTCCAGCTCTCTTATCCACGCTCGCTCGGCCGGCGCCACCGCGCTTCGAATGGGGAGGGTCACTGTGACCTCGTGACCATTGTCGTGGAACTTCGGTGGGTCGAGCATCTCCTCGTTCATCGTGTCTTCCATCACGCCGACTCCCATCCCGGCGTCCTCGGCCAAGCCAAAGCGGCGCAGAGCCCGAATCACGGCGATATTCCGAGGCGCGTTGGTTTCGCGGATGTTGTCCACGGTCACCGGCTCGGGCAGTCCGCCTGGTGATCGCACGACTACCGACGAAGGCTTGATCTCGATCCTGACCGGGGTGCGATTCAGCTCGTAGTCTCGGTGGGCGAGTGCATTGGCCAAAGCCTCTCGGACGACCTTCTGCGGCAGTCTCGGCAGATCGTGCCGTCTGACGCCAAGCACCACCAGCTCGGTGCCGAGCTCGTCGAGGATCCGCTGCAACGCATGTTCCAGCTGCGCCGGCAAAGGACCGTGGATCTCAAGTCGCAGGTCGTAGTTGGCCGACCGATCATCGGCGTAGCGGAGGATCTCGACATACGCTTTGCCAAGAGTCTTCGACGGATCCTCCGTGAGGTACAGGGTTCCGGCGACCGTGAGGTGTCCATCGACTGCATACTCGTGCCCTGCGAGCCTCTCGGCGAAGTCGCGGGGGCCCCAGTTGAAGGCAGCCCGGAAGCTGTCGGCCAACTCGGGCTCGACCGACGCGGTGGAAACCGACTCGGTGGACAGCTCGAAGCGCCGGGGTGCTCGCTCGTTGATCAGGCGCTGTAGCTCGGAGCCGAAGGCTGCCTCGTCGCGAGTTCCCTTCCTCAATCGAACCACGCCCTTGGATGTCTGCGCGAAGCCGTCCTGGCGGCGGGCGACCGAAACGGCGATGATCGGCCGCCCTGCTACGGAGAGTTCGTGTAGCGAGTAGCGACCCGGTTCGCGGATTGCGCGCATAGCCTCGTGGATCGCGTCGGCGCTGCCGGCGTCGAGCGCTCGCCCAACGACCTCGCCATCGTCAGCGACCCCGATGAGAATCACGCCGCCGTCGGCGTTGGAGAAGGCGACGACCGTGTCCTGCACTTGGCCGCGGCCGATCCCCTTCTTGAACTCGACGTGTTGGCTCTCCTCGGAGAACTCGCGCCCAAACTCCTCGGCGGTGAGCGCGAGCGGCAGATCCGGCCGCTCGGGGTGAAATGGGGGATATGAGGACTTTATCTTTGTCACAAATCGGTAGATACAAGTCTCTCATAACTGCTCAATACGCGGCGCCCTCCCAGTTGTTGCGGGCGGGCCCGCTACGGATCGATCAGGACACCTGGATTAAGGATGGCGGCGGGGTCGAGCTCTTTCTTTGCGGCTCTTAGGGCTGCTGCGAAGGGCGCTGGGCGTTGGCGGTCGTACCAGGGGCGGTGGTCGCGGCCGACCGCGTGGTGGTGGGTGATCGTGCCGCCGCTCTCGATCACCGCCTCCGACGCCGCCGCCTTGATCTCGTCCCACTGCTCCACCTCGCCGCCGCGGACCGCCGGGGCCATGACCGTGAAGTAGGGCGCCGGGCCGTCCGGGTAGACGTGGGTGAAGCGGCAGGTTACCCGCGGGGCGCCGGGGCCCTCGCCGGGGCCGTCGCAGACCTCCGCGACCTTGGCCCGGACGGCCTCCATCGTGCTCGCGTGGAAGTCCTCGAAGCGGTCCCAGGTGATCGCCGTCTCGAAGGTCTCGGAGAGGACGCCGCAGGCGACGAGCGTGTCGCGCAGGTAGGGCGCGAAGAGGAAGGCGCTGCGCCACGCCCCTACCGCCTCGTCCCCCCCGACGGGCCGATTTGTTGAGTCGGGGTGGACATTTCGGCCCGTCGGCGGGGGGTTTGGGGTGCCGCCATGCTCTTCGGCGATTTCGAGGGCGATTCGCATCTGCTCGTCGACGGGATGGTGGGCCGACTCGAAGCCGAGCACCAGCAGGCTCTTCTCGCCCGATCCGGCGCCGGTCGTGGCGGCCTCCAGCGCGTCGAGCAGGCGGCAGTTGGTGGGGTACAGGCCGGCCTGGGAGATCTCGCGGACGGCGCCGCCCGCGGCGGCGAACTCGTCGAACTCGACCCCGCACGACAGCTTCGACTCCGGCCGTGGCCGGATCCGCACCCAAGCCTCGGCGATCACGCCGAGGATGCCCTCGGAGCCGATCAGCGCCCGGTCGGGCGAGGGGCCGGCGCCGGAGCCCGGCAGTCGCCGGCTCTCCCAACTCCCGCGCGGCGTGATCGCCCGCACCGACTCGACCAGGTCGTCGATGTGGGTGTAGAGCGTTGCGAAGTGCCCGCCGGCGCGGGTGGCTATCCATCCCCCCAGCGTCGAGTACTCGAACGACTGCGGGAAGTGGCGCAGGGTCAGGCCGTGCCGTCGCAGCTGGTCCTCCAGCCGCGGCCCGGTTGCGCCGGCCTGGATCCGGGCCGCCATCGAAGCGGTATCGACCTCCAGCACCCGGTCCAGCCGTCTCAGGTCCAGCGAGACGACCGGCCGATCCCCGAGGCGGGGCTCGACCCCGCCGACCACGCTGGTCCCGCCGCCGAACGGAACCACCGCCGCTCCCTCGGCCTCCGCCCAGCTGAGCACAGCCTCGATCTCCGACTCGTCCCGCGGCAGCGCGACCAGGTCGGGCGGGTTCTCGAACTCCCCCCGGAACCCGCGCACCACGTCCCGGTAGGCCTTCCCCAGCGCCCGCGACACGCGCTCGTAGCGGTCGTCGCTGAACAGGTTGCCGAGGCCCGCCGGCGCCTTCAGCCGCGGCTTGCGGACCTCCACGCGGTCCAGCGGAACGGCCGCCTCGATCTCTCCGCCGAAGCCGAGTTGCCCGCGAACGCCGCCCGCCGCCCGCTCCAGCTCCTCGCGGGAGGGCGCCTGGTCCTCATATCCCCACCCCCAGTGCTTCAGCCGTCTTCGGGCCATCGAGTGGGGAACCTAGCGAGCCGGCCCTGCGACCGGCCCGCGCTGCCTTGTTCAGCAGAAGATGCGCTTGTGGTGGACGCGGATCAAGCGGGAGCGAGCCGGGACCCGGGCGATCGAGACCCAGGCGCAGGAGTTTCCTTCACCGTTGGTCACCCGGGAGACGCAGTCGATCCGGTGGAAGGATTTCCGCCGGCAGGGCCCCACGCTCCAGTTCCTGCAGCCTTCGACTTCGCCGCAAACTTCGGTGGTCTCCTGCTGGATGGCGCGCTTGGCGGGGCCGTACGGCAGCTTGTGCGCCTCTGCCACGGCCGCCGTCGCGAGCAGGCCGGCGAGCAGCGCCACGATCGCAACCTTGAGCCTCATGATTCTCCTCTCGTCGACGAGACGGCCGTATCCTAACCAAACCCCGCGGGTGTTCGGGGACGACCTGCCGGCCGAGGCTTACATCCCCCTTACAAGCCCCTGATCGCCGCCGTACGCACGGGCTCGAGGATCGCCCTGTACAAGCAAGCGACCAGGAGGTTCCAGATGTTCAACTCGATCCGCAAGCGCGCCAAGGCGGTGGCCACGATCGGGATCGCCGCGGCGCTCGCGCTGGCCGGCGTCGCGGTGGCGCAGAGCGACTCCGGCGGCGGCAAGTCCCAGACCCGCAAGCCGCCGAGCGGCAAACGAATGCCGCCGCCCCCGGGCGGTGCGATGGGCAAGGACCTGACCTATGCCCAGCTCCACGTCCAGCGCGAAGGGAAGGCGGAGGTGGTCAGGCTCGATCGCGGAACGGTCGTCTCGACCAGCGAAAGCTCGATCACGGTGAAGGAGAACGACGGCAACGAAGTTACGATCGCCGTCGACGACGAGACCAAGGTGCTGGCCGGTCCTGGCCGGAACACCTCGGTCACCGACCTGAAGGCCGGGCAGGAGGTCACCGTCTGCGGGCCCGAAGGCGGGACCGCGAAAGCGATCATGGTGCCGCCCAAGAACGGCCAGAAAGGCCAGATGCCGCGCGGGCCGCAGGGCTCGCAGGGTCAGGGCCAAGGCCAGGGTCAGGGCCAGATGCCGCCGCCTCCCCCGGGCGGCCAGTTCGGGGGCCCGCAGGGCGGTTCTCAGGGTGGCCGGCAGGGCGAAGGCAACTAGCCACCCATGGCAACGGGAGCGGCCGGCGGGAGCGGCCGCCCCGTTCGTCTACCGGCGGGAGCACCTGAGAGGCTAGGCGCGATGAAGGGAGCGATCCTCGTCGTCGAGGACGAGCAGGCGATTGCCGACCTGGTCCGCGCCTACCTGCGGCGCGACGGCTTCGAGGTCGTCTGGGCGAGCAGCGGCGAGCAGGCGCTCGAGGAGCTGGCACGGCATTCGGTGCGGCTAGTCGTCCTCGACATCGGCCTGCCGGGGATCGACGGTTTCGAGGTCTGCCGGCGGCTGCGCGCCCGCACCGCTGTCCCGATCCTCATCCTCAGCGCCCGCGACGACGAGGTGGACCGCGTGGCGGGCCTGGAAGCGGGCGCCGACGATTACGTCACCAAGCCGTTCTCGCCGCGCGAGCTGGTCGCCCGCGTCAAGGCGATCCTGCGTCGCGCTTCGGGCGGCGGCGAGGCGGTCGGCGCCGGCACGCTCTCGGCGCACGATGTCGAGCTGGAGCGTGCGTCGCGGACGGTGAGCGTCGGTGGAGTGCCGGTCGAGCTGACCGCCCGCGAGTTCGACCTGCTGGCGGCGCTGCTCTCCCACCCCGGCGTGGTGCTGAGCCGCGACCGGCTGCTGGAGCTGGTCTGGGGCGGCGAGTTCGCCGGGGGGACGCGGACGGTCGACGTCCATGTGGCGCAGCTTCGCGCCAAGCTCGGCCGTCCCGAGCTCATCCAGACCGTCCGCGGCGCCGGCTACAAGGTCGTCTCCTGATGCGCTCGCTGCGGGCGCGCCTCTTCCTGGCGATCCTCGGCGCGGTCCTGCTCGGGGTCGGCGCTTCGCTGGCGCTCGGCATCGTCCTCACCAGGGACGCGGTGCGGGGGACGATCCGCAGCGACGTCGAGCGCCAGGCAGACGCGCTGGTCGGCCAAGCTTCGCTGCTGGAAACGGCGAGGCAGCGGGCTCGCTCGGCGCGCCGGGGTCCTGCTGAACGCAAAGGGGCGCCGCGCCCCCTTCCGCCGCCCGGCCTGGCGACGCCACCGCCGGGGACCGCGCCGGCGCCGCGGCCGGTCGAGGTGATCACCCTGCGCAGAGCGGCCGCCGTGCTCCCCGACAAGGCGGCCGGGCAGCTGCGTCGCTCCGGCAGCGCCGACGGCACCGCCGAGATCGGCGGCCGCGAGTCGATCTACGCGGCGCGCCGTTCCGGCAGCGCCGTGGTCCTGGTCACCCGTCCCGACCTGGTCAGCGGAGACGACTTCCGCCGCTACCTCTCCGCGCTGTTGATCGCCAGCGGGGCGGCTGCCCTGCTCGCCGCCGTGGTCGCGGCGCTGCTGGCGCGGCGGCTGAGCGGGCCGCTGCGGGGGCTGTCGAGCGCGGCCGGCGAGCTGGCCGCGGGCCGGCATCCCGAGCCGGTGCCGCGGGGTGGGGCCGAAGAGATCGACCACCTCGCCGCCTCCTTCAACGAGATGGCCGAGCAGCTCGCGCTGGCCCGCGACGCCGAGCGAGCGGTGCTGCTCTCCGTCTCCCACGATCTGCGCACGCCGCTCACCTCGATTCGCGGCTACGCCGAGGGGATCGAGGACGGCACGGTCGAGCCGCGCGAGGCGGCCGCCGTGGTCGGCCGCGAGGCGCAGCGGCTCGAGCGGCTGGTCGGCGACCTGCTGGCGCTGGCGCGGCTGCGGCAGGGGGTGCTGGAGGTGCGCCGCGAGCCGGTCGACCTGGGTGCGGTCGCCCGCGAGGCTGAGGAGCGGCTGCGGCCCCGCGCCGCCCAGGGTGCGGTGGAGGTCCGGGTCGAGGGCGATGCCGCGCCGGCGAGCGCCGACCACGGTCGCACCCTCCAGGTCGTCTCAAACCTGCTCGAGAACGCGATCCGGGTCAGCCCGCAGGGCGGCCGGGTGACAATCTCGGTGGCGCCGGGCGAGATCCGGGTCGCCGACCAGGGCCCGGGCATCCCCGGGGAGGAGATTCCGCGCGCCTTCGAGCGCTTCCGCCTCCGTGCCCGCGCAGGCCGCGGCTCGGCGGAGGGCGCCGGCCTTGGCCTGGCGATCGTCCACGAGTTGAGCGAGGCGATGGGCGGCTCGGTCCGGGTGGAGAACCTTCCCGCCCGAGGCGCTCTGTTCACCGTTCGGCTACCGGGCTGAGCGCTACCCTGTCGCAACTGGATCTCCCTGGTCGGACGGCCCTTCGCGTGCCGTCCGGGCCCCCTGAAGATGGAAACGATCACTTCCGAACAGCCGTCGGTCCAGGCCGGCGCAGACGGCCCCGGCGCCGCGGCCGAGGGGCCGGTCGTGCCGCGCCGCTCGCCGCTTCGAGCGGCGATCAAGACCGGACGGCCGCACGAGTGGATCAAGAACGTCCTGGTCTTCGCGGGGCTGCTGTTCTCGGGCAAGTTCAACCAGCCGCACGAGGTGCTGGAGGCGACGCTCGCCTTCGTCTCCTTCTGCGCGATCTCCAGCGCTGGCTATTTCATCAACGACCTGATCGACGTCGAGCTCGACCGCAAGCACCCCAAGAAGCGCTTCCGCCCGCTGGCGGCGGGCGAGATTTCGGAGGGGGCGGCGATGGCGATCGCGCCGCTGCTCGCCGCGGGCGCGATCGGGCTCGCCTTCGCCACGGTCAACTGGCAGGTCGGGCTGATGGTGGTCGGCTACGGGATCGCTCAGGTCGCCTACAGCCTCGGCCTCAAGCAGGTCGTGATCATCGACGTGATGACGCTGGCGGGGCTGTTCATCCTGCGGGTCGCGGCCGGCGCCAGCGCGGTCGAAGCGCAGGCGTCGGAGTGGCTGATCCTCTGCACCGGCATGCTCGCTGCCTTCCTCGGCTTCACCAAGCGGCGCCAGGAGGCGGTCTCCGAGCTGCACCAGGGCACCTCGACGCGGCCCGTGCTCGAGCATTACTCGCTTCCCTTCCTCGACCAGATGGTCTCCCTGGTCACCACCGGCACGGTGCTCAGCTACGCGATCTACACCGTCAACTCGCCCCTGATCGGCAGTCGCATGATGCTGACCATCCCCCCCGTGATCTACGGCATCTTCCGCTACCTGTATCTGATTTACGACCGCTCCGACGAACGCTCCACCGCCGCGATCGTCGCCGAGGACAAGGGGATGATCGCCGCCGGCGCGAGCTTCGCGGTGATCGCCTTCCTCCTCCTCTACGTCTTCAAGTGAGCGGCCGGCAGCCGCCCGCCGACGTCGCGCCGGCGCGGCGCGTACACATGAGGCGACGCCTCGTCGCGGTGGGCGTCGTGCTGGCGGTGCTGTTCACGCCGCTCTGGATGCTCTCCGCCTCGGCTTCGAAGAAGCTGCGCTCGACGCGGATCAGCAGCGGCGTCCGGGCCCTGCTGCGCGGTGAACGGGCGCTCCGGCGGGCAGCCCGGGCGCGGCGGGCGGTCGAGTCGCTGTTGCCGGAGGCGCCGGTCCTCCGCGAAGCCCCCGGCGCCCGGCGCGAGGTGGCGCTCACCTTCGACGACGGACCCGGCCCCTACACAGATGAAATCCTCGACATCCTGATCCGCCGTCGGGCGCCGGCCACCTTCTTCCCGGTCGGGCTGGCGATCGACGAATACCCGGACGAGATCCGCCGCGAGGCGAGAGCCGGCTTCGCGATCGGCGACCACACCCAGGATCACGTCAGGATGGCCGGCCTGCCGCCGGCCGAACAGGAATCCCAGTTGCTCGAGCAGGCGGCCGACCTGCGGCGCCTCGGCGCGCCCTTCCCGCGGCTCTTCCGCCCGCCCTTCGGCGAGTACGACGCGAACACGCTGAAGCTGCTGCGCCGCGAGAAGATGTTGACGGTCCTCTGGACGGTGGAGACCGCCGATTACGAGCGTCCTGGCGAAGGGGCGATCTTCCAGCACGTCCTCGAAGAGGTCCACCCGGGCGCGATCGTCCTCCTGCACGACGGCGGCGGCGATCGCTCTGAGACAGTCACCGCCCTGCCCACGGTGATCGAAAAGCTGCGCGCCCGCAACTACCGGCTGGTCACCGTCCCCCAACTCGTCCTCGACAGCTCCCGGTGATCGGGAGCCCGCTCAGTCCTCGACCGGCAGGTCGGAGCGCAGCTCAACCTTGCCCTTGCGCTGGAACTGGAGGTCGACGGTCTCGTTCTTGCGGTAGGTGCCGAACAGGCCCAGGTACATCGCCAGCCAGCGGCCGGTGCCGACCTTCTCCTTGACGATATTGCGGTTGAAGACGATCTCCCCGGCCCTCAGCTCGTAGTCGACTCCCTCGCGCTGCTCGACCCCGTTGACGAACACCGCGTAGGGCGCTTCCGCGCCGGCCGGCAGCTTCGCCCGCCGCCCCGCCGCGTAACTGCCCTTCGGGATCTCCGTTTCACTCATCGTCTGGCTGTGGCGAGTTGTTGTCGCATACCGACAATAAAACGCCACAAGCCCCTCATCCCGCCTCGAGAGTCTCGCGGACCAGGTCGAACGGCGTCTCGTAGTCGGTCGGGTCCAGCTCCTCCCGCCTGACGCCGCCCCGGTACGGCATGAAGGTCCCGTCCCCGCGCACGTCCACCCCGGCGACCGGTTTGCGCAGCAGCCCCTTCCCGCTGAGCTGCAGGCGAGCGTGGACCTGCTGCTCGGGCTCGAACCTCCGCAACATCGATGCGGCCCTTACCGGCCCCTCGGCGCGAATCGCCAAGGCCCGCTCCCGCATCGCCGCCACAGCCTCCCCCAGCTCCTCAAAGCTCTCGTGCTCCACCTCCGACCCGTGGCGGACGGTCAGTTTCCAGCTGGCCACGAAAGGAGCGTAGCGGCGCCTATAGGCAAGGGTTGGGGGTCTCCAGAGGACGCGGCGACTTCGCGGCCCACCGCCCCAGCGACCGGCGGAGACCCCCCAACCGCCGACAGGACCCGCGCGCCGCTACGCCCCGCGCCTTGGCCGTTTGGGCCGCCGCGCCGGCGGCCCGACGATTTTTTCCGGTCCCTGGCGATCGCCCACCGCCACGTAGTCGCGATCGCGATAGCCGGTGTAGATCTGCCGCGGACGGGCGATCTTCTGCTCGGGGTCTTCGTGCAGCTCCATCCACTGCGCGACCCAGCCGGCGGTGCGCGGGATCGCGAAGATCACCGTGAACATGTCGGCCGGGATTTCCAGCGCCTCGTAGATGATCCCCGAGTAGTAGTCGACGTTCGGGTAGAGCTTGCGCGAGGTGAAGTACTCGTCGTCGAGCGCCCGCTTCTCCAGCTCGCGGGCGATCTCGACCAGCGGGTTGTACTCGGTCGCCTCGAAGACCTCGTCCATGTGCTGCTGGATGATCCGCGCCCGCGGGTCGTAGTTCTTGTAGACGCGGTGGCCGAAGCCCATCAGTTTCTCTTCCCGCCCCTTCACCCGCTCGAGGAAGCCGGGGATGTTGTCGACCGACTCGATCCGCCGCAGCATCCGCAGCACCGCCTCGTTGGCGCCGCCGTGCAGCGGACCGTAGAGCGCCGCGACCCCGGCCGCCACCGCGGAGTAGGGGTCGACGTCGGAGGAGCCGACGCTGCGCACGGCGCTGGTCGAGCAGTTCTGTTCGTGGTCGGCGTGGAGGGTGAAGAGCACGTCGAGTGCCCGCGCCAGCCGCTGGTCCGGCTCGTACTTGACCTCGGTCTTCTTGAACATCATCGAGAGGAAGTTCTCGGCGTAGCGCAGGTCGTTGTCGGGGTAGACGTAGGGCAGCCCCATGTTGTGGCGGTAGGAGAAGGCGGCCAGGGTCGGCACCTTGGCGAGCAGCCGCACCGCCGCCATGTAGCGCTCTTCGGGGTCGTTGGTGTGCTTCGCGTCGGGGTAGAAGGTGGAGAGCGCGCCGACCCCGGCGAGCAGCATCCCCATCGGGTGCGCGTCGTAGCGGAAGCCCTCGAAGAAGTTCTTGAGGTCCTCGTGGACGAAAGTGTGGTGGGTGATGTCGTGGGTCCAGCGGTCGAGCTGCGGCCCGGTCGGCAGCTCGCCGAAGATCAGCAGGTAGGCGACCTCGAGGAAGTTGGAGCTCTCGCAGAGCTGCTCGATCGGGTAGCCGCGGTGCTGGAGGATCCCCGCCTCGCCGTCGATGTAGGTGATCGCGGACCGGCAGGAGGCGGTGTTGGTGAAGGCGGGGTCGTAGGACATCAGGCCGAATTCGTCCTCGGATACCTTGATCTGGCGCAGGTCCATGGCCCGCAGGGTGCCGTCGGTCACCGGCACCTCGTAGGTTCGCCCGGTGCGGTTGTCGGTGACGGTGAGGGTCTCCGAGCCGGTGGCGGCCCTCCCGTCGGCGGCTGCGTTGGTGGTCTGCTGCTCGGTGGCCATCACCCCTCCTCGAGCTCGGGGATATATCGACTCGGAGGCCAGTATCGCAGTTCGGCTCGCCGGCCTGTCACCGTTCGGAGAAGCCGCGACCGGGGCGGCGGCGCTACTCGGCCGCGGCCGCCGGCAGCGGCTCGAAACGGGTCATCCCGACCAGGTCGCCGAGCCGCTCGTCGACTTCCTCCCGGCTCAGCCGCGCGACCCGCTCGGTGCCGAACTCCTCGACGTTGAAGGAGGCGAGCACCGTGCCGTAGCCCATCGCCCGCCGCAGGCTGGTCTCGTCGAGGTCGCCGTCGTGACTGTCGAGATAGCCGAGGAAGCCGCCGGCGAAGCTGTCGCCGGCGCCGGTCGGGTCGCGCACGTCCTCCAGCGGGAAGCCGGGCAGGGCGAAGAAGCCCTCCTCGGTGAACAGCGCCGCCCCGTACTCGCCCTGCTTGGCGACGACGGCCCGCGGGCCACGCTCCATCACCGCCCGCGCGGCGCGGGCCAGGTTCGACTGGTCGGTCAGCTGGCGGATCTCGGCGTCGTTGACGATTACGCAGTCGACCTCGCCGATCGCCGCCAGCAGCGAGTCCCTCGCCGTGTCTATCCAGAGGTTCATCGAGTCCAGCGCGGAGAAGCTGGCGGCGCCGCACTGGGCGCGAACCTGGCGCTGCAGGTCGGGCTGGATGTTGGCGAGGAAGAGGACGTCGGCGTCTTTCGAGGCACGGGAGAGCTTCGGCTCGAACTCGCCGAACACGCCGAGCTGGGTGTCCTCGGTGTGGGCGACGTTGAGGTCGTACTCGTAGCGGCCGCGCCAGAAGAACGACCGGCCGCCCTCGACCCGCTCGATGTCGTCGGTTACGACGCCGCGGTTCTCCAGCACCTCGAACTCGGCGTCGCCGAAGTCCTCACCGACCGGGCCGACCGGCCGCACCTCGGTGAAGAAGCTGGCGGCGAGCGAGAAGTGCACGGCGGTGCCGCCCAGCATCCGCTCCCGCTCGCCGAAGGGCGTGCGGACGGAGTCGAAGGCGATCGATCCGACGACGGTCAGGGACATCGGCACGGCAGCCTAGCGGCTCCCCTGCGAGACTCCCGTTTCGATGAAGGCGATCCAGATAGAGGAGTTCGGGGGGCCCGAGGTGCTTCGGCACGTCGAGGTGGATGAGCCCGTGGCCGGTGAGGGTCAGGTGCTTGTCGAGGTTGCTCGCAGCGGGGTCAACTTCGCCGATACGCACGCGACTCGGAACGACTATCTGGCCGAGCAGCAGCTGCCGATGATTCCCGGGGCCGAGGTGAGCGGGCGCACGCCGGACGGGAGGCGGGTCGCGGCGATCCTGCCGAGTGGGGGATATGCGGAGAAGGTGGCGGTGCCGGAGGGACTTCTGATTCCCGTGCCGGATGAGGTGGATGACGATCAGGCCGCGGCGCTGCTGCTCCAGGGGCTGACCGCGATGGCGCTGGTGCGGCGGTGCGCGCGGGTCGAGCCGGGGGAGACGCTGGTGGTGGAGGCTGCCGCGGGTGGGACTGGATCGCTCTCGGTGCAGCTCGGCAAGCGGGCCGGGGCGAAGGTGATCGGGCTCGCCTCCAGCGAGGAGAAGCGGGCCCTGGTCGAGCGGCTCGGGGCCGACGCGACCGTCGACTCGCGGGCCGGTGACCTCAAGGAGGCGATCCTCGCGGCCAACGGCGGCGAGCCGGTCGACGCGGTTCTCCAGATGAGCGGCGGCGCGGCCTTCGACGCCGAGCTTTCCGCCCTCGCCCCGTTCGGCCGGATGGTCGTCTTCGGGATCGCCTCGCGCGAGCAGCGCGACGTCTCCACTGCTGCCCTGCTGCGTGGCTCGGTGTCGGTGATCGGCTTCTGGCTCGTCCACCTGCTGCTGCGCCGCGAGCTGGCCGCGCCGATGATCGGCGAGCTGCTGGGGGCGGTCGCCGGCGGTGAGCTGGAGGTCAACGTCGGCGAGGTCCACCCCCTGTCGGAGGCGGCGCGCGCCCACGAGGACCTGATCGCCCGCCGCACCTCCGGCAAGCTCCTCTTGGACCCGTCCAAGTGAGCGCATCCGACATTCACCCCACCCTGGTGTGGTCGATATCGGATGGGGACGTCCAATGACCGCGTTCAGCGAGCTCGGCTTGGCGCCGCAGATCCAGCAGGCGCTGGACGAGCTCGGCTACACCGAGCCGACCCCGATCCAGGAGCAGGCGATCCCCGAGCTGCTCGCCGGCCATGACGTGATCGGCCAGGCGCAGACCGGGACCGGCAAGACCGCCGCGTTCGGCCTGCCGATGTTGCAGTACATCGACCCGACCAGCGACGAGGTGCAGGCGTTCGTCCTCACGCCGACCCGCGAGCTCTGCATCCAGGTGACCCAGGCGCTGCGCGCCTACGCCGAGCACCTCGAGGTCGAGATCGTCGCGATCTTCGGCGGTGCGCCGATCCGCTCGCAGCAGTCGCAGCTGCGGGCGGGCGCCCAGGTTGTCGTCGCCACGGTCGGGCGGATGATGGACTTGATGTCGCGCCGCTCGCTGGTCCTCACCGCGGCCCGCTACGTGGTTCTCGACGAGGCCGACGAGATGCTCGACCTCGGCTTCATCGAGGACGTCGAGAAGATCCTGCGGCTGTGCCCCAGCGGGCGCCAGACGGCGCTCTTCTCGGCGACCATGCCGCCGCCGGTCAAACGGCTCGCCGAGGGCTACATGTACGAGCCGACGACGATCAAAATCACGCCGAAGAAGCTGACCGTCGACGCGATCGAACAGGCCTTCGTCGAGGTGCCGGCAAAGGAGAAGGCGTCGCGCCTGGTCGAGCTGCTCAAGGAGGAGGAACCGGAGCAGGCGATCGTCTTCTGCCGCACCAAAATCGGCGCCACCCGGCTGGACCGGACGCTGAGGGACAAAGGCCTCGACGTCAAAGCGCTGCACGGCGACATGAGCCAGGGCGCCCGCGACGGCGTGATGATCGCCTTCAAGGACCACCGGGTGAAGCTGCTGGTCGCCACCGACATCGCCGCCCGCGGGCTCGACATCGAGCACGTCACTCACGTCATCAACTACGACGTCCCCGCTTCCTCCGAGGTCTACGTGCACCGGATCGGGCGGACCGGCCGGGTCGGGCGGACCGGCCGGGCGATAACCCTGGTGACGCCGGCGCAGCGCGAGGAGATCGGCCGGATCGAGCGCGACGTGAAGACCGCGATCGGCGAGTGGGAGAGCCCGGAGGACCGCCTCGAACACGCCCCGCGCCCGCGCCGCCGCGACCGCGAGCGGGTCGCGAAGGAGAACGGGAGCCGCCCGCCGGGGGAGAGCGCGGCGGCGGGCGACTGGGTGAAGCTGTTCGTCAACCGCGGCGAACGCAGCGGCATCACCGAGGACGATCTGCGCTGGGCGCTGCGGGAGGGTGCGGTGCTCGGCGAGGAGGCGATCCACAACATCCGCGTTCTGCACCGCTTCTCCTTCGTTGAGGTGGCCTCCGGCGAGGCCGACCGCACGGTCGAGTTCCTCGACGGGACCAAGCTGAAGGGCAAGGAGATCCGGCTCGAGGTTGCGAAGAGCTGAGCGTAAACACGCTGGTTTCTTAGTGCGCAAAGAAAAAATCTAGTTGGCGCATTAGGGTCATCGGCGGATTCACCGGTCTGTAACCGACATCAAGGAGTAGGAATGACCCGAATCAGGAACGCGATCAGCTTCTCCAACGCCATTGCCCTCATTGCGCTGTTCGTGGCGCTCGGCGGCTCCGTCTACGCCGCCGGGAAGGGCGGGAAGATCAACGGCCAGAAGATCAAGCCCAGCTCGATCCCCGGCAACCGGCTGAAGGCGAGCTCGGTGGCCACCAAGCAGCTCAAGTCGACGGCGGTCACCGCCGGCAAGGTCAAGCCGAACTCGCTCACCGGCAAACAGGTCAACGAGAGCACGCTCAAAGGCGTCGTCGCCGGCAGCCTGGGGGCCGTGTACTACGCGGTGGCCCCGGTAGCCCTGTCGAAAGGAGCCGCGGCCGGGACCGCGGGCTTCGCCGGCTGCCCCCCCGGCACCTTCGTGATCGGCGGCGGTGTGAGCCTGAGCAACGAGGAATCCGCGTTCGTCAACGACAGCGGTCCCAGCGCCACCCGGATCGGATGGGGGGCAACCGGATTCGCGGGGAAGGACGGCGTCGTCATGACCATCACCGCGATCTGCACGGCGGTGAAAACGATCGGCTGACGTCAGCTGCGCGACCCTGGTCGCGTGGGTGGCGTGGGGCAGGATTCCCCGCCCGGGAGGGCTGGGTTTCCTGCCCCGCGACAGGACCCACGCGCTTAGCCGCTCGTCAGCTCGGCGATCCGCGCGAAGAGCGCATCGAAGTCGACCGGCTTCGAGACGTAGCCGCCTATGCCGAGGTCGTCCGGGGGGCCGGCGTCCATCTTGTCCTGGTGGGCGGTGACGATCAGCGCGGGGGTCTCGACGCCGGCGGCGCGCAGCTGGCGCAGCGCGTCGATTCCCGAGATGCGCGGCATCATCGCGTCGAGCAGCAGCAGGTCGGGCTGAGGTCCGCCTGCGCTCAGGGCGTCGAGCACCCCCTGTCCGTCGCTGGCCGTCTCGACCTCGTGGCCCTCCATCTCGAGCCGAGTCCGGAGGAGAAGCAGGATCGTCGCGGAGTCGTCGGCTACGAGGATCTTCGCCATCATGCCTGCGCCCCGGAGCGATCCGCCTCGGTCGGGTTCGGCGAGCCGATCGCCGGCAGGCGGAAGCCGAAGGTGGAGCCCTCGCCCGGCGTCGACTGGGCGGCGATCGTGCCGCCGTGCAGCTCGACCAGGGATTTGGAGATCGCGAGGCCGAGGCC
Source organism: uncultured Solirubrobacterales bacterium (assembly GCA_963748075.1). Taxonomy (GTDB): domain Bacteria; phylum Actinomycetota; class Thermoleophilia; order Solirubrobacterales; family 70-9; genus VRUE01. Next base: position 5,710 of record CAVVHQ010000049.1, on the reverse strand, counting down.
GGTGCCGCCGACCCGCTGGGTGAGGCCGGCGTCGCCGCGGCTGAAGCGCTCGAAGATGTGCGCGAGCTGGTCTCTCGGGATTCCGGGTCCGTCGTCGATCACCGCTATCTCAACTTCGGCGTCCACCCGGGTCGCCTTCACCCGGATTGCCGCTCCTTCCGGGCAATACTCATTCGCGTTCGTAAGCAGATTCACCATTACTTGGCGGATCCGGTCGCGATCGGCGCTGACAGTGGGCAGGCCGGGCTCGATCTCCTCGCTCAGCGTCTGCCCCCGCGCTTCGATCTGGCTTCGCATCGCGCGCTCCGCGTCCTCGACCAGCGTCTCCACCTCGGTCGGCTCCGGCTCGATCCTCAGCTGGCCGGCGTCGCTGCGGGCGAGGTCGAGCAGGTCGTTGAGCAGGCGGACCAGGTGGCGGCTGTTGTCGAGGATGACCTCGACCGTCTCCGCCTGCTCCGGAGTGAGGTTGTCGCGCTCCATCATCAGCAGCTCGGCGAACCCCTGCACCGAGGTCAGCGGGCTGCGCAGCTCGTGCGAGGCGGTCAGCACGAACTCGTCTTTCATCCGGTCGAGCTGGTCGCGTTCGCCGGTCCGGCGCTGCAGCTCCTCGGCCATCTCGTTGAAGGCGCGACCGAGAGAGGCCGTCTCGGAGAGGCCGCCGACCTCGACCCGGGCGTCGAGGTCGCCGGCGGCGAGCCGTTCGGAGGCGGCGACCAGGTCCTCGAGCGGGCGCCGCATCGAGGAGATCAGCCCGTTGAACAGCAGTGCCGCCCCGGTCAGCCCGGCGATCAGCCCGGCGCCGACCAGCAGCGCCGTGTCTCGGGTCTGGTTGGAGATCTCGTCGCGGAGCGACTGCCGGCGGCGCTGCTGGGCGAGGATCGTCGCGCGGGCCGCGACCGGGTTGCGGCCCTGCGAGAGCCGGTTGCGGGCCTGGATCTCACTTTGGTAGGAGCGGGCGGTGGCGTCCTCGAAGTCCTGGCGCTGCTGGATGAAGCGGGCGACGCCGATCACCGCAAGGCCGGTGAGCACCGCGAAGCCGATCGCGAAGCCGATCGTCAGCCGGTTGGCAAGCGACTGACTCAGCCTGAACCGCCGTCGGGAATATGCTTGCCGGGATGCGCGCGAAGCGCGAAACCTCATGATGGCCGACGAGGCTACAGGCAGCGCGAACGGCTCGAGCGCGGAGCGATTGAGCGTGCATCTCTGGTTCTCCGCGATTCAGCGAAGCGCGATCCGGTGATGACTGGCGCGCCGGAGGGAATCGACCGGGCCGGGGTCGAGGCCTGGTTCGCCGCGCAGGTCGACGGGGCGGAGCCGCCGCTGCGCTTCGAGCGGATCTCCGGCGGACACTCGAACCTCACCTACCGCGTCACCGACGCCTCCGGGCACCGCTGGGCGCTGCGGCGGCCGCCGCTCGGCAAGCGGCTCGGCTCGGCGCACGACATGGCGCGCGAGCACAGGGTGGTCTCGGCGCTGGCGCCGACCGAGGTGCCGGTGGCGCCGGTCGTCGGTCTCTGCGAGGACGAAGAGGTGAACGGAGCGCCGTTCTACGTGATGGAGTTCGTCGAGGGGCCGGTCCTGCGCGGCATCGCCGAGGCGGAGGCGTTCCCCGACGAGGCCGAGCCGGCGGGCGATCGGCGAGCGGGTCGCCGACACGCTGGCCGCGATCCACGCGGTCGACCCCGACGCGGTCGGGCTCGGCGACCTCGGCCGCAAGGAGGACTACGTCGCCCGCCAGCTTCGTCGCTGGCAGGGGCAGTGGGAGAAGTCGAAGACCCGCGAGCTGGCGGCGATCGACGCCGTGCACGAGCGGCTGGCGGCGCGCATCCCCGCGCAGGGGCCGGCGACGATCGTCCACGGCGACTACCGGCTCGACAACATGATCCTCACCCCGCAGGGGGAGGTGGCGGCGGTGGTCGACTGGGAGCTGTGCACGCTCGGCGACCCGCTCGCCGACGTCGGCCTGCTGATGGTCTACTGGCCCGAGCGCGGCGAGGAGACGATCGCCCTCGGCCAGCCGGCGAACCTGGCGCCGGGCTTCCCCACCCGCGAGGAGCTGCGCGACCGCTACGCCGAGCGCTCCGGTCGCGACCTCTCCCAGCTCGACTTCTTCGTCGCCCTCGGCTACTGGAAGCTGGCGATCATCCTCGAGGGCGTCTACGCGCGCTACGCGGCCGGCCAGTACGGCGAGGTCGACCCGGGCATCCAGCAGTTCGCCCGCCTGGTCGAGCGCCTCGCCGAGGCGGCCGACGAGGCGGAGCGGCGGGGCTGAGCCGGCGCGGCGCCCTCGACACGGCCAATCGGCCGGACCGGCTTGACTGGGCCGGTCCGGCGTGCGATCGTGGCGCCATCCCGCCAGTCCGGGATTGGAGAAATCCGGGGACAGGAGGGCTCGTCCGACATCGCTCTCCTCCCGCGCTACTCGATCAAAGGAGAGCTTCGTGAAACAGTACGCAAGCGGCTCACGTACGCAAACGTGATGTCGTCGATCGCCGTCTTCTTCGTCCTCGGCGGCGGCACCGCCTTCGCCGCCCTCGGCAAGAACACCGTCGGCACCGCGCAGCTGAAGCGGAACGCCGTCAAGGTCGGCAAAATCGGTGCCGGAAGCGGTCAAGGCCGGCAAGCTGGCGAAAAACTCGGTGACCACCAACCGGATTCGCGAAAACGCGGTGACGTCGATCAACATCGCCGCCGGCTCGATCCTCACCGACAAAATCGCCGCCCTCGCGGTGACCACCGACAGATCGCCAAAGAAGCCGTCACCAACGAAAAGATCGCCAACAACGCGGTGACCACCGGCAAAATCGCCAACAACGCGGTGACCAACGGCAAAATCGCCAACAACGCCGTGACCAACGCCGAAAATCGCCAACGAAGCCGTGACCAACGCGAAACTCGGCAATAACTCGGTGAGCACCACGAAAATCGGCAACGGCGAAGTCAGGGCGGCCGACCTGGCCAACACGACGCAGTCCGTCAGCGCAAGCGCAGCCATCGTGGCCAACGGGAACAACTCGGTGGTCGTAACCTGCCCGGCCGGCACGAGGGTGCTGAGCGGTGGCGGCGGAGCGAACAGCTTCCTGGTCGCCAACGTGGAGTCGTTCCAGGCCGGGAACGGCTGGATCGGGGTCGCCCATAACTATGACGGCGCTAATCCCCACACCATCTTCGCGACGGCGGTCTGCCTGGCCCAATAGTCGCAGCTGACTACTTGGCCGCGACGTCGGCGGCTCCGAGGTCGGGGTTCGACCACAGAAAGGGCCGGGCGAAAGCCCGGCCCTTCGTACGGCCGAGCCGAAGCTCTCCGGCGTGGCCCGGGTTTCATCCAGCTAGCGCCCAATACTCGATCAAGGAGGTAGCTCGTGAACCAGATACGCAAGCGGCTCACGTACGCGAACGCGATGTCGTCGATCGCCGTCTTCCTCGTGCTCGGCGGAGGCACGGCCTTCGCCTCTCGCTAGGAACAGCATCGGCACCAGGGAGCTGAAGAGGAACTCGGTCACCCGCGGCATCCTCGCCCGGAACTCCGTCTACCCGGGGAAAATCAACCTCGAAGCCGTGAAGGCTGGGAGGATCGCCAAGAACGCGATCGCTAGCGACCGGCTCCGCAACGGCATCGTCTCGACGGACAAACTCCAAGACGATGCGGTGACTACCGGCAAACTCGCCAACTTGGCGGTGAGCCAGGCGAAGCTGACGCCGAGCTCGGTAGGGGCGTCTCAGCTCAAGGGCCTGGTCACCAGGACCAACAGCGTGGCGATCAACGCTGGTACGTCCAACGCCACGAACGTGAGCTGCCTCAGCGGTGAGCGGATAATCAGCGCCGGAACGCACTGGAGCGCCAGCGAAGACAACCTTGAGACCAACTACGTCCAGATCGTCGGCAACACCGCGATCGGCAGAGGCAACAACGACACGGCCGCAGAGAAGACGTTCTTCGTCGACGCGTACTGCCTTCAGGAATAGTAGTTAGAGATCAGTTCTGATGGGGAGGGCCGGGCGTTCGCCCGGCCCTTTCGATAGCGCTTCGCCAGCGAATCGCCTCGGGGGTGGCGCGGGTTCAGCCGATCAGCGCGGCCACAGCGCGTTCGTCGGCTGGGTCGATTCGCTCCAGGCCGGCGACTTCGTCGAAGGCTCGGTCGGTGGCGAGAATGGCGTCGATCCCGCGGTTGATCGCGAGCGCCGCGAAGACGGCGTCGCGGGGGCCGAGGCTCTCGTGCGTCTCGAACAGGTCGACTCCCCGCTGGACGTCGTCGGGTTCGAGCGGGTGCCACCAGGCGAGCTTGGCGACGTTGCGGGCGGCCTTCGCCGCGTCGGCTCGGTCCCCGGTGCGCCTCGTCCGCTGGTGCGCCAGCTCTTGAAGCAGGTCGGCGCTCGCCTCGCCCTGTAGGTCGCCGGCCGCCGCCCTGCGCACGATCTCACGGCACGGCTCCCGGTAGGGGTGGTCGCGGCCGAGAGCGTAGACGAAGATCGACGTGTCGTAGAGAAAGCGCCTCACGTGCCCGGCCAGGCGCGCATCGGAGCGTCGAGGATCTCCCGTTTTTGATCCTCCCAGTCGGGCTCGTGTCCATCCCCGGGCGGGGGTGGCATCGTCAGCAGTTCCTCACCTGCCTGCTGACGCTGGGCGTGCCGGCCGGCGCGCGGGAACTCGTGGTCGATCGCCCGTCGCACCAGCTCGCCGACCGGTGCTCCGATCCGCTCGGATTCACGGGTCAGCAGCTCGAAGCGCTCGTCGTCAACCAGCACCTGAAGGCGTCGATTCAACATGCACATACCTTAGCATCTATGCGCATATATGCACAGTCCAACTGGGCGAAGCCCCGGCCCTTCCGCTAGCGTCTCCTCCGGCGAATCGCCTCGCGGGTCGCGTATAGGACTGGCAGGGCGGCGGTGTCCTTGGGACGGCCGAGCTTCTCCTTCGAGGCGATCACCTCGTCGATCGTGATCGCGCGCACGGAGAGGTCGCCGAGCGCCAGCTCGATCGTGGCGACGTCCTCGAAGCCACCGATCGCGGCGGCGCTTGGGGACGATGTCGATCGGTCCGGCGTCGGTGTCGAAGCTCTGCATCTTCCAGCCCAGGAAGTCGGCGCCCTCTAGCTCGGTCGCAGTTTCCTCGCCGCGCGGCCGGACGGACAGGGCGTTGAGCGCCGCGGCGAGGCGATCGGCGTTGTCGAGATCTCGCCGCGGCATCACGTCCAGGTCGAGCGTGACCGAGGGATTGCCCTGCAGCCACGCCGCCACGGCCCCGATCACGCAGAACTCGACTTCGTGGTCGACCAGGGCCCTCAGAAGCTTCTCCGGGTCGAGCCCGGTCATTGCGTCTCCCGCGCAGGAAGCGCATACAGCCGTGCGTAGCGGTGCAGGGCCCGCAGCCGCTCCAGCGGCGTCCGCGCGAGCAGGGTCTCCGCGAGCTGGACGTCGTGCGGGTCGGGTGCGATGTCGCTGCCGATCGTCAGCCGGCGGCCGCAGGTCGCGACAAGTCGCTGCAGAGTCTCCCATGACGGCGTCGCGACGCCGCGCTCGTACCGGGCGATCGCCGGTTGCGACGTCCGTGCCCGCCGCGCCAGGTCACGTTGGGAAAGCCCGGCTGCCAGGCGCGCCTTGCGAAGCAGCGTCCGCGGCGATTCCTCCGTATCCATGATACCTCATAAGGTATCAAACTGCGCTCACTGGTCAGATCGGCCGCGGCGCGTGCCGGGGCTCGAGGTTG
>CAVVHQ010000048.1:0-18288 GCA_963748075.1 uncultured Solirubrobacterales bacterium | reverse complement strand
CGCTACGGGAAGACGGTCTCGCCCGTCTCGCTGTCGACGACCGAGATCGCCACGGCGGGACAGGCCTCGGCGGCCTCGAGGATCAGCGTCGTCGGGGCCGGTGCCGATCACGGCCGCGGTGTCGTCGAGCTGGAAGACCTCGGGGGCGATGTCGACGCAGTCGCCGTGGGCGCTGCACTCGTTCGGGTCGATCTTGGGGACGTAGCTCATGCTGCTCTCTCCTTGTCGTGGGTCGGGGAGTGGCCGGCCTCGATCCGCTTCCGCAGCGCCGGGATGGCGCGGGGGCGGCCGACCGCCAGGCCGGCGACGGGGACGCCGCCGCGGCTGAAGACCGCCTCGAAGTCGCGCTCGGCCGGGTCGCCGTCGAAGGCGACGGCGTCGGCGTGGTGGGCGTGGCCGACGTACTGGATCCGCAGCCCGTACTGGTCGCTCCAGAAGCTGGGCAGCGGCGGCGTGCCCGGGTACTCGCCGAGCATCGCCTTGGCCGCCGCGGCGCCCTGCCAGGCGGCGGCGTCCCAGTGCTCGGTGCGGGCGTGGGCGCCGAAGCGCGGGTCGAAGGGCACCGAGGCGTCGCCGGCCGCGAAGACGCCGGGCAGCTCGGGTGCGGCCCGAGGTGTCGGTGCGCACCCCGTCCTCCTCGAGGCCGCTGCCGCGCAGCCAGCCGGTCGCCGGCGCGGTGCCGACGCCGACCACGACCGCGTCGCAGGGGAGCCGCTCGCCGCCGGCGAGGACCAGCTCCTCGACCCGGCCCTCGCCGCGGGCGCCCTCCAGCCTGGCGCCGGTCAGGAAGCGGACGCCCTCGTCGCGGTGCAGGCCGGCGAACCAGCCGCCCAGCTCCTCGCCGAGGATCGGCGCCAGCGGCGTCTCCAGCGCCTCGACCATCGTCACCTCGGCGCCGAGCTTGCGGGCGGTCGCCGCCACCTCCTGGCCGATGAAGCCGGCGCCGACGATCGCCAGCCGGGCGCCGGCGCTCAGCTCGGCGCGCAGGCGGCGGGCGTCGGCGAGCGTGCGCAGGTGGTGGACGTTCTCGTAGCCGTCGAGGAAGGGCAGCCGCCGCGCGGCGCCGCCGGTGGCGATCAGCAGGCTCTCGTAGGCCAGCTCGGCGCCGCAGTCGAGCCGTCACCCGCCGCGCGGCCGGGTCGAGCCCCTCGGCGCGGGCGCCGAGCAGCAGCTCGACCTGCTTCTCCTCGTACCACCAGGCGGGCCGGTAGGCGAGCTCCTCCTCGCTCGCCTCCCCCGCCAGCACCCCCTTGGAGAGCGGCGGGCGGTCGTAGGGCGGCTGCGGCTCGGCGCAGACCATCCGCACCGGGCCGTCGTAGCCGCGGCGGCGCAGCGTCTCGGCGCAGCGCTGCGCCGCGAGGCCGCCGCCGACGATGACGATTCCGTTGTCCTTCATCACGCCTCCTCGGTCGCTGGAATCGGTCGAAGCCGTGGCTGGGGCCGCGGGCGACGACCGGCCGGGGATTCGCCGGCCGTCGCGCGCCGCCGCCGCCGGGCCGCGCGCTGCGCGGCGCCGAGCCTGTAGAGGAACAGCCCAGCGATCGGGATGCCCGTTCCCACCGCCCACACCGCGGAACAGCGGCGCCGAGGCGTCGGAGCCAGCCGCGAAGGCGTGGCCCAGCCCGAGCAGGTAGACGACGATCGTCGCCCGGTGGGCCTTGCGCCAGAGCCGCGGCCCGATCCGCTTGCGCAGGTAGTAGCTGAGGCCGAGCGCCGCCGCCAGGTATCCGCCGACGATGCCCGCCGCCACCGCCAGCGGCCGGAAGCCGATCGCGAAGGGGACGGTGACGCCGGCGACGCCGGGGTGCAGCCACGGGTCGCCGAGCAGGGTGATGCCGTGGACGGCGATCGCGACCAGGCCGGCCAGCGCCGTGTGCTCGTGGATCGCCAGCAGCTTGCGCGAGAGCCCCGGGCGGCGCATCACCTTGCCCGCCATCGCCAGGCCCAGCCCGACCGAGATCGTGACCAGGACCAGCGCGACGAGGCCGGAGGCGCGGCTCGCCAGCCACCAGCCGTGCGTCTGCAGGGTCGTCGAGGCGGCGCCCGCCGCCCCGCTCGCCGCGGCGTTCACCAGGCCCCCCTCCCGGCCGGCGCGGGCAGGCGGATGCGCGGCTTGACGCTGAGCGGGCCGACCGGCTCGACCCGGCCGTCCTCGTGGACCAGCAGCCCGCCGCGCTCGGAGAGCACCTCGCGACCCCGCTCGGGGCCGGAGAGCAGCGCCACCTTGGAGAAGGTCTCGGCTTCGACCGCCGTGTCGCCGAGCGCGGTGACGCCGACCAGCCCGGTCCAGGCCGGCTCGCCGCTCGCGGGGTCGAGCAGGTGATGCGCGTAGCGGCCGTCGCCGCCGCGCCAGACCCGCACGTTGAGCCCCGAGGTGGCGACCGCGCCGCTGTTGAGGCGCAGCACATGGGCGCGCTCCCCCGTCAGGGGGTGTTCGACGAAGACCTCGTACGGGCGGAGCAGCGCGTCGGGCCCGCCGATCCGGATGTCGCCGCCGCAGTCGACGATGAAGCGCGAGTAGCCGCGCAGCCGCGCCGCGATCAGGTCGGCGGCGAGGCCCTTGCCGGCGCCGCCGGTGTCGAAGCGGACGCCGGGCGGGCGGGAGATCGTCCCCGCCTCGTCGTCGACCTCGAAGCGGCGCCAGCGCGCCGCCGGGTTGGGGGCGGCGGGACGGCGGGGCGGGGCCTCGGCGAGGGCGTCGGCAAGCGGCGCGCCGGGGACGCCGGCGCGCGAGCCGACATAGCCGGCCGACTCGATCTCGTCGGCCAGGGTCGGGTCGACCAGGCCGCCGCTGCGCTCCGCCGCGGCGAGCCCCGCCTTCACCGCGGCGCGCAGCAGCGACGAGGCCGGCACCCGCTCGCGCGGGTCGGCGTTCAGCGCGGACAGCTCGCTGTCCGGCTTGAAGCGCGACAGCCTGGCGTCGAACTCGGCGACGAACCGCCGCGCCCGCTCGGCCGCCTCCGCCGCCGGCTCCATCCCCGGCCCCGGCTCGCCGATCAGCAGGCGGACGTGGGAGCCCATCGCGTCGAACTGGACGTCGTGCTCGCTCATGACGCTCCCGTGGTGACGGGCGCCGCGCCGCTCGAGGCGACTTCCGGCGCCGAGCTGGTCACGACCGGGCCGCCGCTGACGCTGGTCGCGCCGGGCGCCGGCACGACCGTGGTGACCACGCGCTTCTTGATCACTTTGCGCACCAGGACGGGGCGCGGCGCGGGCGGGGTCGAGCTGGCGAGCTGGTAGGTGAGCAGCGCGAAGAGCACCGTGAACAGCGCCAGCGCGCCCCAGAACGACCGGGGCCGAGCCGGGACGGCGGGGGCGGCGTGGCTCAGTCATCGCCGCCGCCCTCGCCCTCGCTCACTCGCCCCGCCCCGCCGCCGCCGCGCTGCCGCGCCGCCACCGCCGCCACCGCTGGTCGCGGTGGTGACCGGCGCCGAGGTCGATTCGGTGGGCGCCGAGGAGGCGCCGCTGCTCGACGTGGTGACCGGCGCCGATTCGGAGGAGTACGACGGTTCCGCGCCGACCGACGAGGATCCGGTCGTGGCGCTCGCTTCGCCGCGTGGATCCACCGTAGGCCGAGCTGCCGCCGGAGGCCGCGGCCCCGGTGGAGCCGCCGCCCCCCGCGCCCGCCGCCGGGTGCTTCGGCTTGGCGTGCTTGGTGACGTGGACGGTCCGCCGGATCACCTTGGTCCGGACCAGCGGCTTGTCGGCGACCGGCTGCGAGGCCCCCTGGTTGCCGGCGCTCAGCGCCAGTCCCGCCAGGCCTCCCAGCCCGAAGATGGTTATGCCGGCTGCGATTCGCGTCTTGATGCTGTTCACGACTGATGACCTCCTGGCCGAAGTTGTGGATCGCAGTCTGCGCGGCGACCCTGCAAGGCCGGGCCAGGCACGGGTAAAGGCTTGGCAAAACCTCGGCGCTGCGGCTAAATCGGTCGCCAAATCCACCGTTACAGTTGCCTCATGGACAGCGGAAAGGCGCCCGGCGGGCGCATCCTCGTCGTCGAGGACGAGGCCTCGATCTCCGAGCCGTTCGCCGAGGCACTGCGGCGAGCCGGCTTCGATCCGGTGCTGACCGGGACCGCGGCGGGAGCGCTGGAGCTGGCCGAGCAGACGGATCCCGACCTGGTGATGCTCGACCTGGCGCTGCCCGACGGCGACGGCCGCGACGTCTGCCGCGAGCTGCGGCGCCGCTCCGACGTGCCGATCGTGATGCTGACCGCGCGCGGCACCGAGATGGACAAGATCGTCGGCCTCGAGCTGGGCGCCGACGACTACGTGGTGAAGCCGTTCAGCGCCGCCGAGGTGATCTCGCGGATCCGCGCCGTGCTGCGGCGCAGCGGCCGGCGCGACGGCCAGCCCGAGGAGCCGCTCCGGGTCGGCGAGCTGGAGCTCGACCCGGCGGCGCGGATCGCCCGCCTGCGCGGCTCGGAGCTCGACCTCTCGCGCAAGGAGTTCGACCTGCTCGCCGAGCTGATGCGCCACGCCGGCCAGGTCGTCAGCCGCGAGGACCTGATGTCGCGGGTATGGGACGTCAACTGGTTCGGCTCGACCAAGACCCTGGACGTGCACATCGGCTGGCTGCGGCGCAAGCTCGGCGACGACCCGTCGCACCCCGCCTTCATCGAGACGGTGCGGGGCGTCGGCTTCCGCTTCGCGGCGCCGGAGGGGTAGGCGGCCGTGACCCTGCGGGCCACCCTGCTGCTGGCGCTTGCCTACGTCCTGCTGCTGGCGCTGATCGCCCTCGGCGTGCCCCTGGCGGTCAGCCTGCGCGACCGGGTCGACTCCGAGGTGCGCGGCCAGGCGCGCAGCCAGGCCGACGTCGTCGCGGCAAGCGCCTCGGAGCTGCTCGAACCCGGCCGCCGCTCGGGCCTGAAGCGCCTGGTGCGGATCTCCGCCGACAGCGTCCGCGGCCGGGTGATCGTCGTCGACCGCCGCGGCCGCCTGCTCGCCGACTCGGCCGGCGCGCCGGCCGGGCGCAGCTACGCGAGCCGGCCCGAGATCCGCGCGGCGCTGCGCGGCCACGGCGAGCAGATCACCCGCAACAGCAGCACCCTGGGAACCGAGCTGCTCGCCACCGCGGTGCCCGTGCTCGAGCACGGGCGGACCGGCGGCGCGGTGCGGATCACCCAGAGCGTCGCGGCGGTGAACCGCGCGGTGCGCACCTCGATCCTCGACCTGGCGGCGCTGGCCGGCGTGGTGCTGCTGCTCGGCCTCGCCGCCGGGGCGCTGATCGCGCGCCAGATCGCCCTGCCGATCCGCCGCCTCGACCGCGCCGCGCGACGGGTCGCGGAGGGGGACCTGGACACCGCGGTGAGGGTCGAGGGCAGCTCGGAGCAGCGCTCGCTGGGGCGCGCCTTCAACGAGATGACCGCGCGGGTCAAGCGGCTGCTGCGCGCCCAGCAGGACTTCGTCGCCGACGCCTCCCACCAGCTCCGCACCCCGCTCACCGGCCTGCGGCTGCGGCTGGAAAACCTCGCCGAGCGCCAGGCGGGAGACGGTGCCGCGGCAGAGGAGCTGGGCGCCTCGATGCGCGAGATCGACCGCCTCTCGCAGATCGTCGACGAGCTGCTGATCCTCAGCCGGGCCGGCGAGCACGAGCTGCCGGGCGAGCGGCTCGACCTGGGCGACGCCGCGCAGCGGGCGGCGGAGCGCTGGAGCGACGCGGCGCGGCAGCGCGGGATCGAGCTGGAGGTCCGCCGCGACGGCGCCCGCGGGACCGCCTGGTGCGCCCGTCCCGACCTCGACCGCTCGATCGACGCCCTGGTCGAGAACGCACTGCGCTACTCGCCGGCCGGCACCGCGGTGACGATCGCCGCCGCGCCGGGTCGCCTCGAAGTGCTCGACCGGGGGCCCGGCCTCGAGCCGGGCGAGGAGGAGGCCGTGTTCGAGCGCTTCAGCCGCGGCAGCGCCGGCCGCCGCGGTCCGGCCGGCACCGGCCTCGGCCTAGCGATCGCCCGCGAGCTGACCCGCCAGTGGGGCGGTGAGGTGAGCCTCGGCAACCGCAGCCGAGGCGGCCTGCGTGCTGTCATAGAGGTGCCGGAACGATGAGATCGACCGCGACCCTGAAATGGATCGGCCTGGCGCTGCTCGGCATCGCGATCGCCGCCGCGGTCGCAGTCGCCGCCAGCAGCCTCGCCAGCCGCCAGATCGGCCTCGCCTCCGAACCGATCGACGCCGGCGACGCCCTGGCCCCGACCAGCCTCGGCAGAGGGGCAGCGGCAGGGCCGGAACAGGGCACGAAGACCGCGCCGACCACGACTTCGACGGAACCGACCACGACGGCGCCGCCCGAAACGGCCGTCACCACCCCGCCGCCGGAAACCACCGCCCCGCCCGCTCCGACCACGCCGTCGCACGGAGGCGGGGATGACCACGGCGGCGGGAGCGGTTCAGGCGACAGCGGCGGCAATGACCACGGCGGAGGAGGCAGCTCAGGCGACGGCGGCCACGGCGCCGACGACTGAGCGAGGCGTCAACCCTTCGGACCCACGTCTGTCGAAGGATTTGGGGGGCTCGCGTACCCACAACCCTTCATCGTTTGCCCTGCGGTCAGTCGTCGATCGGCCGCAGGCCGCTCGCCGCGCCGCTCGCCCTGGTGACGATCGGCGGCCGGGTGGTCGCCGCTTCGCTCCCGCCGGCCTGCGAAGCTGGCACGGTGGCACCACTGGCCGTCGTCACTACCGGCGCCGGTCCGCCCTTGCCGGCCTGGGCCAGTTGCGTCGGCACGCCGTGGTTGCTCTCCAGCGCGACGCCGGCCAGCCCGCCCAGGCCGAGCACGGTGGCGCTCGCCGCGATCTTGGTTCGTTGCTGCTCATCGCTCGTTCCTTCGATTGGTTCGAGCCGATTGTGCGCCGGGACGGGCAAAGACCACGCCAACCCCAGGTCAAGGCTTCGCCAAGATCTCCGCGAGGCGCCTGTGGCGTTTTATTGTCGCATAGCGACACTAAGTCGCCACAGCGGCGAACCGTTTTCGCTAGAGCGCCTGCTCAACCGCCGCGACGATGTGCTCGGCGTCGATGCCCGCCGCGGCCAGCAGCGCCCCGGGCAGGCCGCTGCCGGGACGCTCGGTGACCGCGAGGCGGACCAGCGGGGTGCCCGAGGCCGCTTCGGCCAGCACCCCGGCGACGGTCTCGCCGACCCCGCCCTCGGCCCAGTGGTCCTCGACCGTGACCAGCGCCCGGGTCTCCTTCGCCGCGCGCAGGATCGCCTCGGCGTCGACCGGCTTGACCGAGTAGAGGTCGATCACCCGCGCGGCGATCCCCTGTTCGGAGAGCCGCTCGGCGGCGTCGAGGCATTCGTGCAGGGTGATGCCGGCGCCGATCAGGGTGACGGCGTCCTCCCCGCTCGAGCGCAGGGTGCGGCTGCCGCCGATCTCGAAGCTCGCGCCCGGCTCGTAGAGCACCGGGGTCGCGCTGCGGGTCGTGCGCATGTAGGTGATCCCGCGGCGCTCGCGCATCGCCTCGACCAGCTCGACCGTCTGGTTGGCGTCGCAGGGGTAGAGCACGACGCTGTCGAGCACCGCCCGGAAGGCGGCGATGTCCTCGAGCGCCATCTGCGAGGGCCCGTCGGCGCCGATCGAGACGCCGACGTGCGAGCCGCAGAGCTTCACGTCCGCGCCGGAGATCGCCCCCATGCGGACGAAGTCGTAGGCGCGGCTGAGGAAGGCGCCGAAGGAGGAGGCGAACGGCTTCCAGCCGCGCGTCTGCAGGCCGACCGCCGCCGCGACCATCTGCTGCTCGGCGATGTACATCTCGAAGAATCGCTCCGGGTGCTTGGCGGCGAAGCGCTCCGCGTAGGTCGAGTTGCCGACCTCGCCGTCGAGCGCCACGACCTTTTCGTCGACCGAGGCGATCCAGGCCAGCGCGTCGCCGTAGGCGCCGCGCGTCGCGACCTTCTCGCCGACCTCGTAGGACGGCCGCTCGACCGAGGCGCACGTCACCTCGAACGGTCGCGCGGCCGGCGGCGACTGCACCTCGACCTGCAGCGAGCGGACCCCGCCCAGCTCCTCGACCGCGGCCTCGGGGTCGGCCAGCGGCTTGCCGTGCCAGCCGGGCTCGTCCTCGACAGCGGCGACCCCGGAGCCCTTCTTGGTGCGGGCGAAGATCGCGGCCGGGGCGCCCGCCGCAAGCGCCTCCGCGTAGGCCTCGTCGATCGCCCCGGCGTCGTGCCCGTCGATCTCCTGCACGTGCCAGCCGCACGCCTCGACGCGACCCGCCCAGGAGGTGGTGTCCCATTCGTACATGGTCGGCCCGCGCTGCCCGAAGCGGTTGACGTCGACGATCGCGATCAGGTTGTCGAGACCCGAGTGCCCGGCCTGCTCGAACGCCTCCCACATCGAGCCCTCGGCCAGCTCGGAGTCGCCGCACAGCACCCACACCCTGAAATCCGCCGCCTCGAGCCGCTTGCCGGCGAGCGCCATGCCGACCGAGATCGGCAGGCCCTGGCCGAGCGAGCCGGTGGCGACGTCGACCCAGGGGATCTCCGGCGTCGGGTGGCCCTGCAGGCGCGAGCCGAATTCGCGGAAGGTGAGCAGCTCCTCGTCGTCGATCGCGCCGGCCATCTTGTAGAGGCCGTAGAGCAGCGGCGAGGCGTGGCCCTTGGAGAAGACCAGATGGTCGTTGGCGGGGTTCTCGGGGTCCGAGAAGTCGTAGCGCAGGTAGCGCGCCATCAGCACCGCCATCAGGTCGGCGGCGGACATCGAGGAGGTCGGATGGCCGGAGCCGGCGGCGGCGGCGGCGCGGACCGAGTCGACGCGCAGCTGCTGCGCCAGCTCGTGGAGCTGCTCGCGGTCCAGCGCCTGCTCGGGGGTGACCTGGGGCATCGACCCGACTTTACCGGCGGACCGGGCCGCGGCGTCGGCAACCGCAGCGTCGGCTTCCGCCGGACCGGTCGCTAGCCGATCGCGACCATGCGCTCGATCGGCAGCCGCGCCCGCTCGGCGATCTCAGCGGGGACGCTGACCTCGAACTTCATCTCGCGCAGGGCGTCGCGCAGCTTCGGCAGGGTGATCATCTTCATGTATTTGCAGAGGGCCATCCGGTTGGCCTCGATCAGGCTCGCCCCCGGCGCCGCCTGGTGCAGCGGGTGCAGCATCCCGTTCTCGGTGGCGACGATGAACTCGCCGTCGGGGTGGCTTTTCACGTAGTCCAGCATCTGCCCGGTGGAAAGCATGTGCACGCCCTCCTTCTCGACGTCGCCGGCGGCGACGAACTCCATCACCTGGGTGACGCAGCCGCACTCGGGGTGGACGAGGAACTCGGCGTCGGGGTGGGCGGCGCGCTGCGCGGTGATGTCGTCGGGCCGGATCCCGGCGTGGACGTGGCACTCCCCCGGCCAGACGTGCATCGAGTGGCCGGTCTCGCGCTCCACGTAGGAGCCCAGCCACATGTCCGGGCCGAAGAGGATCTCCGTGTCGGGGCCGTGCTCGCGGAGGATGTGCTCGACCACCTTGACCGCGTTGGAGGAGGTGCAGCAGTAGTCGGTCTCCGCCTTCACCTCGGCCGAGGTGTTGACGTACATCACGACCACCGCGTCGGGGCTGTGCCGCGACTTCCAGTTGCGCAGCTCGCTCGCGGTGATCGAGTCGGCCAGCGAGCAGCCGGCCTCGAGGTCGGGGATCAGCACGGTCTTCTCGGGCGAAAGGACCGAGGCGGTCTCGGCCATGAAATGGACGCCGCAGAAGGCGATCACCGAGGCGTCTGCCGCGGCCGCCTTGCGCGACAGCCCGAGCGAGTCGCCGGTGTAGTCGGCGACTTCCTGGATCTCGGGCACCTGGTAGTTGTGGGCGAGGACCACCGCGTCGCGCTCGGCCGCCAGCTGGCGCACCTCGCGCGACATCTTCTCGATCTCCTCGGGCGAGAGGTGGAGCGTCGGGACCGGCTCGTTGATCGTCGGCAGTTCTCTCATCGGGGGTGCCTCAAGAGGCCCGAAACGGGCCTCGCTGGTCGTATGTTCGCTGGCCTGGCCTTCGCCTGAGCGCAGTCGAATGAACTGGGTTCAAGTCTACTCCCCTGGGACCATGCGCCGGCCCGCGGGGGCGGCAGGAGGCAGACTTCTATCTATGCCCGAGCTGCCCGAGGTCGAGATCACCGCGCGCCGGCTCGGCTCTGCCCTGCGAGGCGCCGCAGTCGAGTCGGCGCTGGCGCCGGGGATGAACGTGATGAAGACCTTCGAGCCGCCGCTCGAGGAGCTCGTGGGGCGCGAGGTCACCGGGGTTCGCCGAGTCGGGAAGATGCCCGTGGTTCACTTCACATCCACCGCCTCCTCGCGGCGACGTTCGTCGCCGCGCTCCGCCTCTGGCGAGCTGGCGTTGCTGATCCACCTGATGTCGGCCGGCAGGCTGCAGGTGTTCGAGAAGCGAGCGTCGCCGAAGGACCGGGCTTCGCGGGTCCTGGTTCGGCTGGGCGACGGGCGCGAGCTGCGGTTGCGCGAGTTCGGGACCAAGCAGCGGGCCTGGGCCAGGCTGCTGGCCGCCGACGCCGTCGCGGAGGACGAGATGGTCGCGACGCTCGGGCCGGAAGCGTGGCCTCCTCCGCCGCCGGAGGAGCTCGCAGCCGCTGTCGATCAGCCCCGTCACCTGCATCCGCTCCTGCGGGACCAGCGCGTGATCGCGGGAATCGGACGCTCCTGGGTCGACGAGATCCTCTGGGAGGCGAAGCTCTCGCCCTTCAAGCAGGGCGCCGAGCTGGACGATCAGGAGGTTGAGCGGCTCCACTCCGCCCTCCACGTCCTCGGCGAGGCGATCGAGCATTACGAGCAGACGATCGGCTCGAAGCTGCCGGACAAGCTGCCGATGCCGTTGCGGGTCCACAGGCGCGAGGGCCAGCCCTGCCCGCGCTGCGGCGCCACGATCGAGGCGGTCTTCTTCGCCGAGCACCAGACGAACTACTGCCCCGAGGAGCAGACCGGGGGCCGCATCCTCAAGGACCGCCGCCTCTCGCGCCTCTTGAAGTGAGGGAAATGCGCATCGGCGCTCGTCACAGATCGTTCACAGCGAAGGCGTACGATGCTCGTATCGACCGCAAGGAGGATCTGATGCGCATGCGAACCAGCGTCGCCCTGATCGCGATCGTCGCCCTGGCCGCCCTGCCGGCGCTCGGCGGGGTCGCGAGCGCGGCGCCGACGACGACCGTGAAGCTCGGCGACAACTTCTTCAAGCCGGCGAGCAAGACGATCCGGCGCGGGACCACGGTCCGCTTCAAGTGGACCGGCAGCAACCCGCACAACGTCACCAAGCGAAGCGGCCCCGGCGGCAGCTTCCACTCGCGCACGACCAGCCGGGACGGCGTCAACTTCGCCAAGCGCTTCACCAAGCGCGGCACCTACAAGCTGATCTGCACGATCCACCCCGAAGAAATGAGGCTGACGCTGAAGGTGCGCTGAGCCGGAGCCGCCGGCCGCGCGTTTCGTCGCGACGCGCCCCTCACTCCGGCTCCAGCAGCATGCTGAAGTCGAGGCTCGGGGCCGAGTGGGTGAGCGCGCCCACGGAGACGAAGTCGACGCCGGTCTCGGCGATCTCGCGCACCGTCTCCAGGGTGACGCCGCCGGACGCCTCCAGGGTCGGCTCGGGGTCGCCGCCCTCGGCGTCGCGCAGTCTTACCGCCTCGCGCAGGGTCGCAGGGTCCATGTTGTCGAGCAGCAGGCGCTCGCCGCCGGCGCCGAGCGCGGAGGCGACCTCGTCGAGCCTGCGGCACTCGACCTCGACCGGCATCTCGGGTTGGGCGGCGCGCGCCGCCTGCACCGCCTCGGTCAAGCCCCCAGCGAGAGCGATGTGGTTCTCCTTTACGAGGATCGCGTCGTAGAGGCCGATGCGATGGTTGTGCCCGCCGCCCGCCGCCACCGCGGCCTTCTCCAGGGCGCGCAGGCCGGGGGTCGTCTTGCGGGTGTCGAGGATGCGGGCGCGGGTGCCGGCGACCGCCGCAACGAAGCGGGCGGTCAGCGTGGCGATGCCGGAGAGGTGTCCGAGGAAGTTGAGCGCGGTCCGCTCCGCGACGAGCAGGCCCCTGGCGGGACCCGTCGCCAGCGCCACCTCGGCCGGCACGTCCTCGCGCCAGCGGCCCTCGAGCGCGGGCGTGTCGACCTCCTCCACCCCACACTGCCGCATCGCCTCTGCGACCGCGGCCAGGCCGAAGACGACGCCGGGCACTTTTTGCACAATCCGGGCCCGCGCCCGGGCCTCCTCGGGCACGGTCGCCTCGGAGGTCACGTCGCCATCGCCGATGTCCTCGGCCAGTGCTTGGGCGACCAGATCGCCGATCAGCGTCTCGTCGCGCATGGAAGCAGCGTATCCCCGCACCGCATTCGACTCTCGCCCCCACTCGGTGAGTGGGCCGAGGTCGTCAATCGCCGCGGCGCCAGCTCTCGAGCAGGGCCATGTAGATCAGGTCCCAGTACCCGTTGCTCGCCCTGCGGGCATGATGTACGTGTCCCAAGACGACCAGCTCGAGCCGGTGGAGTCCCAACTCGTCGAACGCCAGCCCGACCAGCCAGCGGACCAGCGCGAGCCCGATGCCCCGGCCGCGCATCTCAGGCGCCACCGCTAGACGCCGGATCTGTCCAAGGTCGTGCTCGGGCAGGATCTTCAGCTCGGCATGAGCGACAACCGCATCCGTTGCAACGGTTCACGGCCTTTGCAACTGGTCCAACCAGTGCTAGGCTTACGGCGCAATGGAAAACCGCGCCACCGAAGCCACTCGGCGCCGCCTGCCGACCTCCGTTTCGGGCAGGGTCTTCTCCCGGCTTCGGAAGGAGATCCTGAGCGGCTCACTGGCTCCCGGAGACGCGCTTCCCTCGGAGCGGACTCTGGTCGATGACTTCGGGGTAAGCCGGCACGCTGTGCGGGAGGGGTTGAGGCGACTGCAGCAGGCGGGCCTCATCACCGTCTCTCACGGCGGGGCCACCCGCGTCCTTGACCTGCGGAGCAATGGGGGCCTCGACCTCCTCCCCTACATGGCACTCGAGGCTCCGGGGCGCATAGATCCCACAGTGCTGCGGGCCGCGCTCGAGATGCGGGTGTCGATCGGCGCAGACGCGGCGCGGCTCTGCGCCATACGAGCGACGCCGACCCTCTGCGACCAACTCAGAGAGACAGTTGACTTGATGAAGGGGACGGACGATCTCGCCACGCTCGCGGAGCTGGACACGCAGTTCTGGGGCCTGGTGGTCGAGGGTGCCGACAACATCGCCTATCGGCTCGCCTTCAACAGCCTGATCCGCTGCCTGCGCGCCAACGAAAAGCCCGCTTTGCGGCTCATCTCCGGAGAGCTGCTCGATCACCGCGCGCGTCTCCTCGTCGAGGAGGCGATCGCGGAGGGTAACGAGCAGGCGGCCGAGCTCTCCGCCCGCGAGGCTCTCTCGGGCGGGCTCGAGATCCTCCTCGATTTCCTCTCAAGGAAGACCTGAGCATTGGCCGCCTCCGGAGCGTCAACCCTGCTCGTGAATGGAGGACCACATTGAGGAAGGTCCTGATCGCAACAGTGCTCTGCCTAGGTCTACTCGGCGCCGCGAACGTCGCCTCCGGATTACAGCTTCAAGCCGGCGACCTGATCATTCGTGCGGAGGGCGGCTTTGCTCCGAAAACCCTGCCCCGTAGCCACGATGCTCCGATCACCCTCCACGGCGGCGGCCGCCTCTCCACCGCCTCCGGCGGGTTGCCGCCGATCATCGAGCACATCATTATCGAATACGACCGTCACGGTCACGTCGAAACGAACGGCCTGCCGGTCTGCACGCGGGGAAAGCTCGAGTCGACCACCGCTCCCCAGGCCCGCCACAACTGTCCCGGCGCGATCGTCGGCAAGGGCACCGGCCGCGCGATCATCGCGTTCCCCGAACAGGCCCCGATCGCGGTGAGCTCCCCGATCACGATCTTCAACGGGCCGAGGAAGCACGGGGACCCGACGGTCCTGGCGCACGCCTACACCACCATTCCCGCCCCCACGACGTTCATCGTCCCGATCGTGATCGAAAGGATCCACAAGGGAATCTACGGCTACCGGACCAAGGCGAGAATCCCGAGGATCGCCGGCGGCGCCGGCGTGCCGATCTCCGGATTCCTCAAGCTCGGCCGGAAATGGACGTACAAGGGCAAGCGCCGCAGCTACCTCAATGCCCGCTGCCAAACGGGGCGTCTGCAGGTCCGGGGCAAGTTCTCCTTCAAGAACGGAACCGTGCTCAGCGGCACCTTCCTCAAAGGCTGCAAGATCCGGCATTGAACGTCGTGGGGGCCAGACGCGCAGTCGGGGTGGAGGCCGACAACGGCCAGGCCGATCAACAGGCCGGACCGCAAGCCGCCGTCCACGCTTTCGCAAGCGCCCTGGCAAGCGGACGGCCAACCGCTGCCGCTGCCTGCTTCACACGGGATAGCTGCCTGATCACTCCTGATGGCACCTCCGTGCACGGGCGCGACCGGATTGCCGAGCTCCTCGAGCAGCTGACCGCCCGCCGGACGGTGATCGAGATGGATCTACTGACCATTCACCAGGCCGGCGATGTCGCCAGGGCCAGCGGCCACTGGAGGCTGACGTTGGACGGCCCCGAAGGCACGAGATTCGTTCAGGCTTGCAACCCGACGGTCGTCCTGCAGCGGATTGAACGCAGCTGGCGGCTTGCGATCGTCGCCCCATGGGGCTAGAGGGGCCTTGGTGAGCATGACCGGGCGCGACCCGGGACGGCTCAAGGTCCCGCCCAGCATCGCAGGCCTCGATCCAAACGCGCTCGAGAGAATCGAAACGCTCGTGGCGGAGGCCGAGCAGCGACAAGCCCAGGAGATCGTGGAAGCCCTTGGAGCCGCTCTTGACCAGCTGCCGACGGCGCTGCGCAGGCTGATGCTCAGGATCCTCGGAGGATGAGGGCGTCGCTCGAGACGCGGGCGGAGTTGCTCAGGCTCGGCCGGTTGCTGGACGTCGATCCACGCGAACTGACCTTCCTGGAGAAGGCGGACGCGGGCGAGTTGCGCGAACTGCGCGCTTCGGTCTCAGATCACCTGCTGGCCAGTCATCACGAGCAGTTCGAGCTTACTGTCGCGCTGGGCCGACACCTCCCCGCCGGTGTTGTCGCAAGGCTGGCGCAGCACGCACTCGGCCCTCGGCTTGCCGGGCGCGCAGCGAGTCTGCTGAACACTGACCAGCTGGCCGACCTCGCCGCACGCCTTCCTCCAGATTTCCTCGCCGATGTCGCTGCGGTCGTGGATCAGCGCCATGTCGGCCCGCTGATCCAAGGGGTCGATGTCGAAACGGTCGTAGAGGTGACCCGAATCCTGATCAAGCGCCAGGAGTGGATCACCATGGCGGCCTTCGTAGCCGAGATCGGCCACGAAGCCCTGGTCGAAACCATCGTCTTGTTCGACGGCGAGGGGCTACTGCGCGTCGGGTTCGTCCTCGAAAATCGCTCCCGCCTGGACGAGATCCTGGCCCTCCTCGACGACGAGAGGCTCCGAGAGATGCTGATCGCCGCAGAGGAGCGTGACCTTCTCGGTGAGACACTCCATCTTGTCAACGCCCTGGCCGACCCCGGCGTCGCCAGAGTCGCGGCAATGCTCGCGAATCTGGGCGAAGCGCATCAAAGTGCGCTGGCGTCCAAGCTGGTCGCTGATCCGGGTCTGCTCTCGGCGGCGCAGCGCCTGATCGCCAACTCGCCCCCCGCGGTGCACGCGGCGGTCGCTCGAGCTGGCTTGGAACGTGGTTAGCTGGCTTGTGAGCTGAAGCGGCGAATCGGGTGGGGGCGAAGCGCGGCCCGCGATCGCCGTGCAGCCACCGGATGGCATCGCCGCGATCTCACATCCCGCCACCCAGCGGCGTTTAATCCCCAGTGTGACCGCGCTTCCCCCTTTCCAGGCCCTGCTCGACCGGCACGCAGCCGACGTGATGGCGGTGCTGCGCGGCGCCGTCGGCCGCGCCGACGCCGAGGACTGCTTCCAGGAGACGTTCCTCGCCGCCCTGCGCGCCTATCCGGGCCTGGGCGACGCGAGCAACCTGCGCGGCTGGCTGCTGACGATCGCCCACCGCAAGGCGATCGACCATCACCGGGCCAACGGGCGCCGCCCGCTGCCGGTCGCCGAGGTCGCCGAGATGGCCGAGGCGAGCGCCGAGCCCGAGCTGGACGAGGAAATCTGGGTCTTGGTCGGCGCGCTGCCGCCGAAGCAGCGCGCCGCGGTGGCCCTGCGCTACGGCGCCGATCTGCCCCACGCAGAGATCGCCGCCGCGCTCGGCTGCTCGCCGCAGGCGGCGCGGCGCAGCCTGCACGAGGGCATGAAGAAGCTGAGAAGGGAGCTGGCATGAAGGCCGAGCTGAAGCGACTGGCGGAGCGGGCGAGTGCCGAGGGTCTGATCGACGTCGCCTACGCGACGACCGACTCCCCGTTCGGCTCGCTGCTGCTGGCGGCGACGCCGCGCGGGCTGGTGCGGATCGGCCTGCCCGCCTACGACCCGGACGAGACCCTGGAGGAGCTGGCCGAGCGGATCTCGCCGCGGCTGCTCGAGGCGCCTGCCCGCCTCGACGACGCGCGCCGCCAGCTCGACCGCTACTTCGACCGCAGGCTGACCGAGTTCGACCTCCCCCTCGACTGGCGGCTCACCCACGACTTCCGCCGCCGGGTAGTGCGCGCGATCCACCGCATCCCGTATGGCGAGACCCGCAGCTACACCCAGATTGCGACCAGCGCCGGCAACGAGCGGGCGGTCCGAGCCGCCGGCACCGCCTGCGGCGCCAACCCGATACCGATCGTCGTCCCCTGCCACCGCGTCCTGCGCAGCGGCGGCGCCCTCGGCGGCTATGGCGGCGGCCTGCCGATGAAGGAAGCGCTGCTGGAGCTGGAGGGCTCACTGGACGCCTCGCGCAGCTGAGGGCCCCTTGCTCAAGCGGCTCGCCGCCGCTTGGCCTCAGCCGCTCACAACGCCTCGGAACCGCGAACCGACATCTCGGCGCCAAGGGCGTGCTTCATCTGAACAAGCATCTCAGCCCAGTTCAAATCGAGAAGCTCCACAGGCTCACGGTCCAGATCCGCGTTCAGGCGGCCCCTGGGAGCTGCAACCGCTACTACTCGGACTCGACCAAGGTTCGCCGACGCTAGAAGCCTTGAGGGAGGGTCGGGTGCCCCTCCCGGCGGCTTGTACTCTTTTCGCGCTGACCCCCGCGGACAGCCACAACCTGTCTTCGAAAAAAGTTGAGCCGGGAGGGGCACCCGACCCTCCCCCCACCGCCTATCTGGCGGATGACGCCGCCGTCTTGTTCAGGTAGTCCCGAACGAAGTCGTCGATGTCGCCGTCCAGCACCCGCTGGGCGTCGCCGGCCTCGTGGCCGGTGCGGTGGTCCTTCACCCGCTGGTCGGGATGCAGGAAATAGCTGCGGATCTGCGAGCCCCAGGCGACTTCCTTCACCTCGCCCCGCTCCTTGGCCAGCTCCTCGGCCCGCTTGCGCTCCTCCAGCTCGATCAGCTTCGAGCGCAGCAGCTGCATCGCCACCGCCTTGTTCTGGGTCTGCGAGCGCTCGTTCTGGCACTGGACGACGACGCCGGTGGGGACGTGGGTGATCCGCACCGCCGAGTCGGTCTTGTTGACGTGCTGACCACCGGCCCCGGAGGCGCGGTAGGTGTCGACCCGCAGATCGGCGTCCTCGATCTCCACCTCGACCCCCTCGTCGACCAGCGGCCCGACGTCGACCTGGGCGAAGCTGGTGTGGCGGCGGGCCGAGGAATCGAAGGGGGAGATCCGCACCAGCCGGTGGACACCGCGCTCGGCGGCGAACAGCCCGTAGGCGTTCTCGCCGCGGGCGATGAAGGTCGCAGACTTCAACCCGGCCTCCTCCCCCGGAGAAGCCTCCTTCATCTCGACCCCGAAGCCGCGCCGCTCCGCCCAGCGCAGGTACATTCGCAGGAGGATCTCGGCCCAGTCCTGGGAGTCGGTCCCCCCCGCCCCGCGTGGACCGAGACGACCGCGTCGCCGGCGTCGTAGCTGCCGCTGAACAGGCGCGCCTCCTCCAGCTCGGCGAGGCGCCGCTCCACCGAGGCGAGCTGGACGTCCAGCTCGCTCGCCATCTCCTCGTCCTCGGCCGCCATCTCGGCCAGCTCGTCGAGGTCGCCAACCTCGGACTCCAGCTCCTCGAAGGTCTTCAGCTTGCGCTGGGCGCGGGCGTGCGCGGCCGAGGTGCGCGCCGCCGCCTCCTGGTCGTCCCAGAAGCCCGGGGCCTGCATCTCCGCCTCCAGCCGCTCGGCCTCGCTGCGCAGGTCAGCCGGGTCAAAGGTAGTCCGCGAGCAGCTTCAACTGCTCGCGGATCTCGGCGAGCCGCGCCGGAACCG
>CAVVHQ010000047.1:0-32648 GCA_963748075.1 uncultured Solirubrobacterales bacterium | reverse complement strand
GCTAGGCGGCGAGCGGCTCGCGCTCGCGGGCCGGGTGGCGGGCGGTGACGACGACCGGGGTGCCGGCGCGCGGCGAGAGGGTGATGTTGCGGCGGCCGATCTTCTCCGGCGCCGGGTCGGCCTTGCGCAGCTCGCAGCGGCTCAGCACCTCGCGCAGGACGATCCGCATCTCGAACTCGGCGAAGGAGGCGCCGAGGCAGCGGCGGACGCCGCCGCCGAAGGGGATCCAGGCGTAGGTGTCCGGCCCCTCCTCGAGGAAGCGCTCGGGCCGGAAGGCGAACGGCTCGGGGTAGACGTCGGCGCGGGTGTGGGCGAGCCAGATCGCCGGGGTGACGTCGGTGCCGGCGGGCAGGGTGCGCCCGTCGACGCTCAGCTCCTTGGCGAGGCGGCGGCCGGCCAGCGGCACGACCGGGCGCAGCCGCAGCGACTCGGTGATCGCCGCCCGCAGGTAGTCGTCCTCGCCCGCCTCGAGCGAGTCGCGCAGGCGGCCCAGCTCGCGCGGGTGGCGCAGCAGCAGGTCGAAGCTCCAGGCGAGCGCCGTCGCGGTCGTCTCGTGGCCGGCGAGCAGCAGGGTCAGCAGCTGGTCGCGCAGCTCGGTGTCGCTCATCGCCTCGCCGTCCTCGAAGCGGGCCAGCATCAGCGCCGAGAGGATGTCGTCGCGCTCCTCCAGACCGCCGGCGGCGCGCCGGTCGGCGATCTCCGCGTAGAGCAGCTCGTCGACTTCCTTCAGCTGACCCTCGAACTTGGCCCAGGGCCCGCGGCCGCCGAAGCGGCGTGAGGCGAGCCCGATCAGCTGCGTCCAGGGCGATGCGGTCTCCGCCAGCACCCGGCTGAGCATCCCGCGCAGCCGCTCCAGCCGCGGCCCTTCGCTGACGCCGAAGACGACGCGGAGGATCAGCTCCAGCGTCACCGCCTGCATCCGCGGATGGATCGCGAACTCCTCGCCGAGCTGCCAGGAGTCGATCTCGGCGTCGACGATCTCGGTGAGGATCGGCTCGTAGGAGCGCATCCGCTCGCCGTGGAAGGGCGGCAGCATCACCCGGCGGCGCGCCAGGTGCTCGGCGCCTTCGAGCAGCAGCAGCGAGCGCGAGCCGAGGATCGGCTCGAGGACGACGTTGCGGCCGGGGGGCAGCCCGTGGGCGCGCTCGGTGTAGAGGGCCTTGATCGCCTCCGGGTCGGAGATCATCACCATCGGCCGCTCGAACCCCATGAACTTGACGCTGAAGGCGTCGCCGAACTTCTCGCGGCACTCCTGCAGGAAGGGCAGCGGGCGGAAGCTCCAGCGCAGCGTTTGGACGAGCGGACTGCTCTTCGATTCGGGAGGGAGCATCCCGCATAGCGTCGCAGAAGGAGGGGGCAGGGGGTGCCCCCTCCCCGCCTCGCCGCCAGCTAGCATCGCGTCCGTGTCCACCGCGGTCGCGGATCTGAAGCTTCATTCGACGGGGAAGGTGCGTGAGATCTACGAGTGGGGCGACGACCTGCTGATGGTCGCCTCCGACCGGATCTCGATCTACGACGTGGTGATGCCGACCCCGATCCCCGACAAGGGGAAGGTGCTCAACCGGATGTCGCTGTTCTGGTTCGAGCTGAGCGGCGACATCGTCCCCAACCACCTGATCTCCGACGACGTGCCCGAGGAGGTCGCCGAACGGGCGATGCGGGTGCGGCGGCTGGAGATGTACCCGGTCGAGTGCGTGGTGCGCGGCTACCTCTCCGGCTCCGGCTGGCGGGAATACAGGGAGAGCGGCGCGGTCTGCGGGATCGAGCTGCCGTCCGGGTTGCTCGAGTCCGACCGGCTGCCGGAGCCGATCTTCACCCCGGCGACCAAGGCCGAGATCGGCGACCACGACGAGAACGTCGACTTCGAGCGGGCGGCGGAGATCGTCGGCGACCGAGCGCTGATGGAGGAGCTGCGGCGGATCTCGGTCGAGGTCTACTCGCGCGGCGCCGAGCACGCCGCGGAACGGGGGATCGTCCTCGCCGACACCAAGTTCGAGTTCGGCCGCCACGCCGGCGCCGAGGTAGTCCTCGCCGACGAGGTCCTCACCCCCGACTCCTCGCGCTTCTGGCCGGCCGACCGCTACCAGTCCGGCAGGGCGCAGCCCTCCTTCGACAAGCAGTTCGTCCGCGATTGGGCCGACGCCGCCGGCTGGAACCACCGGCCGCCGGCGCCGGAGCTGCCGCCCGACGTGGTCGAGCAGACGCGGGCGAAATACGTCGAGGCCTACGAGCGGATCACGGAGCGAAGCTTCTGAAAGCGCGGGTGCTGATCCGGCCGAAGGAGGGAATCCTCGACCCGCAGGGCAAGGCGGTCGAGCGGGCGCTGCCGGCGCTCGGCTTCGAGGGGATCGAGCACGTGCGGGTCGGGCGGATGGTCGAGCTGGAGGCCGACGACCCGGAGCGACTGGCGGAGCTGTGCGAGAAGCTGCTCGCCAACCCGCTGATCGAGGATTTCGAGATCGAGACCATCGACGGCGCCTGATGCTCTGGGGGGTGCTCCAGTTCCCCGGCTCCTGTGACGAGCGGGACGCCCTGCACGCCTGCGGGCTGAGCGGCGAGGCACGCCTGGTCTGGCACGAGGAGCGCGACCTCGGCGGAGTCGACGCGGTCGTCGTCCCCGGCGGCTTCTCCTACGGCGACTACCTGCGGGCCGGCGCGATCGCCCGCTTCTCTCCGGCGATGGAGGCCGTTGCGGAGTTCGCGGCGGGCGGCGGGCCGGTGCTGGGGATCTGCAACGGCTTCCAGGTCCTCTGCGAGGCAGGGCTGCTGCCCGGGGCGCTGCTGGTCAACGACGACCTGCGCTTCGTCTGCCGCCAGGTCGACGCTGCGGGGTCGACTCGTCACGTTCCGCTGGCGGCGAGCGGCTTTCGATCCCGGTCAAGCACGGCGAAGGGCGCTACTGGGCGCCGGATTCGATGCTCGACGAGATCGAGGCGAGGGGCCAGGTCGCCTTCCGCTACGCGCCGGGGCAGAACCCGAACGGCTCGGCCCGCAACATCGCCGGCGTGACGAACGAGGCCGGCAACGTGCTCGGCCTGATGCCGCACCCCGAGCACGCGGTCGACCCGCTGACCGGGTCGACGGATGGGTTGCGGATCTTCGAAGCCGTGACCGGGAGCACCGCATGAGAAGGCTGCCGACGAGGCTCCGCTGTTCCTTCGCCGCGAATAGCGAGGCAAAGGCGCAGCGGAGGGGTTTGTCTTGAGCTCCCCGGAGGCTCGGGTGGATCAGCCGGCGCATCGGGCGCTGGGCCTCACCGACGCCGAGTACGAGCTGATCTGCGAGAAGCTCGACCGCGAGCCGAATGGAGTGGAGCTGGCGATGTTCAGCCTGCTCTGGTCTGAGCACTGCGCCTACAAGCACTCGCGCAAGCTCTTGCGGCGGCTGCCGACCGAGGGCGAGCGGGTGGTGATGGGACCGGGCGAGAACGCCGGCGCAGTCGATATCGGGGGAGGCTGCGCGGTCGCCTTCAAGGTCGAGTCGCACAACCACCCGAGCGCGGTCGAGCCCTTCCAGGGGGCGGCGACCGGGGTCGGCGGCATCCTCCGCGACGTCTTCGCGCTCGGCGCGCGGCCGATCGCGATCCTCGACTCGCTGCGCTTCGGCGAGCTGGGCTCGGTGCGCTCGCGCCACCTGCTCGACGGCGCGGTGCGCGGGATCGGCCACTACGGCAACTCGATCGGCGTGCCGACGGTGGGCGGCGAGATCTACTTCGAGGCGCCCTACGAGCACAACTGCCTGGTCAACGCGATGTGCGTCGGGCTGGCACGGCAAAAGGACATGGTGCGGGCGGCCGCGGTCGGGGTCGGCAACGCGGTCGTCCTGATGGGCGCCTCGACCGGGCGCGACGGGATCGGCGGCGCCTCGGTGCTCGCCTCAGCCGAGCTGGGCGACGGCGACGAGGCGAAGCGGCCGAGCGTGCAGATCGGCGACCCCTTCGAGGAGTCGAAGCTGCTCGAGTGCTGCCTGGAGCTGCTGAAGCGGGGGCTGCTCGTATCGCTGCAGGACCTCGGCGCCGCCGGCCTCACCTCCTCGGCCGGGGAGATGGCAGCGGCCGGCGGCGTGGGTATCGACATAGACGTGGCGCGGGTGCCGCTGCGCGAGGCCGACATGGAGCCGTTCGAGATCATGGTCTCCGAGTCGCAGGAGCGGATGCTCGCCGTGGTCGAGCCCTCGCGGCTGTCCGAGGTGCTCGCGGTCTGCCAGAAGTGGCAGACGGGCGCGACCGAGATCGGCGCCGTCACCGACAGCGGCCGGGTGCGGGTGCTGCGCGACGGCGAGACGGTCGGCGACGTGCCGGTCGAGGCGCTGGTCGACGGCTGCCCGCTCTACGACCTCAGCCCGGCCGCGCCGGAGGGGTGGATCTACCCCAATGAGGACGTGCTCGCCGGGCGGGTCGCGGCCGGGGCCGGCCCGGACGCCGACCCCGCGGACCCCGCGGCGATCCTGCGCGCCCTGCTCGCCTCGCCCAGCGTCGCCTCGAAGCGCTGGGCATTCGGGCAGTACGACTCCCTGGTCGGCTCGCGGACCGTGCGCCGGGCAGGGGAAGGGGCGCCGGGCGGCCGGCCCGCGGCGCGCGACGCGGCGGACGCCGCCGTCCTCCAGATTCCCGAGGCCGGCAACGCGATCGCCGTCTCGATCGACGGCAACGGGCGGCGGGTCGCCTGCGACCCCTACGCGGGCACGGTCGAGGCGGTGCTCGAGTGCGCCCAGAACCTCGCCTGCGCCGGCGCCGAGCCGCTCGGCCTGACCAACTGCCTCAACTTCGGCAACCCGGAGAAGCCGGCGCCGGCCTGGCAGCTCGACCGCGCGATCGCCGGCCTCGCCGACGCCTGCGAGGCGCTCGGCGTCCCGGTGGTCGGCGGCAACGTCTCCCTCTACAACGAGGGGCCGGAGGGCCCGATCTACCCGACCCCGGTGGTGGGGATGGTCGGCGAGCTGCCCGACCCGGGCCGCACCGCGCCGAGCGCCTTCGCCCGCGAGGGCGACGCGATCGCCCTGCTCGGCCCCTTCGCCCCCTCGCTCGCCGGCTCGGAGCTGGCGAAGCTGCGCGGCGAGCTGGACATCGGCCTCCCCCAGCCCGACGTCGCCGCGGTCGCCGCCGCCTGCGCCGCGGTGCGCGAGGCGGTCCGCGCCGGGGTGCTCGCCTCCGTCCACGACGTCAGCGACGGCGGCCTCGCCTGCGCCCTTGCCGAGTGCGGCGATCGGCGGGGGCATCGGCTGCCGCGTCGACCTCCAGCCGCTGCGCGACCGCGGCTGCTCACCCGAGGAGGCCCTGTTCGGCGAGGGCAGCGGCGGCTTCGTCGTCAGCGGCGAGCGCGGCGCGCTCGAAGTCGCTCGCCGGCGACGGCGTCGCCGTCCTCCTGCTCGGCAAGGTCGGCGGCGAGGCGATCGAGATCGCCGCCGGCGACCGCAGCCTCAGCCTCGACCTCGATGCCGCCGAGACCGCCTGGCGCTCGCTCGCTGCCCGTATCCACGGTTGGAGCCGGTCAATGAGCCACCGCAGCTTCTGCTGTAGACTGCTATGGTCTGACGGCGATGATCGTTGGAGAAGCGCTCACCCGTCGGGCCGACCTGCAGAAGCGGGTCGGGCAGATTCAGGAGCGGTTGCGGGGAAGCGTGCTGGTGCAGGAGGGCGACGAGCCGCCCGAGAGCCCGGACGAGCTGCTCACCGAGCTCGGCGCGATTTGCGACGAGCTGGAGGACTGATCGCCCAGATCAACCACACAAACGCGGGCACGCGGCTGCCTGGCGGGGAGACCGTCACCGAAGGCCTCGCTCGGCGCGACGTCCTCGAGCTGCGCCAGGGAGGGCTGCGCGGCGCATCACGCGCGGCGACGAAGAGGCCGGCCGGGGCTCTTCCGCTACAGCCGTTCGGAGATCCGCATGGTCGCCAGATCTCGGTCAGCGAGCTGCAGGCGCAGCTCGACCAGCTGGCGAAGCAGCGGCGCGAGCTCAGGAGCTGCGAGGCCGTCCTGGGCCACCCGCTGATCAGTTGCCGTCCATAGTCCCGAGGGGCGAACGCCAACCGGCGCCCGGCCAAAGGCCGTGACCAAGGATCGACCCTACGGTTGCGCCGGGGCGTCTCGACGACGATCACGTTGCGCCAGCGTGTGACGGGAGGCATCCGGCAGGCCGACCAGCACCAGGCCTGATTCCGCAGAGGGTGGTCCCGAGCCGCGCGCGCCACCCGCTGCAGCTTACGTCTTCTCAGGCCTCATCGGACCTCGAACCCGGCAAGGCCCTCGGGCTTTTCGTCGGCGACCTCGACCCGCTCCACCAGGGCGCCGGGCGGGCCCTCGCGGCAGAAGGCGAGCAGCGCCTCGACCGCCTCGGGCTCGCCCTCGAGGACCGCCTCGACCGTGCCGCCGGGCCGGTTGCGGACCCAGCCGGCGACGCCACGCGCGGCCGCCTGGCGGCGGGTCGTATCGCGGAAGAAGACCCCCTGCACGCGTCCGTGGACGATCGGCCCGGCCTGCGAATCACCGATCGCCAAGGTAGCGCCGCAGGCGTATGGAGCTAGCCTGACTTCACCGTGGCGGATAAGATCGACAATGTGCTGACCGCGGTACCTGGACGAGCAGGGCGTTGCCTACGAGGTCGTCGAGCACGGGGAGCGGTTCACCGCGGCGGCCGAGGCGCGCGCCTCCGGGATCGAGCCGGAGGACGGCCGCCAAGGAGGTGATGCTGCGCCACGGCGAGGGGTACGTGCTGGCGGTGATCCCCGCGTCGGAGCGGCTCGACCCGAAGAAGGCGGCCGAGCTGCTGGGTGAGGAGCGACGAGCCGCGGCTCGCCACCGAGCAGGAGATGGGCGCGGACTTCGCCCAGTTCGAGCTAGGCGGCGCTGCCCGCCCTTCGGGCCGATTCTTCGAGGTCGAGCAGATCGTCGACCTGCGCGCTCCTCGACCACGAGCGGTGCTCTGCAGCGCTGGCGACCACCGTCACTCCGTGAAGCTGGACCCCAACGAGATGGTGCGGCTGGCCAGCGCCCAGGTGGGCGACCTGGTCGAGGACTGAGCCGCCCCGAACGCGGTCGCCGCCGGCGGTCCCGCGCCGCTGGTACCCTGCCGGGGTAGGCAGTCCGCCTGCGCGTCACGTCCTTCTAAACGCGAGGAAAGCACGCGCTTTGACTCCGCCCGAGGGGCAGCCGATAGACCGCGATGGCCCGCGCGAGGAATGCGGGGTGTTCGGCGTATACGCGCCCGGCCACGACGTCGCCCGGCTCGCCTACTTCGGCCTCTACGCGCTCCAGCACCGCGGCCAGGAGTCGGCCGGGATCGCCACCTGCGAGGGCGGCCACATCACGACGCTGCGCGACTCCGGCCTCGTCTCCCAGGTCTTCGACGAGGAGAAGCTGCGGGCGCTGGAGGGCGACATGGCGATCGGCCACGTCCGCTACTCGACCACCGGCGGCGGCTCCTGGGAGAACGCGCAGCCGGTCTGGCGCGACGACGGCCGCGAGCTGGCGCTCGCCCACAACGGCAACCTGACCAACGCGGTCGAGCTGTGGAACGAGCTGAAGGAGCGCGGCATCGCCTTCCGCGGCACCTCGGACTCGGAGATCATCGCGGCGCTGCTCTCCTCCATCGACGGGCGGTTCATCGAGGACGCGGTCGCCGACGTGATGCCGCGGCTGAGGGCGCCTACTCGACCGTGGCGATGACCAAGCACGCGGTCGTCGCCTTCCGCGACCCGCACGGGGTGCGGCCGCTCTCGCTGGGCCGGCTCGAGGACCGCTTCGTCGTCGCCTCGGAGAGCTGCGCCTTCGACATCATCGGCGCCGAGCTGCTGCGCGAGGTTCGGCCCGGGGAGATGGTCTCGCTGACCGAGCGCGGCCTCGAGACCCGCCAGGTGGTCAAGACGGAGCGGCCGGCGACTGCGTCTTCGAGCACATCTACTTCTCCCGCCCCGACAGCCGGCTGGAGGGCAAGGTGCTGCAGCAGGTCGCGCGGCCGGATGGGCGAGATCCTCTGGCGCGAGGCGCCGGTCGAGGCCGACCTGGTGATCTCCGTGCCCGACTCCGGCAACCCGGCGGCGGCCGGGTTCGCGCGCGCCTCGGGGCTGCCCCGCGACGACGGGCTGATCAAGAACCGCTACGTGGCGCGCACCTTCATCCAGCCGGGGCAGGAGCTGCGCAAGCACGGCCTGCGGCTGAAGTTCAACCCGCTGCCGGAGATCGTCGCCGGCCAGCGGCTCGTCGTCGTCGACGACTCGATCGTGCGCGGCAACACGACGCGGCAGATCGTCGGCATGCTGCGCGACGCCGGGGCGAGCGAGGTCCACCTGCGGATCTCGGCGCCGCCGATCCGCCACCCCTGCCACTACGGGGTCGACATGTCGACCCGCGAGGAGATGATCGCCCACGAGCGCACGATCGAGGAGATCGCCGACGAGCTCGGCGCCGACTCGCTCGCCTACCTCTCGATCGACGGCGTCTACGAGGCGGTCGGCACGCCGCCCGAGGACCACTGCGACGCCTGCTTCACCGGCCGCTACCCGCTCGGCGACCCCGACGGAGCGAACGGCAAATTCGCCCTCGAGGACATCGCCGTGGTGCCGGCGACCCCGCGAGGTCGTGAGTTCGTCCCGCCTACCGAGCAGAATACGACCTCACCGGTCTGGGTGCGAGGATCGCGACGTGAGCGCTTCCGCATCGTCGTCCTCGCCTCCGGCAGCGGCACCAACCTGCAGGCGATCCTCGACCGGCTGCACGGGCGGGAGGGGATCGAGGTGGTCGGCGTCGGCTCCGACAAGCCCGGCGCGCGGGCGCTGGAGCGGGCGCGGGCGGCCGGGGTCGAGACCGCCGTCTTCCCCCGCGACGACTACCCGGACCGGGAGGCGCGGGACGCGGCGATCGGCGACTGGGTCGAGGCGCGCGGCGCCGACCTGGTCGTCCTCGCCGGCTACATGCAGCTGCTCTCCCCCGCCTTCGTCGCCCGCTTCCGCAACCGCATCGTCAACGTCCACCCGGCGCTGCTGCCCTCCTTCCCCGGGCTCGACGCGATCGGCCAGGCGCTCGACGCCGGGGTCGAGGTGACCGGCGTCACCGTCCACTTCGTCGACGAGGGCGTCGACACCGGGCCGCCGATCCTCCAGCGCGAGGTGCCGGTCCCCGCCGACCGCGACCGCGAGCGGCTCGAGGCGGCGATCCACGCGGTCGAGCACGAGCTGTACCCGGAGGCGATCCGCATGATCGCGCCGGGGCCTGGTTAGGATCGACGCCGAACGACCCGCGCGTGGTCGTCAGTCGATGAGTGAGGCTCCCGCAGACACCCGAGCCGAGGCCGTCAGCGACGGCGCGATCCGGGTGCGCCGGGCGCTGATCTCGGTCTCCGACAAGACCGGCGTCGCCGAGTTCGCCAAGGCGCTGGCCGGCCTCGGGGTCGAGATCCTCTCCACCGGCGGCACCGCGAGCGCGCTGCGCGAGGCGGGGCTCGAGGTGACCGACGTCGCCGAGTTCACCGGCCAGGAGGAGATCCTCGGCGGCCGGGTGAAGACGCTGCACCCGCGGCTGCACGCGGCGCTGCTGGCGCGGCGCGGGGACCCCGAGCACATGGCGACGCTGGAGCGCGAGGGGATCGAGCCGATCGACCTGGTCTGCGTCAACCTCTACCCGTTCGAGCAGACCGTCGCCGGCAACGAGGTCGACGAGCGGGTCGCGATCGAGAACATCGACATCGGCGGGCCGACGATGATCCGCGCCGCGGCCAAGAACCACGAGGGCGTCGCCGTCGTCGTCAAGCCCGAGTCCTACGACGCGGTCTGCGCCGAGCTGGAGGAGTCCGGCGGCGAGATCTCCGCGTCGACCCGGCACTGGCTCGCCAACGAGGCCTTCGCCCAGACCGCCCGCTACGACGCCGCGATCAGCCGCTGGTTCTCGACCTCCTACGAGGACTTCCCCGAGCACCTGACGGTCGCCTACGAGAAGGAGCTCGACCTCTCCTACGGCGAGAACCCGCACCAGCGCGCGGCGCTCTACTCCGAGGCGGGGCTGCGCAGCCACATCCTCTCCGGCGTGGCGAAGCTGCACGGCCAGGCCCTCTCCTTCAACAACGTGCTCGACCTCGACTCGGCGCGGCGCCTGATCGACGACTTCGACCAGCCCGCCTGCACGATCGTCAAGCACAACAACCCCTGCGGGGTGGCGGTCGGCGAGGACGCGCTCGACGCCTACCGCAAGGCGCTCGCCTGCGACCCGATCTCCGCCTTCGGCGGCGTGATCGCGATCAACCGGCCGATCGGCGTGGAGCTGGCCGAGGCGCTGCACGAGAACTTCGTCGAGGTCCTGATCGCGCCCGGCTACGAGGACGGGGCGCTGGAGATCCTCCAGCAGAAGGAGGCGATCCGCATCCTCTGCGACGAGGAGCGGCGACAGGCCGACCCGGCCGAGCGCGACCTGAAACGGGTGCGCGGCGGGCTGCTGATCCAGGACCGCGACGGCGACCCCGAGCCGCGCGAGCTGATGGAGGTGGTGACCAAGACCGAGCCGAGCGAGGAGCAGTGGCGCGACATGCTTTCGCCTGGACGGTGGTCCGCCACGTCCGCTCCAACGCGATCGTGATCGCCAAGGACGGCGCCACGCTCGGGATCGGCGCCGGCCAGATGAGCCGCGTCGACTCGGTCCGGCTCGCGGTCGAGAAGTGCCGCGACGCGCGCGGCGAGGAGGCCGACGCCCTGCTCGCCGGCTCCGCGGTCGCCTCCGACGCCTTCTTCCCCTTCGCCGACGGCCCCCAGGCGGCGATCGAGGCCGGCGCCACCGCGGTGATCCAGCCCGGCGGCTCCAAACGCGACGCCGAGGTGATCGAGGCCTGCGACGCCGCCGGCGTCGCCGATGGTCTTCACCAAGCACCGCCACTTCCGGCACTGAGGCGCCCTTTCGCTCCCCCGCTGACGTGTCAGCAGAAGATTTCCACTTCTGCGACACACACGTGACAACTGTCTGAGTAGCATCGGCGGGTCGTGGCCGCGGCGACGCGCCGGCTGCCGGACGCGGGCCTCGTCCTCACGAAGCGAGGTTGGCGGGTTCGACGCCCGCTCGGGGCGCTACGATGTAAAGACGTGAGGACGGGGCCGCAAGTTCGACGGCAACCCCGCTTCGCAAATGGCCCGCTTCGGCGGGTCATTGGTTGATGCCCCCGCTGGGAATCGAACCCAGGCCGCGCGGCTTAAAAGGCCGCCGCTCTAACCAACTGAGCTACGGGGGCGGGAGGACCATGGTAGATGGATTACTGAACGATTCGTCCGGCCCGTGGCTTCTCGCGCCCTCGGTCGGTGCGCCTCAGGACAAATCGGGCAGGCCCTCCTCGGGGGTCGAGGCCTCGGCGTGGGTGCGCCTCGGGATGCGGCCGGCCCGGCGGGCGGCGCGGCCGGCCTCGACGGCGCGCCGCAGCGCCTGCGCCATCGCCGGCGGGTCGGCGGCGCCGAAGATCGAGCTGGCGGCGAGCACCGCGTCGCAGCCCAGCTCCATCGCCAGGGCGGCGTCGGAGGCGGTGCCGATGCCGGCGTCGAGGATCACCGGGACCGCGGCGTGCTCGGCGATGATCGCGATGTTGTAGGGGTTGCGGATGCCGGCGCCGGAGCCGATCGGCGAGCCGAGCGGCATCACCGCGGCGCAGCCGGCCTCCTCGAGGCGGCGGGCGAGGATCGGGTCGTCGTTGGTGTAGGGGAGGACGGTGAAGCCCTCGCCGACCAGCGTCTCGGCGGCGTCGAGCAGCTCGACCGCGTCCGGATAGAGGGTGCGGTCGTCGCCGATCACCTCGAGCTTCACCCAGTCGGTCCCGAACGCCTCGCGGGCGAGCCGCGCGGTGCGGACCGCGTCGCGGGCGGTGAAGCAGCCGGCGGTGTTGGGCAGCGCGAAGAGGCCGAGCCGCTCGACCAGGTCGAGCACCGAACCCTCCGCCTCGGGGTCGACGCGGCGCAGGGCGACGGTGACGATCTCGGCGCCGGCGGCGACCAGCGCCTCCTCCATCTGCTCGAGCGAGCGGAAGCCGCCGCTGCCGACGATCAGCCGCGAGGACCACTGCCGGCTGCCACGGCGAGGCGGAACGACCAGCGTCATCGTCTGACTCCTCGCGAGGGAGTGAAGCCGAAGTCATTTGCGCGCGGCGCCGCCCTGGACCGCGGCCAGCACCTCGACGGCGCTGCCCTCGGCGAGCCGGGTCGAGTCCCACTCGGCGCGCGGCACGACCTCGCCGTCGAGCGCGACGGCGACGCCGCGGCCCTCCCGCGCGACCCCGCTCGCGCGCACCGCGTCGGCCAGGGTCGAACCATCGGCCAGCTCGCGCGGTTCGCCGTTCAGCTCGATCCTCATGGCGCCCCCCTCTCGATGAGGTCGTAATTCGTCTCGCTATGCGGGAACAACTGCGACCTCATGGAGTGCTCGAGCAGCTCGGCGACTGCGTTCGCGGCCAGCGGCGCGAGGAGGATCCCGTTGCGGTAGTGGCCGGTCGCCCAGACCAGGCCCTCGACCGGGCTCGGGCCGACCAGCGGCAGGTTGTCCGGCGTCCCCGGCCGCAGCCCGGCGGTCGCCTCGACCAGCTCCATCTCGGCCACCTCGGGCAGCAGCCGGTAGGCCTCGCGCAGCAGCTCGTGGACGCCGCCCGCGGTGACCGCGCTGTCGAAGCCCTGCTCCTCGACCGTCGCGCCGACGATCAGGCGGCCGTCCGGGCGGGGCGTCAGGTAGACGCGCTCGGAGGCGACGATCCGCACGCAGGGCGCGGCGCCGTCGCGGGCGCGCAGCTCGAGGATCTGGCCCTTGACCGGGCGGACCGGCGGGCGGGCGGCCTCGGGCAGCCAGCCGGCCTGGCCCGACCAGGCGCCGGCGGCGAGCACGACGGTCGGCGCCCGCAGCTCCTCGCCGGTGGCGGTGCGGACCCCCGCCAGCCGCTCGCCGTCGAGCAGCGCCGCATCGACCTCCGCCCCGGTCCGCACCTCCACGCCCTCGGCGGCGAGCGCGGCGAGCAGCGCCTCGCTCAGCGCCCGCGGGTCGACCGCCGCCTCGCCCGGCGCGTGGACGCCGCCGTTGAAGGACGGGGTGAGGCCCGGCTCCAGCTCGCGGCAGCGGCGCGGCGGCAGCCACTCGGCGCCGAGCCCGAGCGAGCGCTGCAGGTCGTGGAGCCGGCGCAGCTCGGCCGCCTCGTCGCGGTCGAGGGCGACGTGGAGGGCGCCGTGCGCCGCGTAGCCGGTCGAGAGCCCGCTCGCCGCCTCCAGCTCGGCGACGAACCCCGGGTACAGCTCGGCCGCGGCCAGGGTCATCTTCAGCAGCTCGGGCTCGCCGAAGGCCAGCTCGCCGACCGGCGCCAGCATCCCGGCGGCGACCCGGGTCGCCCCGGCCGGGGGCGTCGATCTCTCGACCACGGCCACGTCGGCGCCGCGCCGGCTCAGCCGCCAGGCGCAGGAGAGGCCGATCACCCCGCCTCCGACGATCACTGCGTCGTAACTGCGATTGGAGCTGCTCACACTTGCCTCCGCCGGCATTACCCGGATCAGGTCCAGACGGTCGGCGGCCTCGATGCCGCCCTCTCAGCCTCGGCGCCCGCTCGGCGCCATCGGCTCCCGTTCACCACCGATGCTACCCCTACCCGAGCCCGTCCAAGCCACCGATGCCTAAGATCGGTTCATGAGCTTGGCCATGCCAGAGGCCCACGGCCCGCTGCGGCGCGAGCGGCTGCGCACCGCGCGGCTCTACTTCGTCTGCGAGGCGCTGCCGCGCGGCGAGGAGCCCGAAGCGCTGCTGCACGCGGCGCTGAACGGCGGGGTCGACATCGTCCAGCTGCGCGAGAAGGAGCTGGGCCGCGAGCAGATCGAGCGCTCGGCGCGGACCTTCCGCCGCCTCTGCGATACCTACAGCACCCTGTTCATCGTCAACGACGACCCCTACCTGGCGCAGTCCTGCGACGCCGACGGGGTCCACGTCGGCCAGGACGACATCGCCGCGGCGGAGGCGCGGCAGATCCTCGGACCGGAGGCGATCGTCGGCCTCTCCACCCACTCCGCGGAGCAGCTCGCGGCCTCCGCCGACGAGCCGGTCGACTACGTGAGCGTCGGGCCGGTGTGGGAGACGCCGACCAAACAGGGTCGCCCCGGCGTCGGCCTCGGCCTGGTCGAGCACGCCGCCGCCAACGCCCCCCACCCCTTCTTCGCGATCGGCGGGATCGACCCGTCCAACGCCGCCCAGGTGGTTGCGGCGGGGGCGCGGCGGCTCGGCGTCGTGCGGGCGATTCGCGACGCCGACGACCCGGCGGCTCGCCGCCGAAGCGCTGCGCGGCGCCCTGGCCGCCGTCGGGGAGGCCGCTCCCGGTGCCTGATCGAGCGAGCTCGGACCCGCGCAAGCGCAAGCGACGCGGCGCCTCGCCGGCGCCCCGCCAGCGCATGGAACGCGGCTACGCCCGCGCCGAGCAGCGCAACCGCGAAGCGCGCGAGAGCCTCGAGCCGCTGGCCGAGGGGGAGCGGCCGCTGGTGGTGACGATCGGCGCCGCGGTCGCCGGCGCTGGTCTGCGTCTCGATCCTCGTCGGCTACCTCGCCGGGGTGAAGGTCGAAGGCGACAAACCGCACCTCGCCCAGGTGCTCGCCCCGGCCCTGATCATGGGGTGATGGCCTGGGGCATGTGGCGGGCCCGCTACTGGGCCGTGCTCGGCTTCCAGCTGCTGCTCGTCTTCCTGATCTTCAGCGCGGTGCTCGGCCTCGCGGTGCGGGCGGCCAGCGTCGCCCAGTTCGCCGCCACCCTCGGCCTGCTCGCCGTCTCCGGCACCTTCTTCTTCTTCATGGTCAAGGCGATGGCGCGCATCCAGATGCCATCCCGGAAGTAGACGGGGTCCCGGTTTCTATAGGCTCGAATCTGTGGGTGAATCATTTGACGTGATCGTCATCGGCGGGGGCCCGGGCGGCTACGTCGCGGCGATCCGCGCCGCCCAACTCGGCAAGAAGACCGCGGTGGTCGAGCGCGACAAGCCGGGCGGCCGCTGCCTCAACTACGCCTGCATCCCGGCGAAGACGGTGCTCCACACGGCGGATCTGTACGACGAGGCGCGCAACGGCGCCGAGCTGGGGCTGAAGGTGAAGGACGCCTCGATCGACTGGGACGCGCTGGGCAAGCGCCGCGCCGCGGTCTCCGAATCGCTGTCGAGCGGCGTGAAGATGCTCTGGGACAAGAACAAGGTGACGACGATCGAGGGCGAGGGCTCGCTGACCGCCGAGGCGAACGTCGAGGTCGGCGGCGAGGTCTACGAGGCGGGCACGGTGGTGCTCGCCACCGGCTCGGTCGCCCTGCCGATCCCCGGGGTCGAGTTCGGCGGCCGCGTCGTCGACACCTGGGGCGCCTGGTCGCTGCCCGAGCAGCCGAAGAAGATCGCCGTGGTCGGCGCCGGCGCCTCGGGCTGCGAGATCGCCTCCGCCTACGGGCGCTTCGGCACCGAGGTGCTGCTGATCGAGATGCTCGACCAGATCCTCCCGGCCGAGGACAAGGACATGGCGCGCGTCGTCGAGCGGGCCTTCAAGAAGCAGAACATCGCGATCTCCACCGGCGCCCCGGTCGAGGACGTCGAGGCCGGCGGCAAGTCGGTCAAGTTCAGCTACGGCGGCGAGTCGGCTGAGGTCGACTACCTCTGCGTCGCCGGCGGCCGCTCGGCCGACGTCGAGGGGCTGCGGCCTGGCCGAGGCCGGGGTCGAGCTGGAGGAGAACGGCAAGGTCAAGGTCGACGAGTACGGGCAGACCTCCAACCCCAAGGTGTTCGCGATCGGCGACCTGGTCAACGCCAAGGCGCTCGCCCACAAGGCCTCCGAGGAGGGCGTCGTCGCGGTCGAGCGCGCCGCCGGAGCCGAGACCCACCCGGTCGACCAGAACCTGGTCGCCGGCGCGACCTTCTGCCAGCCGCAGGTGGCCAGCGTCGGGCTGACCGAGGCCGCCGCGAAGGAGGCCGGGCAGGACATCAAGGTCGGCAAGCTGAAACTGGGAGCGGTCGGCGGGGCGACCGTCTACGACGACAAAGACGGCATGGTGAAGCTGGTTGTCGACTCCAAGTACGGAGAGATCCTCGGCGCCCACATCGTCGGCAACCGCGCCTGCGACATGATCGCCGAGCTGGTCGCGACGATGGCTCTGGAGGGCGGCTACCAGGAGCTGGCGCGGATCGTCCACCCCCACCCGACGATCTCTGAGGCGATCTTCGAAGCGGCGCGGGCGGTCGACGGCTGGGCGACGCACGCCTGAGACAGGGACGTCCTTCGAGGCCTACAACGTTCCCATCCGCAGGATTGCCGGCGAATTGCACCCCCAGCAATGGGCCAGGAAATGAATGCGTGAGGCGCAAATAAATGCTTAAACCAGCAATTTATAATTGCTAATATGCATTTAGCGTGAGGTGGAAACCCGAGGAATTGCTAGAAGAACTCGACCGGCTGAACACGGAGACGGCCGACGACATCGAGAGCGAGGTTCTCGAGATCAAGAGAGCGCCGACGGACCGTAGCGAGCTGAAGGACCGGCTGGTCAAGAGTGCCGTTTGCCTCGCAAACCAGCGCGGGGGTTGCGTTCTCGTCGGCATCGCCGATCGAACGAAGGGACGGCAGAAGGCGATTACAGGGATCAGAGACGTCTCCTATCGTGGCTTGGAGCGGGACGTATACGACGCAACCGACCCCCACATACTGATCGAGCTGGAGGAGCTTCATGCTCCCGAGGGCGTTCTCCTCGCTGCCCACATCCCAAGGGGGATCCCACCGCACACCACCACCTCCGGCAAAGCCTGGATCCGAATCGACGATGGCTGTGTGCCGCTGACCGGCTCTGCAATCGCGCGGATGATTTCCTCTTCCGGCGCACTCGACCTGAGTGCCGCGCCGGCCGAGGGCGCCAAGCTCGACCATCTATCCCCGGAGGCCCTGAAGAAAGCTCGCGACTACCTCCGCAGACGTCCAGGCCTCGCAAGCCTGGCTGGGGAGGACGACCGGGCTTTGCTCAGGGGGCTCCGGCTGATGACCGGATCGGAGCTCACCCAGGCCGCCATGCTGCTCTTCGGCGAGCCGGAGGCAATAGCGCAATTCCTGCCTCAACATGAGATCACCGTACTTCGCTACACGAGCAGCACCCGCTTCGACCGGCGGCTCGACCTGCGCGGACCGCTGCTGCTCGACCTGACCCGCATCGAGGACGAGCTGGCGGCCGTCAGCTCACTTCGGACCGTCCAGCCCAGGGGATTTGCCCAGCTGGAGCTTCCGACGATCGACTGGGAAGTGGCGAGGGAGGCGACGCTTAACGCCGTCGCACACCGCGACTATTTCTTGAGACAGGCAATCATCGTGGCGCTACACAAAGATCGAGTAGAAGTTTCCAGTCCCGGAGGCTTCGTAGGGGGGGTGACCCCGGCCAACATCCTGCGTCACACCCCCGTCCATCGCAACGAACTCCTGGCGGAAACCTTCCAGCAGCTCGGCTTCGTGGACCGAGCCGGCGTTGGCGTAGACAGGATCTACGAGAGGCTCCTGCGAGTTGGCGCGCGAGTGCCGACCTATAGTGCAGACCAGAGCGCCGTCACTGTTTCCTTGCCCCTGGGTGGCAGCGACGAGTTTGCGGCGTGGGTGGTGGAGCACGAGGCCGAGGACGGGGAACTCGATCTCGATCGACTGATCGTGCTGCGCCGGCTGATCGACGTCGGCTCGCTGGACCGCCGGACGGCAGCCGAGTGCCTACAACTGGGTGAGGACGAGGCCGCGGAGCGGCTCGCTGCGATGCGGCGTGAGGGCTTGTTGGTCGTTCGGGGCAGGGGGCGCGGGACCCGGTACGAGCTCAGCCGCCCGCTTTCGGAACGACTCCGCGGTCGCGGTCTCACCGATGCCGACCACCCGCTCGAAGCCGAGGGTGTCCGCTTGAGGGTCCTGGAGCTGCTGCGCGAGCGGGGCCGCCTCACCAATGCCGAGATACGCGACTTCTCCGGCTACAGCCGCCAGCAAGTGCTGACGCTGGAGAAGGCGCTGGAGCGCGAGGGTCTCATCGAGCTGCACGGGCACGGACGAGGTGCGTACATCGCGCTCACCGAGGGCGGCGATGACTGAGCGGGCGACCTTCTACTTCGATCTCGGGTCTCCCTACGCGTACCTGGCCGCGGAGCGGATCAGCGGGCTGTTCGGCGACGCGGGGCTGGCGCAGCCGGAGTGGCAGCCGATCCTGCTCGGCGCGCTGTTCAAGCGCTTCGGGCGGGACTCGTGGGGCAACGGGCCGGAGCGCGAGCGGGGGATCGCCGAGGTCGAGCGCCGCGCCGCCGCCTACGGTCTGGCGCCGCTCGCCTGGCCCGACCCCTGGCCCGGCAACATGCTGTTCGCGATGCGGGCGGCGACCTTCGCCAAGCAGACCGGCCGCACCGTCTCCTTCGCCCTCGCCGCCTTCCGCCAGGCCTTCGCCGCCGGGCGCGACCTGACCGAGCCCGACAACGTGCTGATCGCCGCCGCCGCCTGCGAGCTGCACCCGAACGCGCTGCTCAAGGCGGTCGAGACCGAAGCGGTGAAGGGCGCCCTGCGCGAAACCACCGACCGGGCCGCCGAGCTGGGTGTGATCGGCGTCCCCTCGCTGCTGGTCGGCGAGGAGGTCTTCTGGGGCGACGACCGGCTGGAGGAGGCGATCGCGGCGGCGCGGTGAGGGCGGATTCGCCGTGGTTCGCATGATCTAAGGTCAGGACGTGCCCGACCTTCCCGACGCCGCCACCTGCTACGAGCTGCTCGCGCGGATGGCCCTGATCCGGCGCTTCGAGGAGGAGGCGGGGCGGCAGTACCAGCGGGCCAAAGCCGGCGGCTTCCTGCACCTGGCGATCGGCGAGGAGGCGACGATCGTCGGCACCACCTCGGTGATGCGCGACGAGGACTACCTGATCGGCACCTACCGCACCCACGGCCACGCGATCGCCCGCGGCACCGAGCCGAAACGGGTGATGGCGGAGCTGTTCGGCCGGGTCGACGGGGCGAGCGGCGGCCGCGGCGGCTCGATGCACATCTTCGACCGCGAGCACCGCTTCATGGGCGGCTACGGGATCGTCGGCGGCAACCTGCCGATCGCCGCGGGGCTCGCCCTCTCCTCCGAGTACAAGGGCGAGGACGCGGTCACGGTCTGCATGTTCGGCGACGGCGCCTCCAACGCCGGCAACTTCGGCGAGACGATGAACCTGGCGGCGCTCTGGAAGCTGCCGGTCTTCTTCCTGGTCGAGAACAACCTCTACGGGATGGGCACCTCGGTCGAGCGCCACTCGGCGCAGACCGACCTGGCGAAGAAGGCGGAGGGCTACGGCGTGCCCGGCGAGCGAATCGACGGGATGGACGTGCTGGCGGTGCGCGAGGCAGTCGCCGAGGGGATCCGCGAGGCGCGCGAGGAGCGGCGCCCGACCATCCTCGAGGTGATCACCTACCGCTACCGCGGCCACTCCGCCGCCGACCCCGAGGTCTACCGCGAGCGGGAGGAGGTCGAGGAGTGGCGCCGCAAAGACCCGATCGAGGCCTTCGCGCGGCGCTGCGTCGAGGCGGACGTGCTGGGCGAGCGCGAGGTGCAGGAGGTGCGCGACAAGGCAGAACGGCAGGTGGGCGAGGCGGTCGAGTTCGCCGACGCCTCGCCCGAGCCGGCGCTCGACAGCCTCTACGAGAGCCTCTACGTGCTCGACGGCGCCGCCGGCTGGTACGCGGTCGACGAGCGCAGCCCCGAGCCGCACCGCGGCGAGCGCGAGGGGGCGATGCCGGCGGCGGCGCGCGAGCTGGCCGAAGCCGGCGCCGCTTACGCCGGGCAGCCGGCGGCGCCGCGTCCCAACCCGGCCGTCGAGGGCGAGCCGGTCGAGGGCATGGAGCCCGAGGTCGAGCCCGAGCGCGAGGACGTCGAGGACCCGGGGGCGGCGGACTGATGGCGACGCTGCGGATGCGGGAAGCGCTGCGCGACGCGATGGCCGAGGAGATGCGGCGCGACGAGGCGGTCTTCGTGATCGGCGAGGACGTCGGGGTGTTCGAAGGAGCGTTCAAGGTGACCGAAGGGCTGCTGGAGGAGTTCGGCGAGCGGCGGGTGCGCGACACGCCGATCTCCGAGAACACGATCGTCGGCACGGGGGTGGGCGCGGCGATGGGCGGGCTGCGGCCGGTGGTCGAGTTGATGACCGTCAACTTCTCGCTGCTGGCGCTCGACCAGATCGTCAACCACGCCGCCGCGATCCCCTACATGTTCGACGGCCAGGCGCGGGTGCCGCTGGTGATCCGC
Organism: uncultured Solirubrobacterales bacterium; assembly: GCA_963748075.1. Lineage (GTDB taxonomy): Bacteria > Actinomycetota > Thermoleophilia > Solirubrobacterales > 70-9 > VRUE01. The sequence continues at coordinate 12,428 of CAVVHQ010000047.1, read as the reverse complement.
ATGCCGGGCGGCGGCGGGCACCAGCTCGGCCCGACCCACTCGCACAGCTTCGAGGCCCTCTTCCTGCAGGTGCCGGGGCTGCTGGTCGCCTGTCCCTCGACCCCGGCCGACGGCAAGGCGCTGCTGAAGGCGGCGATCCGCGACGACAACCCGGTCGTCTTCATCGAGCACGAGAGCCTCTACGGCAGCCGCGGAGAGGTGACCGAGGACGGCGACGCGGTGCTGCCCTTCGGTCAGGCGGCGGTGCGGCGCGAGGGCGGCGACGTGACGATCGTCGGCGTCCTGAAGATGGCGCAGGTGGCGGAGGGCGCGGCGCGAGCCCTCTCGCACGAGCACCGGGTCGAGGCCGAGGTGATCGACCCGCGCACCCTGCGCCCGCTCGACCTCGACACGATCCTCGCCTCGGTGCGCAAGACGAACCGGGCGGTGGTCGTCGAGGAGGGCTGGCCGCACGGCGGCGTCGGCGCCAACCTCGCCACCTTGATCACCGAGCAGGCCTTCGACTACCTCGACGCGCCGGTCCAGCGGGTGACCGGAGCCGACGTGCCGATGCCGTACTCGAAACGGCTCGAGCAGGCGGCGATGCCGCACGAGGAGCATGTGGTGCAGGCGGCGCTTGCGGCGCTGGAGGGTTCGCTCTGATGGCCGACGTCGTGATGCCGAGATTGTCGGACTCGATGGAGGAGGGGACGATCCTCCAGTGGCTGAAGCAGCCCGGCGACGAGGTGGCGGTCGGCGACGAGCTGGTGGAGATCGAGACCGACAAGGCCAACATGGCCTACGAAAGCGACGTGGCGGGGACGCTGAGCGAGATCCTGGTCGAGGAGGGCGAGACGGTCGCGATCGGGGTGCCGATCGCGCGGGTCGGGGAGGCTGACGGGGGAGGGACCATGCGCTCGGCCGCGGGTCCTGTCGTCGGGGAGGGGGTGTCCACCCCGTCGCTGGGTTTTTCGCCGGGGGAGGAGTCCTCTCTCGCTGAGTCGGCGGGGCGAAAGAGAGGACGCCGCGCCGGAGCGGACACCTCCTCCCCGCCACCCGCGGGAGGAAAGCATGGAGAACCCGCAGCCCCAGCCCCCCGCGCGGCCGCCCCGACCGAGGGTGACGGGCACCGGGTCAAAGCATCTCCACTTGCTCGACGACTGGCCAAGGAGAAGCAGCTTGACCTGAGCCAGATTCAAGGCTCCGGGCCTGGCGAGCGGATCGTCAAGGCGGACGTGGAGCGGGCAGCTTCCTCCGCGGGTGACGTGGGGGTGGGGGTGTCCTCCGCCAGCCCGGAGGCTGCGGAGGGCAAGGCCCCGGCCCTGCAAGCGCAGCGTCCCCCCGCCCGGAGCAGCGCGCAGGACCAGGAGGGCACCCCCACCCCCGCGGCAGGACCCGCGGGCACGGCCCCCAGTCCCGAGACTGCGAAAGGCACCGTCAGCTACGAAGAGCCTTCGAAACTGCAGTCGACGGTGGCGCGGCGGATGGCCGAGTCGAAGGCGACGGCTCCCCACTTCTACCTACAGGCCGAGGTGGACATGAGCCGGGCGGTCGAGGGGCGGGCGATGGTCAAGGAGGCGGCCGGGGAGGGCGAGGTCGTGCCCTCCTTCAACGACATGGTGGTGAAGGCCTGCGCGCTGGCGTTGCGCGAGCACCCGCGCGCCAACGGCGCCTACCGGGACGGGCGGTTCGAGCTCTACTCGCGGGTCAACGTCGGGGTCGCCGTCGCTGCCCGGGACGCGCTGGTCGTGCCCACCGTGTTCGACGCCGACCGCAAGGGGCTGCGGCAGATCGCCGACGAGTCGCGGGCGCTGGCGCAGCGGGTGCGCGACGGACAGATCACGCCGCCGGAGCTGTCGGGGGCGACCTTCACCGTCTCCAACCTGGGGATGTACGGGATCGACAGCTTCTCCGCCGTGATCAACCCGCCGCAGGCGGCGATCCTCGCGGTCGGCGCGATCGAGGAGCGGCCGGTCGTTCGCGACGGCGAGATCTCGACCGCGCACCTGATGACGGTTGACCTCGCCTGCGACCACCGCATCCTCTACGGCGCCCCCGCGGCCGAGTTCCTCGCCCGCATCCGCGCCCTGCTCGAAGAGCCGCTTTCCCTGGCGCTGTAGCGCTCGTACTGGCGCTTTTGGTTCGCTATGCGCCACAAAAGCGCCAGACGCGGCTGCGGGAGCGAGGGCGCCGACACGCGCAGCGCCGCGCGTCCTCTCAGCAGGTCTTGCGGGCGCCGGTCACCGCATTCCACGCCCGCGACAGCGAGAAGTCGGCCGCGACGCGGAAGATGCCCGGGCGGGCGGCGCGGGCCATCGTCCAGTCGCCGTGGCGGACCAGGCAGCCTTGGCCGCGGGCGATCGACCAGTAGGGGGTGAAGGCGAGGCGAACGAGAAACCTGCCCGGGCGGCTGACGTCGAGGGCGAAACCGTCGTGGCCGGCGCGGAGCACGCGCGCCGCGCCCCCTTCGAGCGGCTGCACGAGGGGCGCGGGGTCGCGCACCTCGTAGACCCGCCAGTGGGCGTTGCTCCAACGCGGCTCCAGGTAGGCCGGGGCGCCGAGGATCAACCGCCGCTCGGCGACCGAGGAGTAGTCGAGCGGCGCGTCGGGCAGCGCCACGTAGCGGATCGCGTTCTCGTGCAACCAGCGCCCATACGCGCGGTCGGTCAACCGGCGCTCGTCGCCGTAGAAGATGCGGTCGCGGGTCGTGTCGAGCTGTCGCAGCCAGCCACGCGCCAGGTCGAAGCCCGGCGCCAGGTAGGCCGACTCCCAGTGGTTGGCGGTCGGCGGCACCTCGACCCGCGCGGCGCGGCCGTCGTGGTCGCGCAGCCAGGTGGCCAGCGGCTGGAAGTAGGCCGAGGTCGTCGAGGGGTCGTCGACGCTACGGGCGATCTGGCTGACGCTCGCCGTCAGCTGCCAGTAGAGGCCGCCGGCCATCGTCACCGCGAGGACCAGGGTCGAGAGGCGCGAGAGGCGCGGCCGGCGGGCGAGGATCACGGCGGCGAGGACCGGCCCGCCGAACAGCGCCCCGAGTCGCACGGCGTTGCCGCCCAGCGGGTTCGGCACCAGCCAGAGCACGGTCGAGGCGAGCAGGTAGGCGGCGATCACGCGGCGCAGGCGGCGCTCCTCGCCGGCGAGGCCGCGGGTGACGATCAGCGCGCCGCCACACCACAGCGGGATCGCCAGGTAGGAGGAGAAGGCGAAGGGGAACTGGCCGGCGCCGGGGAATACGAGGTTCGGGACGAGCGTGAGCGCAAGCACGATGGAGGCGGTCCAGGCCGCTTGGCCGCGGGTCCTGTTGGGGAGGGGCGCGGCACGAAGGCGTCCCGGCCCGCGGGTCCTGTCGGGGAGGGGCGCCGCACGAAGGCGTCCCGGCCCGCGGGTCCTGTCGGGGAGGCGGTGTCCGTCCCGGCGCTGGGTTTTTCGCCAGGGGAGGAGTCGGCCCTCGAGGAGTCGGCGGGGCGAAAAAGAGGACGCCGCGCCGGGACTGACACCGCCTCCCCGCCACCCGCGGGAGAAGCGCCTTAGATCGACCTCCGGCTGCCAAACGCCCGCGAGCAATACGCCCGCCAGGAATACCGCCGCCACCGGGCTCGACAGCGCGCAGGCCGCCGCGGCCGCGAAGGCCGGCGTCCGGCGTCGAAGCTGCAGGAAGCGCAGCGCCGCTAGGCCGAAGGCGACGCCGAGCGCGAAGGTCAGCTGGCCGTCGGCGAGCAGCGTCACCACACCGGCCGCGAACCAGAGGGTCGCCGGGCGCGCCGCCTCTCCCCAGCGGTCGCGGACGAGGCGGTCGAACAGGTAGGAGGAGGCGACCACGGCGAGCGTGCCAACCAGGCGCGGGCCGAGCAGCGCCGACAGCGGCGGGAAGAGGACGCTGTAGGTGAGCGTGTAGTGGCCGCCGTACCAGCTGCCGTTCCAGATCCCCAGGCCGGCGCGCTGGAACAGCTCGGTGCGGAAGACCTGCGCGGCCAGGTCGCCGACCGGCGGGGCCCAGGCCAGCATCGCGGCGGCAAGCACGGCGCTGAGCGCCACCGCCGGAAGCCAATCGGGTCGGAGGAGTCTTGACTGGGCCATGGGGCGGGCGAAGAAGAGGATAGACCTGCGGCCTGCAACGATTTCAAGGGTGAGCGCAGAAATCCTGGTTGTCCGCAGCGGCCTCGTCCCCTACGCGAAGGCGCACGCTACCCAGCGGCGGCTGGCGGCGGCGCGGCAGCGCGAGGAGGTCCCCGACCTGCTGTGGCTGCTCGAGCACCCGCCCGTCTACACCCGCGGCCGCCGCTCCGGCCCCGACGAGCTGCCGATGGGGGTCGAGTGGTACGAGATGCAGGGAATCGAAGTCCACGACACCGACCGCGGCGGACGGGTCACCTACCACGGGCCGGGGCAGCTGGTCGCCTACCCGATCGTCTCGCTGCGGCCCTACGGCGACGACGTCCAGGAGTACGTGCGGCGGCTGGAGCGGGTGGCGATCGTGGCGCTGGCCGAGCACGGGGTCGAGGCCCAGACGATCGAGGGCCTGACCGGTGTCTGGACCCGCGGCGCCCCACCCCCCGGCAGCCGACGGGACGAAAAGGTGGCTCCGGCGCCTCTTTTCGGCCCATCGGCGGGGGAAGCGCGGAAGATCGGCTCGATCGGCGTCCACGTCAGCCGCGGCGTCACCACCCACGGGCTCGCAGTCAACGTCGACAACGACCTGCAGCCCTTCGAGTGGATCGTGCCTTGCGGGATCGGCGGAGCGAGGATGACCTCCGTCAACCGCGAGCTGGGATGCGCGCAGGACCTCGCCGCGTTCGCCGACACCGTGGTGGCGCGGTTCTGCTCGGTGTTCGATCGCGTCCCTGTCCCCGCCGACCTCGCTCGCCTTGCGGGTGGCAGCGCCGCGAAAGCCACGGACCGGCTCCCGGTACGGTAGGTGCCGATGAGCGCCGAGACCGCAACCGGCAGGCCAACCGCCGCGCGCGTGGACGAGTCCGAGACCGTCGAGCGCCTCCACGTAACCCGCTCCCGGGCCAAGCCGGGCGGGGTCGCCGCGCAGAGCGACGGCGCGGTCCCCTTCCGCCGTGCCCGCAAGCCGCCCTGGCTGAAAGTGCCGGCGCCGGGCGGGCCGACCTACCGGCGGCTGAAGGCGGAGATCGGCGACGAGGGCCTGCACACCGTCTGCGAGGAGGCCAACTGCCCCAACGTCGGCGAGTGCTGGGAGCGCGGCACCGCGACCTTCATGATCCTCGGCGACGTCTGCACCCGCCGCTGCGGCTTCTGCAACGTGAAGACCGGGGTGCCGAGCTGGAACGACCCGCTGGAGCCGCTGCGGGTCGCCAACCAGGTGAAGCGGATGGGGCTGCGCCACGCGGTGGTCACCTCGGTCGACCGCGACGACCTGCCCGACTACGGCGCGGGCGCCTTCGTCGGCACGATCCGCTCGATCCGCATGCAGGCGCCGGGCTGCAAGGTCGAGGTCCTCACCCCCGACTTCCGCGGCCAGGAGATGCCGCTCGCCAAGGTGATCCACGAGCGGCCCGACGTCTTCAACCACAACGTCGAGACGGTGCCGCGGCTCTACCCGAGGGCGCGGCGCGGCTCGAATTTCCTGCGCTCGGCCCGCGTCCTGCGGACGGCGAAGGAGATGGGAGGCGCCGAGGTGGTCACCAAGTCGGGGCTGATGGTCGGCCTCGGCGAGTCCTTCGAGGAGCTGCTCGAGGCCTTCGGCGTCCTCCGCGAGCACCGCGTCCAGGTGCTGACCGTCGGCCAGTACCTGCGCCCGACCGAGGACCACCTGCCGGTGGACCGCTACTGGCACCCGGAGGAGTTCGAGGCGCTGGAGCGCGAGGCCTACGCGCTCGGCTTTGAGTCGGTCGCCTCCGGCCCGCTGGTGCGGAGCAGCTACCACGCCGACCAGCACCTGCCCGAGCCGGCCCTCGCCGCCGGCTGAGCGGGACGGCGAGCAGTCGGAGTCGACGCCGGAGGCGCGACTCAGGCAAGCTCGAGCCGCTCCGGGTTGGCCGGGTCGTAGACGACGTCGAGCCGGTGGCCCTGCTCGATGCGGCCGAGGCGTCCGGCCGAGAACTTGCGCTTCACCTGGAAGGGAACACCGCCCTTCGGCCGCACCTCCAGGGTCAGCTCGACGATCTGGTAGCCGGCGACCGAGCCGGGCGTACCGGCGGCGTCGAGGATCGTCGCCTTGGCGCGGGTCATGCCGGGGGGCGCCTTCTTCCTGCGGCCGAACATGGGACGAGGCTATAGCCAGGGGGCGTGAGGGGCGCTATGGTCGGCCTACAGACACCGGGCGCGGCAGGACGCCCTGAGCCGAAGGAGCGAGCAAGATGGGCATGTTCAAGGACATGAGGGACCTGAGCAAGGCCGGCAAGCAGGCGAAGAAGGAACGTGGCGGCAGCCTGAAGATGATGAAAGACGGCCTCGCGCAGGCCAACCAGACGGTGCAGCAGGTGCAGGCCGACCAAGAGCTTGCCGAGAAGCTGGCCAACGAAGGCGTCGACGCGACCGCGACGATCGTCCAGATGCAGGCGACGGGCAAGCAGGTGAACATGCAGCCCGAGCTTCAGCTCGAGCTGACCCTCGACGTCGGCGGCAGCCAGTCCAGCGTCACCCACACCCAGGTCGTCTCCCCCGCCGTGATCGGCCAGCTCCAGCCCGGCGCCCAGGTCCCGGTCAAGGTCGACCCGAACGACCATTCGCAGCTGATGATCGGCTTGGCCGGATAGGCCGGTCGAGCTGCTCCGCTAGTTGAAGCACCGGCAGGACGCTGGCCGCGCCCGCGGCGGCGCCCGCCAGGCATGATGCTGTCATGCCGGCGCCTGCAACCGCGGACCGCAGCGGGATCCTCGCCCGCGTCGCGGCACGCGCGATCGCTCATCCTCGTCTCACCCTGCTCGCCTGGATAGCCCTGCTGATCGCCGTCTCGGCGATCGCCAGTGCTGTCGGGACCAGGCAGGCGACCAACTTCAGCCTGCCGGGCACCGACGCGCAGCGGGCGATCGACGTGCTGAAGCGCGAGTTCCCGGCCCAGGCCGGCGACTCCGATCAGATCGTCTTCCGCGCCCGTCGCGGCCGGATCACGGCGCCGGCGATGCGCGCGCGGATCGCCCCGATGCTGCGCCAGGTCGCTCGCGCGCCGCAGGTCAGCGGCGTCGTCAGCCCCTTCACGCCCGCCGGCTCCGACGCCGTCTCGAAGGACGGCAGGATCGCCTTCGCCACGGTCGACTTCGACAAGCGGGCCAACCAGCTCTCCAAAGCCTCGATCGAACGGGTGATCTCGCTCGCCGAGGGGGCTCGCTCAGCCACCCTCCAGGTCGAGCTCGGCGGCCAGGCGATCGAGCAGACCGAGGAGCCGCCGTTCGGCTTCACCACCGCGATCGGGGTCCTGGCCGCGGTCGTCGTGCTGCTGATCAGCTTCGGCTCGCTGGTCGCGATGGGCTTGCCGATCCTCACCGCGCTGCTCGGCCTCGGCACCGGCGTGGGGCTGATCGCGCTCTGCTCGCAGCTCCTCGACATGCCCGACTTCTCCACCGAGCTGGCCGTGATGATCGGGCTGGGCGTCGGGATCGACTACTCGCTGTTCATCCTCACCCGCTTCCGCGAGAACTACCGCCGGGGCGGCGACGTCGACGCGGCGACGATTGCGGCGATGGACACCGCCGGGCGGGCGGTCGTCTTCGCCGGCTGCACGGTGACCATCGCCCTGCTCGGCATGTTCGCGCTCGGCGTCAGCTTCCTCTACGGCGTCGCGATCGCCGCCACGCTTGCGGTTCTGCTCACCATGCTCGCCGCCCTGACGGTGCTGCCGGCCCTGCTCTCGCGCTTCGGCCGGCGGATCGGCCGCAGCCGCGCAAGCTCCCGCGCTGAGCGCGATCGCCAGCCGCAGGCGGACGTCGCCCCCAGCTGGTGGTCACGCTGGGCCGCCTTCGTCAGCCGCCACCCGTGGCCGAGCGCGATCGCCGGGCTGGCGGTGATGCTGGCGCTGGCCTCGCCCGTGCTCGGCATGCGGCTCGCCGCGAGCGACGCCGGCAACGACCCGCGCGGCCAAACCACCCGCGAAGCCTACGACCTGCTGGCCGAAGGCTTCGGCGAGGGCTTCAACGGGCCGCTCCAGGTCGTCGTCGTCCTGCCGCGACCCGGCGACCAAGCCGCCCTGGCGCGAATCGGGAGCGCCCTGAGCCACCAGCCGGACGTCGGCTCGGTCGGGCCGCCGCAGCTCGCCCCGGGCGGACGCACCGCCGTGCTGCTCGCCTACCCGCGCTCGGCGCCCCAGGAAGAGGCCACGACCGACCTGGTCGACCGGCTGCGCGGGGAGACGCTGCCGCCGCTGGAGGCGGGCACCGGCGCGACGGTCCTGATCGGCGGCGTCACCGCCGTCCAGATCGACTTCAGCCAGGTGCTGAGCGAAAAGCTGCCGCTGTTCATCGCGATCGTCGTGCTGCTCTCGGCGCTGTTGCTGCTGGTCGTCTTCCGCTCGCTGCTGATCCCCCTGCAGGCGGCGGCGATGAACCTGCTCTCGATCGGCGCCTCGCTCGGCGTCGTCGTGGCGATCTTCCAGCTCGGCTGGCTGGGCGGCCTGTTCGGGGTCGAGGCAGGGCCGATCGACCCGTTCATCCCGGTGCTGCTGTTCGCGATCGTCTTCGGGCTCTCGATGGACTACGAGGTTTTCCTCGTCTCGCGCATACACGAGGAGTGGACCCACCGGCGCGACCCCTCGGCGGCGATGGTGCGGGGCCTCGGCACGACCGGGCGGGTGATCACCGCCGCGGCGACCATCATGATCTGCGTCTTCCTCTCCTTCGTCCTGATCGACCAGCGCGTCGTGAAGATGTTCGGGCTCAGCCTCGCCGCCGCGGTCTTCCTCGACGCCTTCGTCGTGCGCAGCCTGCTGGTCCCCGCGACCCTGGAGCTGCTCGGGCGCTGGGCCTGGCTGCTGCCCCCCTGGCTGGAGCGCAGGCTGCCCCACCTGGCGATCGAGCCGCCGGAGCGAACGGCCGAGGCCGGGAGCGAGGCGTGAGATACGGGAGTCGGACGCGGATGGAACGGCGCTGGCCCCACCGGGGTGCGGTGCGGAAGATGGAGCTAGCGGCGATCGAGGTCGACGCGGATCACCCGCATCTCCGTCTGAACCTTGCGAATGACGTCGGTATTGCGACGCGTAGCGGGGTTCTCATCGACGATCCGCTTCAGAGCCGCGTCAGGGGCGACGTCGGGGGCGAAACGGGCGGTGCCGGCACGCCAGCGACGCCCGACCCGCACCCGCACCCGCGGGTTGGCTTCGATGTTGCGCACGTAGGCCGCCTGGCCGCCGTGCTCGGTGACGATCCAGAACTCGTCGCCGCTCAGGCCGTTCGTGACCGGCGTGACGCGCGCTCGACCGCTCTTGCGCCCGACCGTCTCCAGGAGCGCCGTGCTTCGGCGCATCAGCCTCGCGCCGAGCAGCATACGCACCACGGCGTTGACGAACGGGCGTTTTGTCTTCATCGGCGAGGCCATTCAACCAGGACCCGTCCTCCGCAACCGTCTGATGGAGCCAGCGGGACTCGAACCCGCGACCTCCGCCTTGCAAAGGCGGCGCTCTTCCAGCTGAGCTATGGCCCCGCGCCTGGAAGTGTAGGGGCGCTCAGCGGAACACGGCCCGTTTGTAGCGGGCCACCGAGAGGGCGGCGAAGACCGCTGCTATGCCCAGCGACCAGAGGATCGCTCCCCAGATCGCGTCGCCGGCGGGGGCGCCGAGGAAGAGGGCGCGCATCGCGTCGACCGTCGTCGTGAACGGGTTGACGTCGGCGAAGGCCTGCAGCGTGGCGGGCATCGATTCGACCGGGACGAAGGCCGAGGAGACGAAGGTGAGGGGGAAGATCAGGATGAAGCCGATCGACTGCGAGGCCTCGGGGGAGGAAGAGCTGAGGCCGATGAAGGCGAAGACCCAGGAGAAGGCGTGGCCGAAGAGCAGCATCAGGCCGATGCCGGCGGCGATCTTCGCGGCCGGCGCGCCGAACGAGAAGCCGGCCAGCAGGCCGACCGCGATCATGATCGCCAGCGAGATCGTGTTGGTGCCGACGTCGGCGAGGGTGCGGCCGGCGAGCACCGCGGCGCGGGACATCGGCAGCGAGCGGAAGCGGTCGACCAGTCCCTTCTTCAGGTCCTCGGCCAGGCCGAGCGCGGTGACGAAGCCGCCGAAGGCCATCGTCTGCACGATGATCCCGGGCATCAGGAAGTCGACGTAGTCGTACCCCGGCGTCTCGATCGCGCCGCCGAAGACGTAGACGAAGAGCAGCACGAACATGATCGGCTGCACCGTGAAGGAGAGCAGCAGGTCGGGCGCTCGCGGGATTCGCAGCAGGCTGCGCTTCGCCAGCACCAGCGTGTCGGAGACGTTGTTGCGCAGGCCGGTCATCGCGCCTCCGGGACCTCGCCCGCCTCGCCCTCACTCTGGCCCGCCGCGCCCTCGCCCGCCGCGTGCCCGGTCAGCGCCATGAAGACGTCGTTGAGGGTCGGCCGGTGCAGGGAGACGTCATCGACCCCCACCCCGGCCTCGTCGAGCCGCCGCACCGCCGCCGCGATCGTCCCCGAGCGGCGGCTGACCGGGACGCGCAGGGCCCCGTCGAGCACGATTGTCGGCCGCTCGGAGGCGATCGGGGCCAGCGCGGCCGCGGCCGCGTCGACCTGGCCGCGGTCCTCCAGGCTGATCTCGAGACGCTCGCCGCCGACCTGGTCCTTCAGCTCGTCGGAGCTGCCCTGGGCGAGCAGCCGGCCGTGGTCGATCACCGCGATCCGGTCGGCGAGGCGGTCGGCCTCGTCGAGGTACTGGGTGGTGAGCAGGACGGTCGTGCCGGCGGCGACCCGGCCCTCGATCGTCCTCCAGAGGCCGATGCGGCTGCGCGGGTCGAGGCCGGTGGTCGGCTCGTCGAGGAAGAGGACCGGAGGGCGGGCGACCAGCGCCGCGGCCAGGTCGAGGCGGCGGCGCATCCCGCCCGAGTAGGTGCGGACGAGGCGGCCGGCGGCGTCGCTGAGGTCGAAGCGCTCCAGCAGCTCTGCGGCGCGGCGGCGCGGCTCGCGCTTCGGCAGGTGGTAGAGGCGACCGACCATCTCCAGGTTCTCGGCGCCGGTGAGGTTCTCGTCGACTGCCGCGTACTGGCCTGCGAGCCCGATCCTGGTGCGCAGGGCGGGCGCCTCGTGGACGACGTCGAGCCCGGCCACGCGGGCGCTGCCGCCGTCGGGCCGCAGCAGCGTGGTGAGGATGCGGACCGCGGTCGTCTTGCCGGCGCCGTTCGGCCCGAGCAGGCCGAGCACGCTGCCGGCCGGCGCCCGCAGGTCGACCCCGTCGAGCGCCCGCACGTCGCCGTAGGACTTGCGCAGGCCGCTGGCCTCTATGGCGGCGTCGGCGGCCATCGACACCGCAATCTACTCGCCCGACCGCTAAAAATCAGTCGTCGAAATCGAAGTCCTTCGGGGGCTTCTGCTCGAACCAGAGCTGGTCGTCCTCGGGGGCCTCCTCGAGGAAGTCGGGGGTCTCCTCGAGCACGTCCTCCTCGTCGGGGCCGGCGGGGGGCTGGTCGGCCTCAGGCTTGTCTTCGAGCTCGGCCTCGTCCTCCCCGGCCTCGGCCTCGGCCGGCGCCTCCAGCGCCTGGTCCAGCTCGTCGGACAGCCGCTTCTCGTCGAAGAAGTCGTCGGCGTCCTCCTCCGGCTCCTCCTCCTCCTCAACCTCGTCGGCGCCGGACAGCGGGTCGACCGGGGCGAGGCGCGGCTCCCCCATCTCCTCCTCGACCAGCTCGTCCTCCGTGGGCGCCGGCGACTGGGGCCCGGAAAGCTCCTCCTCGACGTCGTACAGCTCGGTTGGCTGTTCGGCGATCGACTCCCGCTCCTCGGGGAGGGACCGAGGGGGGCTCGGGCTCGGGGGTGGGCTCCGGCTCGGCTCCGGAGTGGGCTCGGGCTCGGGGATCGCCTCGTGTTCCATCGCCGGCGCCTGCTCCTCGGCCGGCTCCTGCGGCTCGAGCGGGCGCTCGGCCTCGGGCGGCGGTTCCGGCTCGACGGCAGGCGCCTCCCGAGGGGGCGCCTCTTGAAGATCGGCGATATCGGCGGGGGGCCGCCGTGGGTGGGGGCCTCCCCGGCCGGCTCGGGCTCGACGGGCTCCTCGGGCTCCGGCTGCGCCATGAACTCGGTGGGCGCCTCGGCGGCAGACTCCTCGTCCCCGGGCCGCTCCGCAGCGCCGAATGCCTCGTCCTCGAGCTGCTGCAGCTCGGACTCGCCGGCCCCGTGCTGCCGCTCAGCTCCAGGTGCTCTTTGATCGCTTCGTCAGAATGCCATAGCTGCTCCGGGAAGCTAAAGATTATGCGGATCCTTGCGCCTCGAGGGTCGGGACGATCCTCCCAGCCACGCACGCGGGGCTATAGCTCAGTTGGAAGAGCGCCTGGATCGCACCCAGGAGGTCGCCGGTTCGAGTCCGGCTAGCTCCA
>CAVVHQ010000046.1:0-55779 GCA_963748075.1 uncultured Solirubrobacterales bacterium | reverse complement strand
TGATCAGCAGGTTCCAGTCGCCGAACTGGGCGGCGTAGTCGGCGACGCGGCGCGGCATGCCGTCCATCCCGACCCAGTGCATCGGCAGGAAGGTGCCCCAGGTGCCGACCACGGTGCCCCAGAAGTGGACCCGACCGAGCTTCTCGTCGTACATCCGCCCGGTCATCTTCGGGAACCAGTGGTAGATGCCGGCGAAGATCGTGAACACCGAGCCGCCGAACAGCACGAAGTGGATGTGGGCGACGATGAAGTAGGTGTCGGAGACGTGGATGTCGAGCGGCACCATGCCCAGCATCACGCCGCTGATCCCGCCGACCGTGAAGGTGACGATGAAGGCGAGCGCGAACAGCATCGCGGTCGAGTAGGTGTGGATCTTGCCGAAGTACAGCGTCCCCAGCCAGGAGAAGATCTTGATCCCGGTCGGCACCGCGATCAGCAGCGTGGTGATCATCATCGGCACCCGCAGCCAGCTGAACATGCCGGCGACGAACATGTGGTGCGCCCAGACCGAGTAGCTGAGCACGACGATCCCGATCAGCGCCAGCGCCATCAGCCGGTATCCGAAGATCGGTTTTCGGGCGTGGGTCGAGATCACCTCGGAGATGATCCCGAAGCCGGGCAGCATCATGATGTAGACGGCCGGGTGCGAGTAGAACCAGAAGATGTGCTGGTAGCTGATCACGTCGCCGCCGCCGGCGAACTGGAAGAACTGGGTGCTAAGGACGCGATCGAGGAGGACCATGAACTGGGCGCCGGCGATGAACGGGGTCGCGGCGACGACCAGCAGCGAGGTCGAGAGGTTGGCCCAGACCAGCAGCGGCATCCGCCAGAAGGTCATCCCCGGGGAGCGCATCGTGATGATCGTGACCAGGAAGTTGAGCGCGGTGGCGATCGATGAGGCCCCGGCGAACTGGACGCCGAGGTTGAAGAACGACTGCCCGAGCGGCGCCCCGGTGGAGAGCGGCGCGTAGCCGGTCCAGCCGGCGTCGAAGGCGCCGCCGGGGGCGAGGAAGCTGCCGACGAAGAGCAGGCCGGCGATCGGCAGCATCCAGAAGCTGAGCGCGTTGAGGCGCGGAAAGGCCATGTCCGGGGCGCCGATCATCAACGGCAGCACGTAGTTGGCGATCCCGGCGAACACCGGGACGATGAAGACGAAGATCATGATCGCCGCGTGGGCCGAGAAGAGGCCGTTGAAGGTGGCGGCGTCGACCACCTGGGTGCCGGGCTGCGCCAGCTCGGCGCGGATCAGCATCGCCATCAGGCCGCTGACGAAGAAGAAGAAGAAGTTCGTGCAGATGTACTGGATGCCGATTACCTTGTGATCGGTGTTGAAGCGGAGGTAGTCGCGCCAGCTCCTGGCGCCGTGCTGGGAGTGGTCCTCCGGGATCGTCGGCATCCCGGCGGCCCAGCGCAGCCAGTAGTCGAAGCAGCCGAAGCCGGCGAGGAAGCCGAGCGGGCCGGTGATCAGCGGCACGACGACCTGCGGGTAGCCGGTCTGCTCCGTCTGGAAGGCCGGCAGGCCGGAGATCGCGCGCAGCACGACGACCAGGCCGAAGCCGAAGGCCGCCGCCGCCACGAGGCCGAGCGCACCTCGAATCCATCCCGGTCGCTTGATCGCTGCCACCATCAGTCCCTGCCCTCCATTATGCCCCGCCCGCGCCGACGGGCTGGACCGGGTTGGTTTCCGTGTCCTGGCGGATCGACTCCATGTAGGGGGGCGGCACCTTCTCCTTCACGCCGGCGACCCACTTGCGGAACTGCGCCGGCGGCTCGACCACGACCTTGGCCCGCATCGCGGCGTGGCCGAAGCCGCAGAGCTCGGTGCAGATCAGCTGGTAGGTGCCCGCCCTGTCCGGGGTGACGATCGCGGTCGTCGTGATCCCGGGGACGTTGTCTTTCTTGATCCGCCACTCGGGCACCCAGAAGGAGTGGATGACGTCCTGGGAGTGCATTTTGAACTGGACCTGGCGGCCGAGCGGCACGTGCAGCTCGCCCTGCGACCAGACGTTGCCCTTGCCCGGGTAGCCGAAGCTCCAGGCGAACTGCTGGGAGAAGACGTCGACGGTGAGCGGGTTCGCGTCCTTCGATTCGATTTCGTCCAGCACCACCCAGCTGTAGCCGGCGGCGAACAGCACGATGATCGTCGGGATCAGCGTCCAGGCGACCTCGAGTCTCGTGTTGCCGTGGATCGGCTCGCCGTCGGACTCGTCGCCGGGTTTGGCCTTGTACTTCCACAGCGCGTAGAACAGCATCACCATGACCAGCGCGAAGACGAAGGACGAGAGGACGATCATGATGTTGAGCAGATCGTCGATCTTCGGCGCCGCGGTCGAGGCCTCCTGGCCGTTCCAGTTGATCGACAGCATCACCGCCGAGATCGCTGCGGTGAGCGCGACCGTGGCGGCGAGCATCTTTGCTATCGGCAGGCGGCCGTTCATCGGCGGGCGGGGATTCTATTGAAGCGGCGGCGGGAGGATTCCACGCCCAAATGACGCTCGGCACTTTCTACTCCGGCGCCGGCAGCTCTCCCAGCCTGCCCGCCGACGCGGCCATCACACCACGCGCCACGCCCTCCCAGCTCCAGAGCCGCCGAGCCGTCTCGACCAGCCTCTCGCGCGCCGCCGACCGTTCCCCCTCGGGCAGCGCCAGCCAGCGGTTCAGGTGATCGGCAATCGCCTCGACGGCGCCCGGCCCCACCGGGAAGGAGACCAGCCCCGCGACCTCGTCCGGCAGCGCCGCGGCAAGCTGCCGCGACACCTCGCGCATCCCCGAATGCCCGGCCGACACCGGCAGGACCCCGCAGGCCGCGGCCTCCGCGGCGACCATCCCGAACGCCTCGGGAAAGGTGCTCGGCATGACCAGCGCCTCGGCGCCGGGCAGCAGCTCGGCGACCTCGTCGTGCTCCAAGCGGCCCGACGAACTCGACCGAGCCGGCCATCCCCTTCGCCGCCTCCGTCGTAGCCAGGCGGCGGATTCTCCAGAAACGTGCCGAGAATCGAAAGCGGTTCCGCGGAACCGCTCTCGAGCGCCCAGCCGAGGCGCGCGACCTCGCGGGCATCGTCCAGATCGCCGCCGTCCAGTGCAGCTAAAAGCCTCCTCAAGCCGACTTCGTACGCCCCGTACCCGGCGATCTGCAGCCTCGCCTCCGGGTTGCGCTGCTTGACAAGGGGCCAGGCGGCAATCAGCAGATCGACCCCCTTGGAGACGATCAGCTTGCCGACGAAGACGACCCTGGGCGTCCTGGCCGCGGGTCCTGTCGCGGGGAGGGGTGCCCGGCCGGTCGCTGGGTTTTTCGCCTCGCGCGCGCCCTCTCTCGCCGACTGGTCTGTGCGAAAAACAGGACGCCGCGCCCGAGCCGGGCACCCCTCCCCACGCCACCCGCGGTCGGAACGCCTCCGTATCTACGCCGGGCGGGCCGAGGCGAGTCTTCTCTCGCAGCCCGGGTACGTCCGGCAGCGCGTCCCAGAGGGATTCGGCGGTGTGGCGGGAGCCAACCAGGACGCAGTTTGCTGCCCGCATCCCCTCTTCGGCGTAGGGCAGGAAGCGGGGATGCGGCTTGACCGTGTACTCGAGCGCCGATCCGTGGACCTTGGCCGCGAAGTCGCCGATCTCGGCGCGGGCGAGGACCGCCGGCCCCGTGATCAGGTGGCCGGCCAGGGCGGCGTCGAAGCCGCCGACGGCGTCGGCGAGCCGCCGGACCGCCGAGACGTTGGCGTCGAGGTAGCGATCCAGCTCGGGGTCGCTCAGCTCCGGGAACGCCTTCACCTCGAATCCCTCGTAGGGATCCTTGACGTAGACGGGGAGCAGGCCGTGGATGTCCGGGTTGTGGATCTCGACGCCCTCGATCCGCACCTGGCGGTCCTGGCAGAGCAGGTGGACCTGGTGGCCCAGGTGCGCGAGCGCGCGGGCCAGGTTGGCGGTGTAGATGTTGCTGCCGGTGCCGCGCAGCATGTAGCCGTGAAAGAGGAGAACGCGCATAGTTGGACGGCCCTGCCGACTTTGTCCTCCCTATAGCGGGGTCAACTCCGGACGCGTCGCTCAGGGAGGTGGGTCCACTATTGTGCCGGCTCGTGAACCAGCGGCAGCTCTACCGGATGCGGGCGCCGGCCTCCGGCCGCGAGGCGCTCGCCCACGCCGAGCCGGGTGAGGTCTACCTCGACCGCGAGACCGGCGAGGAGATGGAGCCGGTGGCGATGGCGCTGCCGCTCGCCCCCTCCGCCTCGGAGCTGCCGCGCAGCCCCGAGAACCTCCGCGCCTGCCGCCGCTGCGACCAGCTGATCGGCCTCGACGTCAGCGACTGCCCCTACTGCGGCCTGCGCCAGAGCGCGCTCTAACGCCGTCTGACCAGCGCATACCGGCGTCCTCAGTCGCTTGGATCGGGTCACGCACTAAATAGTGCGCTCCCCTCCCCTCGCTCCCTGCGTCCTTGGTCTGCTTGGTCAGACGGCGTTAGGGCTTCTTGACGACCGTGGCGGTGTAGAGCAAGCGGGCGTTCGAGTAGTAGCAGCCGTAGGTCTTGGTCTTGCCGACGCCCTGCTGGGGGTGGCCGCCCTGGATGTCTTGCTTCGAGGAGCAGTGTTTGGGCAGGCGGCTGCCGCGCCAGGTGTCTTCGTCGGAGACGTTGAAGGCGAACATCGGCGCCCAGGTCGGGATCGTCAGGGCGACGACCTGGCCTTTCAGCACGCTGAGCGGGTGGTCGAGGGCGAAGATCGCGGTGCTGCCGAAGTAGCGGTTGAGCGTCTGCAGCGGGCTCTGGCGGACCAGCGTGTACTTGGGCGGCTTCGTGCCTTCGACCGGGCGCAGGACGCCGATCCGCGCCCGCGAGGGCTTGCCGAGGAATTCATTGAAGAAGCTGACCTCGTCGGTCGTTTTCGCCGTGTCCGTGCGCGAGGGCCGGGCCAGGGTGATCGACCAGGCGACGATCTTGCCGTCGAAGGGCACCTCGTAAGGACGGGGGACGCCGCCGGCGATCGCCTGGAAGCCGGTCACGTGCCCCTCGACCCGGCAGGGGACGACCTCGACGTTGTTGACGATTTTGCCCGGACAGGAGGGCCGCGGGGTCGAATCGGTCTGGCCGAGCACGACGACGCGGGCCGGCGCCGAGTCGGCGGCGCCCGGCCAGGCGGCGACGACCAGCAGCGCGAGCGCAGAGGCGAAGCCCAGCGCGATCGGGGCGCGCCGGCGGAAGATTCGGTTTTCGGCTGCTCTCAGCAAGGTCTCAAGGGACAACCCGGGCCTCTTGACAGGGTTGCGGCCCCGGATACTGCCGTTCGGCGCGCTGCGGCGCGCTCCTCCGCCGCTCGTGCAGGATCGCGGCCACTCGCAGTCAGTAAGGTTGCCGCCAAATGGAGAGCGCCGCTCCGGCAGACGAGTTCATCCCGGCGGGCCTGGCCTCGCTGGGGATCGACGTCGACGAGACCGACCTCGCGGTGATCGCCGCCGTGCACAGGTTCTTCTGGCCCGCGATCGTCGGGCTGCTGGCGCTCGACACGAGCGAGGTCGAGCCGGAGCGCTGCCCCGACCTCTCCAAGGCGCCACAGTGAGCGCCGACCCTCGACCTCAACCTGCGCGACCAGGCGGCGGCCGTCGCCGCCGGCGAGGTCAGCCCGTCCGAGCTGCTCGAGGCGGCGCTGGCGCGGATCGAGGCGCGCAACCCGGCCCTCAACGCGGTGGCCGAGACCTTCCCCGAGCGCTCGCGCGAGATGGTCGCGGCGGCGCCCGACGGGCCGCTGCATGGCGTGCCGGTGGTGATCAAGGACGAGTGGCCGCTGCCCTGGCGGGCGCAGCGCTTCGGCGCCGCCGAGCTGATGGCGCCCACCGCGCCCGGCGAGTCCGGCCCCTACCGCGCCCTGCGCGACGCCGGCGCGACGATCGTCGGGGTCGGCAACATGCACGAGCTGGGCGCCGGCAGCACCGGCGCCGTCTCCCACTACGGCCCCTGCCGCAACCCCTGGGACACCGAACGCTGCCCGGGTGGCTCCTCGAGCGGCCCGGCGGCCTCGGTCGCGGCGCGGCTGGTCGGCGGCGCGGTCGGCGCCGACGGCGTCGGCTCGGTCCGCTTCCCCGCCGCCTACTGCGGCCTGACCGGCCTCAAGCCGACCTTCGGCCGCTCGGCCATGGAGGGTCACCACATGGCCCCGGTCACGACCACGATCGTCTCCGGGCCGCTCTGCGCCGATGCCGCCGACTGCCGCCTGCTGGGCTCGGTGCTGTGCGGCGAGGAGCTGACCGCCGGCGATGCCGCCGGGCTGCGGATCGGCGTCGTCCGCGACGCGGTCTCCGAGGACGTGACGCCGGCGGTGCGCGATGCCTGCGAGGCGGCGATCGAGACGCTGCGCACCGAGACCGGTGGCGAGATCCACGAGGTCTGGCTGCCAGACCTGGAGGCGGCGGCGCTGGCCGCGATCCTCGTGATCAACGGCGAGAGCCTCGGCGGCACGACGCCGGAGCGGCTCAACCGGCTGCACCCCGAGATCAGCCCGGTGGCCCGCGGCACCCTCAAGTACCGGATGCTGCTGCCCGCCGCCGCCACCGTCCAGGCGAGCCGGGTGCGCACGATGATGCGGCGGCGCCTCGCCGCCCTCTTCGAGCAGGTCGACGTGCTCGCCTGGCCGACCGTCCCCGCCCCGGCGCCGCCGCTCGAGGCGCCCCTGGTCGAGCTGCCCTCCGGCACGCTCACCGCCGACCAGGCCAACGTGCGCGGCTCCGGGCTCGCCAATCTGACTGGCGCCCCGGCGATCAGCGTCCCGGTGGGGCTGAGCGCCGAGCGGCTGCCGATCGCCCTGCAGCTGCAGGGCGGCTGGGGCCGCGACGAGCTGCTGCTCGACGCCGCCGAGGCGCTGGAGCGGGCCAACGGGCGCCGCTGGGTGGAGTCGCGACCGCCGCTCGCGGAGGCCGAGACGACAGAGGCCTAGCAGGCGGCGAGGGCGATCGCCGTCGAGAGGTTGGAGTGTGCCTTCGGCGAGCTGCTGGCCGGGCGAGCCTATGAGCCGCCGCGGGCGTGGATCAGGGCGCCGAAGCCGTAGGGGCGATCGTGCAGCGTGCCATCGGAGCGGCGGAGGTAGGTAGCGCGCCCCTCCTCCTCGCCGAGGACCCGCTCGGCCCGCAGGCCGAAGCCCGAGAGGACCTCCTCAACACGATCCTCGGGCACGCCCCACCGCAGCGGCTCGTCCGCTTTCTTGGCGACGCTGTCGCGAAGCTCGGCCGCTCCGTAGTACTCGCGTGAGCCGTCGAGCGCATCCGCCCATATTGCGTCGAAGACAATCGAAGTGCGGGGATCGCGGTGCCCGCCGACCCAGGACAGCACGTCCGCCACAGCCTCGCCCGGCAAGTACATGCTCACGCCCGACCAGACGAACAGCGTCGCCGCCGAACGCTCGTGACCGGCGGCGGCAAGCGCCGCATCCAGATTGTCGCGAGTGAAGTCCACGGCCGCGTAGGTCACGTGGCCGGGCTCGTGCCCGAGCAACTTTCGCAGGCGGTCGCGCTTCGAGGCGAGGCTGGCGGGATGGTCCACCTCGATCACGCGCACCCCGCCGAGGCGGTCGGCCAGCCGGTAGGGCCGCGAGTCCAGCCCGGAGCCGAGCAGCACCAGCTCGTCGACGCCGGCGCCTACCTCGCTGATCACGATCTCGTCGATGAACTTTGCCCGCACGATCTCGTAGCCATAGGCCCCGGGAACGGTGCGATTCGCCGCGCGCAGGAACAGGCGCCGGGTGAGCCGGCGCTTGGCGAGCGTGCTTACGTTGAAGCCGCCGAGAAAGGCGGCGGCCATGCCGTCCGGGCAGCGCACCGCCGGATCCTCCTCCAGCGCTCCGGCCGCTCGCAGCGCGCATGCGCCCTCGGCCGTGCTGCGGGGGGTCAGCGGACTGCGTCCCCGCTCGCCCAGCGCCATCCTATTTGTAGCGGTAGGTGATCCGGCCGCGGTCGAGGTCGTACGGCGACAGCTCGATCTTCACCCGGTCGCCGGGGAGGATGCGGATGTAGTGGCGGCGCATCTTGCCGGAGATGTGGCCGAGCACCTCGTGGCCGTTGTCGAGCTTGACGCGGAACATCGTGTTCGGGAGGGCTTCGGTGATCTCGCCCTCCATCTCGATCTTCTCCTCTTTGGCCATGCGGCCGGGAGCGTACCGGGTCAGCCGCGCACCCGGTGGGCCCGCTCCAGCGCCTCCTCGCGGCTGCTCACCTCGCCCGCGTACTGGGCCGCCTCCAACTCCTCCAGCAGCTCTCCCACTTCGGGGCCGGGCTCGAGCCCCAGCTCGGCGGCCAGCTCGTCACCGCGCAGCAGCGGCTCCGGGGGGCCGTCGCGGCGCCAGTCGAGCGCCGCGGCGAGCATCTCCCGGGCGAGGCGCAGGTGGGCGTCGATCGCCCCCTCGGTCGCGAACGGGCCGCTGCCGCGAGCCGAGAGCCGGTCGGCGACGGTGAGCAGGGTGACGTCGGCGGCGACCGGCTCGGTGGCCCGTAGGTACTCGTGGACGCGGCGGGCCGGCAGCGGCGCCTCGTGGACGAGGAAGCCGAGGCGCAGGTGATGGAGGGTGAGCGCGCGCAGGTGGCCGGTCAGCCGCCGGCTGGCGCGCAGCCGGCGGCAGATCCCGCCGACGATCTCCGCACCGTCACCGTCGTGGCCGATGAAGGTGACGTAGCCCTCGCGCTCGGCGCGGGTCGCCGGCTTGCCGACGTCGTGCAGGAGGGCGCCGAAGCGAAGCGCGGTGCCGCGGCTCATCTCGTCGGCCAGCGGCTCGTCGAGCAGCTCGCGCGCTTCGCCGGCGCGCTCGCCGGCGAAGCGCTGCAGCTCGCTCTCGACCTCGAGCGTGCGCTCCAGCACGGCCAGGGTGTGGCCGTGCACGTCGAGGTGGTGGTTGGGCCCCTGTTCGACCCCCCGCAGCGCCTCCACCTCGGGCAGGACCACCGCGGTCAGGCCCAGCTCGTCGAGCAGCGCCAGGCCGCGCAGCGGGTCGGGGCCGCCGAGCAGGCGGCGCAGCTCGGCGAGCTGCCGCTCGCCGGCCGCCTCGGCGGCGACCGCCGCTTCGGAGCGCGCCAGCGCAACCGTGCCGGGGTCGACCTCCAGCCCCAGGTCGGCGGCGATGCGGGCGGCGCGCAGCAGTCGCAGCGGGTCGGCCGCGAAGCTGGCCTCGCCGACCACCCGCAGCAGCCGCCGTTCGAGGTCGGCGAGGCCGCCGAAGGGGTCGAGCGGCTCGCCGCCCTCGAGCGGCACGGCGATCGCCCCCAGCGTGAAGTCGCGCGCCGCCAGGTCGGCCTCGATCGTCTCGCCGCGCAGCGCCGTGGCGTCGACCTGCCAGGAGAGGTCGGGGGCGACAGCCCGCCAGGTGGCGAACTCCGCCGAGAGCTCGAAGGCGTGACCGTCCCCCGCGTCGGCAACCGCCCTCGCCGCCGCGGCCGGATCGCCGGCCACGGCCAGGTCGAGGTCTGTCACCTCCTGATCCAGCGCCGCGTCGCGCACCGCGCCGCCGGCGATCCAGACCTTCGGACCGCGCTCGAGCGCCCGCCGCACCAAGCCGACCAGCGGCGCCGCGGCGAGGCGCTCGACCAGGCTCACCCTTCTTCCCTCGGGACGCGGGCCGAGATCCCGCAGGTGACCTCGTAGTTGATCGTGCCGAGCCGGGCGGCCAGCTCCTCGGCACGGATCTCCTCGCCCCCCTGCGAGCCGATCAGGACGGTCTCGTCGCCGGGCTCGACCTCGGTGTCGGGACCGAGGTCGATCGTCACGTTGTCCATCGAGACGGTGCCGACCAGGGGGCGGCGGCGGCCACGCACCAGCACCTCGGCGTTGTTTGAAAGGCCGCGCCGCACCCCGTCGCCGTAGCCGAGCGGCAGCACGCCGACGCAGGTGCTCCGCTCGGCCCGCCAGGTCTGCCCGTAGCCGGCGCTGTCGCCCGGCTCGAATCGCTTCACGTCCGCGACGTAGGAGCGCAGCGAGAGGGCCGGGCGCAGCCCGCACTCGGCCGGGTCGGCCTGGAAGGGGTCGAGGCCGTAGACGGCGATGCCGCAGCGGGCCATGTCGAAGTGGGAGCGGCGGTCGCGGAAGACGGCGGCGCTGTTGGCGGCGTGGACGGTTACCCCGGGGAGCTCCGCCCGCGCCATCGCGGCCACCCGATCGAAGCGATCGAGCTGCTCGGCGAAGAAGGCCGAGTCCGGTTCGTCGGCGGTCGCCAGGTGGGTCCAGACGCCGGCCGGCTCGAGGTCGGGGCTCGCGGCGCACGCATGCAGCAGTCCGATCACCTCCTCCGGGGCGCGGCTGCCGAGCCGCCCCATGCCGCTGTCGTGCTTGACGTGGACGCGGGCCGGCCGCCCCTGCGCCCTGGCTCGCTCGGCGACCAGCTCGAGGAAGCCCCGCGTCCAGACCGCGATCTCCGAACCGGCCGCGAGCGCCGTATCCAGCTCCGCCGGGGTGAGCGCTCCCATGGTCAGCAGGGGGACGTGGGGCAGGCGCCTGCCGATCGCCTCCGCCTCGCTCGCGGTCGCCACCGCCAGCCTGGTCGCGCCGCCCGCCAACGCCGCCTCGGCACAGCGGTCGGCCCCGTGCCCGTAGCCGTCGGCCTTGACCACCGCGCACAGCTCCGGGCCCTCCCCCAGCTCGGCCTTCAGCCGGGCGCAGTTGCTCCGCACCGCGCCGAGGTCGATCCGGGCAACCGCCCGCTCCACGGCTACTCCACTAGCGCGGCCAGCGCGTCGGCCCGCGTGACCATGCCCGCGAGGCGGCCCTCGCCGTCGACCACGGGGAGGTGATTGTGGTGCTTCTCGGCGATCGTCCTCGCCACGGTGTCGGCGTCGTCGCCGCTGCCGACGACGACCGGGTCGACACTCATCAACTGCGACACCTTGGTCGCGAACGCCTTCTCGAGCCGCTTCTCGAACCCCTTCATCGAGCCGACGAAGACGATGCCGCCCATGATGTTGAGGTAGTGCGGCAGGTGCAGTTCCGACTCCTCGTCGCTGAGGATCAGGTCCGACTCGCTGACGATCCCGACCACATGGCGTTCGGCGTCGATCACCGGGATCGCGCCCTTGTCGGTCCTGGCGAGCAGCTCGATCGCGTTGCGGGCGTCGGCGTCGGGGGAGACAGCCGGCACCTTTGCGTCCATGATCTCGGCGGCGGTCTTCATCGTGCAGCCACGAGGTTATTCGACCTGCAGGCCCGCGGGGATCGAGTCGATCACGTCGGTCGCTACCACCGACTCGGCCGCGCCGACCCGGGCGGCGGCGTCGCGGCCGGCGCGAGCGTGAGCGAGCACCGCGGCGCAGGCGGCGGCGAACGGCTCGAGCCCGCGGGCCAGCAGCGCCGCCGTCATCCCCGAAAGCACGTCGCCGGTGCCGGCGGTGGCAAGGCCGGGGGCCGGGACGGCGTTGACCGCGACCCGCTGGCCGGCGACGACGATCGTGTCGTCTCCCTTCAGCACCAGCACCGCGCCCGCGGCACCGGCCGCCTCCCGCGCCGCGGCGAGCCGGTGCGCGGAGACCTGGTCGGGGGAGCGGCCGAGCAGCCGCCCCAGCTCGCCGGCGTGCGGGGTGAGGACGGTCGGCGCCCGGCGGGCGGCGATCCGCCCCAGCTCGCCGGCGAAGGCGTTGAGCCCGTCGGCGTCGAGCACCAGCGGCGCCTCGATCGCCGGCAGCACCTCGCGGGCCAATTCGACTGAGCCGGGGTCGCGACCCAGGCCGGGGCCGAGCGCTCCGGCGGCGGCGCGCTCGAAGGCGCGCAGCAGCGGCTTGGCGGAGGCGGGAGCGAGACAGCCGTCGCCGCCCGGGCAGCCGACCGACATCACCTCGGGCTGGCCCGCCTCGAAGATCGGCTCGAGGTCGGCCGGCACGACGACGGTCGCATAGCCGGCCCCGGCCCGGATCGCCGCCCGCGAGGACATCTGCACCGCGCCGGTCAGCCCCCGCGAGCCGCCCGCCACCGTGACCTGGCCGGAGCTGAACTTGGTCGAGCGAGCGCCGCGGCGCGGCGCCAGCTCAAGCACCGAGGGGTCGATGACGCCCGCCGCCGGCTCGCCCGGGGCGCCGTCGGGGATCCCGATCGGCGCCACCCGCAGCTCGCCGGTGTGCCACTTGCCGGGGGCGATCCGGTGCCCCAGCTTGGCGGCGTGGAAGCTGACCGTGAAGTCGGCCTCGACCGCGGCTCCCGCGACCTCTCCGCTCGACGCATCGACCCCCGAGGCGACGTCGCAGGCGACGACCGGCGCCCCGCAGCCGCCGATCGCCTCGATCGCGGCCAGGGCCGGCTCCCGGGGCTCCCCCGAGAACCCGGTCCCGAAGATCGCGTCGACGACCGCCCCCGAATTCGCCAGCCGAGGCCCCAGCCCCCCCTCCAGGTGCTCGGCCTCGAACCGCTCCAGGTTCGCCTTCGCGTCCCCGCTCAGCTCCTCCGCCGGCCAGAGCAGCAGCGCCTCCACCTCGAACCCCATCTCGGCCAGGTGCCTCGCAGCCACCAACCCGTCACCCGCGTTGTTTCCCTTCCCGCAGACGACCCGCACCGGCCCGTCGGGCGTCCGCTCGGCCACGACACCGGCAACCGCCCGCCCGGCGTTCTCCATCAGCTCCAGCGAGGGCACCCCGACCTCCTCGATCGCCCAGCGATCAATCGCCTGCATTCCTTGCGCGTCGTACAGGGGGCTCAGCCATGGCTCCATTGCGGGCTCAGCCTAGCCGCCTCTCGGGCGGGCCCTACTTCAGGCCAACGATGACCTTGGCCGTCGCCAGCTCGTCCTGGCTGCCCGTCCCGATCGCCAGGTAGGCGATGCTCTTCAGGAACCGCTTCGCTTCCTGGAAGCCCTGGTCGGACTTCGGAATCAGCGCTTCGGCCAGCTTCAGCGCCGCGGGGCCGTCGACGAAGCCGCCGATCGACGTGTCACGCAGCGCGGATACCGCTTCCTTGTAGGCCGGGTTGTCGGAGAGCGTCTTGCCGGAGGGCTGCTTGAGCGCCAGCAGGGTCGGGGGCAGGCCGTAGCCGATCGCCACCCGCCCCTGCTTGGCGGCGACGACGAGCGGCTTGCTGCCGAGTTCGGGGCTGCGGATCGTGAAGCCGCTGTTGCCGCCCTTCAGCGCAGTGACCCCCTGGACCTGAACGCTGCGCAGCAACTGGCCGATATTGGCAACCGCTTCGGCCGCCTTGGAGCCGCTGCTGGTCAGCACCAGGGCGCCGCCGAGGCTGCGTTCGCTGTTGCCGACGGCGAAGACGGCGGCGTCTTCGAGCGAGCCGGCGATTCCTTCGAGGTCGATCCCGGCTTCCTTCAGCCCCTTCTTCAGCTGGTGCGGCGGGATCGTGCCCGGGACGCCTTCTTCGTCGAGGCTGTCGATCGCTTCGTTGAGCTGTTCGCCGAAGCCGGAGACTGCGATAGCGGCGAACGAGCTCGACGGCAGCGAGCCGAGCAGCGCCGAGGCGTCGCCGCTGGGCGGCTTCTGGCCGGCGAGGTCGCTGCTGAGCTCTACTTCGACCTGGTCGGAGCCGGGGATGACGCTGGCCACCGCGGTGGCTTCGCTCGGGTCGATGCCGGCGTTCTGGAGGATCTGGCGAGCCTGCGGGTCGATTTCCCCGCCCGCCTGCTTGATCAGGCCACCGACGTCAACGTAGACGTCGGCGAGGCTGCCGTCGGAGGCCGCCGAGATCGCCGTGGCGAAGCGGTCTTCGCCGGCCAGCGAGTCGCCGTTCGAGGCGTCGACCATCTGCTTGAAGACCCGTTCGTCATCGCCGACCGCGAGGAAGTCGCCGATCACACCGATCGCGTTCCCGTCTTCGCCGCCGACCTCGAACTCGACGCCTTCGTAGGAGGATTCCTCGTAGGGAACCTTGCTGGACTTGACCTGGGTGTCGATGAATTCCTGCGTCGCGCCCGTATCGGTCGACTCGACGATCACGCCCGGGCTGGAGAGGTCGCCGCCTTCGAGCTTCTCGAAGAAGACGCCGGCCCTCTCGCCCAGCCACGGCTCGACTTCCTTTTCGTAGTCGAACGGTTCGCCGTCGGCCTGCGCCGAGCTTTCGAGTTCGGAGACGACGAAGTCGCCCAGGTTGTCGATCCCGGCGATCCGCATGGCGACCGCGTCGGTGTTTTCCTTCAATTCGCCGCTGGGACGCACCGCGCCTTCGACGAAGACCGGCGAGCCCGGGGGCGCCAGGTCGGCCACGTCGGGGGCCGAAGAGCCGCCACAACCGACGATCAGGAGGACGAGGGCGCCGAGCGCGGCGACCACGAGGGCGGGACGGGACTTCATCTGGGCGGCATCCTAGCCGCTGCGGGCCTATCCCGTCAGGGGCGTGCCCCTGGGGCGGTTCAGGACCAAGCGGGGCGGTCACGGCGCGGATTCCGCATGGCAGCGCCATGTGGGATACGCGACGGGGCCGCATCCGCGCCGTGTCCTGGGCCGTATCCAGGGGTGCGATCCCTGGCGGGATAGGCCCCTACTCGACCGTCACCGTCTTGGCCAGGTTTCGGGGCTGGTCGACGTTGAGGCCGCGGGCACGGGCGATGTCGTAGGCGAGCAGCTGCAGCGGCAGGACCGCCAGGATCGGCTGCAGGATCCAGTCGCTGCGCGCCACCTCGATCGTCTGGTCGGCGACCTCGGCGACCCGCTCGTCGCCCTCGCTCGCGATCGCGATCGTCTCGGCGCCGCGCGCCCGCACCTCTTCGACGTTGGAGAGCACCTTGTCGAGGACCGGGCTCTCGGTCGCCACGCAGACAACCGGGGTCGACTCGTCGAGCAGCGCGATCGGGCCGTGCTTCATCTCGCCCGCCGCATAGGCGTCGGTCGGGATGTAGGAGATCTCCTTCAGCTTCAGCGCCCCCTCGAGGCAGACCGGCAGGCCGATGTGGCGGCCGAGGTAGAGGAAGAACTGCTGCTCGAAATGGGCGGCGGAGACCTCCCGCACGCGCTCCTCGCAGCCGGCCAGGGTCGCCTCGACCTTCGAGGGGAGCGACTTCATCTCGGCGACCAGCTCGGCCAGCCGCGACGCCTCCAGCGAGCCACGCAGCTCGGCCAGCCTCAGCCCGATCAGGTACATCGCCGCGACCTGCGCGACGAAGGTCTTGGTCGCGGCGACGCTGATCTCCAGGCCGCTGCGGGTATAGAGGACCGCGTCGGCGTCGCGGGTCGCCTGGCTGCCCATCACGTTGGTGATCGCCAGCACCTTGGCGCCGCGCTCGCCGGCCAGCCGCATCGCCGCCAGCGTGTCGGCGGTCTCGCCGGACTGGGTGATGCCGATCACCAGGTCGCCGGGCCCGACCACCGGGTTGCGGTAGCGGTACTCGGAGGCGATGTCCATCTCGACCGGGACCCGCGCCCACTCCTCGATCGCGTAGCGGCCGACCAGGCCGGCGTGGTAGGAGGTGCCGCAGGCGACGACCACGATCCGCTTCAGGTCCCGCAGGAAGGAGTCCTCCAGCTCGACCTCGGAGAGGTCGACCCCCTCGTCGCCGGGCAGCCGGTCGGCGATCGTTTCGGCGACCGCGTCGGCCTGTTCGTGGATCTCCTTCAGCATGAAGGTCTCGTAGCCGCCCTTCTCGGCGGCGGCCTCGTCCCAGTGGATCTCCTCCGCGGCGCGCTCGACCGGGTTGCCCTCGGCGTCGGTGATCGTCACCCCGGAGCGGTCGATCGTGACGACCTCGTCGTTCTCGATCGCCACGGTGCGGCGCGTCTCGGCGAGGAATGCGGGGATCGCCGAGGCGAGGAAGCTCTCGCCCTCGCCGACCCCGGCGACCAGCGGGCACTCCCGGCGCGCCCCGACCAGCAGCCCGGGTCGGTCGGCGTGCATCGCGACGAAGGCGTAGTGGCCGCGCAGCTCGGCGAAGGCGGCGCGGACCGCCGCCGTGAGGTCGCCCTCGTAGTGGGCGGCGATCAGATGGGCGACCACCTCGGCGTCGGTTTCCGAGCTGAACTCCTGCCCTTCCGCCTCGAGCCGCTCGCGCAGCCTGGCGTGGTTCTCGACGATCCCGTTGAGGACGATGTGGACGCGACCGGAGCCGTCGCTGTGCGGATGGGCGTTCGCCTCGGTGACCCGGCCGTGGGTCGCCCAGCGGGTGTGGGCGACCCCGGTCGTCGCCGGCGGCGCCGCGACCGCGACTCCGCCCCCGGCCTCGGCGCGCTGCTCCATCGCGGTGCGCAGGTTGGCGAGGTTGCCAACCGCGCGCACGCTGTCGACCGCGCCGTCCTCGACCACCGAGACACCGGCCGAGTCATAGCCCCGGTATTCGAGCTTCTCGAGGCCGGCGACGAGGATGTCGCGGCAGGGGCGCGCCCCGACGTATCCGACGATTCCGCACATGGGAGGCCGCTAAGGGTAGACGGCTCGGGCCCTCAACCCAGCTCCCGGCGGACCAGCTCGGCAAGCCGCCTGCACACCTCCCCGGCCTCCCCGGCAGCGGGGGCCTCAACCATCACCCGGACCAGCGGCTCGGTTCCCGAAGGGCGCAGGAGGACACGGCCGCGGCCCTCCAGGGCCTCGGTCTCGCGCTCGACCGCCTCCCAGACCGCGGCCGCGCCGGCGATCTTCTCGCGGTCGGCCACCTCGACGTTGACGAGCGTCTGCGGCAGCTTCTCCATCGCCCCGGCGGCGCCCAGGTCGCGTCCGCGCAGCTCGCGCATCGTCATCAGCGCCGCGGCGATCCCGTCGCCGGTCGGGACGAAGTCCGTGTCGATGATGTGACCCGACTGCTCCCCGCCCAGCAGCCAGCCGCGTCGGCGCAGCTCGTCGAGCACGTGGCGGTCGCCGACCTTGGTGGCGGCGACCTCGATCCCGGCCTCCTCCATCGCGCGGTGGAACCCGTAGTTGCTCATCACGGTGACGACGACGCCGCCGAGCGGCTCGCCGCGGGCGGCCATCCCGCGGGCCAGCAGGGCGATCAGCTCGTCGCCGTCGTGGCGCCGGCCGGACCCGTCGACAGCGAGCACCCGGTCGCCGTCGCCGTCGAAGGCGAAGCCGATCGTCGCCTCCGAGCGCGCCACGTGCTCCGCCAGGTTGTCGAGATGGGTGGACCCGCAGCCGTCGTTGATGTTGCGCCCGTCGGGCTCGGCGGCGATCGCCTCGACCGTGGCGCCGAGCCGCTCGAAGATCGCCGGGGCGGCCCGGTGGGTGGCGCCGTTGGCGCAGTCGAGAGCGACGGTGGCCCCGGCGAGGTCGAGCGGGAAGGCCGACTCGAGCGCCCGCAGGTAGTCCTCGAGGCCGCCCTCCAGCTCGCGCACGCGCCCCGGCCCGGGCGGCGCGGTCGACTCTTGAACCGCTATGCGGTCGAAACCTCGACCGCGCTCGTCGAGCAGCGCCTCGATCCGGGCCTCGGCCTCGTCGCCGAGCTTCGTCCCGCCGCTCGCTGAAGAACTTGATGCCGTTGTCGGCGTAGGGGTTGTGGGAGGCGGAGACGACCGCGGCCAGGTCGAGCCCGAGTCGGCGGGTGAGGACCGCGGCGGCCGGCGTCGGCAGCACGCCGCCGAGCAGCGCGTCGCCACCGGCCGCTGCGATCCCGGCGGCCAGCGCCGCTTCCAGCATCGGCCCCGACTCGCGGGTGTCGCGGACGATCAGCACCTGCGGCCGTTCCGCGGGCAGCGAGGCGGTCGCCGCCCGGCCAAGCTCCAGCGCCAGCTCGGCGGTGAGGAACGTCCCAGCCTCTCCTCGGACCCCGTCGGTTCCGAAGAGCTTGCGCTCCGGGGTCACGCTGGCCCCGTCAGCGCTTCGAGAACTGCGGCCGCTTGCGGGCCTTCTTCAACCCGGCCTTGCGGCGCTCCTTGGCGCGGGCGTCGCGGGTGAGCAGGCCGCGCCGCTTCAACTCGCCGCGCAGCTCGGGATCGATCTCGGTCAGCGCCCGGGCGATGCCGTGGCGGACCGCCCCGGCCTGCCCGCTGACCCCGCCACCGTGGACGCGGACGCGAACGTCGAGGGTGCCCTCGTAGCCGGTCGTGGTGAGCGGCAGGCGGGCCATCGTCTGGTGCAGCGGGCGGGGGAAGAACTCCTCGAGCGGGCGCCGGTTGACCTCGAACTTGCCGCTGCCGGGCAGCAGGGTAACCCGGGCGATCGAGTGCTTGCGTTTGCCGGTGGCCAGGTAGCGCGAATCGCTCTCGATCTTGGCGGGCGCGCGGCTCGCCGCCCGCTCCTCCTCCTCGGGCTCGCCGGTCAGCGCCGCCTCGCGCTGCCTGCGCTCCTCCTCCTCGGCCTCCAGCCGAGCCTTCTCCTCGGCGCTGAGCGGCCGCGCCTCCGCCTCGACCGCGATCGGCTCCAAGTCGGCCCCGGGGATCACGTCTTTCTTCTTCTCGGTCTTCTGCTCCTCGGCGGGTTCTTCGGGCGCCTCGGGCTCAGCCTGCTCCTGCTCAGCGGCCGGCTCGGCAGCGGGCTCTTCCGCGGGCGACTCAGCGTCGCTGGCGGGACCCTCGGCCTGCTGCTCAGCGGCCGGAGCCGCCGTGGGCTCCTCAGGAGCGGCCTCGTCCTCAGCCTGTGACGCCTCCTCCGCGGGTGGCGTGGGGGCGGGCGCCTCCTCCGCTGCCTGCGAGGAGGAGGTGTCCTCCCCCGCGACAGGACCCGCGGCCGGTGCGCTCTCGTCCTGAGGCGCGTCCTCCTGAGACTCTGAAGTCTCGTCGTTCTGCGGCTCGTCTGCCATCAGGCAATCTCCATCTGTTGCGGCTTCTGCGCTGCGTGCGGGTGCTCCGGCCCGGCGTAGACCTTCAGCTTGGTCAGCTGCTTGCGGGCGAGGCGGTTACGGGGAAGCATCCCCTTCACCGCCTTGCGGATCACCTCCTCGGGACGACGGTCGAGCATCTCGGCCAGGGTGCGGGACTTGATCCCGCCCGGATAGCCGCTGTGGCGCCAGTAGCGCTTCTGCTCGAGCTTGTCGCCGGTGACGCGGATCTTCTCCGCGTTGACGACGACCACGAAGTCGCCGGTGTCGACGTGCGGCGTGTACTGGGGCTTGCGCTTGCCGCGCAGCGCGTTGGCGATCCTGGTCGCGAGGCGGCCCAGGGTCTGGCCCTCGGCATCGACGACGTACCAGTCTCGCTGGCGATCGGCGGGTGTCGCGACATAGGTCTTCATCGTGAAAAGACCGCGCGGGCGAACCGGCGCGGCTGGCGCATGATAGCCGTCCCGGCGTCTATACTGCCGCGTCGGCAATGCCGAATCCCGCCCGTCCGACGGATGGGAGCGGAGGAACCGCAGGGGTCCTTGCAGGTCCCAGGGGCGAATCGGACGAAGATCGATCCGTAGCGCATCTCTTTCAGCGCGAGCCCGACAGCTAACTCCGCAGGCGAACGAAAGAGAGGGCACGTGGCACGCAGTGCTTGGCTGCTTGTAGCCGTATCGACGATCGCGATGGCGATGCTCGGGATGAGCCTCGCTGCGACCGCCGCAGCGACGACCGGCGGCGCCCCGACCCCGACCGGCGCCGCGCCCCCGCCCCCGAGCAGCAGCGGCACGCCCGACCCCGCCCCGACCGCGGGCACCCTGAGCCTCGTCTCGGCCAAGACCTGGCCGCGCAAGTCCTTCTACTACGGCGTCCGCACCCCCCGGCTGCGCTACGAAATCGGCAGCGACCAGCCAAGCAACGACCTTCGCGTCGACGTGGTCGGCCCCGGGGGCGAAGTCCTCAAGAGCTACTACCGCAACGACGTCGCCCCCAACACCCCCGACAGCGTCTCCTGGGACGGCGCGATTCGCGGTGGCCGCCCGGGACCGAACGGTCGCTACTCGTTCCGGATCGTGACGCAGGCCGGCGGCCCGGCGGCGCGGCCGGCTCTCCGCGGGGCCAGGGCGTCCAGCTCGTTTGGCCTCGGCTTCGCCCTCTACGCGTTCGCCTTCCCGATCCTCGGCCGGCACGACTTCGGCGGCGCCGGCGGCCGGTTCGGGGCGGGGCGCTCCAGCCACACCCACCAGGGGCAGGACGTAATGGCGAAGTGCGGGACGCCGCTGGTCGCCGCCCGCGGCGGCCGCGTCCGCTACTCCGGCTACCAGGGCGCCGCCGGCAACTACCTGGTGATCGACGGCAAGGGAACCGGCTTCGACACCGCCTACATGCACCTGCTCGAACCGTCGCCGCTGAAACCCGGGATGACGGTCCGCACCGGCCAGCCGATCGGCGTGGTCGGCCAGACCGGAGACGCCAGCGCCTGTCACCTGCATTTCGAGATCTGGACCGCCCCCGGCTGGTACGAGGGCGGCAGCCCGATCGACCCGCTCTCCTACCTGAAGCGCTGGGACCGGTACAGCTAGTCACCAACTGCGTACCGGGTTAGCTCCAACCCGATCGTCGTGCGCTCGATTGGGACTTTGACCCCCAATAACGGGGGTAAAAGTCCCAATCGGCTGAATCGGAGCCTCAGCCCGCCGCGTCGCTGCTTTGATCGGAGGCGACCTCCCAGGCGGAGCCGGGGGTGGCCTGGAGCCAACCCGGTGCGCAGAAGTCACCAAGCTAGACCGCCCGGCCGGTCCGGGCTGCGGGGCTCCGACCCCGCCCGGCGCGGGCGATCCCCCCGATCGACGAGCGCAAGCGCCAGCGCCACCGGCAGCGTGGCCGGCAGCGTGTCGACAGCGAAGAAGAGCAGGTCGAAGGCCAGGGCGAGGATCGCGACCAAGGCCGCGGTGCGGAGCTGGCGACGGCGGGAGGTTGCGAGCAGGCAGCCGAGGGTGGCGGCGACGAAGAGGTCGCCGAAGCCCATCACGGCTGAGCCGAAGTGGATCGCCTGCAGGCGCGGCAGGCCGGCCGGGGCGGCTGCGGTGAGGACCGCGTTCGGCCCCTGCAGCAGCTCGGTGGCCACCAGCCAGGTGTCGACCGCGGCCATCGCGTAGATCCCCAGCTTCAGCCAGGCGGCCGGCGCGACCGAGACGAGCAGCCAGCCGAGCCCGACGCAGCCCAGCGCGGTGAGCGCCGTCGCCGCGGCCTCGCCGGCGAGCGAGGAGGGCGCGGCCCAGGCGAGCGCGAACAGCGCCGGCAAGGCCAGCGCCCAGCCGGGCCGAGCGTCCCGGACGAGCCAGCCGAGCGCCAGGGCCGCGAACGGCGGCACCGCGAGCAGCGCGAGCCAGGAGAGCACCGTCGCCGATTCGCCCTCCACGGCGACGACCCCGACCACGACGACGATCGAGAGCGCCGGGACCAGCGCCCACCAGGGGCTGCGGAGCGCGTCGAGCCACGGCGCCTTCCAGGGGCGTGGGAGGGCGACCAGCGCCGCCTGTACCAGGCTGAGAATCGAGATGGAAACCGAGAAGGACGGCAGCGGAGGCCGCTACTCCCACTCGATGGTCGCGGGGGGCTTCGAGGAGATGTCCAGCGCCACCCGGTTCACCTCGCGGATCTCGTTGATGATTCGGTTGGAGACCCGCTCCAGCAGGTCGTAGGGCAGGCGCGCCCAGTCGGCGGTCATCGCGTCGTCGGAGGTGACGGCGCGGATCACGATCGGGTAGGCGTAGGTGCGACCGTCGCCCTGCACGCCGACCGAGCGCACCACCGGCAGCACGCAGAAGGACTGCCAAAGCTGCCGGTAGAGCTCCGCCGCGCGAACCTCCTCCTGGAGGATCGCGTCGGCGGCGCGCAGGACGTCCAGCCGTTCCCTGGTCACCTCGCCGCCGACGATGCGGATCGCCAGGCCGGGCCCCGGGAAGGGCTGGCGCCAGACCATCCGCTCCGGCAGCCCCAGCTCGACGCCGACCGCGCGCACCTCGTCCTTGAACAGCATCCGCAGCGGCTCGACCAGCTCGAACTCGAGGTCCTCGGGCAGGCCGCCGACGTTGTGGTGCGACTTGATCGTCTCGGAGCCGTCGCTGCCGCCGGACTCGATCACGTCGGAGTAGAGCGTCCCCTGGACCAGATAGGCGACGTCCTCGAGCTTCAGCGCCTCCTCCTCGAAGACGCGGATGAACTCCTCGCCGATCACCTTGCGCTTGCGCTCCGGGTCGTCGACCCCGGCGAGGCGGGCGAGGAAGCGCTCTTCCGCATCCACATGGACCAGCGGGATGCCGAAGCGCTCGAACGCCGCGACGACCTGCGCGGCCTCGTTGAGCCGCAGCAGGCCGTGGTCGACGAAGACGCAGGTCAGCCTCTCCCCCACCGCACGGTGGACGAGCAGCGCCGCGACCGAGGAGTCGACCCCGCCGGAGAGGCCGCAGATCACCCGGCCCTCGCCGACCTGGGCGCGGATCGCCTCGATCTGTTCGGCGATCACCGACTGCGGCGACCACTCGCGCTCGCAGCCGGCGATCTCGCGCAGGAAACGGGTGAGGACCTCGGTGCCGTAGGGCGTGTGGACCACCTCGGGGTGGAACTGGATGCCGTAGAGCCCGCGGTCCGGGGCCTCTACGGCGGCGACCGGCGAGGCCGGGGTCGAGGCCAGCGCGGCGAAGCCGGGTGGCGGCTCGAAGACGGTGTCGCGGTGACTCATCCAGCAGCTCTGCTCCTCCGGCAGGCCGCCCAGCAGGCGCCCGCCCGCGTTGCGCAGGGTCAGCTCGGCTCGGCCGAACTCGCCCGACTCGGCCCCTTCGACCTTGCCGCCGAGCGCCTGCACCATCGCCTGCATCCCGTAGCAGATCCCCAGCATCGGGATCCCCAGCTCGAGCAGCTCGGTCGGGAACGGCGGCGCCCCCGGCTCGTAGACGGACGCCGGGCCGCCAGACAAGACAAGTCCCCTGGGTGCCCTCTCGCGGATCTTCTCGATCGCGGTCGTCGCCGGAAGCAACTCGGAAAAGACCCCGCACTCGCGAATTCGCCTTGCGATCAGCTGCGAGTACTGCCCGCCGAAATCGAGGACGAGCACCTCCTCCACAGCGTTGCTGCCGGCGGGTGGCGTCGCAGGGGGGACCACCCCCGAGGAAGCTTTAGCTACCGCAGGGGGTGGTGGGTCCCCTGCGGCGACAGGACCCGCCGGCCCACCAACCCCGCGGGCATCAGTCATCCGATACAGCCACCCCCGCGGACACGGCAGCCCTGCCGTTCGACCCCA
This sequence comes from uncultured Solirubrobacterales bacterium, assembly GCA_963748075.1. GTDB lineage: Bacteria > Actinomycetota > Thermoleophilia > Solirubrobacterales > 70-9 > VRUE01. The sequence continues at coordinate 32,862 of CAVVHQ010000046.1, read as the reverse complement.
TCCCGACCGACTGTTCGTTCTGCAGCTTCTTGCCCTCGCTCTGCAGCGCCGGCGCAACCATCACCTCGGCCCGCTGGAAGGAGCGGATGTCCTCGTAGCCGCAGGTCGCCATCGAGGTCCGCAGCGCCCCCATCAGGTTGAAGGTGCCGTCGTTCTCCTGGGCCGGGCCGAGCAGGATCTCCTCCATCGTCCCGTCCTGCCTGGTCGAGACCCGGGTGCCGCGCGGCAGCGAGGGGTGGAAGGTCGCCATCCCCCAGTGGAAGCCGCGACCGGGCGCCTCCTCGGCGCGGGCCAGCGGCGAGCCGACCATCACGGCGTCGGCGCCGACGGCGATCGCCTTGGAGACGTCGCCGCCCGTGCGCATGCCGCCGTCGGCGATCACGTTGACGTAGTCGCCGGTCTCCAGCATGTGCTGGGCGCGGGCCGCAGCGACGTCGGCGATCGCGGTCGCCTGCGGGACGCCGATCCCGAGCACGCCGCGGGTCGTGCAGGCGGCGCCGGGGCCGACCCCGACCAGGACGCCGACCGCGCCGGTCCGCATCAGGTGCAGCCCGGTCGAGTAGGAGGCACAGCCGCCGACCACGGTGGGTACCGGCACTTCGGCGATGAACTCCTTCAGGTTGAGCGGCTCGACCGTGGTCGAGACGTGTTCGGCGGAGATCACCGTGCCCTGGATGACGAGGATGTCGATCCCCGCCTCGACCGCGATCTCGTAGTGCTCGCGCACCCTCTGCGGGGTCAGCGAGCCGCAGGCAACGGCGCCGCGCTCCTTGATCTCGGCGATCCGCCGCCCGATCAGCTCCGGCTTGACCGGCTCGGCGTAGACCTCCTGCATGACCCGGGTCGCCAGGTGCCTGGGCGCGGCGGCGATCCTCTCGAGCTGCTCCTCGGCGTCCTCGAAGCGCGTCCAAATCCCCTCCAGGTTGAGCACCCCGAGGCCGCCGAGCCGATTGACGAGAACCGCGGTGTCGGGGCTGACCACGCCGTCCATCGCCGCGGCGACGAGCGGCAGCTCGAAGCGGTAGGGGCCGAGGGTCCAGCTGATTTCTATGTCGTCGGGATCGCGGGTCCGGCGCGACGGGACGATCGCGATGTCGTCGAATCCGTAGGCGCGCCTCCCCTTCTTGCCGCGACCGATGTCAATCTCCAAATCGATCCTCCAGGGAAGCTGATGGCTTGAAACAGTCAGCCTACACTTCCGCGTGGACCTCCAGATCGCGCACCTCGACCTCGCCGAGCAGCCGCTCGACGCCGCGGCGCTCGACGGTGCCGGCCCCAAAGTGCTGGGTCGACTCGGCGCCGCAGGCAACCCCGTAGGCGAGACACTCCTCCGGCTCGCGGCCGTCGTAGAGCGCGGCGGCGTAGCCGGCCAGGAAGGCGTCTCCCGAGCCGACCGTCGAAACCGCCTCCAGCGGGCGGGTGCGGACCTCGACGATGCGACGCTCGGCGCCCGCGCCGACCACCGCGACGCAGCCGTCGGGCCGGGTGATCGCCGCTTCGCCGGCGCCCAGCCGGACCAGCTCGCCGAGCCCGTGCGCGAGATCGTCGCCGTCGGCGAACTCCTGGCCGACCAGCTCCTCGGCCTCGCGCTCGTTGGGGGTGACGACCGAGGCGCCGGCGCGCAGGCCGGCCAGCATCGGCTCGCCCTCGGAGTCGAGGATCGTCGTCATCCCGCTGCCGCGCAGGTCACCGACCAGGCGTGCGTAGAAGTCCTCGCCGGCGCCCGGCGGCAGCGACCCCGCGAGCACGCAGATCCTTGCCCCGTCGGCCAGGTAGCGCAGCCGTTCGACGAATCGCTCCACCTCCTCGGGGCTGACCGCGGGGCCGCGCTCGTTGATCTCGGTCTGCTCGCCTGAGGTGGGGTCCACCACCGCCATGTTGATACGCGTCTCGCCGGCGATCCAAGTGAAGTCGGTGAGGATCGACTCGCGGCGCAACTGCTCGAGCACCCTGCTGCCGGTGGGCCCGCCGGCGAAGCCGGCGGCGATCACCGGGCGGCCGAGCAGGCGCAGGGCGCGGGCGACGTTGATCCCCTTGCCGCCCGCCACCGTGCGGCTCTCCACCGCCCGATGGCGGCGGCCGAGACGGAAGTTGGGGACCGCAACCGTACGGTCGATCGCCGCGTTGAGGGTGACCGTGAGGATCATCGGAATCTCCGCCTCGCTGCCATAGCCACGCCAACCAGTATCCCGAACAGGCCGAGCGCGATCCACCCCAGGTTGGCTTCGGCGAGGCTGCGGGCCCGGTCGAGGGCGCTTGCCTTCGCCACGGCGCGGCCAGCGCGCAGCGGCAGCGCCGCCACCCGCCGGCCGCCGACCCGGACGATCGCCTGCCCGAGCGGGGCGCCGCGCCGGATCGGCCCCTCGACCTCGCTCGGCGCCCGAACCGCGACGCTCGGCCGCTGGCCGCGGCGCACCCCGACCGCGACCCGGCGGGGCGCGCGCAGCGGCAGCCTGCCGCCCCGGTAGCGGATCGAGGGCCGGGCCAGCACCTGCCCAGCGCGGACCGGGACCCGCCTGCGGTACGTGGAGAAGCCGTATTCGAGCAGTTGCAAAGCGTCCTCGTAGCGATCTTCGTCGGTTTCCGCTCCGATCACCGCGGCGATCAGCTCGACGCCCTTGCGGCGGCCCGAGCCGACCAGGACGTAGCGGGCGCCGAAGGTGTGCCCGGTCTTGACGCCGTTCACCCAGGGCGCCATCTCCAGCAGCTCGTTGATCGACTCGATCCGCCGCCGCGGGCGAACGCTGCGCAGAACGGCCCGGCGCGAGGCGGCGATCCTGGCGAAGACCGGGATCCGCAGCAGGCGCCGGGTCAGCGCGGCAAGGTCGTAGGCGCTGGAGTGGTTGCCGCGCTGGTCGAGGCCGATCGGGTTCGCGTAGTGGGTGTCGGCGAGGCCGATCGCTGCCGCGCGGCGGTTCATCTGGCGGACGAAGCGCCGCTCCGAGCCGGCGGCGGCGCGGGCGAGGTCGTAGGCGGCGTCGTTGCCGCTGCGCAGGATCAGCCCGTAGAGCAGGTCGCGAACGCTGACCGCCTGGCCGGGGCGGAGGTTGAGCAGCGACTCGCCGTAGGTCGACGCGTAGGGAGCGGCGTGGACGACCTTGCCCAGCGGCAGCTCTTTCAGCGCCACGTAAGCGGTCATCAGCTTGGTCGTGCTGGCGACGGGGAGGTGGCTGGAGGCGGCGTGGGAGACGAGCACATCGCCGCTGCGGGCGTCGATCAGCGCCCAGGCGCGGGCGTCGAGGTCGGGGCGTTGGGCGGCGGGCGCGGCGGACGCCGCCAGGGCCGCCCCGAACAGGACGACAAGCAGCGCTGCGAAAAGCCGCAGCGCCCTCACCGCAGCTTCAGCTTTTCGCCCGAGATGAGGATCTGCGGATCGACGCCGGGGTTCAGCGCCACGATGCGAGCCACCGAGACCCCGGTCTCGCGGGCGATCGAGGACAGAGTGTCGCCGCTCTGGACCACGTAGGTCTTGGGCGCCTGGCGCTTGCCGCTGCCTTCGCTGCGCGTCGTCGCCGCCCCGCCGCTCCTCCCCCCGCCGGAGCTTCCACCGTCCCCGCCGCCGCCCAGCGAGGTCGCGACGATGACGATCACGACGAGGAAGCCGCAGACCAGGGCCGTCGCGGCAAGGGCCCGGGCGGGAGCTGAGGAGCGCTGGTTCATAATTCGGGCGCGGCGATCGGTTTGCGCCCGCAGGATCGTACAGTCGCTCAGCTCGTTCTCACGCGGCCGAAACGTCCCAGACGGCGGCGCGGAGGCGCTCCGCGGCGGCGGCCGGATCGGGGTCCGCAGCGATGCCGCGCGAGGCCGCGACCAAGCCCGCGGCGGCGCCGGGGGCGAAGGCGGCACCGAGCGACTCCGGACGTCCCCCCTGGGCGCCGACCCCGGGGATCAGGAAGATCGAGCGCGGCATCAGCTCCCGCAGCCGAGCGATGCGCTGCGGCTCGGTGGCGCCGACCACCGCCCCCATGCCGCTCAGGCCGGCCTCCCCGGCGAGGCGGTCGGCGAGTCCGTCGACCAAAGCCGCGAGCCGCTCGTGGAGCGGCCGCTCGGGGGCCGGCAGGTCCTCGACGTCGACGGCGCCGGGGTTGCTGGTGCGGACCAGGGCGAAGACCGCCGCCCCGGCGGCCTCGGCGGCGGCCAGCAGCGGCTCCAGCGCGTCGAGGCCGAGCAGCGGGTTGGCGGTGAAGGCGTCGGCTCCCAGCCCGGCGACCGGGCCCCAGGGGGTCGGCGTCTCGCCGACCAGCGCCTGCCCGTAGGCGGTGGCCGTGACCGGCACGTCGCCGCGCTTGCCGTCGGCGATCGTCAGCAGCCCGGCCTCGGCGGCCGCGGCGCGCACCTCGGCGAGCGCCGCCCAGCCGGGCGCGCCGAGCCGCTCGAAGCAGGCGAGTTGCAGCTTGACCGCGACGCAGGCGGGACCGGCCAGCTCGATCAGCCGCCGGCAGTGCGCAGCGACCGCGGCGGCGGCTCGCTCGGCGGGCGACGCGGCGGCCCCGGCCGGGTCGAGATCGTCGGGGAGTCCGGCGGGGTCCGGGTCGAGGCCGAGGCAGACCTGGCTGTGGCGCTCCTCGACGAGCGCCGCCAGCCGGTCCGCGAAGGGGCGCGCTGTCAGCCCTTGACCTTGGCCTTCAGCGCCGAGCCGGCGGAGAAGCGGGGGACCTTGCCGCCCGGGATGGTGATTCGCTCGCCGGTGCGCGGGTTGACGCCCTGGCGGGGACCGCGCTCGGCGACGTGGAACTTGCCGAAGCCGGTGAAGCTGACCTCACCTCCGCCGCTCAGCGTGTCGGTGATCGCGTCGAGCACGGCGTCGACCGCGTCGCTCGCGGCCTTCTTGCTGCCCACCCGCTCGTCAGCTGCCAGTTGGTCCAGAAACTCAGCCTTGGTCACGTCGATGCTCCTCCGTCGTCGTTGAGGTCGGCGGCAATCTAACAGCGCGCGCGGGCGTAAGGCGCGCCTGCCGGCGGCGGAAGTCGCAAGGAGCGCTAGGAGCCGCCGACCGTCATCTCGCCGACCAGCAGCGGCGGAGCGCTGACCGAGCCGCCGAAGGGAACCCATCGGGGCGTCGCGCCGGCCGCCCGCACGGCGCGCAGCATCGAGACCAGGTCGCTGGCGATCGTGAACTCGCGCAGCGGCTCGGCGGTCTCGCCGTCGCGGATCGCCAGCCCGGTGGCGCCGACCGAGAAGACGCCGGAGACCGGGTTGACGCCCGAGTGCAGGCCGGCGACGTCGTTGACCAGGACCCCGTCTCCCGCCTCACGCAGCAGCTGCTCGAAGCCGGCCGAGCCCGGGCTGACGACCAGGTTCGAGGCGGCGACCGCGGGTGGCGAGCGGTAGCCGGAGCGGCCCGCGTTGCCGGTCGAGGGGGCTTCGCCGCGGCGGCCCGTATAAGCGTCGTAGAGGTAGGTCCGCAGCTTGCCGCCCTCGATCAGCGGGGTGCGCCGCCGCGGCGTCCCCTCGGCGTCGATCGGCGCCGCGGCGAAGCCCTCCGGCTCGAGCCCGTCGTCGCGCAGGACGAAGGCCTCGCCGGCGACCTCCTCGCCGAGCCGCCCGGCGAGCGGCGAGCGGCCGCGCTGCACGGCGTCGGCCCCCAGCGCCCCGCCGAGCAGGCCGACGAAGGCGGCGGCGACGGTCGGGTCGAGGACAACCGGGCAGCTGCGCGACTCGGGCTTGCGCGAGCCGATCATCTCGGTCGCCCGGCGGGCCGCCTCCGCCCCGATCGCATCGGGGTCGAGCCCCAGCGGCCCCCGCCCCAGGTCGAAGCCCAGCCCGGTCTCGCGGCCCGTTTCGCCCTCGGCCAGCGCCAGGGCGTAGGCGTAGCAGCTCGAGGTCTCGTACTCGCCCCCGGCGCCGCTCGAGGAGGCGATCGCAACCCGCTCGGCGCGGTCGGCGTAGACCGCCTGCTCGACCCCGACCACGCGCCGGTCCGCGCCCAGCGCGGCGCGCTCGACCGCGACCGCCAGCTCGGCGGCGCGCGCGGTCGGCCACCCGCCCAGCGACGGGTCGCTCAGCCCGGCGAGCGCCGGCGCCCCGCCACCGCCCGGTGGCGGAGCGGCAAACTCGTCCTCGTCGGCGACCCGGGCGCCCCCTACGGCCGTGGCGGCGATCGCCGCCACGCCCTCCGCAGAGAGGTCCGTGCCGAAGCCGAAGCCGACCCGGCCGCCGATCCAGGCGCGCACACCCACCCCCCGCTGGGTCGCCGTGGTGAGGCTCTCGACCCCGCCGCCGTGAGCGCGGGCCTCGCGCCGGGTCGTCTCCGAGGCGTAGGCCTCGGCGTCGGCAGCCCCGGCCTGCAAGGCGACCTCCACTGCGCCAGCGGCGAAATCCTGGTCAATGGTGGCTTGCATGAATGCTCCACTCACAGCGCGGTGCCCCCGACCGTCAGCGCGGCGATCCGGACGTGCCCCTGACCGGTTCCGACCGGCACTTTCTGGCCGCTCTTGCCGCACATCCCCGTCTTCATCCGGAAGTCGCTGCCGACCGCGTCGATCGCCGCCAGCGCCTCGAGGCAGTTGCCGATCAGCGTCGCGCCGCGGCAGGGCCTGGTCACCTTGCCGCCCTCGATCAGGTAGCCCTCGCTGACCCCGAAGACGAAGTCGCCGGTTGCCGGGTCGACCTGGCCGCCGGCGAAGGAGGCGGCGTAGAAGCCCTTGTCGACCTCGGCGGCGATCGCCTCCGGCTCGACCTCGCCGGGGGCGATGTAGGTGTTGGTCATCCGCGGGATCGGCAGGTGCCGGAAGCTCTCGCGACGGCCGTTGCCGGTCGAGGCGACGCCGTCGTGCTCTGCTCGCAAGCGGTCGTAGAGGAAGGAGACGAGGCGACCGTCCTCGATCACCCGCGTCCTCTGGGTCGGCGTCCCCTCGTCGTCGATCGCGTCGCTTCCCCACTCGCCTGGCAGGCGGCCGTCGTCATAGGCGGTGAGCAGCGGCCGGGCGACCCGCTCGCCGAGCTTGCCCGCGTAGACGCTCGCCCCCTTCTGCACGTGGTCGGCCTCGAGGCCGTGCCCGGTCATCTCGTGGAAGAGGACGCCACCGAAGCCGCCGCCGACCACGACCGGCATCGAACCGGCCGGCGCGGCGTCGGCGTCGAGCAGGGCGAGGGCCTTGCCGGCGGCGCTTGCCGCGATCTCCGCCGGGTCGTCCTCGAGCAGCTCGAAGCCGCGAGAGCCCCCCAGCGTCTCGGCGCCGGTCTCGACCCGCTCGCCGCGACGGGCGACCGCCTGCGCGCCGATCCTCGTGCGGGTGCGATCGTCGCCGGTCAGCAGGCCGTCGGAATTGGCCACCGCAACCCGGCGGCGGGCCTCGGCGTAGGAGGCGCGCAGCTGCGCGACCTCGCCGCCGGCCGCCCGGCCGCGCTCGTCCAGCTCACGCAGCAGCGCCGCCTTGCGCTCGGCCGGCACCTCCTCCGGCGGCTGCTCGATCGGCCCCGGGCTGGTCGCGACGGCCCGCAGCGGCCGAGGCTCGGCCCGTTCGCCGCGCAGCGCCGCCGCCGCCTCGGACGCGGCGCGCTCGAGGTCGGCGGGGTCGAGGCCGTCGACGTGGGCAAAGTAGGTGGTGCCGCCGCTGAGGACCCGCACCCCCGCTCCCTGCTCGCCACCGGACTGCACCGACTCGATCCGCGACTCGTCGATCGCCAGGCTCATACCGCTGCGCCGTTCGGCGAACAGCTCGGCGAACTCGCCGCCGGACGCCAGAGCGCGGGCGAGGACGGGCTCGGCGACGGCGGGGTCGAGCAGCCCCTCGGGCCCGCTCACGACTTCGATCGCTTCCCGGCGACCTCGATCAGCCGGCCGGCGGCGACGAACAGCTCGCCGCCGACCAGCGAGTCGACGGCGTGGTCCTCGGCCCGGCCGCCGCGGTAGTAGAGGCGGGCGAAGGGCCGCCGCAGGGCACGGCGGCGGCGCATGTAGGCGGCGGCCTCGTCGGCGTAGCCGGAGACGCGGTCGAGCAGGACGCGGTGCGGCTTAAGGGTCATTCGCAAACCCCCCGCGCACGCCTGGCGGCGGCGGACCGGCGCGGTGCGGCGTCCTCAGTCGGCCGAATAGCGCTGCTATTCGGCCTCCCTGCGTCCTTGCCCCGCTTGGTCCGGCGCTCGCCAGCCGCACACGGGGGATTTCCGAATGACCCTGGGCCACCGGGCCTCAGCCCTCCCCGCCGGAGCGCCGCTGTGGACTTTGACCGCCCTCCTGTGGGGCAAAAGTCCGCAGCGGCGTTTCGCCGGCCAGGTCGCGCAACATCGCGCGCAGGTCGAAGAAGGTCAGCGAGGCGAGCGCGAAGCGCTCGGTCACCGCCACCGCGGCGAGACCGGCGTGGCGCAGGGCGAACACCTCGCCCTGCTCGGTACCGACGTGGACCTGCTCGACCGGCTCCTCGTCGGCGCGGTCGGCGGCCCCGAACAGCGCCGCGGCGTCCTCGCGCCAGCGGTCGGGGTGGCCGCTCGCCGCCAGCACCACGCCGTCGGCGTCGAGGATCGCGGCGCCGCGCAGGTCAGGCGACAGCTCGGCCAGATAGGCGAGCGCGCCCTCCGCAGCCTCGCCGGAGATCGCTCCTGAGCCCGTCTTCGTCGCACCGTCGTCCATCTCGGCCAAAATAGCGGTCCGTGCCAGTCGCCCGCGCCTCCTGGATAGTCGTCGTCGCAGTCTGCGCTGTCGCTGTGGTGCTGCTCGCGATCGGCGACTACACCGGCTACGCGATCACCGTCGCCGCGGTCGGATTGGCCGCGGCGGTCAACCTGTTGCCCAATCCCTAATGTTGATTCCACGACCCCGCACACCTGGATGGCCCGTGAGGTCGCTGAGGTCGTAGTTCTTCCCGGTAACCGGGAAGAACTACGACCTCAGCGCAGGCTGCGTATATCTGCGTCCTCGGGCCTGCCTTTGGCACCACCAAAGGCTGCTGCCATGCGGTGACCCGGTCCATCTCACTCGGGTCGATTGGGCGCCGGTAGCCGAGCCAAGCCCATGTCGTCCGTTCGTCGACCTGAACGAGCAGAAGGCAGCGATCGAGGCTGCGCGAGAGATCGCGAAGCAGGTCCGGCGCCGCCGCGCCGGAAGCGACGATGCCGATATGGAAGTCGCCGAGCTCATAGGCCAGCGGAGAAGGATCGACCAGCTCGCCCGCCAGAAGCCGGCGCGCGAGCCCGAGGGAGCCGCGCTCCGTGCTGACAGCCTGATTCTCCGTCTCGCGACGGTGTTCCTCAGCCACGGCGGCGAGGAGCTGGTCGAAGTAGGCGGTATAGAGGCGCGCGAGCTGCTCGAGTGCCTCGCCGCTGAGCTCGACGCCGGTCCGCTCGGCCTCCTCGAAGAGGACGGTGCCGAAGATCGTGTAGCCGGCGATGTAGCGCCGCAGCATCGTCTCGAGGGTGACGCCGTTGCGCGCGGCGAGACGCGCCTGTACCAGGAGAGCCGGTGGCGGCGCGGGCGGCTCCTGACGATCCACCTCGATCGCATCGAAGGCGTAGTCGATGGCCGCGGAGATCGCTGTGCGGATGCCGGCCAGATAGCTCGGATCGGCATCCTCAAACGGCGCCGAGACGGCGTAGAAGCGGCTGAGCGCGGCCTCCTCGATCTCCGCGCGACGGGATTCGAGTCGGGCCCGAAGATGGCCGCGCTGAAGATCGGTCGAGCCCCTCTTCATCTGCCCCAGCCCCCAGTCGTAACTACTCGGCCAGTTCCCGCCCAGGATAACAGCTATTGGAACAATTACGTACCTTAAGAGAGCTCACTGGACGTACCGACAGGTTGTCGCCCTGCTTTAGCCCGCTCGGAAGGGGCCGCCGCCCGGCCCGGGTCGGAACGAGGTCTCCGGCTCGGCGTGGATCAGCACTTCGCAGCGGGGGATCGCCGTCTCGATCTCGTCGCGCATCGCGTGGGCCAGCTCGTGGGCGCGCTCGAGGCTGGTCCCGGCGCGGTACTGGACGTGGAGGTCGATGTGACGGCGGCTGCCGGCGCGGCGGGCGCGCAGCTTGTGGTAGCCGGCGACCTCGGGGGTGCGGGCGACGGCGATCGCCGCCTCGATCCGGTCCATCTCCGCCTCGGGCAGCGCTTCGTCGACCAGCACGCCGGAGGAGCGGCGAACGATCCGCAGCCCGGCCGTGACGATCGCCGCGGCGACGAGCAGCGCGGTGATCGAGTCGAAGGCGACGAGGCCGGTGAGCTGGACGAGGACCAGGCCGGCGAGCACGCCGGCCGAGGTGAGGGCGTCGGTTCGCAGGTGCGCCGCGTCCCCCTCCAGGGCCGGCGAGTCGTGCATCCGCGCCTGCCGCGAGAGGACGGTCGAGACGGCCAGGTTGGCGAGCACCGAGAAGCCCATCACCGCGATGCCGACCCCGAGCGCTTCCACGGTGGCCCCGACCGCCAGCCGGTGGGTCGCCTCGTAGACGATGATCCCGGCCCCGATCAGGATCAGCATCCCCTCGATCGTCGCCGCCAGGCTCTCCACCTTCTCGTGGCCGTAGGGATGCTCGGCGTCAGCCGGCTCGTCGGCTTTGCGGACCGAGACGAAGGCCACGACCGAGGCGACCAGATCGATCAGCGAGTGGACCGCCTCGGTGACGATCGCGATCGAGCCGGTGATCGCCCCGGCGGCCAGCTTGAGCGCGATCAGCAGCGCGTTGGAGGCGATCGAGAGCGCCGCCGCGCCGCTCTTGGTGTGGATCATCGCTCCGCCGGCGCCGCCTCGCCGGCGAGATGCCGGGCCAGCAACCGCGCGGCGGCGCCGCGATGGCTGATCTCGTTCTTCTCCGCCTGGCTCAACTCCGACATCGTGCGCTCGTCGCCCGGCCCGGTCGCGTCGGGGACGAACGCCGGGTCGTAGCCGAACCCGCCCTCGCCGCGCGGGGCCTCGATCAACCGCCCCTCGCAGCGTCCCTCGAAGACGTGCTCGGAGCCGTCGGCCCCGACCAGCGCCAGCGCGCAGTGGTAGGCGGCGCGGCGGTCCTCGCCAGCCGCCGCGACCTCGTCGAGCAGCCTCTCGAGGTTCTCCTCGTCACTGGCGTCCGGCCCGCCGTAGCGGGCGGAGTGGATCCCGGGCCTGCCGCCGAGCGCCGCCGCCTCGATCCCGGAGTCGTCGGCGATCGTCGCCCTGCCGGTTGCCGCGTGCACGGCCCGCGCCTTCTCGAGGGCGATCGAGGCGAAGTCCCCGCCCTCCTCGGGCGGCAGCTCGACGCCGTCGGGCAGTCCGTGTAGCTCGAGCTCGGGCAGCAGCTCGCGCATCTCGCGCAGCTTGTGCTTGTTGCCGGTGGCGAGGATCAACTCAACTGCCGGCGGCTCGCTCCTGGACCTGGCGCAGCCGCGAGATCCCCATCTCGGCCAGCTTCAGCAGCTCGTCGAGCGAGGCGCGGGAGAGCGGCGTTCGCTCGGCGGTCGCCTGCACCTCGACCAGACCGCCCTCGCCGGTCATCACCACGTTGGCGTCGACGTCGGCGTTGGAGTCCTCCCCGTAGTCGAGGTCGCAGAGCGCCCGCCCGCCGACCATGCCGACGCTGACCGCCGCCACCGAGCCGGTCAGCGGCATCGCCTCGATCTTCTTCGCGTCGAGCAGCTTCTGCAGGGCGAGGCGCAGCGCCACGTAACCGCCGGTGATCGCCGCGCAACGGGTGCCGCCGTCGGCCTGCAGGACGTCGCAGTCGACGTAGACGCTGCGTTCGCCGAGCGCCCGGAAGTCGACCACGACCCGCAGCGCCCGGCCGATCAGCCGCTGGATCTCCACCCCGCGGCCGTCCTGGCGGCCCTTCGAGACGTCGCGCGCCTTGCGGTCGCCGGTCGAGGCGGGCAGCATCGAGTACTCGGCGGTGACCCAGCCCTTGCCCCGGCCCCCCATCCACCTCGGCACCGACTCGTTGACCGAGGCGGTGCAGATCACCCGCGTGCGGCCGAGTGAGATCAGCGCCGAGCCGTCGGCGGTCTCGACGAAACCGGGATCGATCGTCGCCGGCCGGATGTCGGCCTGTGCCCGGTCGTAGCTGCGCGAGGCCGGCATCAGGGCTCCCGCTCCGCTCGCTGCGCGGTCATGGGCGCGAGTCTGTCACGAGCGGCGCCGTGAGGGGCGGCCCGCGTCGCGCGCCGCCCCTTCTCCACGGCTATTTGAACGCCACCTTGTCGACCGCCTCCTTGATCTTGTCGACGATCAGCCCGGCCAGCTCGGTGCCCTGCTTGCCGTTGAACCCCTTCATCGCGGCGACCATCCCCACCATCAGCAGCGAGACGAGCAGGATCAGGCCGACGTACTCGACCGTGCCCTGACCCCTGTCGCGCTCCGCGAGAGCGCGGATCGCCTCGGTCCTGCGCACGATCGCGGCGTGCGCGTAGCCCAGCAGCAGATAGATCATCGAAGCCTCCTCAGTCGGTTTGAGCCGATGCTGAGGGGCCGTGCGTCACCGATCCAGACGCAAATGGGCCAATTCCGCGGCTCGAATGTCAATAGTGTGCGCTCGTGCAGCGCCAGACCCGGTTCGCAATCGCCCTCTGCCTCGCCGTCCTCGCCCTTCTCGCGACCGGATGCGGCGGCTCCGACGAAGGCTTGGACGAGTTCCGGGTCGGGCTCGAGGCGCCGCTCTCCGGCGAACAGTCGCTGCTCGGCAAGGGGATGCTGAAGGGAGCACAGCTTGCTGCGGCGCAGCTCAACGAAGGCGACGGGATCCTCGGCAGGCAGGTTCGAATCGTCCCGATCGACGACGCCGCCGATCCCGCGACCGGGGTGAAGGCGGCGAGGTCGGCGATCGCCAGCGGCCTCGACGGCATCGTCGGCCCCTACAATTCCGGCGTCGGCATCAAGACCCTGCCCCTCTACATCGACGCCGGGCTCGTCCCGATCAGGCTCACCTCGGACGACTCGACCAGCGGCCTCGGCTTCACTCTGCAGCCGATGACCTACCAGATCGCCCCGGTGGCATCGACGGCGTTGACCGAATGGCTCGGCGCGCAAACGGTCGCGATCGCCTACGACCCCACCCAGAGCTACACCGTCTCGGTGTCGACGGCGCTGAAGGAATCGCTCGAAGACGCCGGGGTCGAGGTGACCGCCTACCAGGAGGTCCAACCCGGCAAGCGGTCCTACAGCGGGACGGTCGACAAGCTCGTGGCCGGAGAACCCGACGTGGTCTATGCCGCCGTCTACTACCCCGAGGGAGGGCTGATCGCCAAGGAGATGCGCGAGGCCGAGGTGGAATCGCAGTGCATCGCCGACTACGCCTCCTACGACACGGGTTTCGTCGAAACCGCCGGCGTCGCGGCCGCGCGAGCCTGTCCGCTGGTCGGCGTGCCGACGCCCGAAGACTTCGTCGGGGCGAGCGCCAAGGTTGCCCGGTACCGCAAAAGGTTCGGCGAGGACCCCGGCACCTGGAGCCCCTACACCTACGACTCGCTTCAGTTCCTCGCCTACGGCGCCCGGAAGGCGGACGACACCGCCCCCGTAAAGCTCGGCGAAGCCCTCGACGGGGTCAGCGGCTGGAAGGGGTGGACGGGATCGGTGACCATCGACCCCGACAACGGCAATCGCCGGCCCGCGACCGTGGTGATCGTCGAAACCGACGCGAAGGGCCGGTTGCGGGTCGACCGCGCCTGGGCAAAGGCGGTCGGCGCCCCCTACTGACGGTCGCCCCGGTCCGCGAACGGGTCCGGATACGCTCAGCTGCCGATGCGGGTGCTGGTCGTCACCAACTTCCTGCCCGATGCCGCCGCCCCCCAGCGCGGCCGCTGGGTGCGCGACCAGGTGGAGGAGGTCCGCCGCCGTGGGGTCGAGGTCGAGGTGTTCGGCTTCCCGCCCGGCTCGCGCCACTACATCCCGGCGACGGGGCGGCTGCGCCGCCTGCTGCGCCGCGAGCGCTTCGACCTGGTCCACGCCCACTACGGGCTGACGGCCTGGTGCGCGCAGCTGGCCGGGGCGCGGCCACTGATCGTCAGCTTCCACGGCACCGACGTGCGGCACGGCGTCGTCGGCCCGCTGTCGCGCCGCCTCGCCCGGCGCGTCGACCTGGTCGCCGCCGTCTCGCGCTCCCTCTTCGCGCCCGAGGACGGCCGGCCGGGGCTGCCGCCGCTGCCCGGCTCGGCGGTACTTCCCTGCGGCCCCGACCTCGGTCGCTTCCGGCCGCTCCCGCGCGCCGAGGCACGGCGCGAGCTGGACCTCGACCCAAACGGTCGCTACCTGCTCTTCCCGGCCGATCCGGGCCGCCCCGAGAAGCGCGCCGACCGGGCGCGGGCGCTCGCCACGGCGACCGGCGCGGAGCTGCTGACCGGCGGCGGCATCGACCCCGACCGAATGCCGCTCTGGGTCAACGCCGCCAACGCCGTCCTCGTCACCTCCGACTACGAGGGCTTCGGCCTCGCCTGCGTCGAGGCGCTGGCCTGCGACGTGCCGGTCCTCTCGACCCCGGTCGGGATCGCCCCCTGGGCGCTCGGGGGCGTGCCGCGAACCCTCTGCGCGCCCTTCGACGAGGCAGCCTGGAGTGAGGCCGTCCGCCCCCACCTGGATGCGCCGGACCCGCGGGTCGAGGGTGGCGCGCGCGCCGCGGCGCTCTCGGCCGCCCGGATGGCGGAACGGACGATCGAGGCATACCGCGACGTCCTCGCGATGGCGAGATAGATTGAGTCCCCGAATGAGCGGCGCAAGCGGAGATCCCGGCAGCGAGGACCTCGGCGCACAGGTCGAGGCGGCCGAGCGCCGTCTGCGCAAGGCAACCGAGTCGGCCGCCGCCGCCGAGGAGCGCGCCGCCGCCGAGATCCGCGAGCTCGAATCGAACCTGGCCAAGGAGCGGCAGCGTGCCGCCACGGAGCTGGAGGACATGCGGCGCGCCCACGCGGAGGAGCTGGCGCGCGAGCGCGAGACCAGGGACCGGGCGATCGCCGCCGCCGAGAGCCGCCTCGCCGAGATCGAGACGCAGGCGGAGGCAGCCGAGAAACGGGTCGAGGAGGCCGAGCGCCGCGCCGCTGCGGCGCAGGGCACCGGCGGCGGCGGCGAGGTCCGCGCCCGCGAATCGGCCGCCGCCTGGTTGCGCGGTCAGATCGAGGCGATCAGGCGAGAGGCGGAGCGGCGATAGCCGCAGCGGCCGAGTACGACGTCGCCGTCGTCGGTGGCGGGGCGGCGGGGCTGTGGACGGCGCTGCGCGCCGCCGAGCAGGGCGCCGCGGTCTGCGTGATCTCCCGCACGCCGCTTTCCCAGAGCGCCAGCTTCTGGGCCCAGGGCGGCCTCGCGGCGGCACTCGAGCCGGGCGACTCCGCCGAGCGACACGCCGCCGACACGATCGCCGCCGGGCGCGGCCTCTGCCGTCCCTCCGCGGTGCGGGTGCTGGTCGAGGAGGCGCCGGCCGCGGTGCGCGAGCTGCGCGAGCGGGGCGTCGCCTTCGACCTCGACCCGGACGGCGGGCTGGCGCTGGGGCTGGAGGGCGGCCACACGCGGCGCCGTATCGTCCACGCCGGCGGCAGCCAGACCGGCCATGAGATCACCGCGAAGCTCGCGGCGATGGTCGCCGACGAGCCGCGGATCGCGGCCCGCGAGCGGACATCGGCGGTGGCGCTGTGGAGCGACGGCGAACGCTGCCACGGGCTGCTCACCGAAACCGGGGCGACCGCCGCCGCGGCGACCGTGATCGCGACCGGCGGCGCCGCGGCGCTGTGGCGGCGCACGACCAATCCCTGGGGCGCGATCGGCGCCGGGCCGGTCTTCGCCGCGGCGGCGGGCGCCGACCTAGCCGACCTCGAGTTCTGCCAGTTCCACCCGACCGCACTGGCCCTCCCCGGCACCCGCTTCGACGGCCTGCTGGTCACCGAGGCGGTGCGCGGTGAGGGCGCCGTCCTGCTCGACGCCTCCGGTCGCCGCTTCACCGACGAGCTGGCGCCGCGAGACACCGTCAGCGCGGCGATCTTCGACCGGATGGAGGAGGAGGGCATCGACAACGTGCGGCTCGACCTGCGCAAGGTCGACGCCGACCGCTTCCGCAGTGTGTTCGAGTCGCTCGGGGAGGCGGGACTCGACCCCCACGTCGAGCCGGTCCCCGTCGCCCCCGCCGCCCATTACACGATGGGCGGGATCGCGGTCGACCTCGACGGACGCTCCTCGCTGCCGAACCTGTACGCCGTCGGCGAGTGCTCCTGCACGGGATTGCACGGCGCCAACCGACTCGCCTCCAACTCGCTCAGCGAGTGCTTCGTCTTCGGCAGCCGCACCGCCCGCGCGACCCTGAGGGAGAGCGGCGCGGCCCGCCGCGCGGCGCCGGGCAAGTGGCGCTTCGAGCCGCCGACCGAAGCGACCCGCGAGGCCGTCTGGCGCCTCGCCGGGCCGATGCGGCGCCCCGAGCAGCTGAGCGAGCTGCGCGACGACCCCTACCCGCTGGCCGCGGCGATCGCCACCGCCGCCCTGGAGCGCCGCGAGTCGCGCGGCGGCCACCTGCGCGCCGACCACCCCGGCATCGACCCCGATCTCGACGGCGTCCACATCGTCCTCGGCCCGGACGGCGGAACCCGGCGCGAGGAGTGGCGCTGACCGCCGTGCGTTCACACCTTTGCTCCGTATGCGGGCGTAACTGCGAACGCACCCGGTAGCTTCGGCCCATGCTGCTCGGCGTCGACGTGGGTGGGACCTTCACCGACGCCGTCCTCTTCGACGGCGAGACGGTGCACGCGGCGAAGCTGCCGACCACCCCCGAGGACCAGTCGGTGGCGGTGATCGGCGCCGTGGAGGAGGTGCTGCGGCGGGCCGGCGCCGGGCCGGGTGAGGTCGAGTCATTCGCCCACGGGATGACGGTCGGGACCAACGCGCTGCTCGAGGAGCGCGGCGCCCGCACCGCGCTGATCGCCACCCGCGGCTTCGCCGACCTGCTCGAGATCGGCCGCCAGGACCGCCCCGAGCTGTACCGGCTCTGCGCGCCGAAGCCGGCGCCGCTGGTGGCCCCGGAGCTGCGCTTCGAGGCAGTCGAGCGGGTCGGGCACGAGGGCGTGGTCGAGCCGCTCGGGCCCGGCGAGCCGCAGCGGCTCGCCGTCGCGGCGCGCGAGAGCGGCGCCGAGTCGGTGGCGATCTGCCTGCTCTTCTCCTACCTCGACCCCTCCCACGAGCGAGCGATCGCCGAGCGCCTGCGCCGCGAGCTGCCCGGCGTCCACGTCTCCGCCTCGCACGAGGTCCTGCCCCGCTTCCGCGAGTACGAGCGCTGCTCGACGACGACGATCGACGCCTACCTCTCCCCCCTGCTCGACCGCTACCTGGAGCGCCTCGGCCGGGCGGCCGAGGCGGCGGGGCTGCCGCGCCCGGTCGTCATGCAGTCCTCGGGCGGCGTCGCCAGCGCGGCCGAGGCGGCGCGGGCGGGCGCTTGGAGCGTCCTCTCCGGCCCGGCCGGCGGCGCGGTCGGGGCCTCGCTGCTGGCCCGCGCCTGCGGCGACGGCAACGCGCTGGGCATCGACATGGGCGGCACCTCGTGCGACGTCTGCGTGGTCGAGGGCGGCGAGGTGCGGCGGACCGACTCGCGCCGGATCGGCGGCCGCGTGATCCAGCTGCCGATGGTCGACGTGCACACGGTCGGGGCCGGCGGCGGCTCGATCGGCTGGCGCGACCCGGGTGGGGCGCTGCGGGTCGGCCCGCGCTCGGCGGGCGCCGAACCGGGGCCCGCCTGCTACGGGCGCGGCGGCAAGCAACCGACCGTCACCGACGCCAACCTGCTGCTCGGCCGGCTGGCCCCCGACTCGACCCTGGCCGGCGGCGTCGCGCTCGACCCCGAGGCGGCCCGCGCCGCCGTCGTCGCGCTCGCCGACTCGCTCGGCGTCGGCGAGCTGGAGGCCGCGGAGGGGATCCTGCGGGTCGCCAACCAGGAGATGGTGCGGGCGCTGCGCGTGGTCACGGTCGAGCGCGGCGTCGACCCGCGCCGCTTCGCGCTGCTGCCCTTCGGCGGCGCCGGCCCGATGCACGCCGCGGCGCTTGCCGCCGAGCTGGGCATCGACCGCATCCTCTGCCCGCGGGCGGGCGGCGTCCTCTCGGCGCTCGGCCTCTGCGCCTCCGACCGCCGCCGCGACACCGCCCGCACCGTGATGCTGAGCGGCGCCGACCTGACGGCGAAGCGGATCGCCGCCGAGGTCGACGAGCTGACCGCGCGGCTCGACGGCGAGCTGGCCGGCGCCGAACCGGAGGTCGTCTACGAGATGCGCTACGCGGGCCAGGCCTTCGAGCTACCGGTGCCGGGACCGACGCGGCCCGACCCGGGGGACCTGGAAGCGCGCTTCGAGCAGGCCCACGAGGAGCGCTACGGCCACCGCGATCCCGACGGCGAGGTCGTCCTCGTCCACATCCGCCTGGCGCTGGTCGCGCCGGGGCCGCGGCCGCGACCGGCGGCAGCGGAGGGACGGCTGGAGCAGCTGGCACGCGAGGTCCGCTTCGGCGGCAGCTGGGTCGAGACGCCGGTGATGCGCGGCGAGCCCGCCGCCGGGCTGCTCGCCGAGGGACCGATCGTCTTCGAGCTGCCCGAGGCGACCTTCGTCCTCCCGGCGGGCTGGAGCGCTGAGGTCGACGACACGGGCACGATCCGCGCGGAGGCCGGGAATTGAGCGCGCCTGGCGCTTTTCTGCCGGTATGCGGCACAAAGTCGCCAAGGCAGGCAACGCGATGAGCCTCGACCCCGTAACGCTCCAGGTGATGATCGGCGGTCTGCGCGCCGCCTGCGACGAGATGGGCGCGGCGCTGATCCGCTCCGCCTACTCGGCCAACATCAAGGAGCGGCACGACTGCTCGACCGCCCTCTTCGACGCCCGCGGCGAGCTGGTCATGCAAGCCGAGCACATCCCCGTCCACCTCGGCTCGATGCCCGACGCGGTCGCCGCGGTGCTGGACGAGGAGCAGCGCCCCGGCGAGGCCTGGATCCTCAACGACCCCTACCGGGGCGGCACCCACCTCCCCGACGTGACGCTCATCTCACCCGTCTTCGCCGCCGACGCGCTGCTCGGCTTCGCCGCCTGCCGCGCCCATCACGCCGACATCGGCGGGCCGAGCCCGGCCGGGATGCCGGCCCGCTCGCGGACGCTTGACGAAGAGGGCGTCGTGATCCCGCCCACCCGCGCCACCGGGGCCGAGCTGGAGCGGCTGGCCGCCCGGATGCGCTCTCCCCACCAGCGCCTCGCCGACCTCCGCGCGCAGGCCGCCGCCAACCGGATCGGGGAGCGGCGCCTCGCCGAGCTGGCGGAGCGCCACGGGCTCGAACGGCTGCGCACCGGGATGGAGGAGATCCTCGCCTACGCCGAGCGCCGCACCCGGGCCGCCCTCGAGGCGCTGCCCGACGGAAGCTACGCCGCCGAGGACGTGCTCGAGGACGACGCCGACGGGGGGCCGCGCGATGTCGCCCTGCGGGTCGAGGCGACGATCCGCGGCGACCGCCTCGTCGTCGACTTCTCCGGCACCGACCCGCAGATCGACGGCAACCTCAACTGCCCCCTCTCAGTGACCAAGTCGGCGGCGTTCTTCGCGGTGCGAGTCCTCACCGACCCCGACGCGCCGCCGTCGGCCGGCGCCTACCGGCCGATCGAGGTGATCGCCGCCGAGGGCTGCCTGCTCAACGCCCGCTTCCCAGCGGCGGTGGCGGCCGGCAACGTCGAGACCTCGGGCCGCGTCGCCGACCTGGTGATCGCCGCCCTGGCCGGCGCCCGCCCCGTCCCCGCCCAGGGCCAGGGAACGATGAACAACCTGACGCTGGCCGGCGAGGACTTCACCTACTACGAGACGCTCGGCGGCGGCCAGGGCGCCTGCCCCGACGCGGACGGGCCGAGCGCGATCCACGTCGCGATGTCGAACACGCTCAACACGCCGGTCGAGGCGCTGGAGACCGAGTTCCCGCTGCGAGTCCGCAGGCTGGCGTTGCGGCGCGGCAGCGGCGGCACCGGGCGCCACCGGGGCGGCGACGGGATCGTCCGCGAACTCGAAGCGCGGGCGCCGATGCGCTACACGCTGATCGGCGAGCGGCGGCGCCACCGCCCGCGCGGCCGCGACGGAGGCGGCGACGGCGAGACGGGCAGGGACCTGATCGACGGCGAGCCGCTGCCCGGCAAGACGGAGGGGAACCTGGCCCCCGGAGACGTCCTCAGAATCGAGACCCCGGGCGGCGGCGGCAGCGGCTGAGGAAGTCGCGATTTGGCGATTTGGCCGACCTCGTCTAAAATGCCTCGCCTCGGGCGGGGGCCCGCCTAGATGGGGTCCTGGGCGCCGAACCTGCCAGTCACAGATTCCCCAACCTCTCCAGGTGGAGCTTAGATGCCGATCGCATTAAAGGAATGGGCAGTAACGGTGCGCGCCCTCGCCGAGGGCGAGCAGCTCCTCACCCTGCGCAAGGGCGGAATTCGCGAGGAGAACAAGCACTTCGAGCTCGAGCACGAGCGCTTCTTCCTCTACCCGACCTTCGACCACCAGCGCAACAACCTGGTGCGCGAGTCCCACCATCCGGAGCTGGGCCGCGCCCTCGAGGAGGGCGTCTGGCCCGACGAGGAACCGCCGCCCAGCGCCCTGATCCGGGACGGCGGCATCCCGCAGCCCGAGCGGGTGCGGCTGCGCTGCTGGGCCGAGGTGACCGACCACCTGACGATCACCAACCCGCGCGTCGTCGACGAACTCTCTCCCTTCTACGTGTGGACGCCCGACTACGCCGAGAAGCGCCTCAAGTGGAAGCGACGCCACCCCCTGCACATCCTGCTGCTGCGGGTCCACCGCATCCCCCGCCCGGTCACCGTCCGCGTCCGCGAGGAGTACCACGGCTGCCGCTCCTGGGTCGAGATCGACCGCGACCTGCCCTTCGAGGGCACGCCGGTGATGGCCGACGAGGAGTTCGACCGCGCCCGCCAGGAGATCCACGGCGTCTGCTCGGCAACCGAGCCCGTTCTGGTCTAAGGCTGTCTGACCGGCGCATATCGGCGTCCTCGCTCGGCTCGCGTGCAGAGCACGCCACGCTCCAGCGACCGCAGGGAGCGGTGCGAGCGCGCAGCGCGAGTTCCTTGATCTGCTTGGTCAGACAGCCTTAGAAAGTAGTCTCGGACCATGCCCTGGGTGGAGACGCAATCGCTGAGCTTCACCGCGCGTCACGACAGCGGCGACGCGGCCTTCGCGGAGCGAATCCTGGACCGGATGGAGGAGCTGCGGCTGCGGCTCGAGGACCGCTTCGAGGCCGTGCCCGGCGACGTCACCGTGGTCGTTCACACCAATCCCGCCCTGCTGTCGATGGCCCACCCGTTCCTGCCCGCCGCCCGCTGGTCGGCAGCGGCGTCCGGCCGGCGCTACCTGGCCGGCTGGGCGATGGCGACCGAGCTGCACGTCCTCAACGATCCCCACATGGAGCGCCGCGCCGCCGGCGAGGACTCGCGCGAGGCGCTGCGCGGCACGGCCGAGCGCCTCTACGCACAGCTGGTGATCGCCACCAACAATCCCGACCTCCCTCCCTCCTGGACGCCGCGCCGTTTCGCCCGCTACCTCGCCTGGGCGTGGCTGATCGAGGGCGCCGCCCAGTACTTCGCCCGCCAGGTCGGCCTCTACCGCGCCGCGGTGATCCGCCGCCTGCGCGAGAGCGCCCGGCCCTCCTTCCCCCCGTCGCGCCGCGACGCGGTGATCCTCGGCGGCACGATCTTCGACCTGCTGGAGACCGAGCGGGGCCCCGAAGCCTGCGAGCGCCTCGCCCTGAAGCTCCTCCCCGGCGGGGCGACGCCCACCCTGGAAGCCGCCTTCGAGGCCCGCCTCGCCGAGATCGAGGACGCCTGGCGCGGCTACCTGCGCGCGACCGCCCGGCCGGCAGGGCCGTAGAGCTTCGTCAGGAGACGCCCGGCGTTCCCTCCAGCACCGCGCGGGCCCGCGCGGCGATCTCCTCGGCCACCAGGATCTGGCGGGGGCCGGCGGCGAGGAAGTCCGGCACGTCGAAGCCGGCGGCGCGCTTCAGCATGCTGGGGATGCCGTGCTCGGAGAGCAGCCCCTGGATCATCTCCGCCTCCGCCTGGTTCTGGGCGTAGGCGACCTTGACCAGCTTGCCGCTACTCGACGACGAGCTCGGCATCGGAGATCTCCCCGTCGCGGATCCAAAAGCCCATGATCTCGGGCGCTTCGGCGTCGGCCAGCGACGCGATCAGGTAGACGGCGTCGGGCCAGCCGGCCAGGTTGACGTCGGTCTGCGAGGGATAGGCGGCGCTCTTGGTGTGCGAGTGGTAGATCCCGACCAGATCCTCCCCCGCCTCCTCGATCGTCTTCATCAGCCGGAACTGCTCGGAGGCGTCGATCGAGTAGCGCAGCGGGCTGGCCTCGGCGTTGGCCGCCCGGTAGACCGTCCGCGCCTCTCCGTCGAGCCCCCCCACCATCCCGCAGCACTCGTTGGGGAAGTCCTCGCGGGCGTGGGCGACGATCTCGTCGACGAGGCGCTGGGGGATGCGCATCGCGCTCACGGGCCGGTCGGCGCGCCCGCCTTGCGCGCGATCACGATCTCGGTCGGGAAGCCGAGCTGGGCGGAGTACTCGCGCTCGACGCCGATGAAGCCCAGCTCCGCCAGGACCGGCGCCGCGAGGACGCCGCGGCAGTTGGCGGTCAGCACGATGCCGCGAGCGTAGAGCGCGTCCCAGACCCGGTGCAGGCGACGCTCGCCCAGCGTCATGTTCGACATCACCAGGCGACCGCCGGGGCGCAGCAGCCGCCTGAACTCGGCCAGCACCCGGGGGATCTCCGCGCGCGGCAGCAGATCGACCATGTAGCTGTTGACGATCAGGTCGAAGCTCGCATCGGCGAACGGCAGCTCGCGGGCGTCGGCACGCAGCACCTCGACCTCGGTCAGCCCCCGACCGGCGAGACGGCGGCGCGTCTTCGCCAGCATGCCCTCGGCGACCTCCACCCCGACCGTGCGCCCGCGCGGGTTGCGGCGCGCCAGCTCGACCAGCTGGGCTCCGGTGCCGGTAGCCACCTCGAGCACGTCCTCGGCCGGCCCGGGCGCGGCCAGCTCGAGCACCCGGCGGCGCGCTCGCGACTCGGTGAGCCGCGCCCAGATCTCATAGACCGGCGCCAGGCGGTCGTAGGTCGAGGGGACGTCGTCAGGGGAGCGCTTGACCTCGAGGATCTCCTCGCGCCAGCCCCTGTCGCCCGCCTCGGCGACCTGATCTGCCGGGCCTACCACCAAACGGTGGAGTCGAGGTTCTCGATGTCGTCGATCGGCTTCGTGTAGACCCCGGAGGAGAGGTACTTCCAGCCGTCGTCGGGGACCAGGAAGACGACGTTGCCGCCGTCCAGCTCCTCGCCGATGCGGACAGCGATGCGGGCGATCGCGCCGGAGGAGACGCCGGCGAAGACGCCCTCCTCGTCGAGCAGCTTGCGCGTCCAGACGATCGCGTCGCGGTTGGAGACCATGATTTTGCGATCGATCAGGGAGAGGTCGATGATCGGCGGGATGAAGCCGTCCTCCAGCGAGCGCAGGCCGTGAACCATCTCGCCCTGCATCGGCTCGGCAGCGACGATCAGCGTCTCGGGGTCGTGCTCCTTGAGGCGCCGCCCGTTGCCCATCAGGGTGCCGCCCGTGCCGAGGCCGCCGACGAACGCCGCCACCTCGTCCAGCTCCTCGAGGATCTCCACCGCGGTGCCCTCGTAGTGAGCGCGCGGGTTGGCCTCGTTGCCGTACTGGTATGGCATGTAGTAGCGCGAGTCCTCGGCCATCTCCAGCGCCACCTCGACCGCGCCGTTTGAGCCCTTGGCGCCCTCGGTGTAGACGATCTCCGCCCCGTACATCTCGAGCAGCTGGGTGCGCTCCTTGGTCACGTTGTCGGGCATCACGACTTTCAGCGGGTAGCCCTTGCGGCGGCAGATCATCGCCAGCGAGATGCCGGTGTTGCCGGAGGTCGGCTCGAGGATCGTCTGCCCGGGCTCGATCAGCCCCTCGGCCTCGGCCGCCTCGATCATCGACTTGGCGACCCGGTCCTTGACCGACCCGGTCGGGTTGCGGCCCTCGAGCTTCGCGTAGATCCGCACGTCGGGCTTGGGGGCGAAGCGCGGCAACTCGACCAGCGGCGTGTTGCCGATCGACTCGACTATGTCGCCGAAGCGTCCCCCGCAGGGTCGGTTGAGTAGGTCCTCCTGCATTACTTCAGAAAGTATAGCCATGGAGCGCCAACAACGGCCTGGGGCGCGTTATTGGTGATATCCCAGAAAAAGGCGCCCCGCCGGCTCAACCGCCGGCCATGGCGGGCATGATGATGACGGTATCGCCCGCGGCGACGGCGGTGTCGAGTCCGTCGAGGACGCGCACGTCCTCGTCGTTGAGGTAGACGTTGACGTAGCGATTGAGGTCGCCGTCCGCGCCGAATAGCTGCGACTCGGTGTCGGGGTGCGCGGCGGTCAGCGCCCGCAGCACCTCGCCGACGCTGGCGCCCGCCGCCTCGACCTCCGGCTGCCCCCCGGTCTGGGCACGAAGGACGGGTGGAATTCGAACCGTTGCCATTAGAAAACGATCCTATTGAAGGCCGTGAAAACCAAGCAGGTTGGGGGATGCAGGGAGGCCGGTGAGGGGAGCGCCCAATTAGTGCGTGACCCGATCCGGCCGACCGAAGACCCCGAGATGCGCCGGTTTGCAGCGGCCTTCCTCAACCGGCGCAGAACAGGTCGTAGTCGGGGAACTTGCCGAGGTCCTCGTCGGCGATCTCCGGGACGTCGTCGCCGCAGATCGGGCAGTGCGGATCGCGCCGCACCTTCAGCTCGGTGAACCTGGTGCCGAGCGCCTCGTAGAGCAGCAGGCGACCGACCAGCGGCTCGCCGATCCCGATCACCAGCTTCAGCACCTCGGTCGCCTGCAGCGTGCCCATCGTCCCGGCCATCACCCCGAGCACCCCGTTGGCCGAGCAGCTCGGCGCCAGCTCCGCCGGCGGCGGGGTCGGGTAGAGGCAGCGGTAGCAGGGGCCCTCGTAGGGGACGAAGGTCGAGACCTGCCCGTCGAAGCTGAGGATCGAGGCCGAGACGACCGGCTTGCGCAGCCGCACCGAGGCGTCGTTGAGCAGGTAGCGGGTCGGGAAGTTGTCGGCGCCGTCGACGATCACGTCGTAGCCGGAGAGGACCTCGACGATGTTGGAGGCGTCGAGCCTGGTGCGGTGCTCGACCACGTCGACGTCGGGATTGAGCGCCTCGATCGTCGCCCGCGCCGACTCGGTCTTCGGCGCGCCGATCCGCTCGGTGCTGTGGATCACCTGGCGCTGCAGGTTGGAGGCGTCGACCACGTCGTCGTCGACCAGGCCGATCGTGCCGATTCCCGCCGCGGAGAGGTAGAGCGCGGTCGGCGCACCGAGCCCGCCGGCGCCGACCAGTAGCACCTTCGCGTTCAGCATCCTCAGCTGGCCGTCGACCCCGACCTCGGGCAGCAGGGTGTGGCGCGAGTAGCGGTCGCGCTGCTCGGGGGTCAACCCGGAGGCCGCGACGACCGGAAGCCCCTGCTCCTGCCAGGCGAGGATGCCGCCCGCCATCGAGGCGACGTCCTCGTAGCCGAGCGCCTGCATCTGCTCGGCCGCGAGGTAGGAGCGATTGCCGCTGCGGCAGTAGAGGATCGTCCGCGCCGACTTGTCCGGTGCGGTGGCGGCGATCTCGCCGCCGAGCAGGCCGGGCGGAACCAGCTTGCCCCCCTCGAGGTGGGCCTCCTGGTACTCGTGGGGCTCGCGGGTGTCGACCAGGACGACGTCGCCGCCCTCGATCTCCTGCGCCGCCTCGAAGGGCTCGATCTCCTCGACCTGCTGCTTGGTCTGCTCCGTGGTAGCCATGCGATCTCCTAAATACCCTAAATCCGATCCGCTTTTACTTCAAAAAGTATAGCGCCCTGATCGCGCCGGGGCGCTTTCTTCGGGTATACCCCGAGAAATGCGCCCCGTACAGCGGTCAGCCGAGGCTGGGGCGCATTTGCCGCAAGCGCTTCACCCGCTCTTCGATCGGCGGGTGGGTGGAGAAGAGGCCGGCGATGCCCTTGCCGGAGAAGGGCTTGACGATGTAGAGCGGCTCGGCCGCCTGGTTGACCTGCATCGGCATCGCTTTCGCCCCCTGCTCGAGCCGCAGCAGGGCGCTGGCCAGCGACTCGGGGTTGCCGCAGATCTGCGCCCCGCCGGCGTCCGCGGCGTACTCGCGCTGGCGCGAGATCGAGAGCTGGATGATCGTCGCCGCGAGCGGCGCCAGCAGGACCAGCGCGAAGGAGGCCGCCAGCCCGATCGGCGAGTTGTTGTCGTCGCCACCGAACCAGAGCAGCATGTAGGCGAGGTAGGTGATCGCCGCGCCGATCGCCGAGGCGACCGACTGGATCAGGATGTCGCGGTGCTTGACGTGCGCCAGCTCGTGCGCGAGGACGCCGCGCAGCTCGTCTTCGGAGAGCAGGTTGAGGATGCCGCGGGTGACCGCGACCGCGGCGTGGTCGGGATTGCGGCCGGTGGCGAAGGCGTTGGGTTGGTCCTGGGGGATCACGTAGAGGCGCGGCATCGGCAGGCCGGCGCGGGTGGTCAGTTCGCGGACCACCGCGTAGAGCTTCGGCGCCTCCGATTCGGAGATCGGCTTGGCGCGACTCATCGCCAGCGCCATCTTGTCGCTGAAGAAGTAGGAGCCCAGGTTGATCAGCAGGGCGATGCCGAGGAAGATCGCCGCCGTGCTGGGACCGCCGATCAGGGCGCCGATCACGACCAGGAGCCCGGACAGGGTCGCCAGCAGGATCGTGGTCCGCAGCGTTGCCCCGAAGGTCGACTGCTTGGTGGTGCTCATTGCCGCTCAGCTCCTAGGTAGACGTGTGCCCGGATTATGACGAAGCGCCATAACCGACTGTCTCGGTAGGATTTAAGCATGCTGTTCTCAACGAAGGCTGAGTACGGAGTGCGCCTGATGGTCGAGCTGGGTCGTCAGCCCGGGGCAGCGCCGATCTCGCTGAATGCCGTCGCCGAAGCGGAGCGGCTGCCGCTCTCCTATCTCGAGCACCTGGTCGCCAGGCTGCGAAAAGCGGGATTGGTCAGCTCGACCCGCGGCGCCCACGGCGGCTACCGCCTCGCCAAGCCGGCCGAGCAGATCACCCTCGACGCGGTGGTCGAGGCGCTGGAAGGCCAGCTCGCGCCGATGGAGTGCTTCTACGAGGACCCGGAGGGCAAGGTGCTCTGCTCACACGAAAGCGACGGCGACCGGGCCTGCGCGACGAAGCTGCTCTGGACGCGCGTGCAGGGCGGCGTCACCAAGGCGCTGGCCGGCACGACCCTGGCCGAGCTGGTCGAGTTCGCCGGCGGCCAGCAGGACGCCGGCGAGACCGCCGCGCCACTCGGCAGCGCCGCTTAACCCACAGACAAGACTGGAGACCGATGGCTGAGCTGGAGATTCGCAACCTGCACGTCAGCGCCGAGGGCAAGGAGATCCTCCGTGGCCTCGACCTGGACGTCGAGAAGGGAAGGGTCCACGCGCTGATGGGTCCGAACGGCTCGGGCAAGTCGACCCTGGCCAACGCGATCATGGGCCACCCCTCGCTGGAGGTGACCGAGGGCTCGATCGTCTTCAGGGGCGAGGATATGACCGAGGCCGATCCCGACGAGCGCTCCCGCGCCGGCCTCTTCCTGGCCTTCCAGTACCCGGTGGCGATTCCCGGGGTCTCGGTCAGCAAGTACCTCCGGATGATCCTCAACGCCCGCCGCGAGGCGCGCGGCGAAGGCGAGGTCAAGATCAAGGAGTTCGCCCAGCTCGCCCAGGAGGCGATGGAGCTCGCCGACATCCCCAAGGACTTCTCCAGCCGCTACCTCAACGACGGCTTCTCCGGCGGCGAGAAGAAGCGGATGGAGATCCTCCAGCTGGCGCTGCTGCGGCCCGAGATGGCGATTCTCGACGAGACCGACTCCGGCCTCGACATCGACGCGCTGCGCACCGTCGCCGACGGCGTCAACAGGTTCTCCGGCTCGGAGATGGGCGTGCTGATCATCACCCACTACCAGCGCATCCTTCACATGGTCGAGCCCGACGCCGTCCACGTGATGTTCGAGGGGCGGATCGTCAAGGAGGGCGGCCCCGAGCTGGTCGCCCAGCTCGAGGAGAAGGGCTACGGCTGGATTCGCGAGGAGGTCCAGGCGGGAAGCTCCGCCTGACCGCGACGATGGAGCCGGCGACGACCAAGCCCGCGGCCCCGGTCTCCCCGTTCCCGATCGAAAGGGTCCGCGCCGCCTTCCCGGCGCTGGCGCGCGAGGTGCACGGCCGCCCGGTCGCCTACCTCGACAGCGGCGCCAGCGCGCAGCGGGTGCTGGCCTCGATCCAGGCGGTCGACCGCTACGAGCGGGCCCACCACTCCAACGTGCACCGCGGCTCGCACACCCTCTCGGCCGAGGCCACCGCGGCCTACGAGGGGGCGCGGGCGACCGTTGCCGACCACCTCGGCGCCGCCGATCGCCGCGAGGTCGTCTTCGTCCGCAACGCGACCGAGGCGATCAACCTGGTGGCGCGTGCCTGGGGCGACGCCAACCTGACCGCGGGCGACCGGGTGCTGCTCACCGAGATGGAGCACCACTCCAACATCGTCCCCTGGCAGCAGCTCGCCGAGCGGGCCGGCGCCGCGGTCGACTGGGCGCCGATCGACGACGACGGCCTGCTCGACATGGACGCCTTCACGGCGCTGCTGGAGCGCGGTCCGAAGCTGGTCGCCGTCGCCCACGTCTCCAACGTGCTCGGCAGCGAGAACCCGATAGCCGAGATCGCCCGCCTCGCGCACCGGGCCGGGGCCCTGCTGCTGGTCGACGGCGCCCAGGCGGCGCCGAAGCTGCCGCTCGACGTCGTCGAGCTGGGCGCCGACTTCTACGCCCTGACCGGACACAAGCTCTACGCGCCGACCGGGATCGGGGCGCTGTGGGCGAGGCTCGAGCTGCTGCGCGAGACCCCGCCCTTCCTCGGCGGCGGCTCGATGATCCGCAAGGTGACCAAAGCGCACACCACCTACGCCGATCCGCCCGCCCGCTTCGAGGCGGGGACGCCGGCGATCGCGCAGGCGATCGGGATCGCCTCGGCGCTGCGCTGGCTCGACGGGCTGGGGATGGAGGCGGTGCTCGCCCACGAGCGGGCGATCGCCGCCTACGCGCTGGAGCGCCTCGCCGAGGTTCCCGGCCTGCGCGTCTTCGGGCCGCCGTCCGGCCCCGAGCGGGTCGGCCCGATCTCCTTCGAGCTGGAGGGGATCCACGCCCACGACGTCTCGGAGATCCTCGACCGGCACGGCGTCGCGGTCCGCGCCGGCCACCACTGCGCGCAGCCCCTGATGGAGCGGCTCGGCGTCGCCGCCACCGCCCGCGCCAGCTTCGGCGTCTACACCACCGAGGAGGAGATCGACCGCCTGGTCGAGGGCCTGCACGACGCCCGGAAGGTGTTCGGCCTCTGATGGACGAGCTGTACCGCGAGCAGATCCTCGAGCACTACAAGCGGCCGCACAACTTCGGCCGGCTGGAGGACCCCGACCTCGAGTTCGAGGACACCAACCCGTTCTGCGGCGACGAGCAGCACGTGACGATCCGCCTCGACGACTCCGACCGGGTCGGCGAGGTCGCCTTCGAGGGCCAGGGCTGCGCGATCTCGACCGCCGCCACCTCGCTGCTCACCGACGAGCTGGTCGGCAAGAGCCGCGAGGAGGTGCTGCGACTGCCGAAGCGGTTCGTCCTCGACCTGCTCGGAATCGAGATCTCCGCGACGCGGATGAAGTGCGCGATGCTCGGCCTCAAGGTGGTGAAGAGCGCCAGCCTCGGCGAGCCGGCGGAATGGGAGGACGAGGGCGAGGCGGGCGACCCCACCGAGGCTGCGGCCGACCTCGGCTGAAGCTCTTGGGGTAGTACGGATCCCCAAATCCTTCAACGAAGCGAGGCGGGCCACCAGGCGCGGTCGCCGAGCAGGTAGGTAATCGAGGGGATCAGCAACGCCCTGACGACGAGGGTGTCGAGCAGGACCCCGATCGCGACCGCCGCCCCGATCTGCACCAGCCCCTCGAGCGGCAGCAGGGTAAGCGTCGCGAAGGTCCCGGCGAGCACCACCCCCGCCCCGGTGACCACGGCTCCGGTGTTCTCCAGGGCGACCAGGACGCCGTCGCGCGTTCCCCGCTTCGCCGCCTCCTCGCGGGCCCGCGTCATCAGGAAGATGTTGTAGTCCACCCCCAGCGCGACGAGGAAGATGAAGGCGGTGAGGACCAGGTTGAAGGCGATCCCGCTCGATCCGAGCAGCTCCGCGAAGGCGAAGGTGACAAGGCCGAGGGTCGCCGCGAAGGAGGCGACGACGGTGGCGATCAGGTAGGCCGGCGCGGCCAGCGCCCACAGCACCAGGGCGAGGATCGTCCCGACGACCAGCAGGGCGAGCGGGACGATCAGCCTGGTGTCGCGCGCGTTGGTCCGCTCGATGTCGAGGTTCTCGGCGGGGATCCCGCCGACCAGGGCGCTCGGCGCGACTTCCTCCAGCCTGTCCCGGATGTCCTCGACCTCCGCAGCCGCTCGGCTCGAGTAGGGATTGCCCCGCAGGACGATCGCCAGCACCGCCTTCCCAGCGCTCGGCGCGACGGGCAGCGCCAGCTTGACCGCCGGGAGGCCTTCCAGCCCGTTGTACGCGGCCGCCGCTTCCCCCACGTCAACCACGGCCGTCAACGGCGAGCCGATGCCGGGAGGGAAGTGTTCGTCGAGGACCGTGGTGCCGCGGCTCGATTCGGTCGAGCGGGTCTCGCCCTGCCCGAAGCCGATCGTGCCGTGGTCGACCAGGTTTCCGAGCGACAGCAGCGCCAGCCCGGCGAGCACGATCGCGACGATTGACCGGGGCCGGCGCCGGACCAGCTCCGCGACCCTCACCCAGCGAGGGTCCGGCCCGCTCGCCCCGCCGGGCCGGGTCGGCCAGAAGGCCCGCTCGCCGAGCACCGCGAGCAGCGCCGGGAACAGCGTGAACGCGGCGACCAACATAACGGCGATGCCGATGCCCAGGACCGGGCCCAGCCAGTGGGTCGACTGCAGTTCGGCCACCAGCAGCACCAGCATCGCCGCGATCACCGTTGCCGCCGAGGCGGCGAGCGCCGGCCCGCTTTTTGTCACGGCCGCGGAAAGCGCAGCGGCCGGCTCCTGCCCCCTGCCCAGCTCCTCGCGGTAGCGGTGCACCAGCAGCATCGAGTAGTCGGTGCCGGCGCCGAAGATCAGCACGAGCAGCAGCAAGGTGCCCTCGACGTTGACCGTGATCAGGCCCGCCTTGATCAGCAGGTAGACGACGCCGGTCGCGACCAGATAGGCGGCGCCGACGACGAGCAGGGGGAGCACTGCGAGGATCGGCGCTCGGTAGATCAGCAGGAGGAGGAGCAGGACCAGGCCGAGGGCGGCGAGCAGCAGCGTCTCGCGGGCGTCGTCGGCGACCCGCTCCAGGTCCGCCGCGATCGCCCCCGGGCCGGTGACGTAGGAGTGCAGGCCGGGCCGGCGATGAGCCCTGAGGTACCTGCGGATCTTGCCGACGCCCCCGAGGCCGCCGTGCTTGCTTGCGTCGATCGCCAGCGCCAGCAGCGCCGCTTCCCGGTCGCGCGAGATCGGGCCGACCCCCTTGGCGATCGTCGCCAACCTGCCGAGGGTCCCGTCCGTGTCGCCCGAGTAGGGCGAGAAGACCGGCGTCGCACCGGTCAGGCCGAGCCTTTCGAGGCCTCTGCCGAATCTGCCGATCGCGTCCAGGTCGCCTCCGGTGAGACCGCCTTCGCGGTTGAAGATGACCAGAACCGGGATGTCGTCGCCGCCTTTGTAGCTGCGCTGCAGCGTGTCGGCGACCCGGGTCGAGCCGGAGTGCGACGGCAGAAAGCTGCTCTGCCCGGCGGTGGTGACGCTGCCGAGATGGGCGTGGGCGATGAACCCCCCGATCCCGAGCAGGGCCCAGGCGGCGATCGTCACCCAGCGTCCGCGCGGACCGGTGACGCCCCCCGCAAGGCGCTTGACCATGCGGCTCACGGCGCGGAAGCCTAAACGGGGCCGGCGACGCCTCGGGGGTGGCCGCCGGCCCCGGCTCCCCCGCCGACCATGTGTTCCGGGCTAACCCTGGGCGCTCGCTTCGAGCGCCTCTTCGCTGAGCGCGATCACCGCGAAGGCGGCGCCGAATGGGTCGGCGACCATCGCGAAGCGACCGGCCGGGATGTCGACGGGGCCAAAGCGGACCTCGCCGCCACCCCCCTTGACCTGCTCGACGGCAGCGTCGGTGTCGTCGACCGCGAAGTAGACCATCCAGTGCGCCGGCACCTCGTCCGGCACCCGGCCGTCGATGTCCGCCATCCCGCCGATCGGGCTCTCGCCCCGCTTCCACTCGGTGTAGGTGCCCATCCCCGGCATCTCATGGTCCTCGAAGCTCCAGCCGAAGACGGCGCCGTAGAAGGCCTTCGCCGCCTCGGTGTCACGCGTCTCGAGCTCGTTCCAGGAAAAGGCGCCGGGCTCGTTGACCAGGCCCGCCCCCTTGAACGTCTTCGGCTGCCAGATCCCGCAGAAGGCACCGGTGGGATCGATGAAGAAGCCCATGCGGCCGATATCCAGCACGTCCATCGGCTCGATCGCGACGGTGCCGCCATTGGCCTTGACCGCCTCCATGGTGGCGTCGGCGTCCTCGACCGAGACGTAGGTCGACCAGGCAGGCGGCTGACCCTCCTGCATGATTCTCATCACGCCACCGACTGGCTGCTCGCGCAGCATCGCCGAGAGGTAACCGCCGGTCTCCTCTGGGTTCTCGCCGGGGTCGAAGGTCCAGCCGAACAGCGGCCCGTAGAAGGCCGCCGCGGCCTCCTGGTCGGGAGTGCTGAGGTCGACCCAGTTCGGGGTTCCCGGCGCGTAGCTCGTTCTCTCGCTCATCTGCGCTTCTCTTTCTTCTGAAGTTCCTCCCCATGAACGGGGATCGTGGTTCGCGATCTTCTCACCCGGACGGGCCGCCGGGTCAAGGACTCGTTACGAAC
>CAVVHQ010000045.1:0-44212 GCA_963748075.1 uncultured Solirubrobacterales bacterium | reverse complement strand
TTTCCCGTGAACCTCAGCGACAAGCTGTTCGCCGTCGAGGGCCGCTGGCTGATGGGTCGCGTGGTTCCCCACCGGCTGCTCAAGGGCATCGACAGCCACCTCACCGTGGTCGCGCCCGGGCGGTCGCAGGAGCTGACGGAGAAGATCGGCGCCCGGGCCGAACAGCTGGCCGAGGAAGACGGCGATCTGGCGGTCGACGGCGCCGCGAAGGGGATGCTGGCGATGTCCGCCGTCGTGCTCGCCGCGTTCGAGGCCCTTCGCCCCGAGTTCGACGGCGACGAGCGACGCACGATCCTCTTCCTCCAGCACGTCTTCGGCGAGGTGCTGGAGCGCTCGATCGAGATCGTGATCGAGGCGCTCGCCAAGCGGGACGCGCCGCTGGACGCGGTCGAGAAGGCGATGCGCAAGAGCTCGGCGATGTACGGGTCGTACTTCCGGTTCGAGTTCGAGCGCCCCGACCCCGAGACCTTCGAGATGCGGGTCGACCGCTGCTTCTTCCGCGACTTCTTCTCGCGCCACGACGCGACCCTCGTGACCACCGTCCTCTGCGCCTGGGACGCGAACTGGATGAAGGCGCTCGACCCGGCGGTCTCCGGCCTGCGGGCCGAGCGCACCTCGCTGCTCTCGCTGGGCGGCGACGCCTGCCGGTTCCGCGTCCTCGGCACCGACGACCCGCTCGCCGCCTACGAGGACGCGCTCGACCGGCGCTTCGTCGAGGGCGGGTCCCGGTAGGCGTCCTGGCCTCGCGCTAACGCCGGTCGAAGTCGACCCGGATGCGCTGCTGGTCGTCGCGCGCCTCGGCCTCGGCGAGGGCCCGCATCACCCGCTCGTCCTCCTCCCGGCCGACGCCGAGCAGGCTGCGCGGCCAGAGCCGGCGGGCTCGGACGACGTTCAGCTCGGCGCTGAGCACCGTCAGCAGCGCGCCGAGGTGGACCCAGACGAGCAGGCCGAGCACCAGGGCGAAGGTGCCGTAGGCCGGGGTCGCGTCGCGGATCTGGTGGGAGACGAAGTAGCCGCCGACGAGCTGCAGCCCCGCCCAGCAGACGGCGGCGAGGACGACTCCGGGCAGGACGACGGTCGGCGATGCGGGCCGCGACCCGAGCAGCGAGAAGAGGGCGCCGAAGACGAGCAGGTTGAGGACGATCGAGACGGCGATGCCGCCGACCGGCCCGAGCAATCCGGCGCCGCCACCGACCAAGCCGGAGGCGACGGTCGAGGCGATCGTCAGCGTCCCCAGCACGGCCAGCAGGACGAGCGCCCGCAGGCGCGAGCGGAGGAAATCGGGGCGGTCCCGGTGCGGCACGGCCCAGACCCGGTCCAGCGCCCGCTCGGTGGCGAGGACGACGCCGAAGCCGGCCCAGAGCGAGCCGGCGATGCCGACCGCCAGCGCCACCCCGCTGCCCTGCAGCGAGCCGACCTCGATCTGGTCGCCGATCACCGGGAAATGGGCGAGCACCGAGTCGACCGCTTCCCGGCGCAGCTCGGGGTTGTCGGCGAGCACGAAGCCGAGCACGGTGGTGAGCAGGAGGAGGAGCGGGAAGAGCGAGAAGAAGGCGCGGTAGGCGATCAGCGCGGCGAGGTTGCCTCCCTGGTCGTCGCCGAGCTTCTTCACTACGGCGATCGGCATCGCCAGCGGTGCGTGGCGCTGCTGGAAGCGGTCGAAGGCCCACAGGGGTCGCTTCACGTCCATTCCCTATGGATACCGACCTCGCCCACCCGGGGCGGGCGGTGTGATCAGCGCGACCGGCACGGTGAGGCCGGCGGCGCGGCGCAGGGTGGCGATCCGGCGGCCGGGTTGGACGGCCGGGCGGGTCTCGCCGACCCGATCCCCGAGCCCGGCGACCGTCGCCTCCAGGTCGGGGGCGAGGAAGGCCAGCCCCCAGAAGAAGGCCGGATGATCGCCGCCGGCGCGCTCGATCGCCTCGGGCGGCTCCTGCACGACCTCGAGGATCGCCGTGCCGAGGCGGAAGAAGGCCTGCCGCGGGGCGCCGGCGGGCGTCGGCTCCTCGCGGATGCGGCGCAGGTCGAGGCCGGCGCCCTCGAGCGCCGCGACCGTTCGCTCGAGCGCCGGCGTGATCGCGACGACGTGGTCGAGCGCGGTGACGCCGTTGGGGTGCAGCGGCGCCTCGCTGGGCGGCCGGCGATCCGAGCGCGTCGTCGGCAGGCCGTCCAGCTCGGTCCCTTCGACCTCGCGCAGCGACCAGCCGGTCAGCCCCTTGCCGGCGTTTGGACCCGCCAGGCGGATCCGCACGTCGCCGACCACGCAGGTGTCGCCGTCGACCTCGAACCCGAGCCCCGACCAGGCATCCGGCGGGTCCGCGACCCTCAGTTCGTCGATCGTCGGAGTCACACGCGAACCGTAGGCGTCATACGCCCCGACGGGGCCTCGCGGAGGAGGGTGGCCGGATCACCTAGCCCGCCGACGGCTCCCGGAAGGCGATCA
The DNA here is from genome assembly GCA_963748075.1 of uncultured Solirubrobacterales bacterium. Taxonomy (GTDB): domain Bacteria; phylum Actinomycetota; class Thermoleophilia; order Solirubrobacterales; family 70-9; genus VRUE01. The sequence goes on along the minus strand of CAVVHQ010000045.1, from coordinate 41,769 downwards.
GCGGCAGCGCATCGACGAGTCTCTCGCGGGCCTCCTCGGAGCCGTCGTAGCGAAAGCCGGCGAGTCGGGAGAACAAGGCCCGGACCAGCGGGGCGACGGAGCGATTGCGCCGCTCGTAGCCGGCCACCACCTGCACCGCCTCGTCGGTCTGCGGCTGTCGCACCGCCGGGCGGAAACGCGCAGCGGCGATCCGGACCTCCTCCGCGCCGCCGTCCAAGGCGTTCAGGTACCAGCCGGCCCGGGGACCGAAACCAGACATGACGACCGCCTCGCGCCGCTCCGCGTCCCAACCCACCACCTCCAGGATCGTGCGGTAGATCCGGCCGGAGCGCCGGCCGCGGTGCGTGAGCAGCAGGAAGCGGTGGCCGAGCAGCCTCCCCGCTCCGATCCTGTAGAGCAGGGCCGGAGCGCCGATCGCACGTCTCAACAGCGGGTTCGGGACTTTCCGGGCCTCGACTGCGCTCATCGCCGCAAGCGTACGTGGGTGAGAAGATCGACACGCGATGAGCCGGGAGCCCGCAGACCCTCACTCCCTGCCCGACGACCTGCCGGTTCCCGAGGACGACGGCGTCGCCGATCGCCTGCCGGGCGCCGTGCTCCCGTCCTCCGCCCTTCCGGCGAGCAGCGGCGAGAGGGTGGACCTGGCCGCCGCCGCGAGCGGCGAGGACGTCGTGGTCGTCTACGTCTACCCGCAGACCGGAGTGCCCGGCCGGCCGTTGCCGGACGGCTGGGACCGGATCCCCGGCGCGCGTGGCTGCACGCCGCAAAGCTGCGCCTTCCGCGACAGCGCCGGCGAGCTGGCCGGCCTCGGGGCGACGGTCTTCGGCTTCAGCGCCCAGCCCCGCGACGAGCAGCGCGAGTTCGCCGAGCGGGAGCAGCTGCCCTACCCGCTGCTGAACGACAGCGAGTTCCGATTTGCGGAGGAGCTGGGCCTGCCCATCTTCGAGACCGGCGGCACCCGCTTCTACCGCCGCCTCACCTTCATCGCCCGCCAGGGGCGGATCGTCAAGGTCTTCTACCCGGTCTTCCCGCCCCAGGACAACGCCGCTGACGTGATCTCCTGGCTCCGCGAATCGACTGACGGCTAACCGGCTGGACGAGGGCGCTCCGCCTCCCAGACGATCACCGCCGGAACACCCGTCAGCGCCTCCTCGAAGGCGTCGATCCGGTGCTTCCTGGCGCGCGCCCTCGCCTGCTCGCTGCTCACGGGCGGCTCGATGCACTGGCGGACCGCGAGGCCGGCGTCGCGGAACGCCGCGATGTAGTTGCCGTGGAGGTGCGGGTGCTCGGGGATCATCGAACGCCGCCCTTCCGGATCGACGAACACGGCTCTCCAGCCGAGGATCGCCGTCGCGAATGGGTGAGGGTTCGAGACGACCAACCGGCCGCCGGGCCTGAGCACCCGCGCGAGCTCGGCGATCGCAGGGCCGATCTCCGGCAGGTGGCTGAGCGCAAGCGCGCAGACGGCTCCGGCAACCTCGCCGTCGGCCAGCGGCAGCGCGGCCAGCTCGCCGCGGCGGAAGTCGACTTCGGGCAGCTTGGCCCGGGCGCGGGCGAGCATCGCATCGCTCGCATCGACGCCGATCACGTCCCGACCCCTCTCCGACAGGAACGCGGCGTGGCGGCCGGTGCCGCAGGCGGCGTCGAGAACCGGCCCGGCCGGCAGCCGCTCGAGCAGGTCATGCGCCACCGGCTCCTCCAGGGCGATCGTGTCGTTGCCGGGATCGTCGTAGTCCCCCGCCCACTGGGCGTAGCCTGCGTCGACGCCGACCTCGGGCAGGTCCCGACGCTCGGAATAGGGCGGCTCGTCAAAACGGGAGAGAATCTCCCGGATCTCCTCGGTGCGGGAATCGACTCCGTCGAAGGCCCGCCGCGCGCCGGCGCGCAGCAGCGCCAGCCCCTCGATACCAAGGATGTAGTGACCTTGCCGGAACACCTCTGCCATGGACGGGGGCACGCTACTGGACGACGTAGCGCGCGAAATGGTAGGAGGCGATGACCATCCCGGCGTTCATGTAGAGGCGGTGGGCATCGGCGCGGTCGAGCCCGACCCCGGAGTCGAGGTGAAGCTGTCCGCAACCCACGCGCCTCCCCTCGTCGAGCAGCCAGTCGAGCAACGCCCGTCCGTGCCCGCGGCGCCTTGCCTCCGGCAGCGTCGAGAGATCGTCGACATATAGGTAGTGGTCCCAAGCGAGGCTATGGCCCGTGCGAAATCCCGCTACAGCGACCGCTTCGGACTCGCCCTCCTCGAAGGCGCCCACGAGCCGGTATCCCTCCGGGCGCTGCACGTCGTCGACCTCGCGGACGAACGAGCCCTCGTCATCCAGGTCCGTCCGCAATGTCTTCATCGCCGGGAAGGCCAAGCGCGTGTCGGGTGGGAGAAGCTCGCGAACCACATCGCGATCTTGGTCTGCTTGCCGGATGCCACCCGAGACCTAAACTGCTCTCGCCGTGAGCGACCCATATACGAGCCCCCACTTCGGCAGCGCCGCGCTGATCACGATCGACACGCAGCGCGACGTGCTGGACGGCGGGCCGCTGGAGATCGCGGGGACCTCCGCGGCGCTCGATGCGATGCATGCGCTGGTGGAGGCCTTCCGCGCGGCAGGCCGCCCGGTCGTGCACATCGTGCGCCTCTACAGGGCAGACGGCGCCAACGTGGACCTCTGCCGCCGACGGGGCGTAGAGAGGGGTGCCCGCGTGCTGCCGCCAGGCGCGCCGGGCTCCCAGCTCGCCCCTCCCCTCCTCCCCGCACCCGACCTGACCCTGGACGACGAGCTGCTGCTCGCCGGCGGCGTCCAGGCTCTCGGCCCGGGGGAGTCGGTGATCTACAAGCCGCGCTGGGGGGCGTTCTACGGGACGCCGCTAGAGGAGCATCTGCGCGAGCAGGGCGTCACGACGCTGGTCTTCTGCGGCTGCAACTTCCCCAACTGCCCGCGCACCTCGATCTACGAGGCCAGCGAGCGCGACTTCCGCGTGGTGCTGGCGCGCGACGCGGTCTCGGGTCTGTACGAGCGAGGCGAGGAGGAGCTAGCCGGCATCGGCGTGCGTCTGGCCGCCGCGGCTGAGCTGGTCGAGCGGTTGTGAGGAAGCTGATCGGGTCGCCGAACCCTGGCAAGATGCCCGCCATGCGCATCCGTGTCGCCCGGCCCGACGACGCGACTTCGCTGTGGAAACTGATCGGCGAGCTCGCCGAGTACGAGGGGCTCGCCGCTTCGGTGAGAGGCGACGCGCAGCTGCTCGCGGAGGGCCTCTTCGAGCGCGAGGCCGCGGAGGCGCTGATCGCCGAAGCCGACAGCGAGGCGGTCGGCTACGCCGTCTTCTTCCCCACCTTCTCGACCTTCGAGTGCCGCCCCGGGCTGTGGATCGAGGACCTCTTCGTCAAGCGGGCGCGGCGCGGGCGCGGCATCGGCCGCGCCCTCCTCGGTCACGTCGCGGGGCTCGCCGTCGAGCGCGGCTGTGCCCGCCTCGAGTGGTCCGCGCTCGACTGGAACGAGCCGGCGCTGCGCTTCTACGAGGCACTTGGCGCGACCCCGCTGGAGCAATGGCGGGCGCTCCGCCTCGATGGCGAGGCGCTGAGGAACCTCGGGACGGAGCCACCGTGACAATCCCGCCGGCCGCCGAGGTCGACCAGGGCGACGCCCTAGCGCGCGTCAAGCGCGTCTACTCGTTCTGGGGACGGCTCCCGGGCCTCTATGCGGCACAGGACCTGGTCACCTTCATGGGCCGCCCCCGCCGCATCCGCGCCGCCGCCGTGGAGAAGCTGCAACTAGGCGAGGGCGACACGGTGCTCGAGCTGGGCTGCGGCACGGGTCGTAACTTCCGCCACCTACAGCGTGTGATCGGCGCCGAGGGACGGCTGGTCGGCTTCGACTATTCGGGCGAGATGCTCGCCGCCGCTGGCCGGCTCTGCAGGCGGCGGGGCTGGCGCAACGTCGCCCTCGTCCAGGGCGACGCCGCCGAGCTCGACCTCGGCGAGGGCGGCTTCGACGGCGTCCTGGCCGTGCTGGCGATCAGCGCCATCCCCGGCTACCGGCAGGCGCTCGAGCGCTGCCGGGAGCTGCTGCGCCCCGGCGGCGTCCTCTCGGTTTGCGACGCGCGGCTCTTCCCGGAACGGCTGTCCTTCCTCAACCCGCTCGTCAAGGCCCTCTACACGTGGGGGGCGGCCTGGGACCCCGCCAAGGACCTGCCGGCCGCGATCGAGGAGGTCTTCGGCAACGTCGAGATCGAGAACCTCAACTTGGGGTCGTTCTTCATCGCCACCGCCGTCAAGGAGGAGGGGAGCTGAGCATGGGGTCGGTCGTCGCCGATCTCGCCCTCGGCGCGCCGCCCCGCTGCGGATCGCGACCATCGACGAAGTGGTCGAGTGACACGAGGGCCGCCGGGTCGCCTATCGGGGCGAGATGGCCGGCGTGAGCTTCGATTCGGCGATGGAGGTCGAGCCCGACGGCGAGGGGAGCAGCCTGCTGCGGGTCGAGATCGACTACCGGGTGCCGGCGCGCCTCGGAGGCCGGGCGCTCGACACCCTGATCGCGCGCCGGCTGGTGCGCAGCCACGTCGATCGCTCCCTGCAGAAGCTCGCGAGCACCTTGGGTGAGCCCCATTCGCCTGCCCCTTGACGAAGGCACCGCCGGACTCGACCGATGCAACCTGAACGGCCCACCCTACTCAGCCGCAAACGTTCGCTCATCGCATTCGGGATTGCGATGGCAGCCTTCTACATCGCCCTCTTCGTCCTCGACCAGCGCCTGAAAGCGACCGGCGGCCCCTCGGTCCTCGGACTCGAGTTCGCCGGCAGCGAGCAACGCGCCGCCGAGATCATGTCCGAATGGGGAGACCACGGTCGGAATCTCGCCCGACTGTCGCTCTGGATCGACTTCGGCTTCATGCTGAGCTACGGAACGTTCTTCACCCTGGCGGCGCTCGCCACCCGGGACTACGCGAGGGAGCGAAGCCTAAGGACGCTCGCCACCGTCGGCATCGTCACGCCGTTCTTCGCCGCCGCCGCAGCCCTCTTCGATGCCGCGGAAAACATCACCTGGCTGCTCGTCCTCGGCGGCCACGGAGGAAGCTTCGCCCCTCCCTTCGCGACCACCTGCGCAAGCCTCAAGTTCTCCCTCATCACGCTGGCGATCATCTACGTGCTGTGGGGATTGGTCAGCCGATTCCGCCGAACTAGAGGACTGAGCCCAGACGTTCCAACGTAACGACACTGAGGCGCAAGTGCCTTCACAGTGGCGCGAAATGACCGGCCGCCTATGGCCGTGTCAACAGCCGACGATGGCTGTCGCAGCCAGCAATTGCCCTGCCGCTACCACGCGGGAGGAGGCGTCAGTACCGCCGCGCCGGGCACTTCCCGCCGAGCGGCGCTATCGCGCGCTCGAACCTGGGCTCTGCTTCGTGTGTTATGTTCGTGCGCGAGCCGAGACACTGGCGGTACATGATGAATATTGATTGGGAGCTTCGGGAGACCGGTCCGGCGGACGCCGAGCACACGGTGCTCCTGCTTCCCGGTGGTATGTGTTCCGCGGGCTCGTACGCCGAACTGATGGCGGAACCTGCGCTGGCAGAGCTGCGACTGGTCGCAGCGACGCTGCCCGGCCATGCCGGCGCGCCGCCGCCGGATGACTACAGCGTCGAGAACTACGCTCGGCTCGCGTCCGAGCTGGCGGCGAAGCTCGGCGCGGAGGTGGTGCTGGGCTTCAGCATTGGAGCGTCGGTTGCGCTCGAGATGGTCGTCTCTCGCGCCTTCGCCGGCCCGGCGGTCTTGCTCGGGATCAGCTTGTCGGCGGAGGACGAGCCGGCGTTCTTCCGCGCGCTCGTCCGGCTCGGCAGCGTGCTTGGCGGCTTGCCGGCCACCGTGCTGGCCAAGGGCGCGGCCTCGATGGTCAAGCGCATCGAGGTGTCGGGCGATCGCCAGGCCGAGTTGCGCGAGGATTTTCGCAAGAACGTTCCGCGACACATGCGGGAGGGGCTGCGCGAATACGTGCGGTGGCTGCACCGGCACGATCGTCCCGCCGAGCGGCTATGCCAGGCTGGCGTTCCGACCTGGATCGTTCACGCCGAGAAGGGTGACGGCGGCCTGACGGACGATGAGCGTCGTATTCTCGAGGAGTGCCCGCGTGCGCACCTGGTGACTCTGCCGGGTGACGTGTTCTTCATGCCGAACGAGGCACCCGGGCCGATCGCCGACGTCATTGTCGAGGCCGTAAGGAGCGCAGCGGCATCCGCCACCGCGGGCTGAGCCGAATGGGTTGAGCGTCACGCGCGGAAGCGCACCCTTGTGTGGCGCTCCGTACGAATGGCGGAACAGAAGGCGACCTCGTGCTCGCGCCCCGCTCGCGCGAGGACGAGCACGGAGTGCCGGGGCTGCTCCGCTCCACGAAGCACAGCAGCAACGCGGCGACGGTCGCCATCGCCGGCAGTCGCAGTCGCGCCGAACATCCCGCTCGTTGTCGGCAACGAGGTGGGCTGGCTTTACCGCAAACCTCGGACTCCAGCGGCCCGCGCGGCAGCCGGGGCACCGAGCGATGTCAGAATCTCCAGCGAACCCGCTTGGCGCCGGACCTGGCGACATACGAGTCGGATCGGCCTCTGAGGTCGCCCTTGACTCTCCAACCGTGCCAAGTGAAGCGGCGCACGCCGTTTCGGGGTGGCGTGATCCCGAGCGCCTTGCGGTGGGCGCCTTTGGCGACCCGACGAGCGGTGCGACAAGAGACTCCGGTCGCGCGGATGTGGCTGAGGTTGATGCCTTCGTATCGGGTGCCTGGATATGGGTTGACCACAGGCCGGCAGGACCGGGTCGATGCCTGCGCCGTGTCTGCCGCGCCCAGGACGACTAGGGCGCACACGACACTCGCCACAGCCATCCTCCTTCTATCGGCGACCGATTGCATGCTCCTGATCACGGGATCGTTCCTGCCTATGCGCTTGCCAACACAACCTCGCAGCCGCCCAGGGCAAGCGATCCGGCTTCGAGCGCTCGTTTCCTCGGGAGCCTGGCCGCCTTCTTCTGCGGGCGGATATCGATCATGAGCTCGATGTCGAGTCCCCTGGCCACCCGGATCAGTCGACTCAAACTCGGCGTGTGCTCGCCAGTCTCCATTCGCGCGACGTCAGACTGATGAACGCCGAGGCGCTCGGCGAGCTTGCGTTGAGAGAGATCGTGTTTGGAACGGAAATGCACAACCTCGACCGCCAGCCATCGGGCCAAGGCCGTCCTTTCCCACTCCGCTCGAAACTCAGGGTCGCGAAGATCCCTGGCCAGAACCTCCTCGTGCGGTATGAGCTGATCGAGATCCATTCCTATCCCTTCGGGCTTAAGATAACAAATGTGTAATTGCCGCATCTACCTCGGCTTTTGATGCCACAGCACCTCCCACCCAGCCGGAGTGCCCTCCGCGAAGAGTTTCGCTTGACGACCAGGGGACCTTCCCTTTGGCACCACTACTACTCAAGGCCCGAGGGGCCCCAAACTCGCTCCCCCCCATGCAGCCAGGTGCCGTGGGGGGGCTCTACCGATCGGAGTCGAGGCTGCGCAGCTGGGCGGACATGTCGGCGATCGCCTCGGCGGTTCCGCGCACCGTGCCGGTCACCTTCGAGCGGCCGGCGCGGCGGCGGTAGGCGATCGGCAGCTCGGCGATCGTCCAGCCGGCGGCGTTCGCGCGCAGGACCATCTCCAGGGGCCAGCCGCTGCGCCGGTCGCGGAGGTCCAGCTCGAGCAGGCCGAGGCGGCGGGCCGCGCGCATCGGCCCGTTGTCGCTCAGGGTCAGCCCGGTGCGGCGGCGAAGCTCCAGGGCGAGCACGCGGTTGGCGACCCGGGCGTGGAGCGGCCAGGCACCCCGCTCGGGCTGGCGGGCCCCGACCACGAGGTCGGCGCCCCGGGTCAGCTCTTCGACGAACCGGGGCAGCTGGCCCGCGTCGACCGATCCGTCGCAGTCCATGAAGCAGACGACCTCGGCGCTGGCGGCGACCAGGCCCGCGTAGCAGGCGGCGCCGAACCCCCGCCGCGGTTCGGCGACGACCTCGACGCCAAGCTCGGCGGCGATCTGCGCGGAGCCGTCGACGGAGCCGTTGTCGACGACGATCGGCCGGTAGCCGGACGGCATCGCAGCCAGCACGCCCGGCAGCGCCTCGGCCTCGTCGAGGACCGGCAGGACGACGTCGGGCAAGCTCAGCTCCCGGTCGGCTCGGGCTCGCCGGGCGAGCCGCCGGCCCGCCGCAACCTGATCGCGTAGATCAGCGCCGAGCCGAGGAAGAGGGCGCCGCAGATGCCCAGCCAGCGACCGAGGAAGACGTCGGCGCTCTGGCCGGTGTACTCCATGTACTTGGTCGAGCTGAGACCGAGGATCAGGGGGAAGAAGATGACGAAGGAGACGGCGCTGAGGATCGTCGGCACCCGCAGGTGGTTGATCGCCGGCACCCGGCGAGTCTCCAGCCATTCGTCGCTGGGTTTGACCAGCGAGCGGTGGGCGATCAGGTTGAGCGTCGAGTAGAAGGGGAAGGCGAGCAGGTCGTGGGCGAAGATCGCGGCCGCGAACCAGATGAAGGTGCCCAGCGCCGAGGGGCTTTCGGCGATCCGCAGGAAGCCGTAGCCGGCCACCGCGAAGCTCGCGATCACCGCCAGCGCGTGCAGCGGGGAGGCCCCGTAGGTCGCGCGCAGGCGGCCCATCTCAGGCGGCCTCGAACTGCATCGAGGAGACCCACTTGGTGCAGTGGACCCCGGGCGCGCCGGGGACGATCACCCGCGCCGGGTAGCCGTGGTCGGGCGACAGGTCGGCGCCGTTGACCCGCAGGGCGAGCAGGCTGCGCTCGTCGGCCACCTGGCCGGAGCTGAGCGTCACCTTGCGCAGCGCCCCCGCGCTCTGCAGCGATTCGACCACCACCTGGTCGGTGTCGTCGACACCGACCGCGGCCGCCAGGTCGCGCAGCCGCACCCCGGTCCAGGCCTGCGTGGTCGACCAGCCTTCGACGCAGGCGATCGGCAGGTCGTAGGTCCGCTGCGGCATCGCCAGCAGCTGGTCGCGGGTCAGCTCGGCCCGGCTCTGCCCGGCGAGCTTCAGCCTCCACCCCCTGCCGGTCTGGGACGGCTCGATCCCCACCGACTCCGCCGTCTTGTTGATCTGGAACCCGTTCGGCCCGTCGCTGACCTGGGTGCTGTGCGGCGCCAGCAGCCCCAGCGAGCGCAGCGGGCCTCCGATCGCCTGCGCCGCCCCCATGAAGCCGGCGCCGACCGAGGCGGCGCCGACGGTGGCGATCAGCGTCCGCCGCGACATCGTCGGCGCCTCCGGTTCCAGCGGCGCCGTCGTCCCCTCCCGGTAGGGCTCGGCGGTGGTGTGGCGCAGGTCGGCGCGCAGCGGTCGCAGCACCCCCCGCTCCCTGAACGACCTGAGCACGGTCGGCAGCTTCAGCCCGACGTGCAGGGCGAAGGCGGCGAGGAAGACGAAGGAGCCGTAGTAGTGGGCGGTCAGGAATCTGAACGGCCACGGGTAGTAGAGCTGGATGTTGAGCAGGCCGGTGAGGAAGACGAAGAGGCTGCCGCCGACCAGCAGGGCCAGCGAGGCGCGCTCCAGCAGGTGCGCGATCGAGCGGACCGGAGGCCACTCGAAGAGCTTCGGCATCACCGACCACAGCTTCGCCAGCAGCAGCGGGATCGCGATCAGGCCGGTGGTCACGTGCAGGCCCTGGGTCAGCGCGTAGAGGAAGGCGGGGCTGGTCGGCCAGGAGAAGAAGTAGATGTCGATGCCGAGGCCGCCGCGCGGCAGCAGCGAGTTGCCGCCGAGCGAGGGGTCGTAGGCGGCCTGCGAGAGGAAGCCGGTGACCGCGCAGACGATCACCAGCGGCAGCAGCGCCGAGCCGAGCAGCGAGGTGAGCCAGGGGCCGCGCAGGGGGCTGCGCCAGAAGCCCGGGCGGGTCGGGCCGGGCGGCGGCTCCTCGGGCAGCCGCGGCGGGCGGAGCTTCACCGCGACCCTCCGCTTCGCGGCGAGATCCGCTCGAGCCGGCCCTCGGCGCCGGCGACGAAGACGTCACCGGAGCGCGGGTCGACTTCGACCGAGTTCGGCTGGCGGACCGTCGGGTAGGTCGCGACCCGTCGCGGCCGTCGCCCGCCGACCGCGTACTCGACCAGGCGGTTGGCGGCGGTGAGCGTCACCCAGAGCCGCTGGCGACAGGGGTCGGCGGCGATCCCGTAGGGGGCGCCCGGGGCGCCCACGACAGCGACCTGGCGCGGCTCGGGGCCGATCCGGTACTTGCGGACCATCCCGCCTTCGGTGTCGGCGACGTAGGCGTCTTCGCCGAGGCCGACGACGTGGGTGGGGCCGGTCCCGGCCGAGGTGCTCCCGAGCGATTCCAGCGTCCGGGCGTCGTAGACCTGCAGAACCCGCTCGGCGACTGCCACCAGGGCAATGTAGCGGTCGCCCACGGCGGCGATCCCGCCGGGCTGCTCGGGCGCGTCGAGGGTGGCGACGTCGCGGCCGCCGCGCAGCACCGAGACCTGGTCGGAGTGCTCGTCGGCGACGAAGACCGAGCCGGTCGCGGCAGCGGCATCGTGAGGGTGGTTGCCGACCGCCGTGCGCGAGAGCACCCCGCCCGGCGCGACTTCGAGCAGCGCGTCGGCGGCCTCGGCGGGGACGAGGATCGCCGCGGCCGATGGGCCGAAATGCCCACCCCGATTCCACTTTTCGGCCCGTCGGCAGGGGGTTGCGCCGGACGCCGCCGGGGCCAGATGGCGGGCCGGCGCCGGCAGCGGCACCCGCCGCTTGACCGCGAGCGAGCCGGGGTCGACGAAGTCGAGCCGGCTCGGAGCCCGCAGCGCCACCGCGAGCAGGCCGGCGCGACGGTCGAAGGCCATTCCCTCGGGCTCCCCGCCCAGCTTCGCGACGGTCCCCGCCGGCTCGGCCCGGAGGGGCGGGGAGTCGGCCGGCTCGGCGGCGCGCGGGAACCCGCTCTCGCCCCCGCACCCCAGGGCGAAGGCCGCGAGCAGGCTCAAGCCGCACAGGTACAGGCCGAGACGCACCGCACCAGCCTTGCAGCCGGGGATGAAAAGTCTGTGAACCGTGCGCCGACCCCGCCACCCAGCATCTAGGCTGCGCCGGTGCCAGGCTGCGTACTCGTCACCGGTGGGGCGGGGTTCATCGGCTCCCACATCGTCGACCAGCTGATCGAGGCCGGCCGCGACGTCCGCGTGCTCGACTGCCTGCACCCCGCCGCGCACAGCGGGCGCCCCGGCTACCTCAACCCCGCCGCCGAGGTGAGGATCGGCGACCTCAACGACCCCGATACGGTCGCGGCGGCGCTCGACGGAATCGACGCGGTCTGCCACCAGGCGGCGATGGTCGGCCTCGGCACAGACTTCACCGAGGTGCCGGACTACGTGGCGGCGAACGACCTCGGCACCGCGCGGCTGCTCGCCGCGCTCGCGGCGCGGCGCTACCGCGGCCCGCTCGTCCTCGCCAGCAGCATGGTCGTCTACGGGGAGGGCGGCTACGAGTGCCCGCGTCACGGTCCGGTGCGCCCCCCACCCCGCGCCCGGGCCGACCTCGAAGCCGGTCGCTTCGAGCCGCCCTGCCCGCGCTGCGGCGACCCGCTCGAGCCGCGCTCGGTCCCCGAGGACGCGCCGCTCGATCCGCGCAGCGTCTACGCCGCGACCAAGCTCCAGCAGGAGCATCTCTGCGGGCTGTTCGCCCGCGAGCAGGAGGAGGTGCGCTTCACGGCCCTGCGCTACCACAACGTCTACGGGCCGCGGATGCCGCGCGACACTCCCTACGCCGGGGTCGCCAGCATCTTCCGCAGCGCGGTCGCCGCCGGGCGCCCCCCGGCGGTCTTCGAGGACGGCGGCCAGCTGCGCGATTTCGTCCACGTCGGCGACGTCGCCCGGGCCAACCTGATCGCGCTCGACCCCGAAGCCGAGAGCGAAGGCACGTTCAACATCGCCAGCGGCAATCCGCGCTCGATCAAGACGATGGCCGACCTGCTCGCCCAGGCGGCGGGGCCGGAGGCGCCAAGTCCGCGGGTCACCGGCGAGTTCCGCCTCGGCGACGTCCGCCACGTCTTCGCCGACACGTCCAGGGCCGCGGCTCGGCTCGGCTTCACCGCCGCCGTCGGCCTCGAGGAGGGGATGCGGGAGTTCGCCACCGCGGAGCTGCGCTACTAGCCGACCGAGCCCCACCCGTGCGCGGCATCCGACTTTCACCCCAGTGGGGTGTGGTCAAGGTCGGATGCGGCGCACTCACCACTTGGTCGCGAACAGGGCCTCGATCAGCAGCGCCTGCGCGGTGAGCAGGACGAGGACCGGCGGCAGGCGCTCCGCCCGCAGCGAGCGCGCCGCGGCGAGGCAGGCCAGGGGCACGAGGAAGATCCAGATGCGCTCGGTCTCCCCCTTCGTGAAGCCGGCCAGCGCGGCGACCGCGACCACCACCGCGAGCGCGATCGCAGTGGTCTCCCGGGCGCCGAGCGAGCGCGCCGCGAACCAGGCGACGGGGCCGAGCATCACCAGGAAGGCAGCCGGCGAGCCGAACAGGTAGAAGAGGTAGGGGCGGACGTCGGCGACGCCCTCGCGGTAGCGGCGATCGGTCGCCTGCAGCACGGCGAGGACGTCGAAGCCGCTGATCAGCTCGAGCGCCAGGTAGAAGGCGACGACGGTCGCGCCGCAGAGCAGCGCCACCCGCAGCGCCGTCGCCGGGCCGTCGCGGCGCCAGCGCACCAGCGCGACCCAGGCGCCGATCGCGAGCAGCGCGTAGGAGAAGAACGAGGCGATCGCCAGCGCGACGGCGCCGAGCGCGACCACCGGGGCCCGCCTCGAGACCAGGCAGGCCGCCGCGACCATCGCGGGCGTCACGTACATCGCGTCGGCCGAGGTGGCCCCGTAGAGGAGCGAGGTCGGCACGAAGACGAAGAGCAGCGCGGTGACCCTCGCGGTCGTCTCCCCGAACAGCTGGCGCGCCAGCGCGTAGAGCGCCGGCGTCGCCATCGCCCCGACCACGATCGTCAGCGCCGCCAGACCCTGGGCGGTGTCGATCCCGAGCGCGTCCATGCTGAGCAGCAGCCCGGGCGGGTTGCCGGCGGCGTGGATCGGCAGGGTGGCCACCAGGGAGTCGAAATGGCCGAGGAACCGCCCGACCCCCCGCTCCAGCTCGGGCAGTGCCGGCAGATACTCGGTGCGCCCCTCCCCGTGCCCGCGGACGACGAAGACTTCGTACCAGCCCGGTGGGCCGATCCGCATCGCGTTGAGCGCCAGCCTGGTGAGCAGGGTGAGCGCGAAGCCGGCGAGAGCGAACCAGGTCGCGCCGACCTGCGCCCGGAACAGGCGCCAGGCCGCGTAGAGCGAGGCGAGGAGGACGGCGACCCCGAGCACGGCCCAGGGCGAGAGCCTGGGCCGGAGGATGAGGGTGAGCGGCTGCGCCCGCGTGTGCCAGTCGATTCCGGCCGCCTGGGCGATCAGGCCGACCGCGATCGTCAGCAGCGTCGCGGCGGCGATCAGGGTGGGGACCCTGTCGCCCCCCAGTCGCCCCTGCGAGGTCAAGGAGTCGGGTCGCGGCGAAGCCGCGCGAACCAGCGCTGCTCGGTGGACCAGATGTCGTCCAGGGTAAGGCCGGCGACGGTCGCGATCGGGCCGATCGCGTCGGCGCCCACCCAGGCCCAGGGGATCCAGTCGCTGACGTCGTGCGGCCCCTCCAGCCTGAGGCGCAGCATGCGGGTCTCCGTGCGGGGCGGGTCCAGCTCGACCAGGGCCCTGCCACCGGGACAGAGAAGGCCAGCGACCCGGGAGAGAAGACGTTCGGGATCGCCGCCGATGCCGATGTTCCCGTCGAGCAGCAGCGCGGTCCCCCAGCTGGTCCGCTCGGGAACGTCGAAGATCGAGCCCTCGATCACCTCGCCGCCCCTGGCGCGGGCGATCTGCACGGCCCGCACGGAGATCTCCACGCCGGTCGCCCCCACCCCACGGCGTTGGAGCGCGACCAGGTGCCGGCCGACGCCGCAGCCGATGTCGAGCACCGGCCCCACCGCCCACTCCAGAAGCTGCTCCTCCTCGTCGGCGGCCCGCTGCAGCCAGCGCTCGAAGGGCAGGCGACGGCGTGTGCCGTCGTCCCCGATCGCGTGGTAATCGGCCGACGCCAGCGGCACGAGGCCGTCGCCCAGCGCGCTCTCGTAGAGATCGGTGGCGCTGCGCAGGCTCAGCTCAGACAAGGATCGGCTCCAGTTCCCCCAGCGCGCGCGCGAAGCCGCCCAGCGGTCGTTCGGCCGCGACGCTGCGGGCGTCGTCGATGTCGTCGACGTCGCGCAGCGTCGGCAGGTCCCGCACCGCGAGCCCCAGCCGGCGGAGCCGCTCCCGCTGGCAGGCGCCGGTCCGCGGGCTGCTCATCGGCACGCCATCGAAGGCGGCCGGCTGCGGCGCGCGCAGGCCGATCGCCCAGTAGCCGCCGTCCTCGGCGAGCCCGAGCACCGCGTCGGCGCCCGGGCGCTCGAGCCGCTCGAGCGCCTCGCCGAGCAGGTCGGGGCTGACCTGCGGGGTGTCCATGCCGATCAGCAGGGTCGGCTCGTCGCGCTGCGAGAAGGCCGCCGCCAAGCGCTCGCCGAGCCCCCTGCCCCGCTGCGGAACGACCTCGAAGCAGTTCTCTGGCAGCCAGTCGCCGCGGGGGCCGTCGAGGACCAGGGTGCGGCCGTCGCAGGGCGTCTCCGCCACGGCGGCGAGCGTGTCCGCCAGGGCCGCTTCGGCAAGCGCCGCAGCCTGCTCGGGGGTGCAGGGCGGGCAGAGCCGAGTCTTCGAGCGCCCCGGCGCCGGGGCCTTGGCGATTACCAGCAGGTGGGCCACGGGCCGGCAGTCTCTCCGAGAGAAGTGACGAATGCATTACGGGAAAGCCGAAGGCTGCGGAGGCGATTCCGCCGGCCGCCGACTTCAGCGACCGGGCGAGGAAGCCCCTTCCGCCTCCTCGATCGCCGCCGCGAGGCGGGCGAGGGCGGCGGGGTCGAGGGCGGCTTCCGCCTCCGGGAACAGCCGGCGCTCCTCGAAGCGGACGTGGTCGTGCAGGAGCCGTCCCAGCTCGCGGATCTCCTCCAGGTCGACCTCGTCCGCTTCCAGCCGGATCGCTTCGCGGCGGATGACCAGATGCTCGTCGAGCATCCGCTTCACGCCGGCGCGGTCGACCTCTCCGTGAGCTGCCCAGGTGGGCAGCAGCACCTCCTCCTCGACGCGGAAGTGAAGCCGCCCGTCACCATGCCAGAAGTCGAGGAATGCGCGCCTCGCCTCGGCCAGGTCCTCGGCCTCGCGCAACCTCTTCGCCGCGAGCAGCGCGACCAGATGCTGGCGCGAGAGGGGGCGGAGCGCCTCAGCGCGTTTCACTCGCCCGTCATCCCCTCGACGCTGACCAGACAACCCGCGCGGTCGGGGTCGTGCGGCTCGAACCGGGTCAGCTTCGCCTTCGGATCGAGCTCCGACAGCAGTCCCGCGGAAAGGCCGCGGTGCAGCGTGCAGATCACATCGGGATTCTCGCGCACCGACGCCCGGTAGGGGCAGTTCTCCAGCCGACAGGTGAAGCCGCCGTCGTTCATCTCGATCATCGGCTGAAAGCCGAGGGCGGCGAAGACCGCCCGGAAGCTCTCGACGGGGCTTTTCGTCGTCGCCGGCGCCAGCTCGCGGCCGATCTCCCGCCCGGTGTTCTCGATGATGCGCAGGCGAGTCGGGCCGCTCGGCGTCGCGCGGGCGAGCCAGCGGGCCAGGTTTGTGTAGTCGCTCGGGTCACCCCCGCCGGGGCGTGCGCCCGATGCGACTGCCCAGAGATCGCCCGGGCGCCCTCTCGTGCCCTTGCTCTGCAGCCGCTGGACCAGGCCCGCTACGTGCAGTCGCTTGAGGTGCCTTCGAACCCCGTTCGGGTGTTTGCCCACCCGCTTCGCCACCTCCCCGGTGCTCACAGCCGTCCGGCACTCCACCAGCTGAGCGAAGATCCGAGCCCGGGTCGCCTGCCCGAGGAGGTGGCTGCTACCGGAGGGCAGATCCATCGTGGCACCGTCTTTTATACACGCGGCCTGTGAAAACGCTGCGTTGACCTGATAGGAATTCGCGCGCGGGGTCCCAGGCGGAGGGCGATTCCGGTTTCACAATCCAACTTCATAGCAGGGGGAGTATCGGATGCGAGAGGCGAGCAATGTCTGATCGGCAAGCGCTGCTGCGAGCGCGGCAGTTCTTCGAGCCGCGCCAGCGCTCAGCCGACGGCTGGAACGAGCGCTCGACTTATTCCCGCGACTGGGAGGCCGCCTACCGGCGGCGCTGGCAGCACGACAGGGTCGTCCGTTCCACCCACGGGGTGAATTGCACCGGCTCCTGCTCCTGGAAGATCCACGTCAAGGATGGCCTGGTCACCTGGGAGACGCAGCAGACCGACTACCCCTCCAACGGCCCCGAGACGCCCGACTACGAGCCCCGCGGCTGCCCTCGCGGGGCCTCCTTCTCCTGGTACATCTACTCGCCGCTGCGGCCGAAGTTCCCCTACGTGCGCGGGGTGCTGCTGGAGATGTTCCGCGAGGCGCGCGAGCGGCTCGGCGACCCGGTGGAGGCCTGGGCGGAGATCGTCGAGGATCCCGAGAAGGCGCGCGCCTACAAGTCGCAGCGCGGCAAGGGCGGCTTCCTGCGCGCCGAGTGGGACGAGGTCGTCGAGCTGATCGCGGCCGCCCACGTGCACACGATCCGCAGGTACGGGCCCGACCGAATCGTCGGCTTCTCGCCGATCCCGGCGATGTCGATGGTCTCCTACTCGGCCGGCACCCGCTTCCTCTCGCTGATCGGCGGCGTCTCGCTCAGCTTCTACGACTGGTACGCGGACCTGCCGCCGGCCTCGCCGCAGATCTGGGGCGACCAGACCGACGTGCCCGAGTCGGCCGACTGGTGGGACGCCTCCTACCTCGTGCTCTGGGGCTCCAACGTCCCCCAGACGCGCACCCCCGACGCCCACTTCATGACCGAGGCGCGCTACCGCGGCCAGAAGGTGGTCGTCGTCTCCCCCGACTACGCCGGCCACACCAAGTTCGCCGACCACTGGCTGCCCGCCCGCGCCGGCACCGACGGCGCCCTGGCGATGGCGATGGGCCACGTCGTGCTCAGAGAGTTCTTCGTCGACCGCCAGGTCGACTACTTCGAGGACTACGCGCGCCGCTTCACCGACCTGCCGTTCCTCGTCACCCTGCGCAAGCGCGAGGACGGGACCTACGCCGGCGACGCCCTGCTGCGCTCCTCCGATCTCGGCGGCAAGGAGGAGAACGCCGAGTGGAGGACGGTCGTCCTCGATGCTCGCGACGGTCGGGCCGCCGTGCCCAACGGCACGATCGGCGACCGCTGGGGCGAGCGGGGCGAGGGCAGCTGGAACCTCGACCTGGAAGGGATCGAGCCTGCCCTGACCCTGCTCGGCCGCCACGAGGAGGCGGTCGAGGTGACGCTGCCGCGCTTCGACGGCGGCGAGAGCGAGGGAGGCACGACGATGGTGCGCGGCGTTCCCGCCAAGCGGATCGGCGGCAAGCTGGTGACGACGGTCTTCGACCTCGCGCTCGCCCAGTACGGGGTCGGCCGCGAGGGGCTGCCCGGCTCCTGGCCCAGCGGCTACGAGGACGCGAGCGAGCCCCACACCCCGGCCTGGCAGGAGGTCCTCACCGGGGTCGACGCGGGGCGCTGCCTTCGGATCGCCCGGGAGTTCGCGGCCAACGCCGAGCGCACCCGGGGGCGCTCGATGATCGTCATGGGCGCCGGCACCAACCACTGGTTCCACTCCGACCAGACCTACCGGGCGATGCTCTCGCTGGTCCTCTTCTGCGGCTGCCAGGGCGTCAACGGCGGCGGCTGGGCGCACTACGTCGGCCAGGAGAAGGTGCGGCCGCTGACCGGCTGGCAGACCGTCGCCTTCGCGCTCGACTGGAACCGGCCGGCGCGCCAGCAGCCGGCGACGCCGTTCTGGCACCTCGCCACCGACCAGTGGCGCTATGAGACCTTCGGCGCCGAGGAGTTCTCCTCGCCGGCCGGCCCGGGCACGATGGGCAGGCGGCACACCGCCGACTGTCACGCGCAGGCGGTGCGCCTGGGCTGGCTGCCGGCGGCGCCGAGCTTCGACCGCAACCCGCTCGACCTCGCCGACGAGGCCCGCTCGGCGGGACGCGAGCCGGCCGACCACGTGGTCGAGGAGCTGCGCGCCGGCCGCCTCGGCTTCGCCTGCGAGGACCCCGACGACCCGGCCAACTTCCCCCGCGTGCTCAACCTCTGGCGGGCCAACCTGCTCGGCTCCTCGAGCAAGGGCCACGAGTACTTCCTGCGCCACCTGCTCGGCGTCCCCGACGCCGCCGTGCGCTCCTCGGAGTCGGCGTCCGAGGACCGCCCCGAGGAGGTCCGCTGGCGGGAGGAGGCGCCCGAGGGCAAGCTCGACCTCTTCACCACGATCGACTTCCGCATGAACGGCTCCTGCATCTACTCCGACGTCGTCCTGCCGGCGGCCACCTGGTACGAGAAGCACGACATCTCCAGCACCGACCTGCACCCCTTCGTCCACCCGTTCAACGCGGCGATCCCGCCCCCCTGGGAGGCGAAGTCCGATTGGGAGGCGTTCAACCGGATCGCCACCCGCTTCTCCGAGCTGGCCGCCGAGCACCTCGGCACCCGCACCGACATCGTCGCCACGCCGCTCATGCACGACACCCCGGGCGAGCTGGGCCAGCCCGGCGGCCGGGTCCGCGACTGGCGCAAGGGCGAGTGCGAGCCGGTCCCGGGGAAGACGATGCCGGGCCTGACCGCGGTCGAGCGCGACTACGGCGCGGTGGCCGAGAAGATGACCGCGCTCGGCCCCCTGGTCGAGCAGCTCGGGACGGGGGCGAAGGGCGTCTCCTGGAAACCGGCGCAGGAGGTCGCCGAGCTGGGCGAGCGCAACGGCGTGGCTCGAGAGGGCGTCGGCGCCGGACGGCCGCGGCTGGAGCGCGATGTCGAGGTCTGCGAGACGATCCTGGCGCTCTCCGGCACCACCAACGGCCGTCTCGCGGTGGAGAGCTTCCGCGCCCTGGAGCGGCGCACCGGGCGGCCGCTCGCCGACATCCCCTCCGAGCACGCCGGACGAGCGCCTCAGCTTCCGCGACCTCGTTGCCCAGCCACGCAAGGTGATGCCCTCGGCGGAGTGGTCGGGCCTGGAGTCGCGCGAGCGCCGCTACTCGCCGTTCACCGCCAACCTCGAGCGCTCGATCCCCTGGCGCACGCTGACCGGCCGCCAGCAGCTCTACCTCGACCACGAGTGGATGCTCGACCTCGGCGAGGGCCTGCCCGCCTACCGGCCGCCGGTCGACGCCGGGCAGCTGCTCGGCCTGGCGGGCGAGCCGGCGGTCGAGGACGGGCTCGAGATCACCGTGCGCTACCTGACCCCGCACTCGAAGTGGTCGATCCACTCCGAGTTCCAGGACAACCTGCACATGCTGACTCTGTTCCGCGGCGGGCCGGCGATCTGGCTGGCGGACTCCGACGCGGAGCGGATCGGCGTCGCCGACAACGATTGGCTCGAGGTCTACAACCGCCACGGCGTCGTCGCCTGCCGCGCCGTCGTCTCCCACCGGGTGCCGCCCGGGGTGGCGCTCTTCTACCACTCCCAGGACCGCCACGTGAACGTGCCCGTCTCCGAGGTCTCGGGGGCGCGAGGGGGGACCGACAACTCGCTGACCCGGATCACGATCAAGCCGACTCACATGATCGGCGGCTACGCGCAGCTCTCCTGGGGCTTCAACTACTACGGGCCGACCGGCCCGCAGCGCGACCAGCTGATCATCGTCCGCAAGCGCCGCACGGAGGTCGAGTACTGATGCGCGTCCGGGCCCAGATGGGGATGGTGATGAACCTCGACAAGTGCATCGGCTGCCACACCTGCTCGGTCACCTGCAAGAACGTCTGGACCAACCGGCGCGGCATGGAGTACGCCTGGTTCAACAACGTCGAGACCAAGCCCGGCCGCGGCTTCCCGCGCGACTACGAGGACCAGGAGAAGTGGAACGGCGGCTGGAAGCTCGGCCGCAAGGGCAAGCTGAAGCTGCGCGCGGGCGGGCGGCTGCACAAGCTGGCCAACATCTTCTGGAACCCCGACCTGCCGGGCATCGAGGACTACTACGAGCCCTGGACCTACGACTACGACCAGCTGATCTCGGCCCCGGCGGGGGAGCGCCAGCCGGCCGCCAGGCCGAAGTCGCAGGTCACCGGGCGCGACCTCGACCTCCAGTGGGGCCCCAACTGGGAGGACGACTTGGCGGGCTCGCGCGAGCACGCCGCCAAGGACCCCAACCGGCGCGCCCTGGAGGAGGAGGTCAAGCTCGAGTTCGAGCAGGCCTTCATGATGTACCTGCCGCGGATCTGCGAGCACTGCATCAACCCCTCCTGCGTCGCCTCCTGCCCCTCGGGGGCGATGTACAAGCGCGAGGAGGACGGGATCGTCCTGGTCGACCAGGAGGCCTGCCGCTCCTGGCGCTTCTGCGTCTCCGGCTGCCCCTACAAGAAGGTCTACTTCAACTGGCAGACGGGGAAGGCCGAGAAGTGCAACTTCTGCTACCCGCGGATCGAGGCCGGGATGCCGACGGTCTGCTCGGAGACCTGCGTCGGCCGCCTGCGCCACGTCGGCGTCGTGCTGGTCGACACCGACCGGGTCGAGGCGGCCGCCTCGGTCGCCGACGAGCACGAGCTGATCGAGAGCCAGCTCGACATCATGCTCGACCCCGACGACCCCGACGTTCGCGAGCAGGCGCGCCGCGACGGGATCCCGGATGACTGGATCGAGGCGGCGAGCCGCTCGCCCGTCTACGCGATGTGCAAGCGCTGGCGGATCGCCCTGCCGCTGCACCCGGAGTACCGCACCCTGCCGATGGTCTGGTACGTGCCGCCGCTCTCGCCGGTCGAGAGCCTGGGCGAGTCGCTGGTCCGCGACGGCGGTCGCTCCGAGGACGTCTTCGCCGCGATCGAGGAGCTGCGCATCCCGGTCTCCTACCTGGCCGGCTTCCTCGCGGCGGGCGACCCCGAGCCGGTGCGACGCTCGCTGCGGCGCCTGGTCGCGATGCGCCGCTACATGCGGGCTGAGAACGTTGCCGGCGAGGCCGATCCCGAGATCGCCCGCGAGGTCGGCATGGACCCCGCCGAGGTCGAGGCGATGTTCCGCATGGTCGCGATCGGCGACTACGACGAGCGTTACGTGATCCCCAAGCGCCACGGCGAGGCCTCCCCGGCCGCCTTCGCCGAGCAGGGCTCCTGCGGGATCGACTTCGTCGACGGGGCGGCGCTGCCGCCGGGCATGGCCCATCCGGACGACCCCGGCCCCGAGCCCGAGAGCGGCCCCGACCCCGACTTCGACATCCGCGACCACCTCGTGCGGAGGAGCGCCAACGGTGCCGGCTGAGCCCGTCCACCCGCTGAAGCTGGCCTCGGTCCTGCTCCAGTACCCGAGCGCCGTCGGGCGCGAGGCGGTCGCCGGGCTCGACCCGGCCGAGCTGGCGCCGCTGCGCGGCCGCCAGGCCCAGCGCTTCGCCTCCTTCCTCGCCTGGTACTGGGAGCGCCCGCTCAGCGAGCTGCGCGCGGCCTACGTCGAGACCTTCGACTTCGCTCGGCAGCGCAGCCTTCACCTCACCTACCACCTGCACGGCGACAGCCGCCAGCGCGGCCTGGCGCTGCTCAAGCTGAAGCAGGCATACGCGGCGGCGGGCTTCGAGGGCGAGGAGACCGAGCTGCCCGACTTCCTGCCCCTGATGCTCGAGTTCTGCGCCCTCGCCCCCGAGCCGGTCGGGCGCGATCTGCTCGACCGCCACCGGCCGGCGATCGAGCTGGTCCGCGACAGCCTGCACCGCGAGGACAGCCCCTTCGCCGAGCTGCTCGACGCCGTCGTCGACGGCCTGCCGAGCCTGACCGAGAGGCAGGTGACGCGGATCAAGCGCCTCGCGGCCGAGGGCCCGCCCAGCGAGCAGGTCGGCCTGGAGCCGTTCGCGCCGCCCGAGGTGATGCCGGTGCCCGGCGGTCCGCCGCCGCAGCCGCTGGTCGGGGGGCGCGAGTGAGCCAGGGCTCGGTCCTCCTCTACGCGGTCCTGCCCTACGCGGCGCTCGCCGTGTTCGCGGTCGGCACCGCCTGGCGCTACCGCAGCGACCAGTACGGCTGGGGCGCCCGCTCGACCCAGTTCCTCGAGAGCCGCGTGCTGCGCTTCGGCAGCACGATCTTCCACCTCGGCGTGCTGGCGGCGATCGGCGGCCACGTGCTCGGCATCCTCGTGCCGCAGTCCTGGACCGCGGCGGTCGGCCTCTCCGACAGCGCCTACCACGTGCTCGCCGTGGCCGGCGGCGTCACGGCCGGCGCCGCCGTCCTCGCCGGCTTCGCCGCGCTGCTCTACCGCCGCCTGCGCTTCCCGCGGGTGCGGGTGACGACGACCCGGATGGACCTCACGGTCTTCGCCCTGCTCGCGCTGGGGATCGTCACCGGGCTGCTCGCCACGCTGACCAACCTCGGCGACTCGGTCGCCTACCGCGAGACGGTCGCCCCCTACTTCCGCCAGATCTTCGTCCTCGATCCGAAGCCGGAGCTGATCAGCGGCGACGGCGTCAGCCTGATCTTCCAGATCCACGTGGTCGGCGTGTGGTTCCTCTACGCGCTATGGCCCTTCACCCGGCTGGTCCACGTCTGGAGCATCCCGGTGGACTTCCTCCGCCGCAGCCCTGTCCCCTACCGAAGCCGGGGCGGACGTCCCCGTGCGCCGCGACAGCGTGCGGCGGCGAGCCCGTCCCGTCGAACGAGAGAGGCATCGTGACCATGGAACCTTCCCCGCGCGGACAGACGCCGAACCTGCTGCTGGCGACGCTGGCCTTCGCCGTCTGCTTCTCGGCCTGGGGCATGCTGGCGCCGCTGGCGCCGGGCCTGCAGGACGACCTCGGCCTCTCCAACACCGAAACCTCGGTGATGATCGCCATTCCCGTGGTCCTCGGCTCGCTGCTGCGGATCCCGCTCGGCCTGCTCACCGACCGGATCGGCGGCCGGATCGTCTTCACCGGGATGCTCGCCTTCTCGGCCGGCGCCGCCCTGCTGGTCGGCTTCGCGCACAGCTACGCCGCCCTGCTCGGCGCCGGCTTCCTGCTCGGCACGACCGGCGCCTCCTTCGCGGTCGGAATCCCCTTCGTCGCCGAGTGGTACGAGGAGCGCCGCCAGGGATTCGCGCTCGGTGTCTACGGCGTCGGCAACATCGGCACCGCCGTGGCGGCCTTCTCGGTGCCGGCGATCCGCGACGCGGCCGGGCAGGCGACCGCCGGGATCGTCTTCGCCGTCGTGATCGGCGCCTACGCGCTGCTCTGGTCGGTGCTCGCCCGCGACGCGCCCGGCCGTCACTCCCACCGCATCCCCTACATGGAGGTGCTGCGCTCGGGTTGGGACCTGTGGCGGCTATCGATCTTCTACTTCGTCACCTTCGGCGGCTTCGTCGCGATGGCGATCTTCCTGCCCAAGCTGCTCACCGACTGGTTCGACTACTCGCTCGCCGACGCCGGCCTGCGGGCGGCCGGGTTCACCGTCTTCGCCACGGCGGCGCGACCGGCGGGAGGCTGGCTCGCCGATCGGGTCGGCGCTCGCCCGGTGCTGGTCCTGGTCTTCGCCGGTGTCGGCGTCGACGCGATCGGCCTCGCCTGGCAGGCCTCCGGTCCAGCTATCGTTCCGGTGACTATCTTCTCGCTGACGATGGCGACGTTTCTCGGGCTCGGCAACGGCGCCGTGTTCAAGGAGGTGCCGGTCTACTTCCCACGCACGACCGGCGCCGCGACCGGGATCATCGGCGCCGCCGGTGGGCTCGGCGGCTTCTTCCCGCCGCTGCTGATGGGAGTCGTCAAGGACACGACCGGCGAGTTCGTCCTCGGCTTCGTCTTCCTGGTCGCCTTCGCCTGGCTCTGCGCGGGTCTCGCCACCGGGCTCGCCCCGCCGCGCACCGCCTCCCCGGCGGGCGGCGCGAGCGGCGGGTCGCAGCCACCGCCTCCTCCCGCGGGCGATGGCTCCTGAGACGCCGTTGCACGACGGCCACGGGCGGCGGATCTCCGACCTGCGCGTCTCGGTCACCGACCGCTGCAACTTTCGCTGCCAGTACTGCATGCCGGCCGGGGGGCTCCCCTGGCTGGCGCGCGAGGAGATCCTCAGCTTCGAGGAGATCGAGCGGCTGGTCGGCCTGCTGGTGGGGCTGGGAGTCGAGGACGTCCGCCTCACCGGGGGGGAGCCGCTGGTGCGCCGCGACTTACCCCGCCTGGCCGGGATGCTCGCCGGGATCGGCGGGCTCCGCGACCTCTCGCTGACCACCAACGGCTACCTGCTCGAGCGGCAGGCCGACGACCTGGCCCGGGCGGGGATCGACCGGGTCAACGTCTCGCTCGACTCGCTTCAGCGCGATCGCTTCTTCCAGCTCACCCGCCGCGACGCCCTGCCGCAGGTGCTGCGCGGCCTCGACGCGATCGCCGCCCACCCGTCGCTGCGCCCGATCAAGGTCAACGCGGTGGCGATGCGCGACTTCACCGAGGTCGAGGTCGAGCGCTTCTGCGAGTTCGCCCGGACGAGCGCCTTCCAGGTCCGCTTCATCGAGTTCATGCCGCTCGACGCGGATCGGGCCTGGACCCCCGACGCCGTCCTCACCGGAGAGGAGCTGCGCCGCCGGATCGAGGCGATCCACCCGCTCGAGGAGCTGCCCCGTGAGCCCTCGGCCACCGCCAGGGTGTTCCGCTTCGCCGACGGAGGTGGGGAGATCGGCTTCGTCAATCCGGTCTCCGAACCTTTTTGCGCCGACTGCAACCGCCTCCGCCTGACCGCCGAGGGCAAGTTGCGCACCTGCCTCTTCTCGATCGAGGAGACCGACCTGCGAGGGCCGCTGCGCGACGGGGCCGGCGAGGAGGAGCTGGCGGAGATCGTCCGCGAGGCGGTCTGGCGCAAGGAGCTGAAGCACCGGGTGAACGAGCCCGGCTTCCGCCAGCCGGCGCGGACGATGAGCGCGATCGGGGGCTGAGGTGCGAAGCCTCGACCGGGACGGAGCGAGGGGGACGGCCCGCCGAGCGCTCGACGAGCTGGCCGGGGGGCTCGGCGACAGCGGCATCTTGATCCCGATCGCGGTCGCGATGATCGCCCTCAACGGACTCAACGCGACCGCCGTCTTCCTCGTCACCGGCCTGGCCTACGCCGGCACCGCGCTGTACTTCAGGGTGCCGGTCCCCGTGCAGCCGCTGAAGGCCTTCGCGGCGGCGGCGATCGCCCTGCACCTCTCGGCGGCGACGCTCGCCGCCGGAGCGCTGCTGATGTCCGCTGCGATGGCGGTTCTGGCGACGGGCGGCCTCGCCGACTGGCTGGCGCAGCGCTTCCCGCAGGTGCTCGTCCGCGGCATCCAGGCCAGCGTCGCCCTGCTGCTCGCCAAGGCGGCGGTGAACCTCGCCGAACAGGGCAACTGGCCCGGCCTGCCGCCCCTGTCGCCCGGCCTCGGCGTCGCGATGGCCGCCTCCGCCTGCGCATTGCTGTTCGCCTGCCGGTGGCGCTCGCTGCCGGGCAGCCTGATCGTGCTCGCGGGCGGCGCCGCGGTGGGGCTGGCGGTCGGCGGCCTGCCCGAGCTGCACGCCGGGCCGCAGCCGGTCTCGCTCTCGGTTCCAGGCGGCGGGGCCTTCGCCGTCGCGCTCACCTCGCTGGTGATCGCACAGCTGCCGCTCACCTTCGGCAACGCCGTGGTCGCCACCGCCGACGCCGAGCGCAGCTACTTCGGCCTGGCCGCCCGGCGGGTGCGCCCCGCCCGGCTCGCCCTCTCGATCGCCGCCGCCAACGCCTGCGCCGGCCTCAGCGGCGCGCTCCCCCTCTGCCACGGGTCGGGCGGCGTCACCGCCCATTACAAGCTCGGCGCGCGGACCGGGCTCTCGACCCTGGCGGTCGGCTTGCTGTTCGTCGCCTTCGGGGTCGGGCTGGGGTCCTCGCTGCCGGCGCTGCTCCAGGTGCTGGCGCCGGGCACCCTGGCCGGGATGCTGGCCTTCGTCGCGATCCAGCACGGCCTGCTGGCGGGGCAGCTGGAGCGCCTCGACGACCGCCTGATCGCCGCCGGCGTCGGCCTCGTGACCCTGCTCAGCGGCAACCTGGCGATCGGCTTCGGCATCGGGGCGGCCGTGCTCGCGGCCCGCGCCGCCTGGCGGCGGCTCAGCGACCGGGCGCTGCCAGCATCTGCTCCGCCCGCCTGAGGTCGGCGCGAGTGTTGACGTTGAAGCAGAGTCGCCGCGGGTCGCCGAAGCGCGCCAGCTCGGCTTCGCCGACTATCCGCGGCGATAGCGCTTCGAGCGTTCCCCGCACAGCCCGCTCGGCTGCCAGCGCCCCTTCCAGCGCCGGCAGAAGCGCGCTGTCGTAGCGGGCCGGCAGCGGCTGCAGGCTGTCTTCCGCCCTCGGCACGACCAGCGGCTCGGGGGCCGATCCGAGCCAGCGGAGCAGCGCGGGGCTCGCAAACGGCATGTCGCAGCCGACGGCGACCACGGGGCGTTCGCCCGCATGTCTCAGGGCCGCGACGATCCCGCAGAGCGGATGGCGGGGGACGGGCGCCTCTCGAATCGTCGGCCACCGAAGCGGCGGCAGCTCCGAGTCGGGCTTGGCTACGACAAGCGGCTCCAGGCCGGCCTCCTCGACGGCGGCGAGGGGGAAGGAGATCAGCGGGCGGCCGCCCAGCCTCGCGAGCGCCTTGGCGCCGCCGATCCGACTTCCCCGTCCGCCGGCGAGGACGGCGCCGACCGCCGCTCCCGACCCTCGCTCCGTGCCGGTGGGCTCGGCCATCGCCGGCAGTCTGCCACCAGGCTAGTCTCGACCGTTGAGATGAGGCCGTGGCAGCCAAGCTGATCGATATCGAACAGGCGCGCGATGCCGTCCTCGACCAGGCGAAGCCGCTCGGCGCGGAGCGGGTCGCGCTGCGCGACGCTCTCGGTCGATACCTGGCCGCCGATGCAGTCGCCACCGAGGCCGTGCCCCCCGAGGACAACTCGGGGATGGACGGCTTCGCGGTGCGCGCCGAGGACACGCGCGGCGCCCGACCCGGGGCGCCGGCTGTCCTGCGTTTGGCGGGCGAGTCGCGGGCGGGTCGCCCGGCAGGAGCACCGCTGAGAGCCGGGGAGGCGATCCGGATCTCCACCGGGGCCGTGCTCCCCCCCGGCGCCGACGCCGTTGTCAGAGTCGAGGCGGCAGCCACCGCGGACGGCCAGATAATCGTCGAGGGGGAGATCGAGGCGGGCCAGGACCTGCGCCGCGCCGGAGAGGACGTCAGGCCGGGTGAAACGGTGCTCGCCGCCGGCGCCCCGATCGGGCCGGCGGAGCTCGGCGTCCTGGCCTCACTCGCTGCGGCGACCGTCACCTGCCGCCGCCGTCCCCGCGTCTCGGTCCTGACCAGTGGCGACGAGCTGCTCGAGCCGGGTGAGGAGATGCGCCCCGGCGGCGTCCGCAACTCGAACGCCTACTCGGTCCCCGCCCTAGCCGAGCGGGCCGGCGCGGAGGTGCTGCTCGGCGGCGTCGCAGCGGACGACCCTGAAGCAACGCTGACGGCGATCGAGCCCATCCTCCAATCCGACGTCGCGGTGATCTGCGGCGGCGTCTCGGTCGGCGAGCACGACCACGTCAAGCGGGCGCTTGCCGCGCTCGGGGTCGAGCAGCGCTTCTGGGGAGTGGCGATAAAGCCGGGCAAGCCGACCTGGTTCGGGAGCCGCGGCGACACCCTGGTCTTCGGGCTGCCGGGCAACCCGGTCTCGGCGATGGTCACCTTCGTCCTCCTGGTCCGCCCCGCCCTGGCTGCCCTGGCCGGCGCCGCGCCGGAGCGGACCCGGACGACCGCGATCCTCGACGGCGACTACGAGAAGGCCGCCGGCCGCGCGCACGCGATCCGCTGCCGCCTCTCCCTGCGCGAGGACGGCTGGCACGCGGCGCCGGCGCCGAACCAGGGCTCGCACGTCCTCACCTCGATGCTCGGCGCCGACTGCCTGGCGCTGGCGCCGGCGGACAGCGAGTCGCTGCGGTCTGGAGAGCGGATCGAGGTCGAGTTGCTGAAATCGTGATCTGCGGCCCCTAGCATGGGCGGGGTGGACGTAGAGGTTCGTCTCTTCGCGATCCTGCGCGAGCATGCGGGCAGCGATTCGATCCCGCTCGAGCTGGCGGAGGGCGCGACCGTCGCCGACGCCCTGGAGCGACTCGGCGCCGAGCCCTCGCTGGCCGACCTGCTGCGGCGGCTGCCGGTGCGACTCGCGGTGAACCGCGACTACGCGACGGCGGAGACGCCGCTGCGGGCCTCCGACGAGCTGGCCCTGATCCCGCCGATCAGCGGCGGCGCCGACCGGGTGCACGCCCGGGTCAGCGCCGAGCCGCTTTCCCTGGAGGCGCTGTCGCAGGCGGTGGCCAGCCCCGGAGCGGGGGCGATCGTCAGCTTTCAGGGCGTCACCCGCGAGGTCGAGCGACTCGACTACGAGGCCTACCGCGAGATGGCCGAGCAGCAGATCGCGGCGATCCTCGTCGCGTGCGTCGAGCGCCATCGCCTCGAGGCCGCCGCCGCCGAGCACCGGGTCGGCGCCGTCCCGCTGGGTGAGCCCGGCGTGATCGTCGCCGCCTCCGCCGCCCACCGCGACGAGGCGTTCGCCGGCGCCCGCGAAGCGATCGACCGGATCAAGGCCGAGGCGCCGATCTGGAAGCGCGAGGTGGAAGGCGGCGACTCGCGATGGGTCGCCGGCGATCCGCCGCCCCCCGGGGTCGCGCGCCCGGACAGCGAGCCGGCGCGATGAGCGACCGCCTCACCCACCTCGACGAGGAGGGCCGGGCGCGGATGGTCGACGTCGGCGCCAAGCAGCCGAGCGAGCGGCGGGCGCGGGCGCGGGCGCGACTGCGCATGTCGCCCGAGACCGCCCGGGCCGTAGCGGAGGGCAACGGCCCGAAGGGCGAGGTGCTGGGGGTGGCCAGGCTGGCCGGGATCCAGGCGGCGAAGCAGACCGGCGCGCTGATCCCGCTCGCCCACCCGCTGCCGCTCAGCTTCGCCGACGTCAGCGCGACGGTCGACGTCGACGCCGGCCTGGTCGAGCTGGTGGCGGAGGCCCGCACCGTCGCCCGCACCGGGGTCGAGATGGAGGCGATGACCGCCTGCGCGGTCGCGGCGCTGACCGTCTACGACATGGTCAAGGGCGTCGAGCGCGGGGTGCGGATCGAGCAGATCGTCCTGCTCGAGAAGGCCGGCGGGCGCTCCGACTGGAAGCTCGACTCCAGCGCCCCCGGGGCGGGCTGAGCCGCCGATGCGAGCCGCACTGATCACGGTCAGCAGCTCCAGGTCACGCGGAGAGGGCAGCGACGAGAGCGGCAAGCGGCTGGCCGCCCTGGCGAGCGGGCTGGGCGCCGAGATCGCCGGACGCGACCTGATCGCCGACGACCGCGAGCTGATCGAAGCGCGGCTGCGCCACTGGGCCGACCAGGAGCGATGCGACCTGGTGCTGACCAGCGGCGGCACCGGCTTCTCCCCCAGCGACGTCACCCCGGAGGCGACGCGGGCGGTGATCGAGCGCGACGCGCCCGGGCTGGCCGAGGCGATGCGCGAGGCCTCGCGCCGGCACACGCCGCACTGGATGCTCTCCCGCGCGGTGGCGGGGATCCGCGGCTCCACGCTGATCGTCAACTTCCCCGGCAAGCCGGCCAGCATCGAGCAGGCCGGCGCGGCGATCGCCGCCGCGCTGCCCCACGCGCTCGAGCTGCTCGCCGGGCGGAGCCCGGCGCACCGGTGACCGTCTTCCTCACCCGACCGGAGCGGATCGGGAACGGGATCCCGCTGGCCGTCAAGGATCTGTTCGACACGGCCGGCCTGCGCACCACCTACGGCTCGGCCCTCTTCGACGACCACGTGCCGGGGCGCACCGCCGAGGCGGTCGGCAGGCTCGAGGCAGCCGGTTACTCGAACGTCGGCAAGACGAACCTGCACGAGTTCGCCTACGGCGTCAGCAGCCACAACCCGCACTTCGACGCGGTCGAGAACCCACTCGACCCCGGGCGGACGGCGGGCGGCTCGAGCAGCGGCTCGGCGGCCGCGGTCGCCGCCGGCCTCGCCGAGGCGGCGCTCGCGCCCGGCTTCGAGCGCGCCGAGCTTGGCTCGCTCGCCGAGCTCGTGGTCGGGGTCGCCTGGCTGGAGCACGCCGAGCCGCTGGTACGGGCGCGCCTCGAGGCCGCGGCGGAGCTGTTCCCGCACCGCCGAGCCGTCGCGTTCCCCCTGCCCGAGGGGATCGGCAAGGTGTTCATGCGGGAGGTCGCGGAATCGCACCGCGGCCTCTTCCCCGAGCAGGCAGACGCCTACGGCGAGAACGTCCGAGCGAAGCTCGAACGTTGCGTCGCCGTGACCGACGCGGAGCTCGGGGAGGGGCGAAATCGCCTTGAGGAGTACAGGGAGCGTGCGGCGGCGGCCTTGTCGGGGATCGACCTGCTCATCGCGCCCACGCTCGCCTTCGTCGCCCCGCCCGCCGTCGAGGACGACCGCGAGATCCGCGACGCCGTGATCCGCTTCACCTACCCCTTCAATGCGCTCGGCTGGCCGGCGCTCGCGCTGCCGTGCGGTCCCGCCGAGGGAGGGCTTCCCGCCTCCGTCCAGCTCGTCGCCCCCGCCGGCGAGGACGCGCGGGTGCTCGCCGCCGGCGCGCTGCTCGAGGCATCGCTGCGAGGGAGAGCTCCTCCGCCCGGTTAGCTCACGCAGGGGAGAAGAGCTCGACCATCAGGACGCCGGCGACGATCAGGGCTATGCCGGCAAAGGCGGGCGAGCGCATCCTCTCGCCGAAGTAGACGGTTCCGACCACGGCCATCAGGGCCGTGCCCGCCCCGGCCCAGACGGCGTAGACGACGCCCACGTCCAGCGTGGCCACGGCCACGCCGAGGCAGGCGAACGCCAGGACGTAGAGGCAGACCGTCGCGATGCTCGGGCCGGTCCGGCGGAGGCCGTCGGAGAGCTTCAGCGAGCTGGTCGCGCCGACCTCGAGCACGATCGCGGCGGCCACGAGCAGCCAGGCGCCCAGCATCAGCTCTCGCCGCCCCCCTCGGTCGGTTGCGAGTAGGCCTCGACGAGGACAACGCCCCCGACGATCAGCGCGATGCCGATCCAGGCCGGCCACTCGATCTCCTCGCCCAGGAAGGCGAAGCTGGCGAGCGCCACCAGCGCGGTGCCGACGCCGGCCCAGATCGCGTAGACCGCGCCCACGCTCATCGACTTGAGCACGAGCGCAAGCAGGACGAAGGCCGCGCCGTAGCCGACCACCACGGTCACGCTGGGCACGGGCTCGGTGAACCCGTCGGCGAGCTTCAGGGAGATCGTGCCCCCGACCTCGCAGGCGATCGCCGCCGCCAACAGGAACCACGCTCTCGCCGACGCTGACATCTCGCCGCGACCTTATGCGACGCCGCGGCCTGACTTGATCCGGGCCCCACTCGCCCAGGGGCTAAACATCTGTACAGTCAATGTCGAACATGCGTTCAGCCCGCTCCACTCGCTCAGCTCGCGAGGCGATCGTCTCGTCCGCCCTGCGGCTATTCGGTGAGCAAGGGATCGAGGCGACTTCGTTGCGCAAGATCGCCAAGGGGTCACGTCGGTAGAAGTGGTGTAACTGGCCCGCAGTAGCCGGGGGCGTTCCGCGGAACCGCCTTGAAGAGTTCCGGCCACCGCGGGCCCCAGACTCGTCGGTTGAAGGACCAACCTCAATCGACGAAAGGAGCACCACGATGGCCGAGAGCAAGAGCATGACGACCCCCGAGGTCGTCGCCAAGACCCTGATCGCCGAGCACGGCGACTTCCTGCGCGAGGCGGTGGCGATGGTCGCCGCCGAGCTGATGGAGGCCGAGATCTCCGCCCAGATCGGCGCCGGGCGCAGCGAGCGCAGCCCCGACCGCGCAACCCACCGAAACGGCTACCGGGAGCGCCTCTGGGAGACCCGGGTCGGGGAGATCGAGCTGGCGGTGCCCCGCAAGCGCTCGGGCGAGGCCTACTTCCCGAGCTTCCTGGAGCCGCGGCGCCCCTGCGAGCAGGCGATCGTCTCGGTCGTGATGGAGGCCTACGTCAACGGCGTCTCCACCCGCAAGGTCGACCGCCTGGTCGAGCAGCTGGGCATCTCCTCGATGAGCAAGGACCGGGTCTCCGCGCTCTGCCGCGAGCTCGACGAGCGGGTCGACGCCTTCCGCAACCGCCCGCTGGAGGGCGCCTTCCCCTACCTCTGGCTCGACGCCAAGCACCTCAAGGTCAGAGACCGCGGCTCGGTGCGCTCCAAGGCGCTGGTGATCGCCTACGCGGTGCACGAGACCGGCCGCCGGGAGGTGATCGGGATCGACATCGGCGAGGTCGAGACCGATGCCTTCTGGGTCGCAGTTCCTGCGCGGCCTGGTGGCCCGCGGGCTCTCGGGAGTCCGCCTGGCGATCTCCGACGAGCACCAGGGGCTGAAGGCGGCGATCGAGCGGGTGCTGGCCTGCCCCTGGCAGCGCTGCACCGTCCACTTCGTGCGCAACATGCACGGCCACTGCCGGCGCGACGAGCGCGGCCTGGTCTCCGCCGCCCTGCGCGAGATCTTCGACGCCCCCGACGCCGCGACGGCCCGCGAGCGCTTCGGCTCGGTGCTGGAGCGCTTCGCGCGCAACCGTCCCCAAGGTCGCCGAGCTGCTCGAGGACGCCGAGGAGGACCTGCTCGCCTTCTACCGCTTCCCGCAGCCACACTGGCCGAAGCTGCGCTCGACCAACCCGCTGGAGCGGGTCAACCGCGAGATCGGGCGCCGCTCCGACGTCGTCGGCATCTTCCCCAACGATGCCGCGGCGATCCGCCTCGCCGGCGCCCTGCTGATCGAGCAGAACGACGAGTGGCTGGTCGCCCGCCGCTACCTCTCGGTCGAGTCGATCGCCCTGGTCCTCGAGGACCAGGGCGATGAAGGAGCGAGAGGAGGTGGCTCAGCTACAAGCCGCGTGAAGGAGCCGACGGGTAGTTACACCACTACCGCCGACTTGACTCACGCGGGCCTCGGCCGAGTCGGGACAGGCAATTCTTGACGGTTCTCGTCCCTCGCCTACCTGGATGGCGTTCGAGCAGATCCTCCAGGTCGCCGAGGCGAAACCGGTGCAGGTATTCAGCCTCCCGAATCGCTCCTTCCAGGCCTTCCGGCGAGGTTTCGCTCGCGATGTCTAAGAGAGCTCGGGCGAGCGTCGTGACCGGGACCCCTCGCCTCATGGTCGCTTCGCCCGGGGCCAATTGCAGGTAGCGGCGGCGTATTCCGGGCGGAGATCGAGTGGGCCGAGGCGCCGATACGTCGATCCGTCCCCGCACCGCTTCCCGTCTGACGCCCCAAAGCTCCGCTGCGGATCCATGGCTGAGGACCGCGCCTTGTCCAACTCTCAAGACCGCAGCGAGCCAGCGTCCCTCTCGCGGCACAACTGTGTGGCCGACGGCATACACACCTCGATGCAACCGGTGCAGACGGCCGCGGGCCAGGCGCGCGTCGATCGCGTCCTCCCCAAGCCCCAACCCGGTGAGCTGGGTCCGCGTCACAACCCCGTACTGTCGCCCCGCCAGGAGGCCAATCTGGCTATCTGGCGATCGAGTTCGTTCTTTGCCGCCTATATGGCGGGCAGCTGCAAACTCGACCGGGGGGTGGGTTGGCATGCCCGCCAGGCTGGCGAGTCGCGGCGCCTGTGTGGCGCGCGGAATGTGATTTTTCTGCTACAGGTCCTCGACCACCTCGCGCTCGACCTCCTCCACCTCGTGCTCCAGTTCCTCGAAGACCTGCTCCTCGAAGAAGGTGATCTGGGCGGCGACGAAGGTCAGGTAGATCGAAGTCGCGGTGAAGCCGGCGAGCGGCCAGGCGGCGGCGCCCTGCACGAAGTGGGCGACCAGGGAGGCGGCGCCGATCGAGGTCGCCACCGGGACGAAGTGGAAACTGCCCCAGAGGACCGGGTGGCTGACAGCTGTGGCGCGAATCGCCGGGTTGACGCGGAAGGCGAGCGCGCCGATCACCGCGAAGGCGGCTACGGCGCCGAACATGAAGAGCAGCGCCTTCAGCGTCGTCGGCACGCCACGAGCGTGGATCAGGACCGCGCCGGTGGTCCAGACCGCCAGCGTGTAGCCGTAGGGACCGGCGCTGGCGCCGACCGCTTTGCGCAGACCGTGCCGGTAACGATTGCGCAACGGCGGGACGGGCGCCATGCCGTCAGGGCCCCGGCGTGCGCTCGGCGGCCGCGTCGGCCGTCGCCGCCTCGGCCTCGCGGATCGCCGCCCCCTCGAGCGCGTTGGACAGCGCCCGCACGTAGGCCCGGGCCGAGGCCTCGAGGATGTCCGTCGCGACCCCCTGGCCGGTGGCGAGGCGCCCGGCGGCGCGCAGCATCACGCTGACCTCGCCGAGCGCGTCCTCCCCCCCGGTCACCGCCTCGACCGTGTACTGGCGCAGCTCGCACTCGGTCCCCGTCGCCTTCTGGATCGCGTGGAAGATCGCGTCGACCGGGCCGTCGCCGCCCGACTCGCCGACCGCCTCCTCGCCGGAGGGCATCTTCACCGCGACCCGGGCGAGCGGCTCGCGCCGCGAGCCCGCCTCGACCTCGAACCAGGCCAGATCGTGGGCGTTGGCACGTTCGCGCATCTCGTCGGAGACGATCGCCTCCAGGTCGAGCGCGGTCACGTGCTTCTTGCGATCGGCGACCTCCTTGAAGCGCTTGAAGGCGGCGTTGAGGGCGTTGCCCTCGACCTTGAAGCCGAGCTGCTCCAGCGCATCGCGCAGGGCGTGCCGGCCGGAGTGCTTGCCGAGCACGATCGAGTTCGACTCGAGCCCGACCTCCGTCGCGTCCATGATCTCGTAGGTGGTGCGCTCCTTCAGCACCCCGTCCTGGTGGATGCCGGACTCGTGGGCGAAGGCGTTGCGCCCGACCACCGCCTTGTTGGGCTGGACCGCGTAGCCGGTCAGCCGCGAGACCATGCGGCTGGTGCGGGCCAGCTCCCGCGCCTGCACCCCGGTGGTCAGACCGTGCACGTCCTCGCGGGTGCGGATCAGCATCACGATCTCCTCCAGCGAGCAGTTGCCGGCCCGCTCGCCGATCCCGTTCACCGCGCACTCGACCTGGCGGGCGCCGGCCAGGACGCCGGCGTAAGAATTGGCGACCGCCAGCCCCAGGTCGTCGTGGCAGTGGACCGAGGTCTCGACCTCGCGCAGCCCGGGGACCAGCTCGTAGAGGCGGCGGAAGTAGTCCGCGTACTCCTCCGGGGTCGTGTAGCCGACCGTGTCGGGGACGTTGACCACGGTGGCGCCCTCCTCGACCGCGATCGCGCAGACCTCGGCGGTGAACTCGAGGTCGGCGCGGGTCGCGTCCATCGGCGAGAACTCGACGTCGTCGCAGTAGGAGCGGGCCAGCGCCACCGCGGCCCGGGCCTGGCCCTTGACGTCCTCGCGGTCGGTCTGAAGCTGGTGCTCGATGTGGATGTCGGAGGTCGAGATGAAGGTATGGATTCGCGGCCGTTCGGCATCCCGGATCGCCCCCCAAGCAGCGTCGATGTCGGCCTTGTGGGTGCGGGCCAGGCCGCAGATCGCCGGCCCCTCGACCTGACGCGAGATCGCCTCGACCGCCTCGAAGTCGCCGGGCGAGGTGATCGGGAAGCCGGCCTCGATCACGTCGACCCCGAGCCGCGCGAGCTGCTGAGCGATCTCGACCTTCTCGGCCGTGTTCAGCGAGATGCCGGGCGACTGCTCGCCGTCGCGCAGGGTGGTGTCGAAGATGTGGACGCGATCGGCGTCGGATGAACTGTTCATGGGACCTACCTCCTTCTCCTCTTGCTTCGAATGACCTTGTCTCTCGCGGCTCTCGCGCCGCCCAGCGCTATTCCCCCCGAGGGGGGAGGAGAAGGAGAAGCGCCAGGGTGTCGAGCCGGTGGTTCATTCGCCTTCGCAGCTTAGCGTAGGCTGCGCGCATCGTAGGCCTGGATCGGAAAACCGTGCTGGCGCTCTTGGCGATGAGCATGAGCGTCCTGGTGATCGCCAACGACTTCTCCGCCGTCAACGTCGCGATCCCGACGATGGAGAAGGACTTCGATACCAACATCAACACGATCCAGTGGGTGGTCAACGCCTACGCGCTGACCTTCGGCGTGATGATCGTCACCGGCGGCCGCCTCGCCGACATGTTCGGCCGTCGCCGCGCCTTCTTCCTCGGCACCGCGATCTTCGCCTCGATGTCGGCGCTGGGCGGCGCCGCGCAGACGGAGACCTGGCTGATCGCCAGCCGCGTCGTGATGGGGATCGGAGGGGCGCTGATGTGGCCGGCGATCCTCGGCATGACCTTCGAGCTGCTGCCTTCGGAGAAGGCCGGCTTGGCCGGCGGGATCATCCTCGGCGCCGCCGGGCTCGG
Organism: uncultured Solirubrobacterales bacterium; assembly: GCA_963748075.1. Classification (GTDB taxonomy): domain Bacteria; phylum Actinomycetota; class Thermoleophilia; order Solirubrobacterales; family 70-9; genus VRUE01. Next base: position 5,406 of record CAVVHQ010000045.1, on the reverse strand, counting down.
AAACGCGACCGGCCCGCTGATCGGGGGAGTCCTCACCGACCTGGCGAGCTGGCGCTGGATCTTCTTCCTCAACGTGCCGATCGCCGCCTTCGCCGTGCTCGTCACCTACTACCTGGTCAGGGTGAAGGGGCCGGAAGCCGGCGAGCAGCGAATCGACTACCCGGGGATCGCGACGCTCTCGATCGGGCTGGTCTCGCTGCTGGTCGCGCTCGACCAGGTCGACGACTGGGGCTGGGGAGACCCGCGGGTGATCGCGATGCTGGCGATCGCCGCGGTCCTGATCGCCTCCTTCGTGCCGATCGAGCGGCGCGCCGGCCTCAGCGCTCTGGTGCCTCGGGCGGTAATGCGCAACGAGAGCTTCCGCGCCTCCTGCGTGGCGATCACGCTGATGTCGGCAACCTTCTTCGCCGCCCTCCTCTACCTGCCGCAGTTCATGCAGAAGCACCTCGGCTACTCGCCGCTCGAAGCCGGGGTCGGCATCCTCCCCTTCCTGGCCACCTTCGCGATCGTCTCCTTCGTCGCAGGCCCGCTCTACAACCGGCTCGGGGCCAAGCCGCTGGCTGTGGTCGGCGCCGCCTGCATCACGGTCGCCCCCTTCCTCTTCTCGCAGGTGAGCGAGGCATCCGCCTACGGCGCACTGGTCCCGGGGATGTTCGTGCTGGGGATCGGGATCGGCAGCTTCTACCCGACCGCGACCACGGCGGGGGTAACCTCGGTCGACGAATCGCAGAGCAGCCTCGCCGGCGGCATCCTCTACATGTGCCAGATCGCCGGCGGCGCGGTCGGCCTCGGCCTGACCACCACCGTGTTCAGCGCCCAGGAAACGTTCGTCGACGGCATCTCGGCCGGCTTCAGGCTGGACGCGGCGCTCTCGCTGGCCGGCTTCGTGATCGCCCTCCTCTTCGTCGGGGGCCGCCTGCTGTACCAACGCCCCGACGAGGGTCAAACGGCGCAGGGCTAGGGCGCAGGGAGCGTCAGGCGGAACTGCCGCACCTTGTCGTTGCCGGACCCGCTGCGCAGCAGGTCCTCGCCCGGCCCCCCGCGCAGCAGGTCGTTGCCGGGACCGCCGATCAGCGTGTCCACGCCGAGACCGCCGTAGAGGGCGTCGCGGCCGCGCCGGCCGACCACCCGGTCATCCCCGCTGCCGCCCTGCAGCTTGTCGGGACCGTTACCGCCGATCAGGAAGTCGTCGTCGGCCCCACCGCGCATCGTCACCGGGATCGAGACGCTCCCGGCGACCGCGACCTTGTCGTCGCCGCCCCCGGCGTTGACTTCGAACCCCGCGATCGAGGGCGCGTCGCAGACCAGCTCGTTCGGGTTGCCGGGCGCGTTGGCGCAGATCGTGCCGCCCACCTCCAGCGGCACCGCGGAGTCGATCACGTACTGGCTCCCGGTCGGGCCGAGCCAGATGTGGACCGTGTTCGCTTCGTCGCCGCCGGCCAGCAGCACGTTGTAGGTCTGCGACTGGGCGCTGCCGAGCGCCGGCGCCGGAACCTGCGCCGCCAGGATCGCCAGCATGATCGGAATCAGCTTCTTCATCGGGTCCCCGCCACCGAACGGGTCGGAGCGTCTACCGGAGAAACAACGCCGCCCCGCCTACGTTGCGGCCCCGCACATGAAATCAGAGGTCGACCGAGCGTCCGACCGAGAATCCCTCGAGCCGGAGGATCTTCGCGATCGTCTCGCCGCGCACCGGCGCGTCGGTGGTCAGCGCCATCACGGCCGTCTCGCCATCCGGCTCCGCCCCGACCGCGGCGGAGATGATGTTGACCCCCTCCTCGCCGAACATCGTCCCGACCCTGCCGATCATCCCCGGCTGGTCGGCGTAGCGGAAGACGGCGAGATGGTCGGCAAACGGCAGGTAGAAGCTCTCGCCCCAGACCGAGACCAGGTAGGGCTCGTTGCGGGGGCCGACCCCGGTGCCGGAGACCTCGACCTCGGAGTCGCCGGAGCCGAGCCTCACGGTGACCAGCTCGGTGAAGTCGCCGGCGACGCTGTCGTTCGTCTCGGCCAGCTCGATCCCCCGCTCCTCGGCCATCTGCGGCGCGTTGACCAGGTTGACCGGCTCCTCGGTGTGGCCGGAGAGGATCCCGACCAGGACCGCGATGCCCAGCAGGCGGGTGTCGTGGGCGGCGATGCGGCCGCGGAACTCGGCGCTGACCCGCTCGATCGAGCCGTCGCCGAGGCCCTGCGCCAGCCGGCCGAGCTTTTCGCAGAGCGGCACGAAGGGGGCCAGCGCCTCCATCTCCTCGGGCCGCACCGCGGCGATGTTGACCGCGTTGGTGACTACGCCGCCGGTCAGCGCCGCGGTCACCTGCTCGGCGGTGACCAGCCCGGCGCGGTCCTGCGCCTCGGCGGTCGAGGCGCCGAGGTGAGGGGTGGCGACGACGTCGCCCCGCGAGAGCAGCGGGTGGTCGGTGAAGGGCTCGGACGGGAAGACGTCGAGCGCCGCCCCGGCCAGCTTGCCGGAGTCGAGCCCGGCGAGCAGCGCGTCGAGGTCGACCAGCTCGCCGCGGGCGCAGTTGACGAGGCGGGCCCCGTCCTTCATCGTGGCGATCGCGCCAGCGTCGACCAGGTCGACGGTGTCGGGGGTCTTGGGTACGTGCAGGCTGACGATGTCGGCGCGGCCGAGCAGCTCCTCGAGGCTCGCCGCGCCCTCGACCCCGAGCTCGCGGAAGCGCTCCGCGGAGACGAACTTGTCGAAGGCGAGGACCTCCATTCCGAAGCCAAGGGCCCGCTTGGCGACGAGCTGACCGATCCGGCCGAAGCCGACCACGCCGAGCGTCTTGCCGTACAGCTCGGTCCCTTTGAACTTCGGCCGCTCCCAGGCGCCGCCGGCCAGCGAGCCGTGAGCCCGCGGGACGTTGCGGCAGAGCGCCAGCATCAGCGCCAGGGTGTGCTCGGCGGCGGCCACCGAGTTCGATTCGGGGGCGTTGGCGACGACGATGCCGCGCCGGGTGGCGGCGGGGATGTCGACGTTGTCGACGCCGGTGCCGGCCCGGCCTATCACCTTGAGCCTGGCGGCGCGCTCGATCAGCTCGGGGGTCAGCTTGGTGGCGGAGCGGACGAGGATCGCGTCGTAGCCGCCGATCGCCTCGCGCAGCTCCTCGTCGGACATCTCGAGCCCGAGGTCGACGTCGAAGTTCTCGCGCAGCAGCTCGACCCCCGAGTCGGCGATCTTCTCCTTGACGAGGACCTTCACGGCCGCACCCCGGGGTCGTTCTCGACCACCCAGTCGATGCAGCCGGTGAGCGCTTCGACGTCGGCAGGATCGACCGCCGGAAACATCCCGACGCGGAGCTGGTTGCGGCCCAGCTTGCGGTAGGGCTCGACGTCGACGATGCCGTTGGCGCGCAGGGTCGCCGCCAGCGCTGCGGCGTCGACCTCCGCGGCGAAGTCGATCGTGCCGACGACGAGCGAGCGCTTCGCCGGGTCGGCGACGAAGGGCGAGGCGAAGGGCGCGCGCTCCGCCCAGCCGTACAGGTGGCCCGAGGAGGCGCGGCTGCGCCCGACGCACCAGTCGAGCCCGCCGCCCGCCAGCATCCACTCGAGCTGGTCGGCGAGCAGCAGCAGGGTCGCCAGCGCGGGGGTGTTGTAGGTCTGCTCCTTGCGCGAGTTCTCGAGCGCCGTGGCCAGCGAGAGGAAGGCCGGCTGCCAGCGGTCCGCCGCTCCGTCGAGCTCCGCGATCCGCTCGATCGCCGCCGGGCCGAGCAGCGCCAGCCAGAGCCCTCCGTCGGCGCCGAAGCCCTTCTGGGGGGCGAAGTAGTAGGCGTCCGCCTGCGAGGCGTCGAGCGGCAGGCCGCCCGCGCCGGAGGTTCCGTCGATCAGCACCAGGGCGTCGCCGGCGCCCTCGGGACGCCGCACCTCGACCATCACCCCGGTCGAGGTCTCGTTGTGCGCCCAGGCGATCGCGTCGGCCGCCGGATCGGCGATCGGCGCCGGGGCGTCGCCGGGCTCGGCCTCGACCACGATCGGCTCGGCGAGGAAAGGCGCCGCGGCGGTCACCTTCGCGAACTTCTGCGAGAACTCGCCGTAGGTGAGATGAAGGGCGCGCTCGCGCACCAACCAGGCGGCGGCGGCGTCCCAGAAGGCGGTCGTGCCGCCGTTGCCGAGCGCCACCTCGTAGCCGTCGGGCAGGGCGAACAGCTCGGCCAGGCCGCTGCGGATGCGCCCGACCAGGTCGCGGACCGGCGCCTGGCGGTGCGAGGTGCCGATCACGTCGGCCCGCTCCGCGAGCCGCGCCAGCGCCTCGGGGCGGACCTTCGAGGGGCCGCAGCCGAAGCGCCCGTCGACGGGCTTCAGGTCGGCGGGGATCCGGGTGTGGGTCGAGGTCGTCATCGGGGCGGACAGGTTATTGACCCCCGCGGGTGGACTCCGGTCGGGACTGAGGTTAGGCTCGCCTCGCCGCATCCAGTCACAACCAACAAGGAGGAAAGCAATGGAGGCAGCAGCCCCGACCCCGCCCGACAGCACGCAGCGCGGCTTCTTCGAGTCGCTGTTCGACTCGCGCTTCGACAGCCTGATCACGCCCAAGCTGATCCGGCTGCTCTACGTGATCAGCATGGTCGTCCTGGCGATCGGCGTGATCGTCGCGATCATCGTCGGCTTCGTCAACGACGCCGGCACCGGCGTCATCACCCTGATCCTCGCGCCGATCGTCGCCCTGATCTACCTGATCGTCGTCCGGGTCTATCTCGAGCTGATCATCGTCGTCTTCAAGATCCGCGAGGGCGTCGGCGACGTAGCGCAGAACACGCGGCGGCCGGGCGCGTAGGATTCGGCCGATGGCGGAGGAGACAGGGCAGGGCGTGAGCGCGGGCGACGGGTACGCGATCGGCAACCTCGCCGACCTCGGCGAGGGATACGGCTTCCGCAAAATCCGCAAGGCCCTGGGCGTTACCGCGTTCGGCGTCAACGCGATCGTCCTGCCTCCCTCCTACGAGACCGGCCGCCACTACCACGAGCGCCAGGAGGAGCTGTACTTCCTGCACCGCGGCCAGGTCGCGATCGAGTTCGGCGACGGCACGGTCTTCGAGCTGGGCCCGGGCGGCCTCGCCTGGGTCGACGCCCCCACGGTGCGCAAGATCCGCAACCGCAGCGACTCCGAGGACGCGGTCTACGTAGTCGTCGGCGCCAAGGACGGCTACGTCGGCCGCGACGGCAAGCTGCCCGAGGGCGAGACGCGGTTCTAGAACTCCTGGTCGATCCAGGGCATCATGTCTCGGAGGTCTTTGCCGACCCCCTCGACCTCGTGCTCGGCCCCCTCGGCGCGCATTCGCGAGAGGTTCTCGCCGCCGGCGCGGTTCTCGGCGATCCACTCCCTGGCGAACTCGCCCGACTGGATATGGTCGAGGATCTTCTTCATCGCCGCGCGGGACTCCTCGCCGACCACCCGCTTGCCGCGGG
>CAVVHQ010000044.1:0-79363 GCA_963748075.1 uncultured Solirubrobacterales bacterium | reverse complement strand
TTCCGGCGACGAGGAGGACCGGCCGCTGAAGCTGTCGATCGTCGCGCCGAAGAGGCCGCAGCAGAAAGCCAAGCCCGAGCCCGAGAAGATCGGCGTCGGCGCGAAGAAGGACGAGGGCGAGGACGCGCCGCAGCCGGACGAACCTCCCGGCGGCGACGGTCAGGGCTGAGCACACCTGGCGCGCGGGTCCTGTCGACGCCACCCGCGCGAGTGGACGCTTATGGTTCAGGAGGTGCGCGAGCCTGGAAGAGCTGCGATCGGGACCTGGAGCGGGGGGCGGTTCATGCGTTTCGGCGAGGCGGTCGACGAGGAGCGGCTCGAAGGGTTGTTGCGGCCCGGCGACGGGATCGACACCGTCATCACCGCCGATGTCTACGGGCAAGGGGAGGCGGACTCGCTGCTTGGGCGGGCGCTGGACGGGGCCGAACGTGATTCGCACTGCCTGATCGGGGCGGTCGGGCACGACTTCTACGAGGGGGAGCGGGACGGGCCGAAGGGGTTCCCCCGGTTCACCGACCCGCGACTGAGGGGACCGGAGGACTACGCCGGCTACCTGCGGATGGCCGCGGAGCGCAGCCTCGAGCGGCTCGGCGCCGATCGCTTCGACCTGTTGCTGCTCCACAACCCGGACCGGATCGGCTACTCGAGCGAGGCGGTCTGGGAGGGCATGGAGGCGCTGCGCGAGGCCGGGCTGACGGCGCGAATCGGCGTCGCCCCCGGCCCGGCCAACGGCTTCACCCTCGACCTGATCGATTGCCTGGAGCGCTTCGGCAAGCGGATCGACTGGGCGATGATCATCCTCAACCCGTTCGAGCCCTGGCCCGGCGAGCTTTGCCTCGAGGCTGCGGCGCGCCACGAGGTCAAGGTGCTGACCCGCGTCGTCGACTACGGCGGGATCTTCTGGGGCGACCTGCGGCCCGATGCCGAGCTGGCGCCCCACGACCACCGCGCCTTCCGGCCGCCGGGCTGGATCGAGGCCGGCCTGGAGAAGCTGGAGCGCGTGCTGCCGATCGCCGAACGGGCGCGGCTGACGCCGATCCAGCTCGCTTGCCAGTGGAACCTCGCCCACCCGGCGGTCGAGTGCGTGGCGCCGACGTTGGTCCAAGAGGCGGCCCCGGAGGCCTGCCCGATCGAGGCCAAGAAGGTGGAACTGGGGCGGATGCCGGCCGAGCAGCGGCTGAGCGAGGCGGACCTCGCCGCGATCCGCGCCGTCGGCGACAACAGCGGCTGCATGGCGCTGAAGGGCGCCAGCCCCGACCACGAGGGCGAGGAGCGCCCCGACGGCTGGGCCGTGAGCGAGGCTCTGGTCGAGGTCGGGGGGCGCTGGGGCATCGACCCCGTGCGCGACCTCGCCGCCGCAAGCGCCTGACCCGGCCCAGCCCCCGCACAGCGGGACCGTCCATCCCGGCGCCCATATGGACACCGAAGCGACGCACGTCCCTGTAGGGTCGCGGCGTGCTGGGGATCAACGAGGCGAACAGACCTTGGTGGACGCTGGCCGGGGCCTGCTTCGGCCTGTTCATCCTGATGCTCGACTCGACCGTCGTCGCGCTCGCGCTCTCCTCGATCCGCGCCGACGTCGGCGCCACCTCGGAGCAGCTGCAGTGGGTGATGAACGGCTACCTGCTGACGATCGCGGTGCTCGTCGTCACCGCCGGCCGTCTCGGCGACATGTTCGGGCGCAAGCGGGTGTTCGTCGCCGGCCTGCTGGTCTTCGGCGCCGGCTCGATCCTCTCCGGCGCCGCCCAGGGCCCGCAGATGCTGATCGGCGGCCGCATCCTGCAGGGGGTGGGGGCGGCGCCGGTGCTCACCCTCTCGCTGGCGATCGTCTGCAACGTCTTCCCGAAGGCCGAGCAACCGCGGGCGCTCGGCATCTGGGCAGGGGTCTCGGCGATCGCGCTGGCGATCGGGCCGGTGGTCGGCGGCCTCCTGATCGCGATCGACTGGCGGGTGATCTTCTGGATCAACCTGCCGATCGTTGCGCTCGGGGTGGCGACCATCGTCGCGGCGGCGCCGGAGTCGACCGACCCGGGCGCCGGCACCCGGGTCGACCTGCCCGGCCTGCTCGCTCTGACGATCGGCCTCTCCGCCGTCGTCCTGGCGATGATCCAGGCGAGCGCCTGGGACGTCGCGGCGATCGTCTCGATGGCCGGGCTCGGAGTCGCCGTGCTGGTCGCCTTCTGGTGGATCGAGCACCGGGTGCGCGAGCCGATCGTCGAATTCGCGCTGTTCCGCAACGGCCCCTACTTCGGCGCCAGCGCCGCCGCCTTCTGCCTGGTCGGCGCCTACTGGTCGGTGATGTTCTTCCAGCCGCAGTACCTCCAGGACGCGCGCGGCCACTCGGCGATCGAGAGCGGCCTGCTGATCCTCCCGGTGACCGCGCCGACGGTCTTCGTCTCTCCCTTCTCGGGGCCGTTGATCGCGCGTTTCGGCTCGCGCGGGCTGATGACGGCGGGGATGGCGTGCGGAACCGCCGGGCTGGTCGTGCTGACGCAGGTCGGGTCGCACAGCGCCTATGGTCTGCTGCTGGTCGGCTACCTGCTGTTCGGGATCGCGCTCGGCCTCGTCTACGCGCCGATGTCCACCGCGGCGATGGCGGCGATGCCGCGCGAGAAAGTCGGCATCGCCTCAGGCGTGCTGGCGATGGACAGGATCGTCGCCGGCGCGCTGGCCCTGGCGGCGGTGGGCGCCGCCTTCCACGCTCTGCAGGCGGGCGGCGACGGCTTCGCCGCGGCGATCGCCGGCTCGACCTGGGTCATCGTCGCGCTCTGCGCGATCGGCACCGCGCTCAGCTGGGGATTCGTGCGCGACCCGGAGCGGCGCGGTCCGGATCCGGCGGTGGCCGGCGAACCGCCCCCCGAGCAGCTCCACCACCACGCGCACCACCGGCGCCTCCACCTCTGACGCGTGTCAGGTGCCGCCATGCGGCGCCCTCGGTCGGCCCGCTGCGGGGGTCACGCACTTGTTATGTGCGCCCCCCTTTGCGGGCCTCCCTGCGGCTTTGCCTGGCGATCCCTGACGCGAGTCAGTACCCAAAACCCGGGGTCTGAGTGACCGATTGCCTTGACAACGTCCATTCCGACCTGTCCACTAGGTTTTAGCCAGACCGCATTGCAGAGCGAAATTTGACATCCTTCAACCGATGTCTGCGCTGCCCGGGGATGAGCTTCACGAGCTAGCGGAACGGCAGGATCCCCGGCTGTTGAGGGCTCTTGACGTGGTCGCCCCGGGCGGCTCGCTGCGCGAGGGCCTCGACAACATAGTCCACGCCAGCACCGGCGGCCTGATCGTGGTTGGCGATCCGGGTGGCATATCCCACCTGCTCTCCGGCGGGATCAGGCTCGACACCGACTACACGCCGGCGATGCTCTACCAGGTGGCGAAGATGGACGGCGCGATCGTCCTCAACCCCGAGGCTACGAAGATCATCTGGGCCAACGTCCAGCTGATGCCGGACCCGACCATCCTCTCGACCGAGACCGGCACCCGCCACCGGACCGCCGAGCGCGTTTCCAAACAGACCGAGGCGCTGGTGATCGCGATCTCACAGCGCCGCGACGTCGTCAGCCTCTACGTCGAGGGCACCAAGTACATCCTTCAGGAGATCCCGGCGGTGCTCGCCAAGGCGAACCAGGGCCTGGCGACCCTGGAGAAGTACAGGGAGCGGCTCGAGGGGGTCTCGACCCGTCTCACCGTCCTCGAGTTCGAGGGCGGCGGCGTCCTCTACGACGCCCTCACCGTCCTGCAGCGAGCCGAGTTGGTCACCCGGATGGCAGTCGAGGTGGAGCGCTACATCGTCGAGCTGGGCACCGAGGGCCGGCTGATCGAGATGCAGCTGGAGGAGACGATGGTCGGCGTCGGCGCCGAAAAGACGGCGCTGATCCGCGACTACTCGGTCGAGGACTCCGAGCAGAACCTCGCGACCGTGTTGCACTCGCTGACGCGGATGCCGCACGAGGATGTGCTCGACTTCGGCCGCCTCGCCGAGCTGCTCGGCTACGACCGCAAGCTGAACACCCTCGACTTCCCGATCGCGCCCCGCGGCTACCGCGTGATGGGTCGCATCCCCCGCATCCCCAAGCTGGTCGTCCAGAAGATCGTCCACGAGCTGGGCGGCCTCGAGGAGGTGCTCGCGGCCTCCGACGACGATCTGGAGGCGGTGGACGGAGTCGGCCCGACCAGGGCCAAGGACATTCGCGAGGGCCTACGGCGGCTCCAGGAGGTAGACCTGGTCGACCGGTACTTGCAGAGTTGACGGCGAATGGCGCCGTCGCGAACCGAAAGGAGTGAGCGATTCCCCAGCTAGAGGAGGCCATAGAGGCAAGCGCTGAGCAGGACGTCCCGTACGTCTGTGACTTCGAGGAGGGCGACAAGGTCGTCTACCCCCACCACGGCGCGGGCCTGGTGCTGAAGAAAGAGAGCCGCGAGCTGATGGGTGAGGAGCGTGAATACCTGACGATCAAAATCCTCCACAACGAGCTCACGGTGATGGTCCCCTGCGAGAACGCGGGCAAGGCTGGTTTGCGCCGCGTGATCGACGAGGTGGAAATCAAGAAGGTCACAGACGTTCTCACGGACGACGTCTCGGAGATGCCGAAGAACTGGAACCGGCGTTTCAAGTACAACCGCGAGAAGATCAAGACCGGCGACGTGTTCGAGCTGGCCGAGGTGGTTCGCAACCTGGCGATTCGCGAGATGGAGAAGGGCCTCTCCACCGGCGAGAAGCAGATGTACACGCGGGCCAAGAAGATCCTCGCGTCGGAGTTCATGTACGCGCTCGACAAGGACGAGGAAGGCGCGGAGGGGTACCTGGACGGGCTGTTGGAGGAACGCTTCGCCGCCACGGCGTAGCCCCACCGCGTTCGTCACCGCGGTCGTGGCGGCCGCCGGCTCCGGGGAGAGGCTCGGAGCCGGCGGCCCGAAGGCCTTCGTCCGGCTGGCCGGCAGGCCGATGGTCGAGTGGTCGATCGCCGCCCTGCGGGGGGCGGCCGGCGTGCGCTCGATCGTCGTCGCCTGCCCGCCCGGTCACGTCCACGAGCTCGGTGGGGGAGACCTCGGCGTGGTCGAGGGCGGCGCGACCCGCTCGCAGTCGGTCGCCAACGCCATGGAGGCGGTCGGGACCGAGCTGGTCGCGATCCACGACGCGGCGCGGCCGCTGCTGACGCCGCAGCTGGTCGAGGCGGTGGTCGCGACCCTGGCCGCCGACCCCGAGGCCGTCGGTGCGATCGCCGCCGCGCCGGTCGCCGACACGATCAAGCGCGCCGCCTCCGCCCCCGGAGAGGGCTCGCGGGAGGATTCTGCCACCTATGGGGGCCAAAACCCTCCCATCGAGGTGGAGACAACGGTGGATCGTGGCCGCCTCTGGGCGGCGCAGACGCCGCAGGCGTTCCGCGTCGAGGCGTTGCGGCGGGCGCTTGCCGCCGATCCAGCCTTGGTCGAAGCGGCAACCGACGAGGCGACGCTGGTCGAGGCGGCAGGGGGGAGGGTGCTGATCCATCCCGCCCCGCCCGAGAACCTCAAGGTGACGACGCCGACGGACCTGAAGCTGGCCGAGCTGCTGCTCGCCGAGCGCTAGGCATCTGCCGACCCGCGCGGCTCCTCCTCAGCGGAGAAGCAGGAACACGAGCGCGGCGGCGAAGCAGAGCTGGCCGACCCCCAGCGCCGTGCCGAGGTTGACGGCGCCGAGCGCCTCGGCGACCAGTGCGCCGCCGGCGAAGGCGGCGCTGAGCAGGAGGAGTTGGCGAGCCATCGGGCCGCAAGTCTAGGCTTCGTCGGCGGCACGCCGGTGATCGAGTGCCCAGATCGGTATCCAGCTCCCGGCACGTCCCGCGGGGTCGTAACGTGGGGCGCCGATGCTCACCGACTACCACCTGCACCTGCGCCCCGACGAGCCCGAAACCCCGCCGGAGCGCTACTTCACGGCCGAGAACGTCGAGCGCTACCGGCAGGCGGCGGCGGCTGCCGGGATCGACGAGCTGGGGGTCTCGGAGCACGTCTATCGGTTCACTCAGGCGCTCGACCTGTGGCGCCACCCTTTCTGGCGGGAACAGGCCCTCGACGACCTCGACCTCTACTGCGACTTCGTCCGCGGCGCAGGGCTGAGGGTGGGAGTCGAGTGCGACTTCGTACCGGGCGCCGAGGAGCGAACCGCGGCGCTGCTCGAGGCTCGCGAGTTCGACTACGTGGTCGGCTCGGTCCACTTCGTCGGGGAGCGGGCGGTCGACCACGAGGGCTGGGACGCCTGGGAGGGGGGCGGCGACGCCGACGAGGTCTGGCGCCGCTACTTCGAGGCGCTCGCCCGCTGCGCCCGCTCGGGCCTCTTCGACATCCTCGCCCACCCGGACCTGGTCAAGGTCTGGGGCCGTGGCCGGCCGCTGCCCAGGCGCGACCTGCGCTTCTTCTACGAACCCGCGGTGGAAGCGATCGCGGCGAGCGGCATCGCGGTCGAGCTGTCGACCGCCGGCCTGCGCAAGCCGGTCGGCGAGCTGTACCCGGCGCCGGCCTTCGCCGAGCTGTGCGTTGAGGCGGGCGCTCCCTTCGCGCTCTCCTCCGACGCCCACCTGCCCGAGCAGGTCGGCTTCGGCTACGGGCGGGCGATCGAGCTGCTCGAGCGGCTCGGGGTGGGGGAGATCTGCGTCTTCGAAGGACGCCAGCGTCGTCTGACGCCACTCGGCGCCGCGGTCGGCGAGAATCCACCGCAATGAGTGCGGAGCGACCAAGCGTGCATATCTGGTTCTTCGCGCCGGGAGCGAAGCGCGAGGCTGTGCGATGAGCCCGGTAGGGATCGGATACGATAGCCACCGCTTCGTCGCGGGCCGCCGGCTGGTTCTCGGCGGTGTCCAGATTGAGCACGAGCGCGGCCTCGCCGGCCACTCCGACGCCGACGTGGTCGTCCACGCGACGATCGACGCGCTGCTCGGTGCTGCGGGGAGCGGCGACGTCGGCACCCTCTTTCCCGACGACGAGGCGCGCTGGCACGACGCCGACTCGATCGATCTGCTGCGCACCGTGGTCGGCACGATCGGCGGCCGGATCGTCAACGTCGACGTGACCGTCGTCTGCGAGGAGCCGCGGCTGGCCCCCTACCGCAGCGAGATGGAGCGCATCCTCGCTGAGGCCACCTCGGCCCGGACCAGCGTCAAGGCGACCACCAACGAGGGGATGGGCTGGATCGGTCGCGGCGAGGGAATCGCCTGCATAGCGGTGGCATCGGTGGAGAGCGAATAGGCTTCGCAGGGCGATGAGCAGACTCGGCTCGATAGCGACAAGCGCGCGCCAGTCGGCCGCCGACGCGGCCTTCGAGGCGAGGGTGCTGCGCGAAGCGGGGATCCTCGGGCTGGTCCGACCCGACAAGGCGGCGAAGATGGGCGCCGCCTTCCTGCGCTGGGGCGCCTCGCCGGCCACCGGGATCGCCACTGCTGCGATCCACCACCCCGACGAGCCGGCGCTGATCGACGAGCGCGGCACACTCAGCTTCGAGCAGCTCCACCGCCGCTCCAACGCGCTCGCCCACGCCTTCGAGCGGATCGGGATCGGCTACGGGGATGGGGTCGGCGTCATGTGCCGCAACCACCGCGGCTTCATCGAGGCCACCCTGGCCGCGGCGAAGCTGGGCGCCAGCGCCCTCTACCTCAACACGATGTTCGCCGGCCCCCAGCTCGTCGAGGTGACGCGCCGCGAGGAACCAAAGGCCCTGGTCTACGACGAGGAGTTCACCGAGCTGCTCGAGGGGGTCGGCGGCGACGTCCAGCGGATCGTCGGCTGGACCGACGGCGAGACCGACGAGCCGACCCTGGACTCGCTGATCGCCTCCGCCCCCGACTCCGATCTGAAGCCCCCGCCCGACAAAGCGCGGTTCGTGATCCTCACCTCGGGAACCACGGGAACGCCGAAGGGCGCCCAGCGCTCCAGTCCGTCCGGTCTGCTCGCGGTGGCGGCGGTGCTCGACCGGATCCCCTACCGCAGCCGCGAGACGATGATGATCGCCGCGCCGCTCTTCCATTCATGGGGCTTCTTCCACTTCGTGATCGGCCTGCCGACCGCCTCGACGATCGTACTGCGCCGTCGCTTCGACCCGGAGGGAACGCTGCAGGCGGTGCAGGAGCACGGCGCCCAGGTGCTGGCCGTGGTGCCGGTGATGCTCCAGCGCATCCTGCGGCTGCCGGAGGAGGCCCTCGCCTCCCGCGATCTCTCCTCGCTGCGGATCACCGCGCTCTCGGGCTCGGCGCTGCCCGGCGATATGGCGCGCGAGTGGATGGACCGCTTCGGCGACACGGTCTACAACCTCTACGGCTCGACCGAGGTCGCCTACGCGACCGTCGCCACGCCGCAGGACCTGCGCGCGGCGCCCGGCACCGCCGGCTTGCCGCCGCGCGGCACGGTGATCCGCCTCTACGACGAGCGGGGGCGTGAGGTGCCGCGGGGAGAGGTGGGGCGGATCTTCGTCGGCAACGAAATGTCCTTCGAGGGATATACCGGTGGCGGCGGCAAAGAGGTGATCGACGGGCTGCTCTGCAGCGGCGACGTCGGGCACTTCGATGCGGACGGGCACCTCTTCGTCGACGGCCGCGACGACGAGATGATCGTCTCCGGGGGCGAGAACGTCTTCCCACGCGAGGTGGAGGATCTGCTCGCCGGCCACGAGGCGGTGGTCGAGGTGGCGGTGATCGGCATCGAGGACGAGGAGTTCGGAGAGCGGTTGAAGGCGTTCGTGGTCGCCTCCAGCGGCGCCGAGGTTTCCGCCGAGGAGCTGAAGGCCTACGTCAAGGCCAACCTTGCCGCATACAAGGCGCCACGCGAGGTCGAGTTCATCGACGAGCTGCCCCGCAACGCGACCGGCAAGATCCTGAAGCGGGAGCTGCACGCGCTGGAGGCCGAGAGGCAGGCCTAGACGGTCTCTCGCTATTTGCGGACGTTTGCCAGTGCCGCGGGTGGCGGGTCTTCCGCGCCTCGTAGTAGGTTTGCCACGGATGGCCGAGCCCGCAGTCCAGTTGAGCGCGGTTGGGGAGGCGACCGAGGAGCTACGCGGCGTCGCCAAGCAAGCACTCGAGTGGGTGCGGCTGAGCGAGGCGCGGGTTACTGCGGCCGAGCAGCGGGCCGCCGAGGCGGGGGAGCGGGCCGCTGCGGCGGAGCAGCGCGCCGAGGCCGGTCGGACCGAGGTGAAGGAACGCGCCTTGGCGGCAGTGCGCAAGCTGGGCGAGGAAGGGCGCGAGCGGATCGCGGCCGAACGTGCGAAGCGGCGGGAGGCGGAGCTGCGCGCGGCGCGCGCCGAGGAGGGCAAGCTGCGCTCCGAGCAGGCCTTCGAACGCGCCCAGAACAGGGCCGAGGCCGACCGCGAGGCGCTCGCCACGCAGATGACCGCCAGCAAGGCGCGCTCCGACCAGGCGCTCGATGGCGCGGTCAAGCGAGTCGAAGAGCAGGCCTCCCAGCGCACCCGCGAGGTGCTCGAGAAGGCCCAGGAGGAGGCCGACCGCCGGGTTGCCGCTGCCGAGCAGCGCGCCGCCGAGGCCGAGGCGAGGGCGGCGGAGGCGCACGAGATAGCGGTGCGGCTCGAGGCGGAGATCGAGGAGCGGGTCATGCAGGGCACCGAGGACGTCCGTCGCGAGGCTGAGGAGCGGGTCCGCAAGCTGGTCGAGAGGGTGGAAGGCGAGGCCGAGGAGAAGGCGCGGGCGCGCGCCGAGCAGCAGCTGCAGGCCGAGTCGGCGCGGATTCGCGGTCAGGCCGAGCAGCGCGAGGAGCGCTTGCGCCACGCCGCCGAGGAGGAGGTCGAGGCGAGCGCCAAGCGGGCGCGGCGCGAGGTGCTGGCGGCGGCCGAGGAGACCGCGCCGGACTGGGCGCGCAGGGAAGCGTCGGGCGCTTCCGGGGCCGGGTACCGGACGTTCTAGGGGGAGGGGAGCGGTACCCGACTCCCCATTAGCATCCGGCACCTATGCGGGAGGTCCGGATACGGGACACGCTGAGCGGGGAGCTGCGCACCCTCTCCTCTGACGAGGAGGTGGGGATATATGCCTGCGGGCCGACCGTTTACAGCCGGATCCACATCGGCAACGCCAGGCCGTTTGTCGTCTTCTCCCTGCTTGCCCGCTTCCTCAGGACGGAGGGGTACAGGGTGAAGCTGGTGATCAACGTCACCGACATCAACGACAAGATCTACGAGGCGGCGCGCGAGGCGGGGGAGCCCTCGGCGGGGTTCGCGGAGCGGATGACCCGGGCCTATTTCGAGGACACCGATCGGCTTGGCTTGGGGCGGCCCGACGCGGAGCCGCTGGCAACCGAGACGATCGACGGGATCGTCGGGTTGACCTCGGAGCTGATCGAGTCCGGGCACGCCTATGAGTCCGGCGGAGACGTCTACTTCCGGGTACGGAGCTTCGACGGCTACGGGGAGCTCTCAAACCGCAAGCCGGAGGACATGGACCAGGGCGAGGAGGCCGGGTCGGAGTCGCTGAAGGAGGATCCGCTCGACTTCGCGCTCTGGAAAGCGCACAAGGAGGGCGAGGACACTTCCTGGGACTCGCCCTGGGGTCCCGGTCGTCCGGCCTGGCACATCGAGTGCTCGGTGATGGCGGAGGAGGAGCTGGGACCGTCGTTTGCGATCCATGGCGGGGGGTCGGACCTGGTCTTTCCCCATCACGAGAACGAGATCGCCCAGTCCGAGGCCGCCGGGCGGCCGTTCGCGCGGGCTTGGATGCACAACGGGATGATCGAGACCGACGCGGCGAAGATGTCGAAGTCGGAGGGGAACATCTTCCAGCTCTCGGAGGCGCTCGACCGCTACGGGCGCGAGGCGGTTGTCGACTTCCTGGTCTCCGGCCATTACCGCCATCCGCTCGCCTTTGGCGCCGAGCGGATGGAGCAGGCGGTCGCGCGGGTCGAGCGGTTGCGGAACTTCTTTCGGGAGCACCCGGTGGGAGAGCCGGGGGGTCCCCCGCTGGGAACCCGCGTCGAGTCGTCGGGCGCGGGTTCCGGCCTCGCCGGCTCACAAGTTCCCATCGGAGGACCCCCCGGCTCTCGGATCGAGGCGTTTCGCGAGGCTCTTGCCGACGACTTCAACACGCCGCGGGCGATGGCCGAGGCTTTTGAGCTGGTGGCCGAAGCGAATAGGGAAGACGTACCGGGAGCGCCCGAAGCGCTGCTTGAGATGTTGGAGCTGCTCGGGCTCGAGTCGCTTGCGGCGGCAGAGCAGGGGGCCGGGGCCGAGGCGGCGGCGCTCCTGGCCGAGCGACAGGAGGCTCGCGCCGCCAAGGACTTCGCCCGCGCCGACGAGATCCGCGAGCGGCTTGCCGATCTCGGCTGGGAGGTCAGGGACTCGCCCGACGGAGCCAAGCTGGTTCCCAGGGGCTGATGGCGAGTCAGAAGATCTACGGACGCCGCCCGGTCGAGGAGGCGGAGCGGGGGAAGCGCCGCGTCCAGCGGATCTGGCGCGTCCCCGATACGCCGGCCGAAGAGCTGGAGCGGCTCTGCGGGTCGCCGGACCACCAGGGGGTGGTGGCCGAGGCCGATCCATATCCCTATGCGGATCCCGATGCGCTGCTGGACGGGGAGAACGCGCTGATCGTCGCGCTCGACCAGGTCCAGGATCCGCGCAACCTCGGCGCGATCTGCCGCTCCGCCGAGTTCGCCGGCGCCGCCGCCGTCGTCATCCCCGAGCGTCGCTCGGCCACGGTGACCGCGGTTGCCTGCAAGGCGTCGGCAGGGGCCGTCGAGCATCTCGAGGTGGCCCGGGTGCGCAACCTCGCCGACTGGCTCGGCGAGGCCAAGGCGGCCGGCTTCTGGATCTGGGGCGCCGACGTCGCGGCGATGCAGGCGCCGTGGGAGGTCGACTTGAGCGGCCCGATCGTCCTCGTCCTCGGCGGCGAGGGGAAAGGCATCCGGCCCCGCGTCGCCTCGGCCTGCGACGGCCTGGTCGCGCTGCCGCGACGGGGCGAGGTCGAGTCGCTGAACGTCTCCGCGGCGGCGACCGCGCTGCTCTTCGAGGCCGTCCGCCGCCGATAGGGCACGCTTAGCAACTGCAACGGCGGTTGCACGAACCTCAGTTCGGGGTTGACAGAACTCCGCCCGGAGGTAAGACTTGCGGCCGAAAGGGTGAACCTCAGCTTGAGTCTGAGGTATCCCGATCAAAAAGAAGGGCGCCTCGGGGGAGGTAAGCGGCGCCACGACCCTTCGTTCCAAAGGAGAAGGATCTGTGGCTCTATCGACGCCTACGCAGGAGTTGCGACTCCCCGCCGGACGCCTCAACGGTTCGGCCCGCAACAATCTTAACTCTCAACCTGAGCCTGATGACCACTACCTGGTCTCCCTCGCCAAGCAGGGGCGGACCGATGCCCACGAAGCGATCATCCGTCGCTACCGGGGCTTCGTCCGGCTGAAGGCCTCGTCCTACTTCCTGCTCGGCGGGGAGAGCGACGACCTGATCCAGGAAGGCCTGCTCGGCCTCTACAAGGCGATTCGCGACTACCGCAGCGACCGCGAGTCGAGCTTTCGCAGCTTCGCCGAGCTCTGCATAACCCGCCAGATCATCACCGCGGTGAAGACGGCGACCCGCAACAAGCACACGCCGCTCAACCAGTACGTCTCGTTCAGCCAGACGCCGGCCGCGCCGGGCGACTCTGACACCACCCTCGACGAGATCCTCCCGGGGCCCTCGGTCTCCGACCCGGTCAACCAGGTGATCGCCAGCGAGGAGCTGGAGAGCCTCGTCTCCTGCCTTGCGGGCACCACCGGCGTCCTCTCGGACCTGGAGAGCCGCGTCCTCTCCCTCTACCTCGACGGCCATTCGTACGAGGCGACGGCGGAGCGGCTCGAGTGCGACACGAAGACGGTCGACAACGCCCTGCAGCGAGTCAAGCGCAAGGTGGCCGCCCACCTGGACTCCCGCGAGGTGCCGCTCTAGTCCAGACCCCTCGCCGGCTCGCCGACGGCCCAGATCGCCACCGCCGGTGGCGCCAGCAGCACGGCGAGGGAGGTCAGCTCGCCGATCGCGTCGGCGGCGCCGAAGTCGTCGAGGTGGGTGGCGTGGAAGGCGAGGTGGATGGCGGCGGTGAGCAGCCAGGCCGTCGATGCGGCGCGGACGAGGGTCGGCTGCACGGTCCAGGTCGCCCAGGCGAAGAGGACGGCGAAGCCGAGATAGAGGCCACCGACGTCGGTGACGAGGTGCTCGTTGTAGGGAGGGAGCAGCTCGACCCAGTGGGCGTAGAAGGGGAAGTCCGCGTAGAAGGTGTGCGGGGCCAACGTGGCGGGGATGCCGATCGAAGCCGCGGCCAGGCAGAGGATCGCCAGCGCCGCCCGGGCGCTCACGGGCGATCTCACCGGCCTGGCGCCGGGACGTGTCGGGCCGCGAGCCACTCCCCGAACGTGAGGCCGTCCACCGCCGCGTCCGGCTCGCACAGCCCGCCGTCGCGGACCGCGCGGCCGACCTTGCCGACCATCGGGATGCGCAACGGCAGCAGTCTGCGTCCGCGGGCGCGCCGCCAGGCCCTGGCCAGCTCGGTCAGGGCCCGCACCTCGGGACCCGCGACGTCGGGCAGGCGACCGCTCGGGCCCCCGTGCGCCGCGTCGGCGAGGCGGGTGGCGACGATCGCGGACTCGACCGGCTGCAATCGGGCGGCGCCGGTGGGGAGGACGCGAAACCGGGCGACCCTTTCGAACGCCCAGTCGAGCAGCGAGTGGAACTGCGTCGCGCGCAGCAGGCTCCACGGAACGGGCCCCGACTCGACCACCCTCTCCTGGGCGACCTTGGCCCGGTAGTAGGCCATCGGCACCCGGTCGCAACCGACGATCGACACGGTTACATGGTGCCCCACGCCCGCTTCCCGCTCGGCAAGCAGCAGCCGGCGCGAGCCCTCGACCAGCACCTCCTGCGCCTCCTTGAGCGCATTCGAGGCGTCGACCACGACCTCGACCCCGTTCAGCCCCTCGCCCAGCCCCTCGCCGGTGGCGAGGTCGGCGCGCCGGTGAAGGATCCCGTCGGGGAGCGCCGCACCCGGCGAGCGGCTCAGCACCCGCACCTCGTCGCCTCGCGCCGTCAGCTCGGTCACGACCGACCTCCCAAGCACCCCGGTTCCGCCAATCACCGCAACCCTCAAGAGCCATCACCTCCGCCTTCGCCGGCTGCGTGGCGCCTTGTTCTCGCTATGCGAGAGGAAAGCGCCAGGCCGACGCGTTCGAGCCATTTCGTTCGCACCTTCACCCGGATTGGACGGATCGGCGCAATCAGGTGTGACATCAGCGCAGATCGCCGAGCACGTAGTCGAGCAGCTCGCGGCCGTGGTCGGAGGCGACGGCTATGTCGTCGGCGGTGATGCGGGCTCGATGCAGGGACTGCATGCGCAGGACGTCGCCTGCGGCGCGGTTGTTGGGGAAGACGCCGGCGTAGGAGACGCCGAGGCGCTCGAGGTGGTCGGCGAGTAGGGCGATCGCCGGGTTCTCCAGGGGGAGGTCGAGGTAGACGGCGTCGAGGTTCATGCGATGGAAGAGATGGTGGCGCTCGGCGGCCACGGCGGTCTCGAGGTCGGCCCCGGGCGCGTGCGCGGTGATCAGCGCGAGGTTGTGGTCGGTGTCGATCTCGACGTGCAGCTCGGTCCGCGCCGGCAGCCTCGCGTCGGCGGGCGGATCGGCCAGCGTGCCGCGCAGCTCGCACAGCTCCAACGTCCGGTGGACGATCTCGCGGTGGCGCTCGGGGGCGTAGACCTCGCACTCCTGCCGATCGTTCAGCTTCGCGTAGAAGAGGGCGGCGGACTGGCGGCGGGGCCGCCGCTCGGCGGCCGCGTCGTTCGAGACCGAGGCCGGGATCCAGCCGAGCAGGAAGCCCGTCTCGTGCGCGCCCAGCTCGAGGTTGGCCCGCTCGCTGTAGGGGTGGGCGGCGGTCGCCTCGCTGTACATCCCGGCAAGGCCGCGCTGCGCCGCCCAGTCCATCAGGTGACGCTTGGTGCGGGTGAAGATGTGCCGGCCGCGGGCGGCCGGCATCGTCACCGCCTGCCCGGAGTGCCCGACCGCGTCGCCGGCGGCCGCGAGGCTCATCCCCTCGTGGCAGAGCAGCTCCCCCGCCGCCGACTCGGCGACGAAGGAGACGTAGGTCCCCGCCGCGAGCCGCGCCGAGACCTCGTCGGGGTCGTAGACCCAGCGAACGTCGTAGCTGTCCCCGTAGGCGATCCGGATCGCCTCGCTAACCAGGTGCCCCTCGCTGGGTAATAGGTACCGGAAAGAGACCTCACCCGTGTCGGAGCCATCGGTCATGCTCTCTATATTCAGCACCGCGCCCGCCTAGCTCAATTGGCAGAGCGCTTCCCTTGTAAGGAAGGTTGTCCCGGTTCAAGTCCGGGGGCGGGCTCTAGCGTCACGGCGCCTCGCCGCCCAGCATCCGGGCCTTCTCCGCGGCGAACTCCTCCTCGCTGAGCACGCCCTTGTCGCGCAGTTCGGCGAGGCGCTCGAGGCGGCGCAGGCGGTTGTCCTCCTCGTCCCCGGCGCTCTCTGAGGGCCGGCCGGCAGCCGGCTTGCGCATCTCCGGCAGGCGCAGTTTCGAGGCCCGATCGCCGATGTTGGCGCTCTTCACGGCGTCGGCGACGCGCGCCTTGGCGCCGCCGAAGTAGTCGGCGAACTGCACGTCGGGGAATTCCTCGTTGCTCTGTTTGCGCAGCTCGTGGATGCCGACGGCGACGAAGCCGGCGGCGATCAGGGTGGTGAGGAAGGAGCGCAGGTTCTGGATCGACGAGGAGAGGAAGTAGATGCAGACGACGAGCACCCAGCCGGTGTAGACGTAGACGGGGTAGTCGCGCAGGGCAGGCGCCATGAAGCGGCGCGTCGAGCGAGCCGAGCCGGTCGGCGAGCCCAGCCAGCCGGCTATCCCGAAAAGGAAGCCGAAGACGATCAGGGTCGTCGCGATGCTGACCATCAGCGAGGTGGAGATCGACCAGGCCGCTTCGGCCGCGGACTTGACGCTTTCTTCCTTGACCAGCTGGTCGACAACGATCCCGCCGGCGACCTGGCGGAAGACGATCGCGGCGAAGCCGGCGGCGACCAGGCCGACGCCGCAGAGCAGGACCGTCACCCAGCGACCGTCGCGGGAGAGGTAGATCGCCAGGCCGAAGCTGAGCAGGGTGAGCAGCGAGAGCACCAGGGCGAGGCCTTTGATGCCGACGACGATGTCCTGCGCGGTCTTCAGCTGGTCGGAGCGGAGGATCGTCACCTGGCCGGCATCGGGTGGCAGCTTTTCGGCCAGCTGCACCCCGATCCCCACCTGCTCGGCGAGGTTGGTGACCAGGCTCCCCAGGTTGAGGGTCACCTCGCCGTTCGCGGTCGAGACCGCTTCTTTCTTGTTTTCCAGCACCGCCAGCAGCTGTTCGTGCGCGGCCCGGTTGGCGTCCTTCCACAGTTCCTGCGCGGCCGAAGTCTTCAGCACCTCTTCGGCGCCGCTGCCGGCGACCTGGCGCAGCCCGCCCGACACCGGCCCGGCCAGCTCCTTGGTTTCCCCTGGCAGGATGCCTTCCAGTTCCTTTTCGACGTCGACGTTGTCGTAGAGCTGTTCGACCAGGTATTCGCCGACCGCGGCGCGGATCTCTTCGTTCTGGATCAAGCGCCCGCTGGTGTCGACCCAGTCGTTCGTGTTGAGCGCCTGGCGCTCGATCCAGATCGCGAAGACGCTGAGGAAGACCAGGACCGAGCCGAGCACCACCAGGGCTTTGACCGTGCGTCGCCGGGCGCGGCTCATCCCCGGGAATGCTATACGTGGAATCGATGAAGCTGGAGGGCATCCACCACATTACGGCGATCACCGCCGACGCGCAGGCGAACGTCGACTTCTACGCCGGGGTGCTGGGCCTCCGCCTGGTGAAGAAGACGGTCAACCAGGACAACCCCACCGTCTATCACCTCTTCTTCGCCGATCAGCGGGGCAGCGCCGGCTCCGACCTGACCTTCTTCGAGTTCCCGGGCGTGCCGCCCGGGCGGGCCGGCGCCGGCGACGTGCACCGGATCGTCTGGCGGGTCGGCTCGACCGACTCGCTCGACTTCTGGGCGGAGCGGCTCGGCGCCTGCGGCATCGACACGCAGCGGGCGGGGGAGAGCCTGCGCTTCTCCGACCCGGAGGGGCTCGAGCAGGAGCTGCTGGTGTCCGCGGTCGACGACGAGCCGTTGATCGCCGACCACCCCGAGGTGCCGGCCGAGCTGGCCCTGCAGGGTTTCCACGCCGTGCGCGCCTACGGCGGCGCCCCCGAGGCGAGCCGGCGCCTGCTCGAGGCGCTCGAGTTCGAGCGCTCCGGGGACGGTTGGGAGGCCCGTGGCCAGCGGCGCGGCGGCTTCTACCTCTACGACGAGCCACCCGCCGAGCGGCCGCTGCAGGGCGCCGGCAGCATCCACCACGTCGCCTGGGCCTCGACGATCGAGGAGCACGAGCGGTGGCGGGAGCGGGCGATCTCGGCCGGCGCCCAGCCGACCCCGGTGATCGATCGCTTCTACTTCCGCTCGATCTACTTCCGCGAGCCGAGCGGCGTGCTCTTCGAGATCGCCACGCTCGGGCCGGGGTTCACGGTCGACGAGCCGCTCGAGCACCTCGGCGAGAAGCTCTCCCTGCCGCCCGACTTCGAGCACCTGCGCGCCGAGGTCGAGCCGCAGCTCCGCCCGGTCGCCAACCCACGCGACACCCGGACCGGGTGAATGGGAACTTCGTCTGGAGGGATGCCGGGCGAGTCGTCGTCCAGCGGGTCGGTGGGGTCGAGCAGGCGCCGAAGCTGCTGGGCGAGCACGGCTTCGCCGGCTTCGAGCTGCTGACCACGCCGCGCGCCCTGCTCGGCGCGCCCGAGCTGGAGGCGGCGGCCGACGCGGTCCATGCGGTCGGCAGCGGCCCGGTGCCTGAGCTCGCCGCCGGCCTGCTCGACCGGGTCGGCACGGAGCGCCTCGTCGCCCTCGGGGGCGGCCGTGCGATCGACACCGCGAAGGCGGTCGCCTCGGTGAGCGGCGCTCGCGTCGCGGCGATCCCGACCACCCTCTCGGGCGCGGAGATGACCGCGATCCACCGCCTGCCGGCCGGCGCCGAGGACCGGGTCCGGGCGATGGTGCGCCCGGAGCTGGCGATCGCCGATCCGGAGGCGATGACCGGCCTGGCCGAGCGGGCGCTGCGGGCCAGCGCGATGAACAGCCTCGCTCACGGCGCCGACTCCCTCCACACCCCCTTCGCCAACCCGGTCTCCCAGATGACCGCGCTGCGCGGCGCCGAGCTGATCGCGACCTCCCTCGACGAAGACCGCGCCGTGCGCAACCGCGCCGCCCTCGCCCAGGGCTCCCTCCTCTGCGGGTACGCGATCGACTCCGCCCTGTTCGGCGCGCACCACGTGATCTGCCAGACCCTGGTCCGCATCTGCGGCACGCCGCACGCCGAGACCAACGCCGCGATCCTCCCCCGATCGATGTCCTTCCTGGCCCCCCGGGCCCCAGATCGACTTGCGTCCCTCGCCGAATCCCTCTCCACCGACCCCGAAGAGATAGAAGCGCGACTCCTCGCCCTCGGCGGCAACCCGACCGCCCTCGGCGACCTCGGCGCCGACCGCGGCAAGCTGGACCAAGCCCTCGAGTCGATGCTGTTGCGGCCGGAGCTGGCTTTCACCCCGGAACCCCCCACCCGCTCCGACCTCGAGGGGCTGATCGAGCAGGCTTGGTAGCGAGGGGCCGGGTGCCCCTCTAAGCGGCTACTGCGTACCGGGTTGGCTCCAGGCCACCCCCGGCTCCGCCTGGGAGGTCGCCTCCGATCAAAGCAGCGACGCGGCGGGCTGAGGCTCCGATTCAGCCGATTGGGACTTTTACCCCCGTTATTGGGGGTCAAAGTCCCAATCGAGCGCACGGTGATCGGGTTGGAGCCAACCCGGTACGCACCAAGCGGCTTGTACTTTTTCCGAAGGGCGGCTCGCGGACGGCCACTGGCTGTCTTCGGAAAAAGTTGAGCGTGAAGGGCACCCGACCCTCGCCCCGGCAAGCCGCACTTGCCTTTTCCCGAACGGGCAAATCGTTGAAAACGGGCTCTGCGCAATGCAAGGTTTTGCCCGAACGGGGTAACGGTGCGCCGCCGGCACATCCGTCGTCTCGGCGGCGAACTCGAGGTCAAACCAACCCTGGTCGAGCGTCGCGCCGTGGCGATGGTCGAACGCGTCCTCGCCGCCTCGGAAGACGCGCGCCACTCCCTCCCCGCCGCTTTCCAGGACCGCCCGGTGCTCGACCGGATCGCCGAGGTCATCGCGGAACGCTCGGCACGTCTCCAGAAAGCGGTTTCCGAGCGGTAACCGCTCCGCCGCGCCCGTGTAGCGCTCTTCGTGAGCGAAGAGCGACTCCTCCGGTACCACGAGTACACGCGCCGCCGCGGTGTCAACTGGCCGCTGTACCTGCTGGCCAGGGTCTTCATGATCCCGTTCTTCCTGGTCTACTTCCGCCTCAGCCGCACCGGCCGCGACCACAGCCGCGTCAGGGGCGGCCTGATCGTCGCCGCCAACCACCGCAGCTTCCTCGACCCGTTCGTGATCGGCGCCACGCTGCCCTGGCGGCGACCGATGAACTACGTCGCCAAGGTCGAGCTGTTCGAGCGGCGCTGGCAGGGCTGGCTGCTCTCGCGGCTCGGGGCGTTCCCGATTCGCCGCGGCGGATCGGACGAGCTGGCGATGGAGACGGCGCGACTCGCCGTCGAGCGGGGCGGCACGGTCTGCATCTTCCCGGAGGGGACGCGGATTCGCCGCGGCACCCTGGCGGCGCCGAAGCGCGGCGTCGGGCGGCTGGCGCTGCAGACCGGCGTCCCCGTCGTGCCCACCGCGGTGTTCGGCAGTGAGCGGGTGCGGCGCGGCTGGCGGATCCGGCCGCGCAAGGTGCGGGTCCGGCTGGGGCGGGCGATGACCTTCCCGCGCGTCGAGCATCCCTCGCCGCCGCTGGCCGAATCGGTGACGGCGCGGATCTGGCCCAACGTCCTGCTCCAGTGGGAAGAGATGGGTGGCCTGCCGCCGATGCGCCGCGCCGCGGTGATCGGCGCCGGGAGCTGGGGCACCGCGGTCGCCGTGCTGCTCGCCCGCGGCGGGCTCGAAGTCCAGCTCGGCGCCCGCACCGCGGAGCAGGCGGCGGAGATGTCGGAGGCGGGCGAGAACAGGCGCTATCTGGAGGGGGTCGAGCTTCCCGACTCGCTGCTGGTCCGCCCCGCCTCCGAGATCGAGCTGGCCGGCCTCGACCTTCTCTGCCTGGCGATTCCCTCCGGCTCGCTGCCGCAGGCCGTCGGCGCGATCGCCGACCGGGTCAGCGACCGCTCCTCGGTGCTGCTGCTGACCAAGGGCCTGATCGCCCCGCTCGGCCAGCTGCCGGCCGAGTACGTGGGCGAAAGGATCCGCGCTCGGGCGACCGCCTCCCTCGGCGGTCCCGCCCACGCCCGCGAGGCGGTCTCCGGCTCCGCCGCGCTGGTGCTCGGCTCGGGCGACGCCGACCTGCGCGACCAGCTCGGCGAGGTCTTCGACCGCGCCGGCCTGGTCTGCGAGCGCTCGCGCGACGTCACCGGGGTGGAGATGGCCGGCGCCGCCAAGAACGCCGCCGCGCTCGCCGCCGCGGCGAGCGAGTCGCACGGGCTCAACGCGGCGGGGATCGCCGCCGCCCAGGTCTGGCGCGAGTGCATCTCCTACGCGATCGAGCGCGGCGCCGAGCTGGAGACCTTCTCCGGCCTCGCCGGGGTCGGCGACCTGACCGCGACCGTGCTCGCCCCTTCCGGGCGGAACCGGCGCGCCGGCGAGCTGCTCGGCCGCGGCACTCCCGCCGAGGAGATCCCGGCCCTGATCGGGCAGGCCTCCGAGGGGCTGGACGCCGTGCCGCTGCTCGCCGAGGCGATCGCCGCCTCGGGCAGCCCGGCCGAGGCGCTCAGCGGCCTGGCGGCGCTGATCCGCGGCGAGATCGACACCGAGGCATGGCTCGCGAGCCTGCGCCGGGTCGAGCGGCGAAAAAGGGCCGCCTGATGGCACTAGGCTTGCCGGGTGAGCGACCAGGAGAGCGTCGATCCGGCGAGCCTCGACCCGGCGGCGAAGGCGGAGCTCGACCGCGCCTTCGAAGAGCTGTACCGGGACCACCTCCGCGACGTCTATTCTTACGCCTACTACAGGGTCGGCAACCAGCACGACGCCGAGGACCTGACCGAGCAGGCCTTCCTTCAGGCCTACCGCCACTTCGACCGGGCGCGGCGCGAGTCGGCCGGCCGGCCGCTGCGGCCGTGGCTGATCCGCATCGCCCACAACCTGGCGCTCAACTACTATCGGGACCGATCGCGCCGTCCGCAGACGCCGCTCGACAGCGCCGAACCGCTTGCCGCGCGGCACGGCACCGAGGCGATCGCCGAGGGACGCGAGGAGCTGCGGCAGGTGATGGACAGGCTCCAGCACCTCCCGGACGACCGCCGCGACGCACTGATCATGCGCTTCGCGCTCGGCATGGACAACCGCGAGATCGCCCGCGCGCTGGGTCGCAGCGACGGCGCCACCAAGGTCCTGATCCATCGCGCGATCAAGCAGCTCGAGGAGGAGATGAAGGATGAGTGAGGGGAGCGAGAGGCTGACAACGAGCACCTGGGACGTCGAGCGGCTGCTCGGCGACGCGCTGCGTCCGATCGAGCCGCCCGAGCGGCTTTCCGGGCGGCTCGAGGACACCCTCTCGGCCGTCACCCAGGCGGCCGCCGAGGAGCTCTCCGACTGGGCGGAGGAGCTGTCGGAGAGCGAACTGCGGGCGCTGCGCGACCCGCGCAACTGGGTCCGCCCGGTGGTCGCGGTGGGCGCCGGCGGTGCCGCCACGGGCGCCCTCGTGCTGCTCGAGCTGCGCCGCCGCAGCCGCCAGCGGGCCGGCGGGCGCCTACGTTCGCTGGCCCGCCGGGTCGGGCCGTAGCTCAGTCCCGCGTTCGGTGGAGGCGGCCGCGGCGATCCCGAGCGCGCCGAGGACCAGGTGGAGGACGTTGTCGCCGGTGTCGACCGGGAGCAGGCCGAGGATCGTTCCGCCGTCGCCGACCGCGAATCCCCAGACGGCGAGGGCGACGTAGAGGGCGCCGAGCCAGAGGGAATACGGGCGCGCCGCGAAGCCGGCAACCAGCAGGCCGAGCGCGCCGCTGAGCACGCGAAGGCCGTTCAGCCAGCCGTTCACCGCGAAGGCGCCGAGCATCTCCTTCACCACACCGGGCGCGCCGAACGAGGCGCTGTAGAAGAAGCCGACGATCCCCCCGACGAGGAGCAGGGCGCCGACCAGCGTCGCGTAGAGCCTGGCCGGGCTTGCTCGCTCCATCGGCGACGATTGTAGGCTCCGCGCCTGCCGATGGCGCAGACCTGCTACCGACACCCGGACCGCGAGACCCGCGTCTCCTGCTCCTCCTGCGGGCGGCCGATCTGCCCCGAGTGCATGACGCCGACCCCGGTCGGGATGCGCTGTCCGGAGTGCGCCCGGCAGCGGACCCGGGTGACGCGCGGCGCGCTCGGCCCCGGCCGCTACGACACCCCGGCGACCTACGTGCTGATCGGGCTCAACGTGCTCGCCTACCTGGCCGAGATCGCCGGCGGCGCCGGCGGCCTCAGCTCCGCGACCAGCAGCTCGGTGATCTCCGACTTCGGCCTGCGGGGCGCCTCGGTCGCGGATGGCGAGTGGTACCGGCTGCTGACCGGCGGCTTCCTCCACGCCGGCCTCTTCCACATCGGCTTCAACATGTTCGCCCTCTTCATCCTCGGCCGCCTGCTCGAGCCGGCGATCGGCACGCCGCGCTTCCTCGCCCTCTACTTCGCCTCGCTGTTCGCCGGCGCCTTCGGCGCCCTGGCGCTGACCGACCCGGCGCAGCTCACGGTGGGGGCCTCCGGGGCGATCTTCGGCCTGTTCGGCGCCGCCTTCGTGATCGCCCGCGGCCGCGGCCTCAACACGATCGCCTCCGAGCTCGGCTTCCTGCTCGTGATCAACCTGGCGCTGACCTTCGGCATCCGCGGGATCAGCATCGGCGGCCATCTCGGCGGCCTCGCAGGCGGCTTGCTCTGCGCTCTGGTGATCATCGCCGGCGAGCGGGGGGCGCTGGGCTCGCGGCGGCTGCCGGCCGAGCTGCTGGTGATGACCGCGATCGGCGTCCTCTCGATCGTCGGCGCCCTCAGCGTCGCCTGACCGGCGCCCGCACCTCGGCGAAGCCGATGTTGCCGGGCGGGTCGACCAGGTCCGGATGGAGGACGTGGCCGAGCAGCTCGACGCCGTCGACCAACCGCGGCCCCGGCCTGGAGAACGTTGACGCCGCGTCGACCGCATGGACCCGCCCGGCGCCCAAGGTCGCGATCCGCCCCCAGTGCTCGACCGCCTGGGCGCGCGCCTCCTCGACGTCCATGCCGCAGGGCATCGCGATCACCACGTCGGGCCTCAGACCGGACAGCTCGCCCCAGCGGACCTCGGGCGAGCGCAGGCCGGGCGGGCCGGCGACGTCTTCGCCGCCGGCGATCGAGATCATCTCCGGGATCCAGTGGCCGCCGACGAAGGGGGGGTCGAGCCACTCGAGGGCGACCACCCGGGGCGCCGCGGCCCCGGAGACGGCGCCGCGAACCGCCGCCAGTCGGCCCTCCAGCTCGCCGCGCAGCTCGTGGGCGTCTGCCGCCTTCCCGGTCACCTCGCCGAGCCGGACCACGTCCTCGAGCATCTCGCCGAGCGTGCTGGGGTCCTGCTGCACGACGCGGGGCCGGCTCGGCAGCCGCGCCGCGACCGCGAGCACGTCCTCGTAGGAGACCGCGCAGACCTCGCAGACCGCCTGGGTGACGATCAGGTCGGGGGCGAGCGCGGCGAGCCGCTCCTCGTCCAGCTCGTACAGCGCCCGGCCCTCGCCGACCGTCGCCTTCACCGCGGTGTCGATCTGCCCGGCGTCGAGGCCGGCCGGCAGCACCGTGCGGGTCAGGTGGGGGAGCGCACGAGCCCGTGGCGGGAAGTCGCACTCGTGCGTGACCGCGACCACGCTGTCACCGAGACCGAGGGCAAACAGCATCTCCGTGGCGGATGGAACCAGGCTCGCGATGCGCATGGGCGCCCAATATGGCAGTCTCGCAGTTGCCGCGGGCCGGACAGCTATATTGCGTAACGCCGAATGGTCGAAGAAGACCTCCCCCGAAGTACCGGGCCACAGAGCCTGCCGCGAGGTTCCGCGTGTGCGACTGGCGCGCGCCGGACCAAGCGGGGCAAGGACGCAGGGAGGCCGAATAGCAGCGCTATTTGGCCGACCGAGGACGCCGCACCGCGCCGGTCCGCCGCCGCCAGGTGTGCGCGGGGGACCTCGCGGCAGGCTCCAAGCCGATGAGCGTCCTGCTGCTCGCCCTGCTGCTCCTGCTGGTCGCCGTCAACGGCTTCTTCGTCGCTGCGGAGTTCGCCCTGGTGCGCAGCCGGCGCGGCAAGTTCGTGCAGCTCGCCGAACAAGGCGAGAGCGGCGCCGAGTCGGTGATCCGGCAGCTCGACCGGATCGACGAATCGCTCTCCGCCTGCCAGGTCGGGATCACGATGGCGTCGATCGGCATCGGCTTCCTCGGCGAGCCGTCGCTGGCCAAGCTGTTCGAGCCGCTGTTCGGCGGCTTCTCGCACGGGGTGGCGGTCGGCGTCTCGGTGGCGATCGCCTTCACTCTCGTCACCGCGATACACATCAGCATCGGCGAGCAGGTGCCGAAGATGCTGGCGATCAACGACGCCGAGCGCACCGCCCGCCGGGTCTCCCGCCCGCTCGACTGGTTCCACGCCGCGACCGCGCCGGTGACGAAGGGGCTGAGCGCGATCTCCAACGCGATCGTCCGCCTCTTCGGCGTCGACCCGACCGACATCGAAGAGCACCACACGGCCGAGGACCTGAAGCAGATCATCGACAGCTCGAGGATCGGCGGCACGCTCGACCCCGGCGAGGCGGGGATGCTGGGCGGCGTCTTCCACCTGCACGAGCAGCAGGCCCGCGAGGTGATGACGCCGATCCCGGCGGTGGTCACGGTCGACGCCTCCGAGACGGTCGAGACGGCGCTGCGCAGTTGCGTCGCCTCCGGCCACACCCGCTTGG
Organism: uncultured Solirubrobacterales bacterium; assembly: GCA_963748075.1. Taxonomy (GTDB): domain Bacteria; phylum Actinomycetota; class Thermoleophilia; order Solirubrobacterales; family 70-9; genus VRUE01. The sequence continues at coordinate 54,336 of CAVVHQ010000044.1, read as the reverse complement.
TGGTGATCGAGGAAGACAACCCCGACCGGGTCAAGGGCATCGTCCACAACAACAGCCTCGCCCGCCTCTACATGAGCGACGGGCCCGAGGCGGGGATCGAGCCGGTGGTCCGCGACGCGGTGATCATCCCCGAGACCCGCCCGCTCGACGACCTGCTCCACGACCTGCAGGTGCAGCGCACCTCGCTCTCGGTGGTCGTCGACGAGTACGGGCGGACGGTGGGGATCGTCGCGGTCGAGGACATCCTCGAGGAGGTGGTGGGCGAGATCGAGGACGAGACCGACCCGCGCGCGGCGGCGCTGCGGCGGCTGGCCGGCGGCGAGTGGTTCGTGCGCGGCCACGTCTCGCTCGGCGACCTGGCCGACGCCGGGATCGAGCTGTCGGTCGACAGCGACGCCTACAACTCGATCGGCGGCTACGTGTTCGGCGAGCTGGGGCGGCTGCCGAAGCGGGGCGACACGATCGTCTCCGACGGCTACACGATCCGGGTCGAGGCGGTGCGCGAGAATCGGGTCGAGGCGGTGCGGATCAGCGGTGGCGGCGATTCCGTCCGGTCCGCTGCCTAGGTTCCCCGGGCAACCTGCGTCCCGCCTAACCCTGGAGGTATCGCATGTGGGTTGTGCGCTTGAGCGACAAGCAGCTCGAGGTCCTGAGGGCGTTGCTGCGCTCCGAGGAGCATCTCGGCCCGGCACTGAAAGGGACGGTCGAGGCACTCGACCTGGCCCGCTGGGACGATCTGCCGGAGGCCGAGCTTCCCTGGGACGAGGTCGAGGCAATCGCCCGCCGTCAGGGCATCTCGCCGGCTGATGTCATCTGGGACATCGCCGGCAAGAGATAGCTAGTCGTAGCTGTAGAAGCCGGCGCCGGACTTGCGTCCCATCTTCTCCTCGCCGATCAGCTCGACCATCAGGCCGGGCGGTTTGTGGGCGGGCTCGGAGGAGTCGGCGTAGAGGGCGTCGCCGATCGCCTCGGCGACGTCGAGGCCGATGAAGTCGAGCAGGGCGAGCGGACCCATCGGGTGGCCGGCGCCGAGCTTCATGCAGGCGTCCACCTCGCCCGCCTCCATGCCGGTGCGCTCGACCATCCGCACCGCGTCGAAGAGGTAGGGGAAGAGCAGGCGGTTGACGACGAAGCCGGCCTGGTCGGGCACCTCGACCGCCGTCTTGCCCAGCGCCGCGCACCAGGCGAGCGCCTTCTCGCGCGTCTCCTCGCCGACGTCGGGGAAGCAGACCTCGACCAGCTTCATTTTCGGCACCGGGTTGAAGACGTGGAGGCCGAAGAGGCGGCCGGGGATCTTCGCCGCGGCGGAGATTTCGGCGATGCTCAGCGAAGAGGTCGTGGTCGCCAGGTCGGCGCTCGGGCAGGCTTCGGCGACGGCGCTCAGCACCTCGCCCTTCGGCTCGACTTCCTCGATCACCGCCTCGACCACCACGTCGCAGTCGGCGAGGTCCTTCGGGTCGGTGGTCACCCGCAGCCGCGACGGCTCGGCGCCCTCGATCTTGGCGCAGGCGGCGACCACTTTCTCCTCCGCTCGCCAGGCCGAGGCCTCGCTGCGGGCCAGCAGGATCGTGTCGGCGGTGGTCGTCGACACCGCCGCCAGCCCGGTGGCGATCGCGCCACTGCCGGCGACGCCGGGACTCTCGTATCCCTTCCCGCTCATCAAGACGGGTTCCTATCAATCCCTCGGCTGCTCGTGCGGTGCGGCATCCCTGGCTGACTGACCAGTCAATCGGCTATCTTGAAGTGGAACGGCGCGACCGCATCCGGCGGATACGAGACGAACGGAGGCTTTCGATGGCAGACAACGGGAACGGCAAGTTCGGCGGTCGCGAGGTCGTGATCGTCGAGGCGGTCCGCACGCCGATCGGGCGCGGGCACGAGGAGAAGGGCTACTACAAGGACGTCCATCCCTCGAACCTGCTCGCCAAGGTCTACCGCGAGCTGTTCGAGCGCAGCGGCATCGATCCCGCCGAGACCGGCGACGTGGCGGCCGGCTGCGCGCAGCAGTTCGGCGAGCAGGGGGTCAACATCGGCCGCAACGCCTGGCTCGAGGCCGGGCTGCCGATGGAGACGCCGGCGACGACGATCGACCGCCAGTGCGGCTCCGCCCAGCAGGCGGTCAACTTCGCCGCGGCGCTGATCGCCACCGGCGTCCACGACGTCGCGATCGGCTCCGGCGTCGAGCACATGGGCCACATCTCCTTCGCCGACGGCTACCAGGTGATGGGCGAGCACGGCTCGCCGTTCTCCCCCGAGCTGCTCGAGCGCTACGACCTCGTCCCGCAGGGCCTCTCGGCGGAGATGATCGCCGACAAGTGGGAGATCTCCCGCTCCGAGCTGGACGAGCTCGGCCTCCGCTCCCAGCAGCTCGCCGCCGAGGCGACCGAAGAGGGGCGCTTCGAGCGCGAGATCGTCCCCTTCGCGGTCAACGGCGACACCTACGTCGCCGACCAGGGCCTGCGCGAGACCACCCTCGAGGGGCTGGCGAAGCTGAAGCCGGCCTTCAGGGAGGACGGCAAGATCACCGCCGGCAACTCCTCGCAGGTCTCCGACGGCGCCGCCGCGGTGCTTCTGATGGCCCGGGAGAAGGCCGAGGCGCTGGGGCTGAAGCCGCGGGCGCGGATCTTCGACCAGACCACGGTCGGGGTCGACCCGGTGATCATGCTGACCGGCCCGATCCCGGCGACCCGGAAGCTGCTCGATCGCAACGGGATGAAGATCGATGACATCGACCTGGTCGAGATCAACGAGGCCTTCTCCTCCGTCATCGCCGCCTGGCGGCGGGAGCTGGAACCCGATATGGACCGGGTCAACGTCAACGGCGGCGCGATCGCGCTCGGCCATCCGCTCGGCTCGACCGGCGCCCGGCTGATCACCACCCTGCTGCACGAGATGGAGCGCTCCGACAAGCAGATGGGACTGGTGACGATGTGCTGCGGCGGCGGGCTCGGCACGGGCACCCTGATCGAGCGGGTCTGAGGCCGCCTGGCCGGCGCATATCTGCGTCATCGGTCGCTCGCGTGCGGAGCACGCCACGCTCCCTGCTTCCTTGATCTGCATGGCCAGGCGACCTCAGATCGGAATATGTCTGAATTTGTGGGGTATATGTCCTTGCAGACATTGCTGCGACCGACCAGAATCGCGGCATGCGACAGATGGTCTTGGGTGCCTTCGAGGGCTTGCAGCTGCTCGACATCGCCGGCCCGGCCGACGTCTTCGACGCGGCGTCGCGCGTCGTCGCCGCCGGTGACGGGGGACCCGGCTACGCGCTGACGATCGCCAGCGCGGGGGGCGGCCGGGTGCGCGCCTCCTCGGGGATGGGGATCGAGCCGGACGCCGACCTCGCCGAGCTCGACCCGAACGGCATCGACACGCTGCTGGTCCCGGGCGGGCGCGGGCGGGTGGCCCTCGAGGATTCCGAGCTCGTCGCCGAGCTGCCGCGGGTCGCCGCCGGCGCGCGCCGCTTCGGCTCGGTCTGCGGCGGCGCCTTCCTGCTCGCCGCGGCCGGCCTGCTCGACGGGCGACGCGTCACCACCCACTGGGCCGGGTGCGATGACCTTGCCCGGCGCTTCCCGGCGCTGAGCGTCGAGCCCGACCGGATCTTCGTCCGCGACGGCTCCGTGATCACCTCCGCCGGCGTCACCGCCGGGATCGACCTCGCCCTCGCCCTCGTCGAGGAGGACCACGGGCCCGAGGTCGCGCGCACCGTCGCCCGCTGGCTCGTCGTCTTCCTCCAGCGCCCGGGCGGCCAGTCGCAGTTCTCGCAGCGGCTCGGCGCGCCGGTCCCGGCCGAGTCGCCGATCCGGGCTCTCGTCGACGGCATCGTCGCCGACCCGGCCGGCGACCATCGCGTTCCGGCGCTGGCCGAGCGTGCAGCGCTCTCGGAGCGCCAGGTGACGCGGCTCTTCGGTCGCGAGGCTCGCACGACGCCCGCCCGCTTCGTCGAGCGGGTCCGGGTCGAGGCGGCGCGCGACCTGCTCGAGAGCGGCCGCTCCTCGGTCGACGCCGTGGCCGAGCTTTGCGGCTTCGGCAGCGCCGAGACGATGCGCCGCGCCTTCCGGCGCGTGCTCGGGATCGGCCCGGGCGAGTACCGGCAGCGCTTCGGCGCCGCCGCGGTCGACGTGATGACGGAGGCAGCATGAGCGCTCTGCTCGGTGAGATCGGGACGATCGAGTGGAGCCGGCGGACCAACGGGATCCTCGGCCGCGGCGAGCGAGCGCGGTTCATCGCCGCTGTCGTGTTGACGACGACGCGGGCGCTGCCGCGGCTGCTGGCGGGCCGGGCAGGTCTGAGGGGCTCTGGCCCCGACCCCTCGCGGCTCACCCCGCCCGACACGCCCTTCGCCCGCGAGGTGGTCGAGGCCTGCGCCGAGCTGGAGCCGACCGTCCTCGAGCACAGCTACCGCTCCTACATCTTCGCCCGCGCCCTCGGCGAGGTCGAGGGGCTCGAGTGCGACGAGGAGGCGCTCTTCGCGGCGACCATGCTCCATGACATCGCCTTCCCGACGATGGAGGCGCTCAGCGATCGCTGCTTCACGGTCGCCGGGGCGGAGACGGCCGCGCAGGTGCTCGACGGCTCGCCGCTTCCGGAGGCGACGCGCCACGACGTCCTCGACGCGATCACCCTGCATCTCAACCCCACGGTTCCGCCCGAGCGCGGCGCCGTCCAGCACCTCGCCCACGACGGCATCCTGGTCGACGTGCTCGGCCTGCGCGGCTGGGAGCTCGACCACGCCGGCATCCGGCGCACCTTCGAGCGCCATCCACGGCACGGGTTCACGATTCGCGGCGAAACGCTGCTGCGCACGCACGGGCGGCGGGTCCGCGGCTGCCGCGCCGGCGCCCTGTTCGACGCCGGCTTCGGCCCGGCGCTGAAGACCGGCCCCTGGCGCGCCCTCGATCGCGCCGGCTGAACCTCCACCGCGCGGGACGTGCCCGCCTGTCGCCATGAGCCCTGCTGTATCGAGATGGAGCTGCTTTGACTCGCAGACTCGATTTGACTATACGATGTGCTGCTGCGAGCAGCCTCAAGCGACTAGGAATCTTAATAGAGCGAATCTGATCGGGCGCGCAAATCGCGATACTGCACTCGCATAGTCCTGAGCGCATCGGATTGGTCTCGACGTGCTTCGGCAACCAGCGGCGCTCAGGTAGATCCCGCCTGCTGACCGTGGCCGAGTTTTTTCAAGAAGGGCAGATCGCGATCTGCGAAAAGGTCCCGAGCAGTGTGCGAGTTTCGCGATCTCCCGGCCTCAAATGGCGGTGATACGCACAATCCACATGTTCGTTATCACGATCGCCGTCGTGAGCGGCGAGAGCAACTGCTCTCTAAGCGCTGAAGGCATGACGTAGCCGTGAGCTTCGCACTCGCAACGCACGGCTGGCTTGTAGCAGCTCAGCATCCTCCTCACGCGGCGCCTTGCTATTCGCACCAGGCCGATGCCCAGATCCTCGCTCGCGTTCGAGAAGGGCGCCTGCCGACGAGGGCATCGAAACGCAGCCCGCCTGATCGGAATTCGCGCTGCATCACCACGGTCGCCGGAATAGGCGGCGCCGTCGCAGAAGCTGACCAGATTGCCAGCGGTCTCTCAAAGCCTGACGGCGCCGAGCCCTCAGGCACGCCTGGCTGCCTGGCCAGTCTGCCGCTATGCTGCGCTTCCGATGGACCTCAGCCTCTCTCCCGCCGAGCGCGAGTTCCGCGACGAGGTCCGCGCCTGGCTGGAGGAGAACCATCCGGGGCCCGAGCCGGAGGGCCTGGAGGAGGTGATGGCCTTCCGCCGCGAGTGGCAGCGCAAGCTGCACGAGGCGGGATGGGCGGGGATCTCGTGGCCGAAGGAGTACGGCGGCCGCGGCGCGACGCTGATCGAGCAGGCGATCTTCGTCGGCGAGGCGGCGCGCCAGGAGGCGCCGAGCCCGGCCAACGTGCTCGGCCTGGCGATGGGCGGCCCGGTCGTGATCGCCCACGGCACGGACGAGCAGAAGCAGCGCTACCTGGAGCCGATCCTCACTGCCGAGGAGATCTGGTGCCAGGGCTTCTCCGAGCCCGAGTCGGGCTCCGACCTCGCCTCGCTGAAGACGAAGGCGGTCAAGGACGGCGACGAATGGGTGGTCACCGGGCAGAAGGTCTGGACCACCTTCGCCCAGTACGCCAAGTGGTGCATGCTGGTCGCTCGCACCGACCCCGACGCCCCCAAGCACCAGGGGCTTACCTACTTCCTGATGGACATGGAGCAGCCGGGCGTGGAGGCCAAGCCGCTGGTCCAGATCACCGGCGAGGGCGAGTTCAACGAGGTCTTCATCGAGGAGGCGCGGATCCCCGACGCGAACGTGGTCGGCGGCGTCGGCAACGGCTGGTCGGTCGCGATAACGACGTTGATGAACGAGCGCGCCGGCCTCGCCTTCGGCGCGATCTCGCAGATCGCCAACGGCCTCAAGCGGCTCGGCGAGCTGGCCGGCGAGACCCGCATCGACGGCGGCACGGCGGCCGAGGACCCTGTCTATCGGCAGCGAATCGCCCAGCTGCAGATCGAGGCGGAGACGATGCGACTCAACGCCTACCGCGGCCTGACCAAGACGATGCAGTCGGGCGTCCCGGGACCGGAGGGCTCGCTGGGCAAGTGGCAGTGGGCCGACATCAACCAGCGGATCGCCGAGCTGGCGCTCGACATCGAGGGCGCCTACGCGCCGCTCGATCGCGGCGCCGAGCACGCCGTCGCGGGCGGCGCCTGGCAGTACGGCTTCCTGCGCTCCCGCGCCAACTCGATCGAGGGCGGCACCACCGACATCCTCAGGAACATCATCGCCGAGCGGGTGCTCGGCCTGCCGAGGCTGCGTTAGGGACCCTCGCCCATGTACTTCGACTTGACCGACGAGCAGCAGGCGATCCGCTCGACCGCGCGCGAGTTCCTCGCCGCCCGCTACAAGTCGGAGCGGATCCGCGAGCTGGCCGAGAGCGAGCACGGCTTCGAGCAGTCCGATTGGGAGGAGATGGCCGAGCTCGGCTGGCCGGGCCTGGCGCTGCCGGAGGAGTGGGGAGGACAGGGGCTCGGCATCGTCGACCTCGCCGTCCTCTTCGAGGAGATGGGCTTCGCGCTGGCGCCCTCGCCGCTGCTTTCGACCACCGTTGCCGGTCTGGCGCTGGCCGCGAACGGCAGCGACGAGCAGCGCGAGCGCTGGCTGCGCCCGCTGGCCGGTGGAGAGGCGCGCGGCACGCCGGCCCTCTTCGACGCCGGCACCACCGCCTCTATCGGCGGCTTCGAGATGCAGGCCAGGGCCGACGGGGACGGAGTCGTCCTCGACGGCGAGAAGGTGCTGGTGATGGACGCAGCCGCTGCCGACTTCCTCCTCGTCGCCACCGCCGACGGCCGTCGCCACGTGGTCGAGCGCGGGGCCGCCGGGCTCAGCGTCAGTGCCGAGAAGTCGATCGACCCCACTCGCCGCCTCTACTCGGTCAGCTTCGACGGCGTCCGGGTCGGCCCCGAGGCGACGCTCGACGGCGTGCAGGAGGAGTACCTGCCGGTGCTCTGGCGGGCCTGCACGGCGGTCGCCGCCGAGTCGACCGGCGTCGCCCAGCGGACGATGGAGATGGCGGTGGAGTACGCCAAGGACCGCCAGCAGTTCGGTCGGCCGATCGGCGCCTACCAGGCGGTCTCCCACCGCTGCGCGCAGATGCTGCTCGAGACCGAGAACTCGCGCTCGGCCGTCTACGGTGCCGCCTGGGCCGCCGACGCCGAGCCGGAGTCGCTGCCGCTGGCCGCCTCGATGGCGAAGGCCTACGCCTCCGACGCCGGCTGGCGCGTCCCCGACGCTTCGATCCAGGTGCACGGCGGGATCGGCTTCACCTGGGAGCACGACCTCCACTTCTTCCTGAAGCGCGGCAAGGCGAACGCGGCAACCTTCGGCGACGCCCGCTGGCACCGCGAGCGGGTCGCCGACCTCGTCCTCGCCGAGGCGGGTGCGCCGGTTCCCGCCTGAGGCGGGAGGCATCGGCCGGGCGATGGGCGCACTCGACCGCATCTCGGTCGCCGCGATCGGCATGACGGTCGCCGACCTCGAGGCGGAGGCGGAGCGGGCAGAGGCGGCCGGCGTCGAGTGCGTCTGGGCGCCGGAGCTGTTCCGCTCCTCGATGACCCAGGCCGCCTACCTAGCAGGGCGGACCGAGAGGATCGGCATCGCCACCGGGATCGCCTGGGCCTTCACCCGCAGCCCCTTCATCCTCGCCGTCTCGGCGCTCGACGTCGACGAGATGTCGGGTGGGCGCTTCCGCCTCGGCCTCGGCTCCGGGGTCAAGCGCCTCAACGAAACCTGGCACAACGCCTCCTACGGCCGCCCGGCGCCGCACCTCCGCGAGGCGGTCGAGGCGACGCGGCTGATCATGCACCAGGCCGGGGCCGGGGAGCCGATCCGCTTCGCGGGCGAGTACTACGACATCGACATCAAGGGCTGGGTGCGGCCCCACCCGGCGCCGCGCGAGGTGGTGCCGATCTACACCGCCGGCGTGCAGGGAGGCATGTGCCGGATGGCGGGGGACGTCGCCGACGGTCTGATCGGCCACCCGATCCAGAGCCTGCGCTGGATCGACGAGGTGGTCGTCGCCTCCTTCGAGCAGGGGCTGCGCCGCTCCGGCCGCGAGCGCGGGGACTTCGACTACCTGCCGACCGTCTGCTGCGCGATCGACGACGACGAGGCGCGGGCGGTCGACCTGGCCCGCCGCACGATCGCCTTCTACGCCACCGTGAGGACCTACATGCCGCTCTGGGAGATGCACGGCTTCGCCGACAACGCCGTCGCCGCGGGCGAGGCCTTCCGCCGCGGCGACCTGGCCGCCGTCCCGGCGGCGATCAGCGACGAGATGGTCGACGTCTACTGCGCCGCCGGTCCCCTCGACAAGGTTCGCGCCCGGGTCGAGGCGACCGCCGAACGGGCCGACGGCCTCTTCCTCACCCCGCCGACCTACTTCATCTCCCCCGAGGAGCTGACCGAGTACCAGAGCCGCCTGATCGACGCCTTCGGCCCCGGGGGGCCCTGACCCTCAGGCGCGGCCGAAGGCCATCCGCCAGAAGTGGACCAGCCTCCCGGCGGCGGCCCCGAGGCGGCGGATCACGCCGCGAAAGCCGGCGCTGGGGGCAAAGACGAAGACCTCGGCGGCGGTCGGTTTGTCTTCAGAGTCGACGACCGCGAGCGAGACGTCGTAGTGCTTCTCCGGGTCCAGCTCGACCCGGGTCTGCAGGCTGCCGAGGACGACGGTGCGCAGCGCGAACCGGTGGACGCGGGGCGGAACGGTGCGCTCGTCCTGGGAGTTCACGGTGGCGACCAGCCGCTTCGGCGGCGCCGGCATCGGCGAGAAGTCGAACTCGATCAGCAAGCGGTTGCGCCGCCGCCGCGCCCACAGCCTCGGCTCGTCCGGCTCCGGCGCGTCCTCGGGGACGACGGCCCGGTGCTCGATCAGCTTCTCGGGGTTGTCCCACTGGTCGTGGGCGTAGGGAGCGGTCGGGCCGGGGTAGCCGGTGCGAGAGCCTCCCCAGCGCCCCGGCCAGGCGACCCAGCCCGGGCTGCCGTCGCCGACGACCTCCAGCCGCACGTCGGTTTTCGGCCGGCGCTTCCCATCGGTGACGTCGTAGAAGTCGGTCGGGTGGTAGCCGGGCTCGAAGAAGGACGCGTGGGAGCCACGGCCGACGTAGACGGCCGGGCGGTCCCGGTCTGCCTCCTCGGGCGCCAGCCCTTCCGCTTCCTTCTCTTCGGCGAGGCGTGTGACGTCGTCCCACGCCCGCACTTCGCAGAAGGCATGCTGCGCGTAGACGGCGATCTCCGGCGCCGACTCGCTCTCGTCGAGCCTGAGCTGGACCATCTCCCAGTCCCCCTCGTGGACGTCGATGCCCCAGGCGAGCTGGTAGTCGTTGAGGAAGTAGAAGAACCAGTACTGGAGCCAGAGCCGCTGGTGGCGCCGCACCGCGTGGCCGTAGATCACGTTGCGGAGGTCGGGCTTCGCCTGCCTCAGCCTCAGGTACTGATCGCTGTAGTCGTCGCTTGCCGCTTCGATCCTGTCGTCCGGCGCGACGGCGCGGCCGCCGGGGTAGCTGCCGGCTCGCAGGAAGTCGAGGGAGAGGTCGTCCTCGGCGCTGGCGATCACCTCGCCGCCGGCGGTGCGCAGGCTGTTGTGCGGGTTCGCGGTCCACTGTTCGGCCGAGTCGGCGAAGTAGCCCTCCGCCGAGTCGTAGCGCAGGCAGGGCTGGAACCGCTCGAGCAGGGCGGCGCTGCCGGCGCCGCCGATCACGCCGACCCGTCGGGGCTGCCGCGCCAGTAGGTGGTGAGCGGGCGCAGCGCGTTCTCGGAGCAGATCGCCCTGGCGGTCGCCTCGCCGTAGTGTGCGACGAGCGCCCGCTCGAGGCGCGCCATGTCGCGCATGTCCTCGAGGCCGGCGAGGGTCGGCTTGATGAAGCCGTCGAGGTCGGACCCGATCGCGACGTGGCGGTGCTCTCCGGTGATCTCGCAGATCCTGTCGATGTGGGCGCGGAGCGTTGCGAAGGAGTCCTCGAAGCGCTTTTGCTTCGACAGTCGCGGCATGCGGCGGCGCGAGGTCGGCGGCGGACCGTCTTCGAGCTGGTGGCGGGCGAAGATCAGGCCGATCACGCCGTCGCGCTCGGCGATCCTCTCGATCGCCGCTTGGTCGAGCAGGTATTCCTGGCTGCCGAAGCGGTAGCCGGTGTGCGTCGCGAGGACGGGGGTCGGGCGCGACCGGTCAGCCCCGTCGGGTCGGTCCCGATCAAGCTCGTCCAGCAGGTCGAGCGTCTCGTGCAGGGAGCGCTCGCTCATGTGCGAGAAATCGATCAGCACGCGTTCGCGGTGCATCGCTTCGACCGCGGCTCGCCCGAGCCGGGAGAGGCCCTCGTCGGGCTGCGGCAGCCAGCTGCGGTACTGCTCGTCGGTCATGAACGGGAGCGCCGGCGCGTCGGTCGCGACCCCCCGCCAGATCAGATGCGCCAGGGTGACGTAGGCGACGCCGCGCCCGGCGAGCAGCTGCACGGCCTCACTCACGGCTTCCGGGGTCCGCCCGAGGTGAAAGCCGCCCTCGACGCAGTGGACCAGGGCGACCCGGCCCTCCTCCGCCGAGCCGAGGTCCGCAGGGTTGGTCGCGACGAGGGCCTCGCTCGGGTGGTTGTCCTCGATGTCCCTGCGTACGGTGTCGATCTGGTCCAGGACGGTCTGGATGTAGTCGGGCCGGGGCAACGGGTCGGCGAGGGCGTCTGCCTCGTCGAAGAACGAGTAGAGGACCGACAGCGCGACCCCGACCCCGCCCTCCCGCATGTAGCCGATCCGCACCCGCTCGCCGGAGAACAGCGACCGGTAGTTGGCGACGGGGCTGGCGATCAGGTCGATCAGGATCGCGCCGACCCGATCGCGCAGGCGCAGGCGCTCGCGGCGCGAGTGGAGCAGCCGCCAGACCCGCAGCCTGCCTCGCGGGAACAGGTGCATCGGATAGTGGGCATGCAGGTCGACGATCTTCCCCAACGGTCAGGCGAGCCTAACCGATATGGGGGCGTGTGACTACTCCTCGCGCGGGGTGATGCGGAAGGTCGAGACGACCTCGGCCTGATGCGCCTCGGGGTGGACGACGTAGGCGCTGGGACCGCCGCCGAACCAGCCGGAGGCTTCGTTGTTGCCGACGAAGACCCCTGGATGGTGGCGACCTTCGCCGTCCTCCACCCAGACCTTGTCGCCCTCCTTGAAGCCGTGCTCGATCGCGTCCTCTCCCTGCCTGGTCACGGCTGAAGCGTAACGGCCGGCGGTTGCGTGCGCATTGCAACTAGAGTTAGGATCGATTCGTCCGTCTTCTCCTCTGGAGGTGTAGATATGTCTGAGGATTCCTGGCCGAAGGTCGGGGCGTCGATGGGGATCGCCGCCGCCGTCCTGCTCATCCTCTCTTTCGTCTTCGGTCCCAGTGGCAGCCCGCCCGGCTTCGACGAGAGCGCGGCCGAAGTGCAGTCCTACGTGCTCGACAACCACGGCGGCATCCAGGCCGCGATCGCCTTCCAATTCGCGGCGATCGTCGCCTTCGCCTGGTTCCTGGGCAGCGTCTTCTACCGCCTGCGCGGGGCAGAGACGGCGGCGCGGCTCTCGGCCGTGGCCCTGGTCGGCGGCGTGCTCGTCGCGGTCGGCGGCCTGGTCGGCAGCGCCGCCGGTGCGGCAGCGAGCTATCACGCCGGGACGCTGGGAGCCGACATCACCCTCGGCCTCTGGGACGTGAGCCTGTTCGGCTACCTGTTCTTCCTCGTCGGACTCACCGTGCTGACGGCGGCGACCGGGGCGCTCGGGATTCGCGCCAAGGCGGTTCCGGGCCTGGTCTGCGTCTACAGCGTGATCGTCGCCGTCTACGCGTTCGTGGTCGGGGTGGTCGGCACGTTCAGCGAGACCGGGGCCTTCTCGCCCTCGGACGGGGCGCTGGGCGTGATCGCCTTCCTCGGCTTCATCGTCTGGCTGCTGGCAATGGGAGCGACGCTGGTCAGGGAGCCGCGGGTGACGCCGTCAGGCGGGTAGCGCGGCGACGAAGCGCTCGAACTTCGCCATGTCGGTCACCGCCGGGCCGTGGCCGGGGAGGATGATCGTCGGGTTGAGGTCGGCGAGCTTGCGGATCGAGCGGCGGTTCTCGGCCGGGTCGTAGGTGAAGATCTTCGGCGGCTCCTTGATCCCCGGCAGCGCGGTCGCGTAGCTCATGTTGCGGATCACGTCGCCGCAGATCGCCACCCGGTCGGACTCGCGGAAGAAGATCACCTCGCCGCGGGCGTGGCCCGGCGCGTGCACGACCCGGAAGCCGGCGACTTCGTCGCCATCGTTCAGCACCCGCTCGACCCGGTAGGGCGGCCCCTCCCAGAGGGCCTTGATCACCCGGTTGACGGGATGGCCGCGGTGCGCCTCCTGGACCGGCCGGCGGCCCTCCATCGCGTCGACGTCGTCGGCGTGGCAGGCGAGCGGGACGCCGCGCGCCTCGCAGATGTCCTTGGCGACGCCCTGGTGGTCGGGATGGACGTGGGTCAGCGCGACCATCGACAGCTCGCGGCACTCCAGCTCGGCGAAGACGCGGCGCCGGTCCCAGCGGCGGCCGGCGTCGATCAGCACGTCCTCGGCGAGGTAGACGTTGATCGTCGGGGTCGGCAGCTCCTTGAGGCGCCAGACGCCCGGCGCCAGCCCCTTCATCGCTGGCCGATGCCCATCGTGCCGCGCGGGTCGCCGCTGTGCTCGGCGAGGTCCTCCAGCTCGGCGATCTTCCGTTCCCCTTCGACCCGAGCGGGGTGGTGGGCCGGAAGCGGCTCGATCAGCCGCCGGATGCGGTTGCGCACCTGCAGCGCGAAGTGAGGGGTGGACGGGCCGGCGAGGGCGCGGACGTCCTCGGCGGTCACCTCGTGCGCGTCGCCCAGCAGCGCCGGGCTCTCCGCCTCGCTCACCGTCCCCCTCCGATCTTGGCCAGCGCGGCCAGCTCGTCGATTTCGCCCTGCTCGGTCACCTCGATTTCCTCCTGGTCTCCGATCACCCAGACGTGGTTGTAGAAGGCGCGCGTCGGGTCGGTGGTGTAGCCCGGCTTGACGTCGAGCAGGTAGCCGCGCACCGCACCGGGAAGCCTAGCGGCGTCGTCGGTGAGCAGCAGCGGCCCCCAGGCGCCGGAGGCCGAGAGCGCCGCGGCCGCGGCCGCGGCGAGCGGCTCCTCGGAGCGCGCGACGACGAAGCCGTGGCCCGGGTCGTTGACGTTCCAGCCGAAGCCGCCCCTTGCGTAACGGGCCAGTTCGATCGCGTTGGCGACCGGATCCTCGCCGGCGACCCGGTGCACGCTGCCGGCGAGCTTGGCGATTTCGCGGACCACCCGCGAGGAGATCGCCGTGGAGGGGCCGAGCACGTAGACGGGCGCGTGTGGGTGGCGCTTCAACGCCGCTGCGGTCGCCTTGGGCAGCGCCCCGGCGTTGCTGAACAGGACCGGATCTCCGGAGCGCGCCGCCCAGGCGGCGGCGGGCATCGCGAAGGCGGGCTCTTCCGCGGGGGCGACGACGACGTGCTTCGGCGGCGAGCCGAACAGCCTGTCGCGCAGCGCCGCGATCGCCGCGGCGCCGGCGATGCCCGTGGCCCCGACGTCGGTCGTCTTCGCGTCTTCGGGCGCCGCCGCCCCTCCTAGGACGAACGCCTGGGTGCCCCGCGTGTCCCGTCTGCCCTGCGGATCGAGCGCGTCGAGCGCCTGCGCGCTCGCCTCAGGCAACCCGCCCGCTTCGGAGACCAGGAGCGGCGCCCCTAGCGGCGGGGCCATCAGCACGGAGGCGGCGATCGCGCCGCGCCAGTCCGACGCGTCGGCCAGGGCGACGGCGCCGGGCCGCTGCGCCGGCTCGGTCGACGGGTAGGCGGCGAGGGCTGCGGCGGCCGCGTTGGAGGCCGGATCGCTCCCGCCGACCCTGGTCGTGTTGGCGGTCGCGAACTCCGGGTAGCCGAGCTCGCTTGCCGGCCGGGAGGGAGGCGTTTCGGCCGGCGCGCCGCCGCCGCTCTCGGCCGGCGGCGGGGCCGGCGCGCTCGAGGTCGGTTCGCCGCCCCCCGAGTTGCCGCCGACGATCGCCGCGACGATGAAGGCGACGGCGAGCACGAACAGCCCGGCGATCACCTTCAGCGCGCCCGGGATCGGCCTGCGCCGCGGCTTCCGCGGAGCGGGCGCGGGGGCCTCGCGCGGCCCCGCTACCGGCATGTCGGCGTTGATCGGTCGCTCGCCCGCCACGTGGAAAAGCTACCGCGCAGTCCTGGCTGGTCGGTCAGCTAAGCTGTGGAGGACTGGTTGACTGACCAGTCAATCAACGAAGGCGTCGTCGCAAGGGGGTCGCATGGATTTCGCGCTAAACGAGGAGCAGCAGGAGTTCAAGGACAGTTGCCGGGCCTTCGCCCGCGACGTGATCCGCCCGGCGGCGCGCAAGCACGACGCAGAGGAGAGCACCCCCTGGGAAGTAATAAGAGAGGCGCGGGTGCAGGGCTTCCAGGGGCTCGAGGCGATCCAGCGCTCGGCCAGCGATGCCGATGGCCAGATGCAGGTGATCTCCGCCGAAGAGTTCCACTGGGGCTGCGCCGGCATCGCCCTGGCGATCAGCGGCTCCGGCCTGGCCGCCGCCGGGGTCGCGTCCTCCGGCACCCCCGAGCAGATCGCCCGCTGGGTCCCCGAGTGCTTCGGGACCGGCGACGAGGTCAAGCTCGGCGCCTACGCGGTCACCGAGCCGCAGGCGGGCTCCGACGTGAAGAGCCTGAAGACGACCGCGAAGCGCGACGGCGACGAGTGGGTGCTGAACGGGACCAAGGTCTTCATCACCAACGGCGGCATCGCCGACGTCCACGTCGTCGTCGCCACCGTCGACCCGGCCCTGGGCACCCGCGGCCAGGCGTCCTTCGTGATCCCCAAGGGGACGCCGGGCCTCGGTCAGGGCAAGAAGGAGTCGAAGCTGGGCATCCGTGCCTCCCACACCGCTGAGGTGATCCTCGAGGACTGCCGCGTCCCGGCCGAGAACCTGCTCGGCGGCGAGGAGAAGCTGGAGCGCAAGCTGCAGCGCGGCCGAGAAGGCAAGAAGTCGCGCGGCGCCGATGCGCTCGCCACCTTCGAGATCACCAGGCCGATCGTCGGCGCCTCGGCGCTCGGCATCGCGCAGGCCGCCTACGAGTGGACCCTCGAGTACCTCGACGGCCGCTCCGAGGGCGGCACGCCGCTGTTGCAGACGCAGCGCATCCAGCAGACGCTCGCCGATGTCGCGACCGAGATCGAGGCGGCGCGGCTGCTGGTCCAGCGCGCCGCCTGGATGGGGCGCAACGGCATCCCGATGCGCGGCGGCCAGGGCTCGATGTCGAAGCTGAAGGCCGGCGACGTGACGATGTGGGCGACGACGACGCTGATGGAGCTGGTCGGCCCCGACGCCTGGAGCACCGAGTCGCCGCTGGAGAAGTTCTTCCGCGACGCGAAGATCTACCAGCTGTTCGAGGGAACGGCGGAGATCCAGCGGATGGTGATCTCCCGCATGCAGGCGCGCGAATACGGCGAGCGGCTCGGGTACGCCGCCGAAGTGGCTGCGGAGGCGACCAAGGAGAAGCCGGAGCCGGTAGCTGCGTAGTGCGTACCGGGTTGGCTCCAACCCGATCGCCGTGCGCTCGACTGGGACTTTGACCCCCAATAACGGGGGTAAAAGTCCCAGTCGGCTGAATCGGAGCCTCAGCCCGCCGCGTCGCTGCTTTGATCGGAGGCGACCTTCCAGGCAAAGCCGGGGGTGGCCTTCGCAAGCGGGGTTGCAGCATCTGGATGTTGTTTCGTGACCGCACCGAAGCATCGCTAGCCTGCATCGCCATGCTTGAGACTCGCCGTGCCCCGGCGGCTCTGCTCGCTGCCGTGGCGGCGCTCGTCGTGCTGCTGCTTTGCAGCGCCGTGGCGCCGGCCAAGGATCTCCAGTCGAAGCTCGACGCGAAGGAAGCGAAGCTCTCGAAGGTTCGGCAACGCAAGGGCGTGCTGACCACGACGATCTCGCGCTACCGCGAGCGGATCGAACGGCTGACCGGCGAGGTGGCGGCGCTGCGCTCGCGCGAGGTGGCGGTGCGGGCTCGGCTGCGAGCCAAGCAGGCCGAGCTGAACCGCGCGGTCGCCGAGCTCGACGTCGCCAGGAAGCACCTGGCGGTGGTCAGGGCGCGGCTCAAGCGGGCGCTGGTGGCGCTCCGCGAGCGGCTGGTGGCGATGTACGAGGCCGGCACCCCCGACCTGCTCAGCGTGATCGTCGAGGCCGGCGGCTACGAGGAGCTGGTCAATCGAACCGAGTACCTGAACCGCATCCACGGGCTCGACGAAGCGGTGGTCAGCCGGGTGCGCGAGCTGCGCGACCAGGTGAAGCGCACCGTCGCCCGGCTGCGCGCCGCCAAGGACAGGATCGAATCCGCCCGCGACGCGATCGCCGCCGAAGAGCAGGCCCTGGCGAGCGCCAGGGCGGCCGTCCAGAGCCGCCAGGCCCAGCTGGTCGCGGCGCGCCGCGGTCGCGAGCGGGCGCTGACGAAGATCGAAGAGACCGAGCAGAACCTGGACGGCGACGTCGCCTCGATCCAGGCCAAGCTCGCCGCGAGGCTGGCAGGGACGGGATCGGCCCCGCTCCCCGCCGGTCCGATCCGCGGGGGCAACGGCAGCGGCCTGATCTGGCCGGTCGACGGGCCGGTCGTCTCCGGCTTCGGGCCCCGCTTCGGCGGCGGCGAGTTCCACGAGGGGATCGACATCGCGGTGCCGAGCGGCACGCCGATCCGCGCCGCCGCGGCGGGCACGGTGATCTTCACCGAGTCGGAGGCGAGCAGCGGTGGCTACGGCAACTTCACCTGCATCGAGCACGGCGGCGGGCTCTCGACCTGCTACGCGCACCAGGCGTCGTTCGCCGTCTCTCCCGGGCAGGGGGTCTCCCAGGGCCAGGTGATCGGCTACAGCGACTGCACCGGGCACTGCTTCGGCCCGCACGTCCATTTCGAGGTGCGGGTCGACGGCGCGTCCACCGACCCGATGGGCTACCTGTAGAGCGGTCGGCGGCTTGCTCGGCGGCGGCCAGTGACCGTGGCCCGCGGATTTCCAGTCACAATGCGGTCCGATGACGGAGCGCGGACAGGCGGGTGCGGTCGCCGACCCGATCGCGGGCTCAGCGGTCTTCCCGGCCGGTAGCCGCGTCAACGAGCTGGGACGGCTCGAGATAGGCGGCTGCGACGTGGTCGAGCTGGCCGCCGAGCTGGGAACCCCCGCCTACCTCTACGCGGAAGACGACATGCGCGGCCGGGCGCGCGCCTACCGCGAGGCGTTCGAGCGGCGCACCGACGACTTCGAGGTGCTGTTCGCCAGCAAGGCGTTCCCCTGCACCGCCGCCTACCGGCTGTTCGCCGAGGAGGGGCTCTCGGTCGATGTCGCCTCGGGCGGCGAGCTGCACATGGCGCTGCGCGCCGGCTTCGACCCTGCGCGGATCCACATGCACGGCAACAACAAGAGCGACGAGGAGATCCTCTTCGCATCGCGAGCCGGGGTCGGCCACCTGATCCTCGACTCCTTCGACGAGATCGAGCGCTGCGAGCGGCTGCTCGATGAGCCCCAGCCGGTGCTGATCCGCGTCACCCCGGGGATCAAGCCCTCCACCCACGACTACGTGCAGACCGGCCAGCTCGACTCGAAGTTCGGCTTCGGCCTCGAGGACGGCCTGGCCGCGCGGGCGATCGAGCGGGTGCTGGCCAGCGACGCGCTCGAGCTGGTCGGCCTGCACGCCCACATCGGCTCGCAGATCTTCGAGCTGGAGCCCTACCGGCTGGCGATCGAGGCGATCGGCGGGCTGGCCGGCGACTGGTGCCGGACCGTCAACGTCGGCGGTGGGCTCGGCATCGCCTACACCGCCGAGGACGAGCCGCCCTCGATCGACGCCTACGTCGACGTCAAGGTGCGCGGCGTCGCCGAGGTGTTCGGCGAGGGGGTCCGGGTCCTGGTCGAGCCGGGACGCTCGCTGGTCGGCAACGCCGCCGTCACCGCCTACCGGGTCGGCACGGTGAAGGAGATCCCCGGCGTGCGCACCTACGTCGCGGTCGACGGCGGAATGTCGGACAACCTGCGGCCGATGCTCTACGGCTCGCGCTACGAAGCGCTGATCGCCGACCGGGCGGGCGCCGTCCCCGACACCCCGGCGACGGTCGCCGGCATGCACTGCGAGTCGGGCGACGTGCTGATCCGCGACGCGATGCTCGCCGCCCCCGCGGTCGGCGACGTGCTGGTCACCCCGGCGACCGGCGCCTATGGCTACGCGACGGCCAGCAACTACAACGGCGTGCCGCGCCCACCGGTCGTCTTCTGCCGCGACGGCGAGGCGCGCGTCGTGGTGCGACGCGAGACCTACGAGGACCTCACCGCCCGCGATGCCTGAGCCCGTCCGCATCGGACTGCTGGGGCGCGGCACGGTCGGCGGCGCCTTTGCCGCGCTGCTCGCCGAGCGCGCCGGGGCGGTCGAGGCGGCGACCGGGCGGCGGCCGGAGCTGGCCGGGACGCTGACCCGCTCGGAGGGCGACTTCGGTGTCATCCTCGAGCAGTCGGAGCTGATCGTCGAGCTGATCGGCGGCACCGACCCGGCGCGCAGCTACGTGCTCGACGCGCTGCGGGCGGGGCGGTCGGTCGTCACCGCCAACAAGCAGCTGCTCGCCCAGCACGGCGAGGAGCTGTTCGGTGTGGCCCGCGAGGCTGGCGTGCAGCTGCGCTTCGAGGCGGCGGTGGCGGGAGTGATCCCGATCGTCCGCACCATCCAGGAGAGCTTCGGGGCAGTGGAGATCGACAAGGTCTTCGGCATCGTCAACGGCACCACCAACTTCATTCTCTCCGAGATGGCGGCGACCGGCGCCGCTTACGAGGAGGTGCTCGCCCGCGCCCAGGAGCTGGGCTACGCGGAGGCCGATCCGACCGACGACGTCAACGGCGCCGACGCGGCGGCGAAGATGGCGATCCTCGCCCGGCTCGCGTTCCACACTCCGGTCACCCTCGACGAGGTCGCCTTCGAGGGGATCGAGCAGGTCAAGCCCGACGACCTCGCCTACGCCAAGGAGCTCGGCCTCTCGCTGAAGCTGCTCGGCGTCGCCGAGCGCCGCGTCGGCGGGATCAGCGTCCGCGTCTTCCCCTGCTTCCTCTACGGCGGCCACCCGCTCTCGCCGGTCGGCGGGCCGTTCAACGCGGTGATGGTCGAGGCGCCGGCGATCACCGAGGTGACGATGTCCGGCCCCGGCGCCGGCGGGGTCGAGACCGCCGCGGCGGTGCTCGGCGACGTCGTCTCGATCCTCGCCGGCGAGGTTCCGGTCCACGAGACCCGCGAGCGGTTGCCGCTGGTCGCCGACGTCAGCTCGTCGTTCTACCTGCACCTCGAGGTCGCGGACGAACCCGGCGTGCTCGCCAACATCGCCCGGGTGCTGGGCGAGAACGAGATCTCGGTGAAGAGCGTCGTGCAGCGCGGGATCGGCGACGACGCGCGGCTGGTGATGGTCGTCCACGAGTGCCTCGAGTCGCGCTTCGCGAGCGCGGTCGAGGAGATCGCCGCGCTGCGCGAGCTGCGCTCGGCGCCGCGCTTTATCCGCGTCATCGAGGAGGAGTTCGTTTGAGGCCGCTGATCGAGCGGTACCGCGATCGGCTTCCGCTGGAGGCAGACGACCCCGTAGTCACCCTCAACGAGGGATCCACTCCGTTGATCGAGGCACCGCGGTTGTCGGAGCGGCTGGGGGTTCGGGCCTACCTGAAGTTCGAGGGGGCCAATCCGACCGGGTCGTTCAAGGACCGGGGGATGACCGTCGCGGTGTCGCGGGCGAAGGGGAGCGGGGCGGAGGCGATCATCTGTGCCTCGACCGGCAACACGGCGGCCAGCACCGCCGCCTACGCGGCCCGGGCCGGGCTGCGCGGCGCGGTGATCGTCCCGGAGGGGAAGATCGCGATCGGCAAGCTGGCGCAGGCGCTGATGCACGGGGCGCGGGTGATCGCCCTGCAGGCCAATTTCGACGAGGCGCTGACATTGGTGCGCGAGCTGGCCGAGAGGCACCCGATCGAGCTGGTCAACTCGGTCAACCAGTACCGGATCGAGGGCCAGAAGACGGCGGCCTTCGAGGTCGTCGACGAGCTCGGCGAGGCGCCCGGCGCGCTGGCGATCCCGGTCGGCAACGCCGGCAACGTGACCGCCTACTGGCAGGGATTCCAGGAGCTGGGTACGGCCCCGGTCCTCTACGGCTTCCAGGCCGAGGGGGCGGCGCCGCTGGTGCGGGGCGCCCCGGTCGCCCACCCGGAGACGGTCGCCTCGGCGATCCGGATCGGCAACCCGGCCCGCTGGGAGGAGGCGATGGCCGCCTTCACCGCCTCCCGGGGCCGCGTCGCCGCGGTCTCCGACGAGCAGATCCTCGACGCCTACCGCTGGCTGGCCGCCGGCGAGGGGGTCTTCTGCGAGCCGGCCTCGGCCGCCTCGGTCGCCGGCCTGCTTGCCCACGGCCTGCCCGGGTCCGAGGGCGCCGCGCCGCCCGAGTCGGTCGTCTGCGTGCTCACCGGCCACGGCCTCAAGGACCCCGACACCGCCCTCTCCAAAGCCCCGCCGGTCGTCAACTGCGAGAACGACCTGAGCGCCGTCGAGCGCGCGGTGTTCGCGTGACCGTACGCCGCCGGTTGGTTCGCGTTCCCGCCTCCTCGGCCAACCTCGGGCCCGGCTACGACGTGATGGCCGCGGCGCTGTCGATGTTCCTCGAGCTGGAGGTCGAGGAGACGGGGCGGTTCTCGCTCGAGCCGGGCGGGATGGCGGTGCCGACCGGGCGCGACAACCTGATCGTGCGTGCCTTCGAGAGCCTCCACCCGGCGGACGGGATCGCCTTCCGGCTCGGGGGCGGGATCCCGCTCGCCCGCGGGCTCGGCTCCAGCGCGGCGGCGATCGTCGCCGGCCTCTTCGCCGCCGACCACCTTTACGAGCTGGCCCTGTCCAGGGAGGAGATGCTGGCGCGGGCAACGGAGCTGGAGGGTCACCCCGACAACGTCGCCGCGGCGATCTACGGTGGCTTCGTGATCTGCGGCCGCGACGGCTCCGCCGTCCCGACCGCCGCCCGCTCCGAGCCGCCCGACGGGCTCGAGGGCGTGGTCGCCATCCCGGCCGAGGAGGTCTCGACCGAGCGGGCGCGGGAAGCGATTCCCGACGCCATCCCCCTATCCGACGCGGTCGCCAACCTCGCCGCCGCCTCCCAGCTCGTGCTCGGCCTGCAGCGCGCCGACCTCGGCCTGATCGCCCGCGGGCTCGCCGACCGGATCCACCAGCCCCGCCGCCGCGATCTCTACCCGCGCTCGATGGAGTTGGTCGACGCCGCCTCGGAGCTGGGCGCGCTCGGGGCGACGATCTCCGGCGCCGGCCCCACGGTTCTCGTCTGGACCACCTGGCAGGACGCCGGCAAGGTCAGCGAGGAGCTGGAGCGCCGCTGTGCCGGCTGGGCCGAGGTGCGTCGGCTGCCCTTCACCCCCCACGGCGCCGACGTGCCGGAGCTTTGACGGCGTGGCGTGTACGTGCCGTCGATTCAATGCCCATATGGGCCTCAAGGCGCCGGCACGTCCTATGATGCTCGGCGTGAGGCTCCCGCGGAGATGGACTCTTGCCGTCGTGGTCGGGCTTGCGGCGATCACCGCGCCCGCGACCGCAGAGGCGACCCTGACGTTTGTCCGCAAGCCGCTGCACCCGGTGGTCTGGGTCGCCGCCGACAACGGCAAGGGCGCGCACCGGCTCGCCTCCGGCGGTAGCCCCCACGTCTCCCCGGACGGTCAGCAGGTCGCCTTCCGGCGCTCGGGCAACTCGAAGGGCACGCGCGAAGAACTGCTCGTGGCGTCGGCCGGCGGCGGGGCGCCGCGGACGTTGATGGTCGGCTGGCGCGAACCCTTCTACCTCGCCTGGTCGCCGGACTCGACGACGATCGCAGCCTTGCGCGGTCCGAGCATCGGCAGCCTCCGCCTCGTGTTGATCGACGTTGCGAGCGGCGCTCAGCGCACCGTCGCCAGGGGCCACTTCTACGGGTTCAGCTTCGCGCCCGAAGGTGGGCAGCTCGTCTACGCGAGGTCGGGCAGCGAAAGGTACCCACCGCGCAGCGACGTCTTCCGTGCCGCTGTGAGCGGCGGCGCGCCAACCCGGATCACCAAGGACCACCGTTCCACGAACCCGCTCTGGGGCCCGGACGGCAAGATCGTCTTCGTCAAGCAGCTCGGCGCCAAGAAGCGGCGCTACGGCCCGAAGAACGAGCTGTACCTAATGAACCCGGCGGGCCATAGCGTGCGGCGCCTCACCCACACGAAGGTTGGCCCCCTGGTGCAGGGCCTCTACCCGACCGCGCTGTCGGCCAACGGCCGCCGCCTGCTCGCCCAGTTCGAGGGCCAGGACCTGACCTACGCGGTCACGGTCAACGCCCGCACCGGCGCCCAGCGCCCGCTGGTCGAAGCGACCGAGCAGGGCGTCGTCGGCACCGCGCTCTCGGCGAACGGCCAGTTCGTGCTCGGCTCCACCGGCGGCTTCGAACCGCAGCCGGGCCACAACGTGGTCCGCATCCCCTACGGCGGCGGCCGCCAGAAGATCCTCGCCAAGAACGCCTTCGAACCCGACTGGAGCCGCTGAGCGGGGGAGAGTTTTCGGCGCCGCGACCTTGAGATGGCGTGCGCTTTACGCGACATGCCAAGAATCAGGCCCGGCAGCTGGGGGCGAGTGTCGCCGACGCGGAACGGGTGATCGCTTGTCCAATGCGAGTCGATCGCGACGGAGAGGGAAAGCCGCGATACACCGGGGAGATCCGGGGCGTTCGGGTGCGCGTGGTGGTCGCGCTTGACGAGCCGGACCTGATCGTCACAATCCACGAAAGGAGACGATGATGCGAGCCGACTACGACAGCGAGGCCGACGCCCTCTCAATCGAACTGCGGAGGGTCGAGCGCTTTGACGACCAAGAGCAGGTCGATGACGACTACTGCAATGTCGGCATCGTCACTGGGCGTGCCGTCAACGTGGAGCTGCTCTATCCGGCCAGGCATCTAGATCTGCTCGAGGTTGCCGCCGAGCGGTATGGCCTTGACGGCGCCGCCCTCCTCGCTGCCGCGCAGGCAGCCCTCGCCGCGCCCGATCGCGTGGTCGAGCTCGAGGTTGGGGCGCCGATCGCCGCCTGAGCCGATGATCGCCGGCTACACGATCAAGCACCGCGACGAGTTCGAGACGATGGAGGGGTCGGGGAGCTCGACCTGGCGGCTGGCCCGCAAGGCGCTCGGCACCTCGGCCTTCGGCTTCAACCTGGTCGAGATCGGTCCGGGCGGGGCGACCCCCGAGCACGACGAGTCCGGAAGCGGCCAGGTCGAGCTATACGTGATCCTCGAGGGCGAGGCGGTGATGCGGCTCGGCGGCGAGCGATCATCCGGCGCCGGCCGGCACCTTCGCCTCGATCGAACCGCAGGTCAGCCGGACGATCCTCAACCGCTCCGAGAGCCCGGTGACCGCGCTGCTGATCGGCGTCGACCCGAGCGGCGAATACGAGCCGGCCTCGTTCGCCTGACGGCTGAACCCTTTACCCCCGCATATGGGGGCAAAAGGTGCATTCGCTGGATCGGCGGGCCGGCCGGCTCTATAATCCGGCGACTCGTCAACCCGTCGCGCGCCCGCTCGGAGAAGGCGTGGAAACCGGGAGGTCAATTTGTCTGAGCTGCACCAGTCACGTCCTCGGGGGAAGGCCAAGCGCTACTCGCCTGAGCTTCCCTACCGGCCGCTTGTCCCACCGCCGAGCGTCGAGGACAAGGACGCCTGCGCGATCTACGCGTCGGTCCGCAAGGACGCGACGCCGAGCCACGAACCGCTCGAGCGGGCGATCGCGGCGCTGCAGAAGATGCTCCACCGCGCCGGCAACGTCGACGGCGAGGGGGACGGCTGCGGCGTGCTGGTCGACATCCCGCGCAAGATCTGGGCCGAGGAGGTCCGCGCCGGCGGACACGACCCCTCGCTGACCCTCGACGACGCCTTCGCCGTCGCTCATTTCTTCATCGAGCGCTCCCAGGATCGCGAGCGCGTCCAGCACGACGCCCGCGAGCTGCTCGGTCGGGGCGGCTTCCGCATCCTCGCCGAGCGGATCGGCGTCGTCGACTCGCCGGCGCTCGGCCCGACCGCGCGCGAGGAGGAGCCGCACTTCTGGCAGGTCGCCGGCCTCGTCGCCGACGCCTCGCGCCGCGACCGCGTCCTGTTCGACCTCCTGATCGAGTTGGAGGAGAGGCTCGACGTCCACATCCCGTCGCTCTCGGCGACGACCTGCGTCTACAAGGTGATGGGGGCGCCGCAGGTGCTCGGCGAGTACTACCCCGACCTGCGCGACGATCGTTTCGAGACGATCGGCTGCTTCGGCCACAACCGCTACTCGACCAACACCTGGCCCTCCTTCAAGCGGGTGCAGCCCTTCGCGGTGCTCGGCCACAACGGCGAGATCAACACGATCGAGCAGCTGCGCCAGGAGGCGCGGATGCTCGGCGTGCCGATCCGGCCGGGGTCGTCGGATTCGCAGGACCTCAACCGGACGATCAACACCCTGGTCAACCGCGGCGGGCTCAGCCTCGCCGAGGCGATGGAGATGGTCGTGCCGCCGATCGTCAACGAGATCCGCGCCCTGCCCGAGGAGCTGCACCGCTTCTACATGTACCTGCGGCAGGCGATGGGCCCGTTCGCGCAGGGACCGGTGGCGCTGATCGCCCGCCACAGCGACGAGTGCGTCTTCTCCGCCGACGCGCTCGGGCTGCGCCCCCTCTGGCAGCTCGAGACGAGCGAGGACTACGTCTTCAGCTCCGAGCCCGGCGTCGTCGCGGTCGCCGAGCTGGTCGCCGAGCCGAAGCCGCTCGCCCCCGGCGAGAAGGCGCTGGTGGAGATCGACCGCGGGGCAAGGCGCTCGACCCTGCGCCCGCACGACGAGATGCTCGGCATCGTCCGCGACCGCTGGCTGGCCCGCAACGGCGTCGCCGAGGCGGCCCCCTACGACCGCGGGCTGGAGGCCGGCGGGCCGCTGGAGGGCGGCGACGTGCCCGGCTACTCCGACGCCGGCCCGGAAGAGCCGGTCAAGGTCGCCGACCGCGTCCTCGCCGGCTTCGGCTGGCAGCGCGACGACGTCAAACTGGTCCAGCAGATGGCCTCCAACGGCGCCGAGCCGATCGGCTCGCTCGGCTACGACGGGCCGCTGGCGGCGCTCTCGCCGGAGCGCCAGAACCTCGCCGACTACTTCAAGGAGACGGTCGCCGTGGTCACCAACCCGGCGATCGACCGCGAGCGCGAGGTCGAGCACTTCTCGACCCGGGCCGTGTTCGGGCGCCGCCCCTCGCTCGACGCCGCCGGCGAGGACACCGGCACCGTCGAGACCGCCTTTCCGGTGATCCTCGGCGGCCACCACGGGATGGCGCCGCTCTCCGACAAGAGCTATCGCCGCATCGCCCGCGAGCAGCGCACCTACCTGCTCGAGGACCTCTGGGAGGAGTTCAGGGGCCGGGCCGGCGCGGTCGACGTCTCGCTGCTCGAGTCGGAGACGAACAGGGGCGCGATCGAACGGATCAAGCAGGAGGCGGTGAAGAAGGTGCGCGACGGCGCCGAGCTGCTGGTGCTGACCGACCGCACCGTCTACGACGCCGAGCGCCGCTTCCTCGACCCGCACCTGGCGACCTCGGCGGTCGACCAGGCGCTGAAGCAGTTCCGGGTCGAGCCGGGCGAGGAGAACCTGCGCCGCCGCTGCGGCATCGTGCTGCGCTCCGCCGCGATCCGCAACGTCCACGACACGATGCTGGCGCTCGGCCTCGGCGCCAACGGGGTCTGCCCCTACACGATGGTCGAGGTGATCTGCGTCGAGGACTACCAGGCCGACATCGCCAACCTCTGCGCGGCGCTCGGCAAGGGGATCGAGAAAGTGATCTCGACGATCGGAATCCACGAGGTGCGCGGCTACGCGCGCCAGTTCTCCTCGATCGGCGTGCGGCCCGAGCTGGCCGAGATCTTCCAGACCGAGGCCTTCGCCGCCTCCGAGCGGGGCGGGGTCGGCTTCGACGCGCTCGACGAGGAAACGAACGAGCGGGCGCAGGCGCTGAGCGGCGACGAGGGCGCGAAACCGGCGAAGACGTTCCGCTTCTACCCGAAGGTCTACAAGGCGGCGATCGCCACCGCCAATGGCTCCGGCTCCTACGAGGAGTACTCCGAGAAGGTGCGCGACCTGGAGCGCCAGAGCCCGATCTCGATGCGCCACATCATGGACCTGAAGGGCGACCGCGAGCCGCTCGACCCGGCGGCGGTGGACGCCGGCGTCGGCCACCACGACTACCCGGTGGTGATCTCCTCGATGAGCTTCGGCTCGCAGTCCGAGCCGGCCTTCCGGGCCTACGCGGAGGCGGCGAAGGCGATCAACGTCCTCTGTGTCAACGGCGAGGGCGGTGAGATCCGCGACATGTACGGGCACTACCGCAAGTGGCGCGGCCAGCAGGTCGCCTCCGGTCGCTTCGGCGTATCGGCCGAGATGATCAACTCCTCCTACGTCGCCGAGATCAAGATCGGCCAGGGGGCGAAGCCCGGCGAGGGCGGCCACCTGCCCGGCAAGAAGGTCTCCGAGAAGGTCGCCGCCGCGCGTAACGCCTCGCCCGGCACCGACCTGATCTCGCCCTCCAACAACCACGACCTCTACTCGATCGAGGACCTGGCCGAGCTGATCGACGAGCTGAAGACGGTCAACCCCGACGTGCGGGTCTCGGTCAAGGTGCCGGTGGTGCCGAACATCGGCACGATCGGCCTCGGCATCGCCAAGGCGGGCGCCGACATCATCACCCTCTCGGGTTTCGAGGGCGGCACCGGCGCCGCCCGCCAGCACGCCCTGCGCCACGTTGGCCTGCCGTCGGACATCGGCACCCGGGCCGTGCACCGGGCGCTGATGGAGGCGGGCCTGCGCAACCGGGTCGAGATCTGGGCCGACGGCGGCTACCGCACCGGCCACGACATCGTCAAGCTGCACTGCCTGGGCGCCAACCGGATCGGCTTCGGCACCCTGGCGATGGTCAGCCTCGGCTGCACGATCTGCCGCGGCTGCCAGCTCGACACCTGCCACGTCGGCATCGCCACCCAGATCGAGACGACCGAGCAGGCCCAGGAGCACGGCCTGAAGAAGTTCACCCCGCAGGAGGTCGACCGGGCGGCGGAGAGCTGCGCCCGCTTCTTCGCGGCGATGGGCGAGGAGGTCAAGCAGGTCGTCGCCTCGCTCGGCTACGAGCGCGCCCAGGACCTGGTCGGGCGCTACGACCTGCTCGAGCAGATCTCCCACCACGAGCGGATCGACCTGGCGCCGTTGATCACCCCGCTGGAGGAGTTCCTCGACCTCGAGCCGCTCGATCTGCCGGTCACCGGGGAGATCGCCGAGCAGCGCGCCGAAGCGGGCCTCGTCGTCGCCCGCCCGATCCGCATGGAGGCCAAGGCCGCCTCGGCCCAGATCGGCGCCCTGGCCGGCGAGGTCTGCTCGGGGCATGCGGTGCGCAGCGAGTTCCCGCGCGCCACCGACGCGGGCGACCGGGTGCTCGGCACCGAGCTGGCCGGGGCGATCGCCCGCGCCCGCATCTTCGACGACGGCCCGGAGCCGGGCGAGGACGTGCTCGCCGACCTCGAGTTCAACGGCGGCTCGGTCGCCGGTCAGGGCCTCGGCGCCTTCAACTCCTACGGCGTCTCGATCCGGGTCGAGGGCGGCGCCCAGGACGGCGTCGGCAAGACGATGCTGGGGGGCACGGTCGCCGTGCTGAAGGGCAAGGGGGCCAGGGGCCGCCGGCTGAACGGCTCGGTCGGCAAGTCGTTCGCCTACGGCGCCCAGCGTGGCCGCCTCTTCGTCCAGGGCTCGGCCGACTCGCGATTCTGCATCCGCCTCTCCGGCGCCGACGTGGTGTTGGGCGGCGAGCCCGAGACGCCGATCGACGACAGCCGCGGCTGCCTGGTCGACCGCGCCAACGCCAAGGGGTTCGCCTTCGAGTACATGACCTCGGGTCGCGCGGTGGTGCTCGGGGACATCGGTCCCTGGGCCTGCGCCGGGATGACCGGGGGCCGCGTCTACGTCCGCCACAACGCCTTCGGCATCGACCGGGAGGCGATCGAGCAGCGGCTCGGCGAGGGCGCCAAAGTGGAGCTGAAGGACCTCGATCCGGAGGGGCTGCTCGACGTGGAGGAGCTGCTCTCCCACTACGCGACCGAGCTCGACGCAACGGATCAAGCCGAGGAGGCGGCGCGGATTCGCTCGCTCGCCGCCGCCCCCGGCGACAGCTTCCTGATGATCGTCCCCCACAAGGTCCAGGCGGACCCGAGCATCTCGACCGAGTAGCCGTGGAAGGGGCGGGGCGCCCCTCCAGCGGAACTTGTGAGCAGCCAAGCCCCGGTCCCTCGCCCAGTGCGGGCGCGGGTTCCGAAGGAGGGGCGCCCCGCCCCTTCCCAGCGCTATCGGGTCCTGGTGAGCAGATCGGCGATTGCGCGAACCTCGCCGAGCAGGCCGTCAAGCATCTGCTCCATGTTGGTGTGGATGCGCCACTCGGCGTACTTGCGGTCCTGCTCGAAGGCCTCGAGGCGGCGCTCCAGCTCGTCGGTGCGACCGTCCAGCCTGCGGAGCCGCTTGTCGGTTCTCTTCTCACTCTTGCGGACACGGCGCTTGACGTAGCGGCGGGTCTCCTTGCGGATCGCGTCCAGCTCCCGTTGCAGACCGGCGTCGCCGTTCTCCTGCTCGGCGAGCATGTCCTCGACTCCGACCCGGACGCGCTCGATCTCTTCGTGCAGGCGGGCGCGGGCCTGCTCGGCGGCGACGGAGGGATCGTGGGCGGAGTCCACGGAGAGAATGCTACGGGGGCCGGTGGCCGGAACCCGCGCAGCTCCAGCTCCGGTGCGCCCTATCTGCGCTGTGGGTGCATGAGGCGCACCGGAGCGCCTCAGGCCGCGAGAACGAAGAGGTGGTAGCGGCCGACGGTCAGCTCGTCTCCGTCCTCCAGCTTGCCCCACTCGATCAGCTCGCCGTTGACGAAGACGCCGTTCAGGCTGCGATCGTCGAGGACACGCAGCGACTCTTCCGGTTCGGAGACGATCAGCGCGTGGCGGCGGGAGACGCTGGGGTCGTCGAGGCGCATGTCGGCGGTGACGCTGCGGCCGATCCGCGTCCAGCCGCGCTTCACCTCGAGGACCCGGACCTTGCCGTCGTCGTCGCGCCAGACGAGGCTACGGCTGCCGGGGTCGAGCCCGGCCCGGGCGTCGTCCAGCCAGCCCGGCGTCGTCAGCTCGGCCGGAATCGCGAACTCGGCTGTCGTCTCGCCGTGTTCCTGCATCGACTCGAAGATCGAGTCGAGCCGGAAGCTCGAGCCTTCGCAGCGCGGGCACTGAGGCAGACAGTCGTTCTCGCGAAGCGACAGCTGCGATCCGCAGTCGAGGCAAAAGTACGTTCCGGGACCGGGAACCGTCCCGGTCGTGTAGCTGGGTGAGGATGGGCTACTGGGGGTAAGACTGGTGGGGATGGCTCTACTCCTTCCGGCACCCTCCGCACTGGCAATCGTATCGTTCCTCGCAAACTTGCGGCATCGGGGGTTTCCCGCAGGACTGCGCAGGCCGCGCGACCAGCTCGAGTCTCAATAGACTCACGCCGCCGATGAGCCGCCGCCGACCCGACCTCGCGCTGCCGCTGCTCGCCGCTCTGGCGCTCGCCGTCACGGCGGTCGCGCTCGCCGCCTGCGGCTGGTCGAGCGACTCCAAGGACGTGGCCGAGGGCGAGCCGGTGAAGCTGGGCGAGCTCCAGTACAACGTCGTCTTCTCCCGCTTCCTCAACCCCAACGACAACGAGGACTCCGCCTACCTGGCCGGCCAGCCGCCGCCGCCCCCCGGCTCCGCCTACTTCGGCGTCTTCCTCGAAGTCCAGAACGAGGACGAATCGCCGCACCGGCTACCCGACTCGCTGGCCATCACCGATGCCGACCAGACGGCCTTCGAGGCGATCCCCAGCGAAAGCCTCTACGCGCTGCCCTTCGGCGGCGAAGTCGAACCGCAGGAACAGGTGCCGGTGCTCGACTCGACTCCCCAGCAGGGCCCGATCGAGGGCTCGCTGGTCCTCTTCCGGCTGCCCGCCGCCGCCTCGGAGAACCGGCCGCTGATCCTCTCGATTCCCGGGCCCGAGGGGCCGGCCGCGGTCACGCTCGACCTCTAGTAGTCGTTAGATACCGGCCGACAGCAGCTGGCCGGCGACCGGGGCGGCGACTTCGCCGCCGGCGGCTTCGGCTTCGATCAGCAGCACGCCGACCGCGAGCCGGGCGTTCTCGGCCGGGGCGAAGGCGGCGAACCAGGCGTCCTTGATCTGTTCCGGTTCTTCTTCGCCTTCGCCGCCCGGCTTGGGCCCCAGCTCGGCGGTGCCGGTCTTGCCGGCCACCTGGGCCTGGGGGATCGCGGCCGCGTAGCCGGTGCCGCCGGTGACCACGCCGACCATCAGTTCGGTCAGCTCGGAGGCGATCTTCTTCGACATCACCCGCACCGGCTTCGCCTCGGGCCGCAGCTTGGGGTTGGCGACGAGCGAGGTCGGCTCGCGGACCCCGTTGTTGCTGATCGTCTGCGCGACGATCGCCATCTGCAAGGGCGTGGCGAGCACTTCACCCTGGCCGATCGCGCTGACGCCGAGGTCGAGTTCGTCGCCGATCTCGGTCGGGATCGACGACTCGGGCGGGTCGACCGCTTCGACGATCCCCGACGCGTAGATCTTCGGCGGCGAGTTGAACCCGAACCGTTCGGCGGTCGCGACCAGGTCGTCGTTGCCGATCTTCGGCCCGAGCGGGGCGAAGTCGGCGTTGCACGACTCGGCAAACGCTTCGCGGAAGGTGCCGCCGCAGACCTCGCCGTTGGCGTTGCTGATGAAGCGGCCGCCGACGTTGACTCCGTCGGTGAGTTCGAATTCGTCGTCGAGCGAGACGACGCCCGTCTGCAGAGCGGCGGTCGTGGTGACCATCTTGAAGGTCGAGCCGGGCGGCTGCGGCGCCGAGAATGCCTGCCCGGCGAGCGCCCGGACGTCGCCGTTGCGGGCGTCGAGCACCGCGACGCCGCCGGCCCGCCCGGCCAGGCCGGAGACCGCGACCTGCTGGAGGTCGGGGTCGATCGTCGTCTTCACCGGGGCGCCGGCTCGCGGTTCCGACTGGGAGATGATCCGCGCCGAGCCGCCCTTGTCGGCCACCGCGAGGAGCGAGCCGCCGGGCCTGCCCGCCAGCCTCGCGTTGAACGCCTGCTCGATGCCGCTGATCCCGACTGGCGTTTGCGGCGGGAAGCCGCGGCGGGCGAGCGCCG
This sequence comes from uncultured Solirubrobacterales bacterium, assembly GCA_963748075.1. GTDB lineage: Bacteria > Actinomycetota > Thermoleophilia > Solirubrobacterales > 70-9 > VRUE01. Next base: position 22,491 of record CAVVHQ010000044.1, on the reverse strand, counting down.
TCTCTTCTCCTTCGCTCGCCGTGCCGATTTCGCCGGTCACGTCGATCGCGGCGCTGCCCAGCGGGTGTTCGCGGGCGTCGGCGGGGCCTGCGGCCAGCGACGTGCCGTCCCTGGCGAGGATCGGCGCCCGCGGGGCGAGGTCGACCCGGTTCTCGAGGTGCTCGCCCCGTTCGAGGCCCGGGAAGACGAGGCTCGGGTCCCAGGCGATGCCTCCGTCCGCGTAGGGCAGCTCGAGATCGGCGATCACCCTGCCGAAGGCGACCGTGTCGGCATCGATCGGAACCGGCACCAGATTGCGCCCGCCCGCCTCGACCGCGTCGTCCGGCGAGCCGGCGGAGAGCTCTCGCAGCGTCGCCACCTCCGCTGCTTCGCGGTACTTGGCGATGAATTCCTTCTTGCTGACCGAGCGGCGCGAGGCGGCGTTCAGCTCCCCGTACATCGCGGTCAGATTTCCGTGGGCCCAGGCTTCGGCGAAGCGCCCGGCCGCTTCCTTCTCCGGCGAGCCCGGCGCCCCGGCCGAGGCGCCGAGCGCGAAGGCGACTATCGCGACGATCGCGAGGGGAAGCGCACGGGTGACGAGACGGCGGCGCCGCTGCAGGGGGTTCACTGCCCGGAAACTTAGTGGGGGCGGGTGTCGGGTACTACTCCCCGCTCAACTTTTGGTGTGGGAAGAGGGCGGGGCACCGCTCCCCGCTCAACTTTTTCCGAAGACAGTTTGCGGCTGTCCGCGGAGCGCGCCGCGGAAAAAGTACAAGCCGCGGGGAGCGGTGCCCTACCCTCTCCGTCAAGAGTTGCTTGGAGTCCTCCACCTCGCTAGCCCGTGCAGGGGCCGGTGTCTACGGGCGCCGTCGTTTCGGTTAGGGCTGAGCGGATGACTTCGTTGGGGACGGCGAAGCCGCCGGGCGGGCCGGAGGTGGTTGCGGCGAAGACGGTGCCCATGACGCGGCCCCGGGAATCGACCAGGGGGCCGCCGGAGTCGCCGCTGCGGACCGTGCCGCGCAAGGAGGCGATCGTGCGACGGATCGGGCCGGCGCCGTAGGAGTCCTCGCTGACTGCCGAGCGGATCTCGCCCATGCGGGCCGGGGCGACCGCGTAAGGGCCGTTCTCGGGGTAGCCGAGCACGGCGCCGCTCGCGCCGCGCCGCGGGTCGGGGGCGATCGGAAGGGCGGCGAGCCGGGAGTCGACGCGGAGCAGTGCCAGGTCGTTGACGGGGTCGTAGTGGACCGGCGTCGCTTCCAGCGAGGCGCCGTCCTGGGTGGTGACGGTGGTGTCGTTCTCGCCGGCGATGACGTGTGCGTTGGTGACCACGGTTCCCGGGGCGGCGACCCAGCCCGAGCCCTCGACGCCGAGGCCGCAGGCGGTGCCCAGCACCCTGACCACGGAGCGACCCGCCCGCTGCACGTCGGGGTCGGAGGCAATCGCCGCGTTCGGCGGGGCGACGGGCGTCGTCGGACCGGCGATCGACGGCGCCGGGTCGACCCGGTCGAGCGCGTTGAGGATCGGCCCGGACGGCGGCAGCGCGTCGTTGAGCCCGCGCAGGATCAGCGAGCGCTGCACGTCGACTCGCAGCTGGGCGGTGCCCGGCGCGTGCAGGGCGACGGCGCCCAGCACCCAGGCCAGGCCGAGCGAGACGGCTGCGATCAGCGCCGCGCCGGCGGCGCCGTCGACGAAGCGCAGCGCCCGACCGCGGATCAGCCGCGCCCGCAGCCCCAGCGCCAGGCTCTCGAAGGTCACCGCCGCCAGCGCTCCGATCAGCAGCGCGCCGAGCGCCGCGAACAGCGGCGCGTAGGGGGACTCGGACCCTTCGTTGAGCAGCAGCGGCCCGACCCGGCCGCCGGCCAGCGCCCCGGCGCCGAAGCCGAGCAGGGTGAGGACGCCGACTATCAACCCCTGCCGGTAGCCCCAGAGGGCCAGCGCGAGCGTGAAGGCGACGATCGCCCAGTCGAGAACGGTCACGGGCGAATAGAAGCAGGCCAGGCTGGCGGGCCCATCGCTTACGTTTAGTAAGCTCAGGATCGACCGTGGAGGCGATGTCGACGACAGAGCATCCGACGGGCGTCTGCCCCCACTTCCACGCCGCGATCGAGTTGATCGGCAAGCGCTGGACCGGGGCGATCGTCTGCGCCCTGACCGAGGGTCCGCTGCGCTTCGGCGAGCTGGCCAAGGCCGTGCCGGGGATGTCGGACAGGCTGCTCTCGCAGCGGCTGCGCGAGCTGGAGGACGAGGGCCTGGTCGAGCGCGAGGTCGAAGCGGGCTCGCCGGTCCGGGTCACATACTCGCTCACCGTGGTCGGGACCGGGCTCCGTCCCGCGATCGTCGAGCTCAGGTCCTGGGCGCGCGAATGGAAGCGCGCCGGATGACCCGCGATGCCCGGCGCATATCTGCGTCTTCGGTCGCTTGCGTGCAGAGCACGCGGCGCTCCCTGCATCCTTGATCTGCTTGGGCCTTGCGGGTCATCGGACACGGATAGCCTGAGCTTGTGGAACTACCCGGTCCATTTGCGGTTGGTCGCTATGCGAAGACCCTTCGCGACGAGCTGCGCAAGCGGGCGCGGGTCCAGCTGATCGGTGAGGTCACCGGCCTGCGGCATACCCAGAAGCAGACCTATTTCGAGTTACGCGATGCCGAGGGCGCGGTTCCATGCACGATCTGGGCCGACGAATTGGCCGCCCTCGAGCTCCCGGACGGCGCGCTGCGGGACGGAGCCGAATTCGTCGCGGCGGGTGGGCCGGACTACTTCATCGGCAGCGCGACGTCCTCTCCGGCCTTCTCATTCCGAGTCACCCATCTCCGCCTCGCCGGCGAGGGCGACCTGCTGGCCCGGCTGGAGGCGCTGCGCAAGCAGCTTCGCGCCGAGGGCCTGTTCGAGCTGCAAAAGCAGCTGCCGCGGTCGCTGCTGCCGAGGGCGATCGGCGTGGTCACCGCGGAGTCGGGGGCGGCGCGGCGCGACCTGCTCGCCGGGCTGCGGCGCCGCGGCTGGGCGGGGAGCGTCGTCTGGGCGTTCGCCCCGGTGCAGGACCGTCGCGCGGCGCCGGCGATCGCGGCGGCGATCCAGGACCTGGCGGCGCGACCCGAGGTCGAGGCGATCGTCGTCACCAGGGGCGGCGGCAGCCTCGCCGACCTCTGGGCCTTCTGCGACGAGACCCTCTGCCGCACCGTGGCGATGCTGCGCGTCCCGGTGGTCAGCGCGGTCGGCCACGAGCGCGACTCGACCTTGATCGACGACGTCGCCGCCGTCGCCTGCTCGACCCCGACCCACGCCGCCGAGGCGGCCGTGCCGCTCGACTGCGTCGAGGCGCGGCGCGGGCTGGAGCGCTGCGCCGGCTCGCTGCGGCGGGCCGGGGAGGGCGCGATCGGCGTCCGCAGTCGCCACCTCGTCGCCCTGGCGCGGGGCCCGGCGCGGGCGCTGCGGCGCGAGCGCGTTGTGCTCAACCAGAGGACGCGGGAGATGCGCGCCGCCTCCGAGCGCCGGGTTGGCGAGCAGCTCTCCTTCCAGCGCCGCATCGCGCTGGTCGTCCTCGACCGGGTTAGGCGCCGGGGCGTTCAGGGCGCCGCTTCCGAGGCCACCGCGAACCGCCGGCGCTCGACCACGATCGACCGCGCCTCCGGCGCCGCGCTGCGTGCCCGGCGCGACGCCCTGCGCCGCGCTTCCGTCGCGCTGCGCGCTCACGACCCCGAGCGCACCCTGGAACGTGGCTACGCGCTGGCCGAGGACGCCGACGGCGAGCCGGTGACCAGCGCCGCCGCCGCGGTCGCCGCCGGACGCGTCAGACTGCGCTTCGCCGACGGCCGGGTCGGCGCGGAGATCGAACCCGACGGGGAGCGCGAATGAGCGAGCAGCCTGAGTCCTACGAGGCCGCGGTCGAGCGGCTGGAGGAGATCATCGACCGGCTCGATTCGGGCCAGGCGGGCCTGCGCGAGACGCTCGAGCTGTGCAGCGAGGGTCGCGAGCTGGTCACCTACTGCGCGGCGGAGCTGGACGCGGTCAGCGCCGGCCTCCAGGAGCTGCGGCTCGACGAGCTGGCGGCGAAGCTCGAGCAAGCTCCGCCTGAGGGCGTCTGACCGAGAACCGAGAAGGTCAAGGACGCAGGGAGCGAAGCGTGCTCTTTACGTGAGCGACCGAGGACGCCGAGATGCGCCGGTCAGACGCCCTCGGGCCCCGAGCAGAGGCGGCCGAGGGCCGGGCAGCCCTCGCAGAGCGCCCAGCCGCGCTGCTCGGGCGGGGCAGGTGGGAACTCGCCGCCGGAGATCCGCGCGATCGTCGCTGCAAGCTGTCGCCGTCCCGCCTCCATCTCGGCCCGGCCGAGTCGGCTGAGATCGGGCTCCTCGGGTCGCTCGAGGAAGACGTAGGCGACCTCGACCGCGGCCGCGCCGCGCGCCCCGGCGACGGCCAGCGCGTAGACGTCGCGCTGCGTCTCGTAGCGGGCGGCGCGCTCCTGCGGGGAGGCGCCGTCGAGGCGGTCGGTCTTGTAGTCGACTACCAGCGGCGGCTCACCGTCGCGCTCGACCAGCAGGTCGATCGAGCCGCGCAGGACGGTGCCCGAGACGTCGAGCAGTAACGGGACCTCGGCCCGCGTCGAGACACCTGCGGCGCGGACCCGGTCGCGCAACAGCGCCGAGTCCAGCCAGGCGCGGACCGGGTTGAGCAGGCCCTCGACCGCTCCTGCGTCGCCGAGCTCGAGGCCGGCGGCGAGGGCATGGCGGCGGATCAGTTCCCCGTCCGGCTCCGCCCATCCGTTCGCCTGGCTCCACTCGAGCAGCGAGTGGACCGCCGCCCCCCGCGCCGCCGCATCGGCGCGGTTGTCGGCCGTTACGCCATTGTCCCCGGCGGCCGGCGCGGTAGAGGTTTGAGCCGGTATGCGACTCAAACCTCTACCGCGGTCGCCCAGGTCCAGGACGCGCTCCGTGTAGAAGCGGTAGGCGCAGTCCTCGTAGGCGCCGATCGCGGTATAGGAGAGGGGGCGGTTGGGGACGGCCGGCGGCTGCCGCTCGACCAGCGGCGCCGGGCCTTCGCCGAGGTGCGGCGCGACGCCCTGCTCGGCCCGCCGCGCGCACAGCTCGGCCGCCCGCTCGGGCGAGGCGAGGTTGACGCGGACGGCGATCTCCGGGGGCTCGAAGCTCGCCTCCAGGCCGGCGCGCGGCTGCGGCGCCGGCACCGAGACGGTGGAGTCGCGCTCGCGATCGACCCCGAGCGCCGCGGCGATCCGCTCGACCACCGACGTCCGCGGGCTCGCCTCGCGCTCCGGCTCGGGCTTGACGACGCCGCTCAGCAGCAGCCGCCGCCGCGCCCGCGTCGCCGCGACGTGGAACAGTCGCAGCTCCTCCCCGGCGTCCCGCCGCCGCCCCTCCTCGCGCAGCTCGCCGTAGGAGTAGAGGTCGACCGGGGCGGCGCCGAGGCGGCGCAGGCGCATCCCCACCCGCGGCGTCCTCCGCCTCGCGGCCGACCGTCAGCAGCGGCGTTCGCCGAACCTGCGAGCAGGCTGCGGGCCAGGTCGGGGACGGCGACCACGTCGAACTCGAGTCCCTTGGCGCTGTGCACGGTCATGATCCGCACCCCGTCGTGGCCCTCCAGCGCGGTGGCGGCCTCGGCCTCGGCGTCGGCCTCGGAGCGGGCGGCGAGGAAGTCGAGCAGGCCGCGCAGGTCGCGGCCCTCGCGCGACTCGAACTCGGCCGCCAGCCGCATCAGCTTGCGCACGTTGGCGAAGCGGGCCTCGCCGGAGGGGCGCATCAGCACCGCCAGGTCGTAGCCGGTCTCGGCCACCGTCGCGTCGATCAGCTCGGCGAGGGGAAGCCGGGGGGCGCGCCGGCGCAGGGCGGCGATCGTCGCCGCGAAGCGGCGCAGCAGCTCTTGCTCTGCGGTGGGGATCGCCTCCAGCCGCCCCGGGTCCTCCAGCTCCGCCTCCTCCCGCCCGGCGAGCCGCTCGACCGCGGGCCAGACGTGGCGGCGCCGGCCGGCGGCGGCGCGGAGCAGCCAGAGCGTATCCGGCGTCACCCCGCAGGCGGGGGAGGCGAGCGCCCCGAACAGCGCCTGGTCGTCGAGCGGGTTGGCGATCGTCGCCAGCAGCGCGCCGACGTCGGCGACCTGCTGCTGGGACCAGTAGCCGCGCCCGCCGACCACGTAGGGCCGCAGCCCGGCCCGCTCCAGCGAGTCCTCGTAGGCGTCGAGATTGCGGAAGGCGCGCAGCAGCACGACCATCGCCCCGCGCTCCACCCCCGCGTCGGCCAGCTCGCGCAGCCGCGCCGCCAGGAAGCGCGCCTCGGCCAGGGCGGCGGGCGAGGTGCGGGCGTCGACCGCCGGCTGCAGCTCGATCCCCTCCGCGTCCCAGCCCTCGCGGCCGGTGAGCAGCAGCTCGACCGCGGGCCCCTCGCCCGCCGGGCCGTTGCTTTCCGGCAGGGCGCCGACCCGCAGCGGCCGGTATGTCTCGCCGAGCAGCCGCTCGCCGATCGCGTTGACCGCGCCGATCAGCTCGGGGCGGGAGCGGAAGTTGCCGCTCAGCGCCAGCGCGCCCGAGCCCGGGTCGGTCTCGATCGCGGCGCGCTGCTCGCGGAAGACGTCGAGGTCGGCGTGGCGGAAGCCGTAGATCGACTGCAGCTCGTCGCCGACGACCATCAGGCGGCAATCCGGCCCGCGCAGCGCCTCGACCAGCCGCAGCTGCAGCCGGTTGGTGTCCTGGAACTCGTCGACCAGCAGGTGGCTGAAGCGCGCCTGGTAGGCGGCGCCGACCTCGGTCCCCTCCAGCAGCCGGGCGGCGAGCAGCTGGAGGTCCTCGAAGTCGAGGCCGGCCCGCCGCACCTTCGCCGCCGCGAAGCGGGCCGAGAACAGCTCGAGAAGCTCGGCGACGTGACGGTAGGCCTCGCCACCCTCGCCCGCCTCGGCGACGCGCGCGGTCGCCGCCTCGATCGCCTCCCGGTATCCGGCCATCGCCCCGGCAGTGCTCCTCGTCCGCAGCTCCCCCAGGCGGTCGAGGCCGGGGACGCGGTCTCCCTCCAACACCTCGATCGCCCGTCCGAGCAGCTCGCGGTTCGAGTTGGCCGGCTTCAGCTCCGCCAGCGCCCCGGCGGCCGCCGCCGCGGCGTCGCGCAGCGCCGCCTCGACGTCCGGCTCGGGCGGCTCGGGCAGCCGCGGCGAGGCGGTCCCACGGCTGCGCAGCTCGGCGTGGACGCCGCCGACCATCGCCCGCAGGCCGCCGATCCCGAAGGCCGCCACGGTTCGCTCCCGCGACTCGTCTCCCGCCGCGAGGAGGTCCTCCATCGCCCCCTCGAAGGCCTCGTCGGCGAGCCGCGTCGCCTCCGGGGCGTCCAGCACCCGGAAGCCGGGGTCGACCCCGGCCGCCACCGGGTGGCCGGCGAGCAGGCGGTTGCAGAAGCCGTGGATCGTCGTCACCCAGGCGGCGCCGATCCCGGCCAGCAGCTCGCGCGCCCGCTCCGAGCCGTCCTCGGCGCGCAGCTCCAGCGCGGCGCGGATCCGCTCGCGCAGCTCGGCGGCCGCCCGGTCGGTGAAGGTGAAGGCGAGCACCGCGTCCGGCGAGACGCCCTCCTCGCAGACCAGGCGGCAGTAGCGGTCGACCATCGTCCCGGTCTTGCCGGTCCCGGCCCCGGCCTCGACCAGCACCCGGCGCTGATCGGCGGCGATCGCCGCCGCCTGCTCGGGGGTCGGCGTGCGGCCCGCCATCAGTCCTCGCCCTCTTCCTCGCGCGGCTCGGCCGGCGCCCGGTCGCGGCGGCAGATCGGCGCGAAGTCGCAGAACGGCGGGCAGACGCCGTGGCCGCGCAGGCCGCGGCGGGGGCCCGGGTCGCGGCGGATCTCGCCGCGCCGCATCCGATTGACGATCTCGCCGGCTCGCCGCCGCGCCTCGTCGAGCATCGCCTCGAACGCCTCGCGGTCGAGCAGGTCGGTGCGCGCCAGCCCGTAGGGGGCGAGCTCGTCCGCCGCCTCCTCGAGCGCGACGCCGCGCGGCCGCCGCGAGGACGAGCCGGCGAGAGGGTGGTAGAGGCCGGCCACCGGCTCGGCGCCCCACTGCTCGGCGATCGCGATCAGGTAGAGCTGCAGCTGCAGCTTCGCGTCCTCCTCCAGCTTCGCGCCCGGGGTGACGGAGCCGGAGGTCTTGTAGTCGAGGACCAGCGCCCGGCCGAGCGGATCGCGGTCGACGCGGTCGATCGCCCCGTGCAGGCGCCAGCGGTCGATCTCCAGCGCCGGGCGCTCGCTGCCCTCCTCCTCGCCGAAGCGCGCCTCCAGCAGCCAGGGCTCGAAGCCGCCGCTCGCGCGGCCGGACTCCTCGGCGAGGAAGCGTTCCAGCAGCCCCTCGACCCGGCGCACGATTGCCCGCTCGGCCGGGTGCCCGCCCAGCTCGCGCTCGGCGGCCGCCGCGCCGAGCAGCTCCCGCCCCCGGCCGAGCCAGGCGCCGAGCGAGGTGGGGCGGGGGAGCGGGTCGCCGCCGGGCCGCTCGGCGTAGAGGCGCTCGAGCACCGCGTGCATCAGGCCGCCCTGGACCAGCGGGTCGGGGACCGGGTCGAGCGGCTGCGGGTCGAGCTCGTGCGAGACGAACCAGCGGTAGGAGCAGAGGTCGAAGCCCTCCAGGGTCGTGCCCCCGTAGGCGCGTACCGCGGCGAGCGACTCGAGCGTCGCCGGGTTGGCGAGGGGCCCGGGGGCGCGGGTGGCGGCCTCGGCCGCCCGGGCCGTCGCGAGCCGCGCCGCCACTCGTTCGGCGACCGGCCCCGTGACCCCCGCCGCGCCGAGCAGCTCGGCGACGTCCGCGCCGGGGCCGCTGGCCGCGATCGCCCGGGCCAGCTCGCGCTCGGAGGGCGCCGCGGCGACCGGATGGGCGACCCGGGTCAGGTCGCGGACGCGGGTGAGGGGGGCCTCGACCGGGTCGGGCGCCTCGCCGTCCGGCGGAGGCTCGAGCAGGCGGCGCACCTCGTCGAGCAGCGGCGAGCGCGGTTCGGCGACGCCGTTCTCGTCGCTGTCGCGCCAGGAGAGGAAGAGCCGCTGGCGCGGCAGGGCGAGGCAGGCGTGGAAGAGGTAGCGCTCCTCGGCGTCGACGTCGCGGCGCGGCTCGAGCCCGAGCGAGGCGCGTTGCGACTCGGAGAGGAAGGGGTCGCCGCCGCGGTCGCGGCGCGGGAACTCGCCGTCCTGCAGCGAGGCGACGAAGACGTGGTCGAAGCGGGCGGCGCGCAGACGGTAGGGGCTGGCGATCCGCACCCGTCCCTCGACCGGGCCGCTCCAGACGCGCAGCCGCAGCCCTTCGATCGTCGCCGCCAACTCCCCCGGCGCCGGCGCCAGCTCGACCGGGTCGGCGAGATCGGCGAGCGCCGTCGAGATCGCCGCGGCGGCGCGCAGCTCCAGCCCGTCGCCGGGCCCCGGGCGCGGCCCGTCCTGCTCGCCGCGCAGCGGGCGCGAGGCGATCGTCGCGGCGAGGCGGCCGATCGCGGCGGTCAGCCCGGCGGCCCCGCCGCCGGCCGCCTCGCGGACCCGCGCCACGTCGTGAGGAGGACCGTCGTAGCGCTGTTCCCACAGCTCCAGCGCCGCCGCCGCGCCGCGGATTCGGCGGCGGCGCAGCGCCCTTTCGAACCAGTCGATCCGGCCGGGGGCGATTCCCGAGGGGCCGCGCAGGAAGCGCAGCAGGTCGGCGGCGCTGCCCTCGCCGAGAGTCGCGGCGAGCAGCGCGAGCAGCGTCGCGCCGACCGAGGTCGAGGCGACCGGCAGCTCCGCCTCCAGCGCCGTCGCGACCCCGTAGGACTCGAGCACCGAGGCGATCAGCGGCCCGCGGCGTGCCGGGTCGCGCAGGGCGATCGCGATCTCGCCGGGGTCGGCGCCGCCGGCGATCAGTTTCGCCACCTCGGCGCCGACCGACTCGGCCTCGCCCCGCGCCCCGGCCGAACGGAGCAGGACCAGCGCCTCGCCGGGCGGGCGCCGCTCGGGCTGGGCGGCGCCGAGGCCGCGCTCCAGGTGGAAGAGCAGCCGGGCGGGGGTGTTGGCGGAGTCGGGCTCGGTCCTCGTCTCCTCGGCGACCCCGATGCCGCGCAGCCGCTCCAGCAGCGAGGCCCGCGCGGCGAGCGCCGCGCTGCCCTCCTCGTAGGGGAGCGCCACGGTCACCTCGCTCGCCGTGGCGAGCGAGCGAACCAGCTCGAACTGGTTGCGGGTGAGGTCGTCGAGACCGTAGAGGAAGGCCGGTCGTTGCCAGAAGCCGCCCGGCTCGCTCAGCAGGGCCACGGCGCGGCGGGCGATCCGGTGCGAGTCGGTGCGGCCGAGGCGGTCGCGCAGCTCGGCGTAGCCGGCGAACAGGGTCGCCAGGTCGCCGAGGAAGGCGGAGCCCTCGAGCGTCCCGGCGGCGGCCTCGACCTCCGCCGGCTCCAGCCCCGCTCCCTGCAGCTCGTCGAGCAGCCGCTCGAAGGCGGGCGCGAAGCCGGGGCGTGAGGCCGAGCGCCGCAGCGGGCCGAGCCGGTCGCGCCGCTCGGCGATCGCCAGCGAGACGACCCGCAGCCGCTGCGCGGGGGTCAGCTCCCCGGCGGGCGGCGCTCCGCCCGCCGTCGCCACCGCCCGGAAGAGGCCGCTGAAGGTCATCACCGCGCCGCCCAGCGCGCCGCCGCCGTGGCACAGCTCCCGCTCGAAGGAGTAGACGTCGTCGACGGTCGGCACGACGAGGACCGGATCGCGGTCCAGCGCGGCGGCGAACCGCCGGCGGATCAGGCCGGCGCGGCCAGAGTTGGGGGGTCCGTGGATCAGCTTCAGCGGCATGGCGGCAAGCGACCCAGCATAGGAACCCGTCCGGCGTGCGCCGGGCGCCGGCGGGCGCGCGCGAAGCCGCAATTCGAACGATTCCGCCGCCCGCTTTGCCGTCTTGGGCTCCCTCTAGATTGAGCCCTGCGAATGTCCCTCTGCTTCGTAGACCCAGCCGACGCGATCCGCGCGATCTCCGACTCGATCGGGCGCGAGGCACGCCGCCAGCTGCTCGGCGAGGCGGTCCGCGCCTGGGTCGACGAGATCCCCGACCACGAGCTGGAAGTCCACTACGCGAAAGCGCTCTCCGAGCTGGACGAGCACGACATCTCGATGCTCGCCGCCTGGCACGGCTCGCTGGAGATCGGACAGCCGCTTCCCAACCGCGACTTCCTGATGGGCGCCTTCGGCTCGCTCGGCGAGAACCGCCGCGAGGCGCTGAAGCTGGCCGCCGGCTTCCGCGGCGAGGAGGCGGTCGACGCCGGCCTCACCGAGGACGACGCCCTCGAGCTCGTCCTCGGCATGCTCTCCCCGCCCCGCCTGATGGAGCTGGCCGTCGAGGCGGTCGAGCTGTACGTCTGGGACCGGGCGGGCTCGGAGAACTAGCCCAGGCCGCGTATCTCGGGGTCTTCAGTCGTCCTCCTCGGGTCACCCACCCAATCGAGTCACGCACCCAAGTGCGCTCCCCTCGTCGGTCTCCCTGCATCCCCCGACCTACGCGGCCTGGACGCTATTTCTCCAACTCGCGTCGGATCTCGGCGATCGCCTGCTCGTTCGCCTGGAAATGGACGGCGGTCATGCCGGCCCGCTGGGCGCCTTCGACGTTGACCAGCGTGTCGTCGACGAACAGGCACCGCTCCGCCGATAGGTCGACCCGCTCCAGGGTGAGGGCGTAGATCTTCGATTCGGGCTTGCGGCAGCCGACGAAGCCGGAGTCGACGACGGTCTCGAAAATATCGTCGACCGGCAGCATCGAGCGCCACAGCGGCTCCCACTCGCGGACGTTGTTGGTCAGCATCGCCATCCGGTAGCCGGTCGACTTCAGCTCCCGCATCAGCCCGATCATCGGCGGGTTGGGGTCGAGCGCCTCGAAGTAGATCTCGCGGAAGCGGTGCAGCTCGGGGCGGTGGCCGAGCTGCGGCTCCATGGCGTCGGAGAGCCGCTCGAGGAAGGCCAGCTCGCTGATCTCGCCGCGCTCCATCTCGAACAGCGGGTTCTCGCCGCCGTTCGCCTCGGTCGCCGCCTGCATCGCCTTGCCGAGGACCTCGAGCGAGATCCCGGTCTGGTCCTGGAAGGCCATGAACGACTGGATCAGCGGCGTGGTCAACACCCCGCCGAAGTCGGAGATCACCGCTTCGATCCCGGCGCCGTCCTCAGTCATCGGCATGGACCACCTCGTAGTGGCCAAGTCCCTCACGGCCCTCCAGCGCCCAGCGGAAGAAGGCGACGTCAGCGAGCCGGTCGTCGCGGCGCACCTCGGCGGAGCCGATCAGCGTGCCGGCGCCGCGCAGCGGCTGCCCCTCGTCGTCGAGCCACAGCTCCAGGGTCGCCCGCCGCTGCACGCCGTCTTCGCCGTACTCGGTGGAGAGCAGCGCCTCGGAGGCCTCGACGGGGGCGCCGCCGGGCTCGCAGAGGAAGGCGGTCACCGTCTCGTCGCCGTGGTCGGACGCGCCGGGCAGCCGCACGGCGCTCAGCGCCAGCAGCCCGCCGTCGGAGAAGACGATCCCGATCGACCGTCGCTGGATCTGGCCGGACCTGCCCATTGGATCGGAGACTATTCAAGCGCGCGCGCCGCCGAGCCGGGGGCGTGGCTACCATGGGGCCATGGCAGACGACCAGACCAAGACGCAGGCGGACGCAACCACCGAAGACGACGTGCTTGAGGCGCTGGAGGAGGTGATCGACCCCGAGCTGGGGCTCGACTTCGTCTCGCTCGGCCTCGTCTACGACGTCGAGGTCGAGGGCGAGGACGTCTACGTCACCTTCACCCTGACCACCCCGGCCTGCCCGATCGGCCCCCAGGTCTCCCAGCAGATGAAGGAGTTCGTCGGCGACCTCCCCGGCGTCGCCGACGTCCACCCGAAGATGGTCTTCGACCCCCCGTGGTCCCCGGAGATGATGTCCGAGGACGCCAAGTTCGCACTTGGGTTTCTAGGGCGCTTCCTAGAGACTCGCGCTCGCTTTGTTTACCGAACCTTTCCCTTGGCTTGGCCTGGAGCTTGGGGTCTCCTTGGCACTCTCGTTCCTCGACGCTGGCCTCATCGGTCAGCGGCCCGCAAAGACCCCCAATGGAGGAATCATGCACAACCGGGTCCTGCAGATCCTCGCCCTGATGAGAGTCAGCGCCGCTCTGGCTATCGGTGGAGTCGGCATCGCGCAGGCGAGTCCCGATCACAGCGGTCACAGGAACGACCAACACTGCAAGAAGCTGCACGGCAAGAAGAGAAGGGACTGCGAGAAGCATCACGGTCGTCACCACCGCTGAGCGCAGCCCAGCACGTCGATCGAAGGCCTCGCTTGGTGGCGGGGCCGTTCACGCCGAGGGTCAAATCAGGCAACATGGGCCCCATGAGGGGTCGTCGTCGCGAGCGGAGAAGCTGCTGAGCTCGGAGACCGTCTTTCGCGGGAAGATCATCGATGTCGCGCGCAAGCGCTTCCGCAGGTCGGACGGACGCGAGATCGACCGCACGATGTCCGAGGACGCCAAGTTCGCACTTGGCTTCTAAGGCGCTTCCCCTAGAGACTTTCGCTGGCTCTGTTTACCGAACCTTTCCCTTGGCTTGGCCTGGGGCTTGGGGTCTCCTTGCCACCCTCGTTCCCGCGTTGGCTCATCGGTGGCGCTTTTTGATCGCTATGCGGTGAAAAGGCGCCACAGAGGGGCAGCGCCCCGAAACCCCGGCACATGGAGGAACCAATGCACAACCGACTCCCGAAGATCCTCGCACTGATGGGTGTGAGCGCCGCCCTCGCTATCGGCGGCACCGGCATCGCCCAGGCGAGCCCCGATCACAGCGGTCACGGGAACGACCACCACTGCAAGAAGCTGCATGGCAAGAAGAGGAAGGACTGCGAGAGGAAGCATCACGGTCGTCACCACCGCTGAGAGCGGCGCAGTGGAACGATCCAGCGGCCTCGCTTTGCAGCGGGGCCGCTTCGCGATTGCCGATTGGCTAACCGGAGAGGTGCCGGTCGTCCTCTCCTATCTCTTCCGCGGTCGCGTCGAAGTCGTACGGGGGCCGGGCCGAGCCGTAGTCGCGACGCGGGTCCGCAGCGCCCGGCCTCTGGTGGGTTCCGCCGACGCCGACCACGACGAAGCGATGGCCGACGTAGGTTCGCAGCAGACGCCGGGCGACCGCCCGGGTCGGAGGCAGGAGGAGCAGCAGGCCGACCGCGTCGGTGATGAAGCCCGGGGTCAGCAGCAGCGCGCCGCCGATCGTGATCAGCAGGCCGTCGGCGACCTCGCGGCCCGGGAAGCGGCGTTCGGCGATCGCCTCGTTGAAGCTCCGCCAGGCGCCACGGCCCTGGTGGCGCAGCAGCATCGCGCCGAGCAGCGAGACGGCGAGCAGCAGCGCCAGGGTCGGCAGCACGCCGATCAGCCCGCCGATCTTGATGATCACGTACAGCTCGAGGATCGGGACGGCGATGAAGAGGAAGACGAGCAGGACCACCGTCCCAGCCTAGCCATCGGGCACTGCGAGCCGCTCGCCCTCGCGGCGCGAGAGCATCGCGACACCCGCCAGCATCGCGGCGACGGCCAGCATCGCGGCGACGAAGCCGGCGACCGTGCTGTGGATCGTCTCCTCGAACAGGCCGAGGCCGAGCACCACCGCGATCACCGGCGAGAAGATCGACTCGGTGGCGATCGCGGGCGGCAGATCGCCGGCGTGGAGGGCGATCTGGCTGATCGACATGCTGATCGCCCCGAGGATCAGCACGCCCCACAGCGCCCAGCTGCCGAGCAGCGCGCCGAGATCCCCGTGCAGCTGATCGGTCATCGCCTTGGTGATCGCCCCGTGCAGTCCGAAGAGGACGCCGGCCGCGGTCCCGACCAGCGCGGCCTTCGCCGCCGGGTGGCGGTGCAGGCCGGTGGCGGTGAGCGCCGCGCCGATCGCCAGCATCGCCCCGCCCCAGGCGAGCCAGGCGCCCCCGGACGGTTCTTCGATCCCCGCCGCCGGGTCGCTGATCACCAGGAAGACGGCCAGCCCCGCGGTGGCGAGCAGCGCCGCGCCGAGGTCGCGGCGCCCGATCCGCTGTTCCGAGAGGCGCGCGCCGATCGGCAGCGCGAAGACCACGGTCATCGCCAGGATCGGCTGCACGAGGACGAGCTGGCCGTTGGAGAGGGCGGCCGCATGGAAGCCGAAGCCGACCCAGGTGAGCACGATCCCCCCGAGCCAGACCGGGTTGTGAGCCAGCCGCAGCAGGACCCAGACGCTGTGCGCTTCGGCGTCGCTGGCCATCATCGCCACCCGCTGCTGGAGGACCGTGCCCAGGGCGAAGAGCAGCGAGGCGACGAGCGCGAGCGAGACGGGGAGCATCCGGGCGGATGCTCTCAGGCTCGGGCGGCGGCAGCGGCGGCCTGCTCCAGCTCGGCCAGCGACTCGTCGAGGCCGCGGGCGAGCGCTTCCACGTCCTCCATCGAGTCGTAGTCGGCCAGCAGGCCGAAGCAGATGCGGCCGTTGTAGCTCATGATCGCCACCGCCAGCGCGTGGTCCGGGGGCAGGAAGGCGACCGGGAAGACCTCTTCCATCTCGCGCCCGAGCACGTAGAGCGGCATCTGGGGTCCCGGCACGTTGGTGACGATCAGGTTGAAGAGGCGGGTCGAGAAGTTGATCCGCGCCGCCTGGGCGAGCAGGGTCGGCGGCGCGAAGTCGTTGAAGCGGGAGATCACCTCGGCGCCCAGCGCCTGCTTGGAGCGCTTCAGCCCCTCCATCTGCTCGCTGACCACGCGCAGCCGCCGCACCGGGTCCTCGACGTAGACCGGCAGCGGCCCGCGCATCGCGGCGAGCCGGTTGCCCAGATCGCCGCGCTCGTCCGCGGTGCGGATCGAGACCGGCACCAGCGCCCGCAGCTCGAGGCCCTCGGTGCGGATGCCGCGCTCCTGCAGCCAGCTGCGCAGCGCCCCGGTGACGACCGCGAGCACAACGTCGTTGACCGTTCCGCCGAAGGTGTCCTTGATCCGTTTGAAGGCCGCCAGCTCCGAGCGCGTCCAGCTGAAGCGCCGGTGCGGCCCGATCGGCTGGTTGAGCGGCACGTGCGGCGCCGGGTCGGCGAGCGCGGCGGCGAACTCCAGCAGCCCTTCGACCGCTTCGGTCGCCCGCCGCGTCGCGCTCTCCGGGTGCCGCACCGCCTCCACCGCGCGCTCCGCCAGCTTCAGCGGCGTCGCGGCGGCGTCGGTGGCCGCCCGCGCGATCAGCTCGGCGCGGGTCGGTGCGGCGTGGGGCTCCCAGCCGTCCTCGACCGGGGCCGGCTCCGGCACTGGCTCGAGGTCGAAGAGCACGGTCCCGATGTCGACCCCCGAGATGCCGTCGACCATCGCGTGGTGGGTCTTGGTCAGGATCGCGAAGCGGTCGCGCTCCAGCCCCTGCACGAGCCACATCTCCCAGAGCGGCTTGGAACGATCGAGCTGTTGCGAGAAGACGCGGGCGGTGAGCCGTTTGAGCTGCGCCTCCCCGCCCGGCTCCGGCAGCGCCGTATGGCGGATGTGGTAGGTCAGGTTGAAGTTGACGTCGTCTACCCAGAGCGGCCGCCCCGCCTCCAGCGGCGGCACGGCGAGCCGCTGGCGGAAGCGCGGGACCAGCTCCAGCCGCCCCCGGACGTGCTCGACTAGGTCGACGTAGCGCGGCGGCGGGCCCTCGAAGATGAGGATCGCGCCGACGTGCATGTGGCTGGACGAGGTCTCGTTGCTGAGGAACGAGGCGTCGACGGAAGTCAGCCGATCGAGGTGGTCTCCGGCGGTGCTCATGCTGCAAGGCTAGCTTCGCGCGGCCGTCGGGGCCGGCCCGCGGAGTCGTCGGCAACGCCCCCGTCGCTACCCTGCGCTCATGAGCTCAACCACCACCGCGGCCCCGCGGCGGGTCCTGCTGGCCGCCCCGCGCGGCTACTGCGCCGGCGTCGACCGCGCCGTCGAGACGGTCGAACGGGCGCTCGAGCTGCACGGCGCTCCGGTCTACGTGCGCAAGGAGATCGTCCACAACAAGCACGTGGTCGAGGAGCTGTCAGCGCGCGGCGCGGTCTTCGTCGAGCGGGAGACCGAGGTGCCGGAGGGGGAGATGGTCGTCTTCTCCGCCCACGGCGTCGCCCCGGCGGTGCACGAGAACGCCGCGGCGCGGCGCCTGCGGACGATCGACGCCACCTGCCCGCTGGTCACCAAGGTCCACGTCGAGGCGCGGCGCTTCGCCGAAGACGGATACACGATCGTGATGATCGGACACGCGGGCCACGAGGAGGTCGAAGGGACGACCGGCGAGGCCGCCGAGAGCATCGTCCTGGTGCAGACCGCGGACGAGGTCGAGCGGCTCGAGGTGCCCGACCCCGAGCGGCTCGCCTTCATCACCCAGACGACCCTCTCCGTCGACGAGACGGCCGAGATCATCGCGGCTCTGCGGGCCAGGTTCCCGGCGATCGCCAGCCCCAAGTCCGACGACATCTGCTACGCGACGACCAACCGCCAGATCGCCGTCAAGCAGCTCGCCCGCGAATGCGACCTGGTCCTGGTGATCGGCTCGACCAACTCCTCGAACTCCAACCGCCTGGTCGAGGTGGCCCGCGAGCACGGCGCCGCCTCGCACCTGATCGACAACCACAGCCAGGTAACCGAGGAGTGGCTGGAGGGCGTCGAAACGGTCGGCATCACCTCCGGCGCCAGCGCCCCCGAGGAGCTGGTCGAGCGGCTGGTCACCTTCTTCCGCGAGCGGGGGGCGGAGGAGGTCTCCGAGCTGCGCACGGTCCACGAGGACGTGCGGTTCATGCTGCCGAAGGAGATCCGGGAGGCGCAGGCGGCGACTGCGTAGGGGAGGGGGAGGGCGGGGGCCTTCCCGCCGTCCACGTCGCCGCGACGGAACCCCAGCGAGGGTTCAAGCCGGATGTGTGCGGCGCCGTTGAGTATCCGCCCGTCGGGAAGGCCCCCGCCTTCCCCTATGGGCTACGGAATGCCGGCGGCGAAGCTGATGGACCAGATGCGGAGGCCTGAGTGAGGCTCGAGAAGTAGCTGGTGGCGCTCGTGGCGGGGGTGCTCGGCGAGCGGGTAGAGGGCCGGGGCTTCGATCGCGATCGGCTGGAGCTCGGTGCCGTCCAGGGCGATGGAGAGCCTGCCCTGGCCCTCGACCGTGGCGAAGGCGCCTCCTGCCTCGTAGGGGATCTCGAGGATGTCGCCGTCCTCGCCGGCGATCCAGGGGCGCTCCCAGGAGCCGCCGGGGAAGAGCTCGGGGGTGGGGGGCATGACCTCGGCGCCAGGGGCGTCGCTGGGGCGCAGCGGGTCCATCGGCTCGGGCAGTGTCCGCAGCGCGTCCGCCCCGCGCAGCTCGTCCTGGATCGCTTCCTCGGTCGCCCGGTATTCGCCCTCTCCGAAGTGGAACCAGGCCAGCGCGCCTCCCAGCTTCCAGAAGAAGAGGCTGGGCCAGCCCTCGCAGCCGTAGGCGTGCCAGAGCGCGCGCTCCGCGTCGATCGCGACCGGAAACTCGACGTCGAGGCGCGCGAGGCCGGCCGCCACCGCCTCGCGGTCGGCACCGAAGGGAAAGCGGGGGGCCTGGACGCCGATCGTGGTCAGGCCGTGCTCGCGGTAGCGGCGCGCCCACTCGGTCACGTAGGGCAGGGTGCGGACGCTGTTGAGCTGGGCGAAATCGAGGAAGTGGACGAGGACCGGCCCGCCCGCGGACGCCATCGGCATCGACTTCGGCGCCTCGCCGATCCATTCGATCCGCTCGGGCAGATCGGGGGCGGCGATGTTCTCTCGGGCGGGGCGCATCGGCAGCGGCGCCGGACGTTATCCTGGCCGCCCCGTATCAGACGTGCCGTCGCCAGGTGGCCCATATGGGCACGGAATCGACGGCACGTTCCCAACCGGCGAACCGAGGAGGCACCGTGAGCAACGACGTCTGGCAGAGGATCGAGCAGGCTCGCGAGCGCTGGAACGTGCTCGAGCACCCCTTCTACCAGCGCTGGTCGGCCGGTGAACTGAGCCGCGAGGAGCTGGCCGCCTACTCCGGCCAGTACCGCCACGCGACCGTCGCGGTCGCCCGCCTCAGCGCCGCCGTCGCCGATTCCGCCCCCGCGGCCGAGCGCGCCGAGCTGCGCCGCCATGCCGAGGAGGAGGAGGCCCACGTCGCCCTCTGGGACGGCTTCGTCGGGGCGGTCGGCGGCGAGGTCGCCGCGGCGCCGACCGTGGAGACCAGGGAGTGCGTCGAGGCCTGGACCGCGGGCGACGACCGCCTCTGCCAGCTCGTTCGCCTCTACGCGATCGAGAGCGGCCAGCCGGCGATCTCGCGGACCAAGCACGAGGGCCTCGCCGAGCACTACGGGGTCGGCGACGGGCCGGGCAACGAGTACTTCCGGGTGCACGAGAGCACCGACGTCGAGCACGCGGCCGAGGGTCGCTCGCTGATCGAGGCGCATCTGGCCGGCGCCGATCCCGACGCCCTGGTCGCTGCGGCGGAGTCCGCCTTTGAAGCGAACTGGCGGCTGCTCGACGGCGTCGCCGCCGCGTAGGAGCCAAGCCGCCGCCGCTCCGGCCGATTGCGTTAGCTTGTCCGAGCGATGACCGAGGTGCTGATAGCGGCCGCTCCGCTGCTCCTGCTGGTCGGCTCGCTGCTGCTCGGCTTCTATCCGGGCTGCGAGACGGCGCTGCGCCTCGCCGAGCGGATCGCCCCCAGGGCGACGGCAAAGCCGACACGGGCCGCCAGGCAGCGGCGCCCCCGGCCGCCCGCCTCCCACGCGGCCCGGGGCGGCCTCCTGCTGGCCTTCGGCCTCTCGGGCCGCGCTCCGCCCGCCTGACCCTCCCGAACGCATCCGCGGTCGAGCTTTGAGTCGAATAGCGGTTCAAAGGTCGACCGCACCCGTCCGAGTTGTTGAGAGGAGATGGCTTTGATGAACCATGCGAGGAAGCTCGCCGTACTGTTGCCCGTGCTTGCCGCGATCGGCGGCCTGGCGGCATGTGGAAGCAGCGACAACGGAACGAGCACCGGGGCCGGCACCGGCACGAGCGGCGGTGCGTCCGGTGGGCAGGCGACGGCGGAAGGCGCCGGCGCAGGCGAAGAAGTCGAAGGCGGCGCCACCACGATCGTCGTCAAGAACGGCGAACCGGTCGGCGGCGTGCAGGATCTCGACTACAAGGCCGGCGAACGGGTCCGCTTCACTATCGACTCCGACGTCGCCGACGAGGTCCACGTCCACGGCTACGACCTGACGAAGGACGTCGCCGCCGGCGGCTCGGTCTCGTTCTCCTTTTCGGCCGAGATCGAAGGGATCTTCGAGGTCGAGCTGGAGGAGCACAAGGAGCAGATCGCCGAGCTGCGGGTCAATCCGTGAGCATCCTGCCCTTCGCACACGCGCTGGCCGCGCGGCAGGACCTGCCGGTCCCGGCGTGGATGTTCGCCTGGGGCGCGTCGATCGTCCTGATCGTCTCCTTCTTCGCGCTCTCGGTGACCTGGCGCGCGCCCCGCTTCGAGGAGGGCAATTGGCGCCCCCTCGGGGCGGGGCTCTCGCGGGCGCTGCTCGGCCCCGCGACGCAGGTCCTCTGCGCGGCGATCGGCGTCTTTCTGCTCGGCCTGGCGGTCTACGCGGGGTTGCGGGGGACGGAAGCGCCGGACCGCAACTTCGCGCTGACCTTCCTCTACGTCACCGCCTGGCTCGGCCTGCCGCTGTTCAGCGTCGTCCTCGGCGACGTCTTCCGGCCGTTCAACCCGTGGCGGGCGGTCGGCCGGGCCGTGGGGGCGGGGTTCACGGCGGTCGCCGGCCAGCCCCCGGCGCACCTCCGCTACCCGGAGCGACTCGGTCGCTGGCCGGCCGCGATCGGGCTGATCGCCGTCGTCTGGCTGGAGGTCGTCTACGGGGCCAGCGGCGGCGTCGCGGTCGGCCTCTCCCCTCACACGGCCGCCGTCGCCGCGCTCGCCTACAGCGCCTACACGCTGACGATGATGGCCCTGTTCGGGACCGAGCGGTGGTGCCGGACCGGCGAGGTGTTCTCCGTCTACTTCGGCATGTTCGGCCGGCTCGGCTGCTTCGGCGTGAAGGACGGCCGGCTCGGGGTGCGTCGCCCCTTCTCGGCGGCGACCCGCTGGGCCACCGTGCCCGGCTCGGCCGCCGTGGTGATCGCCTCGATCGCCACCACCAGCTTCGACGGCGCCCAGGAGGGCGCGTTCAAGGGCGCCATCGAAAGCAGCTTCGACCGCCTCGTCGACTGGGGCGTCGGCCTGACCGCGGCGCTGCGTCTCGCCGACACGTTGTTCATCGCGCTGATCTTCGCCGGCGTCGCCCTCGTCTACCTGATCGGGGTGCGGGGGATGTCCACCGTGCCGGGCGCGCCGTCGCTGAGGCGACTGCGCGAGGGCTTCGCTCACACGCTGATCCCGATCGCCTTCGCCTACCTGGTCGCCCACTACTTCAGCCTCTTCGTCTTCCAGGAGCAGGCGCAGTTCACGTACCTGCTCTCCGATCCGCTCGGCACCGGCACCACCGACCTGTTCGGCACGGCCTCCGGGGGGATCGACTTCCAGCTGCTCAGCGCCAACGCGATCTGGTACGTGCAGGTCGGCGCCCTGGTGATCGGCCACGTGACTGCGCTGACCCTCGCCCACGACCGGGCGACCGCCTACTGGGGCGACTACCGGCAGGCCGCCCGCTCCCAGTACTGGATGCTGGCGGTGATGGTCGCCTTCACCTGCTTCGGCCTCTACCTGCTCTCGGTGGCCAACTCGTAATGCCGACGGGCCGATTTGTCTGCCCGGGGCAGACAAATCGGCCCGTCGAGCTAGAGGATCTCGGCGAGGCGGGCGGCCAGGGCGGCCGAGACCTCTTCGCGGACCGGTCCCTCGGCGAGGCGCTCGACCAGCGACTCGAGGAAGCCCTCGACGATCAGCTGCTTCGCCGTCGCCGGGTCGAGGCCGCGCGAGGTCAGGTAGAAGAGCTGCTCGCGGTCGATCTGGGCGATCGCCGCGGCGTGGGTGCAGCGGACGTCGTCGGCCTCGATCTCCAGGCCGGGGATCGCGTCCGCGTGGGCCTCGGGGGAGAGCAGCAGGTTGCGGCTCTCCTGGAAGGCGTCGGTCTGCTGGGCGCCGGGGTCGACCCGGATCATCCCCCGCCAGACGGCGGTGGCGCCGGCCGCCAGCACGCCGCGGAAGGCGAGGTCGGAGAAGGTGCTCGGCGCCGCGTGCTCCTGGGTGGTGTCGTAGTCGAGGTGCTGGCCGGGGCCGCCGGCGTAGCCGCCGGTCACCCGCGCCTCGGAGCCCGCTCCGGCCAGCCTGGTCTCCATTCGCACCTTGCCGCGGCCCGAGCCGAAGCCGAGCGCCGTCCAGTCGAGCCGGCCGTCGCGCTCGACCTCGGCACGCTGACTGGAGAAGACCCAGGCCCGCTTGGAGACGTCCTGGGTGGCGACGTAGCGCAGCGCCGCCGCCTGGCCGACGTGCAGCTCGACGACCGTGTTCAGCAGGGCGTCGGTCTCGTCGCCCGGCGAGGACCAGTGCTCCCAGACCTCCGCCTCGGCGCCCTCCTCGAGCACGACGACGGTTCGCCAGGCGAGCGCCGCGCCGTCCTCGGCCAGCGGCAGCTCGACCCGGACCGGCC
>CAVVHQ010000043.1:0-100787 GCA_963748075.1 uncultured Solirubrobacterales bacterium | reverse complement strand
TGCCCCCCCAATCACGGCGAGGCCCTCGTCGAGCGGCCCGCAAGCCTGACCGAGCAGGAGGCCGAGCCGGGTCGAGCTGACTAACTCGCCCTGATCCTTCCGCTATCCGCGGGTTGTCGCGAGCGACGAATCCCGCCCCCCGCTATAGCGAATGGTCCCGGACACGGGCCTTTTCAATGCCTCGCTCCGGATGAACTCGGGCGAAACTTGAGGCCGCGGGGTTGCCATTACGCCGTCGCGAAGCGCCCCAGGGTTCGCTCCGGACGGACGTCGCCGACCCGGTCGCGGAAGATGCGGAAGTAGGCGAGCTCCTCGCGGGTGCGCAGGGGTGGGTCGACGGCGTCGCGTTCGGCTTCGAGCTCGTCCGCGGCGATCGAGTCCGCGAACGGGTCGGTGAGGACGGCGGCGGCGCCGCTGCCGTCGCCGAACTGGGCCTTGTCGCGCCAGAGGAGCCCCTCGGGCAGCCAGTCGGCGAACGCGGCGCGGAGGATCTGCTTCTCGGGCGCCGGCCCGTTGCAGAGCTTCCAGGCGGCCGGGAGGGCGAGGGCGTGCTCGATCATCTCGCGGTCGAGGAAGGGGACGCGAGCCTCGAGGCCGTGTGCCATGGTCACCCGGTCGCAGCGCTGCAGGTTGAGGTTGTGCAGGCCCTCGACGCTGCGTATCAGCTCGGCGTGCAGCTCGTCGGGATCGTCGTAGGCGCGCAGGTACTCATAGCCCGCGAACAGCTCGTCGGCTCCCTCCCCGGTCAGCACGACTTTGACGTGCTCGGCCGTCATCTCGGCGAGCATGTGGTTGGGGACGGCGCTGCGCACCAGCGAGGGGTCGAAGGCCTCGATCGAGGCGATCACCTCGGGCAGCCGGCCCATCGCCTCCTCGGCAGCGTAGGTGCGCTCGTGGTGCTCGCTGCCGAGGAGCTCGGCGGCGGCCCGCGCCGCCATCAGGTCGGGCGAGCCGGCGACGCCGACCGCGAACGTCTTCAGCTGCTCGCCGTGGCGGGCCAGGTAACGGGCGGCGATCGCCGCGACCAGGGTCGAGTCGAGGCCGCCGGAGAGGAAGACGCCGACCGCGACGTCGCCCATCATCTGTCGCTCGACCGCGTCGACCAGGGCCAGACGGGTCCGCATCAGGGCGTCGGCCGGGACGTCCTCGGGGGCGATGTCGCTCGGGGCGGTGGTCCGCAGCGCGCTGGGGACGGGCGGCGCGAACTGGACCAGGCCGGTCGCCGCGGTCCAGTAGAAGCCCGGGGGGAAGACATCGATCTCGCTGCGCAGCTGCGGCTCGAAGGCGGCCATCTCGGAGGCGAAGGCGGCGGCGCCGTCCTGTTGTGCCCAGTAGAGGGGCTTGATCCCGACCGGGTCGCGGGCGACGAGGAAGTCCTCGGTGCCGCTGCCCATCGCGAAGGCGAACATTCCGTTCAGCTCGGCCAGCCCCTCGGGCCCCTCGCGCTCGACCATGTGCAGCGCCACCTCGTTGTCCGAGGAGGTGCGGAAGCGGTCGCCTCCGAGCCGGCTGCGCAGCGCCGAGTGGTTGTAGATCTCGCCGTTGCCGACGAAACGGAGCGCTTCGTCACTGCCGAGAAGCGGCTGGTGGCCGCCGTCGACGTCGACGATCGAGAGTCGGCGGTGGCCGAGCCAGGCCCCGTCGAAGGCGGCCTCCCCCCGGTCGTCGGGGCCGCGATGGGCCAGTCGGTCGAGCATTCGCCGCCCGGCTCCAGGGTCCGTTGCGCCGTACTGGGCAGCGATTCCGCACATCTGCTTGGGCCTTAGGCTAGGCGATCGCCTGGCGGACTCAGGCCAGCGCCGGGTTGGGGGAGGGGACCGCGGCCAGCTCCGGAGCGGCGGCCGGCTCGTGGGTGACCGGCTCGCGAACCGGGTGCCGCCGCGGCGGAGCCGGGCGGTCGATCCCGTAGGTTCTGGTCGCCCGGTCCTCGAGGTGGGAAATCGTGGCGCGGGAGGCGGCGACCGCCGTCCGGGGCGCCGCCACCGCCGCGCCAGCGCGGCCGCCGGTGCGGGCGAGGACGCTGCCGTCCGGGTCGACCACCTTCGCCTGCCCGAAGAACCGCAGCGGCCCGAGCCGGCCCGTCAGGTTCGAGGACACCCAGACAACCTGGTTCTCCAGCGCCCGGGCCTCGTCGAGCAGGTTGAAGTGGCGGGTCTGCCGGTCGGCTGCGATCCGTCGCGCCGGATTTTCCCGGCAGAGGGGCCAGGCCGAGAGGGAGGCGATCACCTCGGCGCCGTCGAGCGCCAGGGTGCGGGCCGCCTCGGGGAAGATCTTGTCGTAGCAGATCAGCATCCCGACCCGGCCGACCGGGGTGTCGAACGCGGCGAAGCCGTCGCCGGGCGCGAATGCTTCGATCTCGCTTGGCGGCAGGTGGACCTTGCGGTGGTGGCCGAGGACGCCGTCGCCGCTGACGCAGACCGCGCTCGAGTAGGGCCGGCCGGGACCGCGCTCGGTGAAGCCGGCGCAGACAACGAGGTCGGCAGCGATCTCGCAGAGTCGCCGGATCTCCGGGCCGTCGAGGTCGATCGGCTCGGCGGGGCGGCCGTCGGGGCTCAGGTATCCGCCCAGGGTGCTCTCGGGCAGCACGACCATCGCGGCGCCCCTGGAGCGCGCCGTCTCGACCGCCTCCTCGATCCGGGCGAGGGCGTCCCCGCCACGGCCGCCGAAGGCCCCCGCGACCGCCGCGAACGTGTGCCTCTGTGCCCTCATGCAGGCATTATTTGCCCGCCAGTCGGACTTTGGTTGGGCCACGTGTACAAAGATCCGGCCGGCGCGTTTCGACCCTTGGAGCGTCCCTCGGAGCCCGTTGAGCCGCCCGGCCGGCGCGGAGGCCGGCAGGTCGACAAAGAAGGAGCACCGCTGCATGGCTCGCCCCGATAGAGACCCACCGCCTCCCGGTCGACACGCGGGAGCGAGCCCCGCGTTCGTTGCTCTAGATGGTTGATTCCGAATTAGCGTGCCCGCGGGGGCGCGACTGGCCAAGCCGGGCGGTGCGCGCGGCCGCTGCGCGTAGCAGCGCTACGCGCGAGGACGTGCGTGCCGATCCGGTGCCGCGCCAGGCGCGTCATCCGTGGGTGCGGGAATTAGGAATCAATCATCTAGCGCCGCGAGGGCGGTGAGATCGCGATAATCGCTTCCGATGGAGGCGCCGCGAGGCAGAACCGCGCCGCCCGCGATGCGGGGCCTGGCCTGCTTCCGCATCGGGCTCGGCGCCTTCGCCTGGCTGGCGCCGCGCACGATGAACCGGATCTTCGGCGTGCGACGCTCCGACGAGTCCGCGCCCCTGATCTACATGAACAGGGTCTTCGGCGTCCGCGCCGTCTCGCTCGGGCTCGGCTACCTCGCCTCCAGCGGTGAGGCGCGGCGGCTCTGGCACCGGCTGTGGCTGCTCTGCGACGCGGCGGACACCGCGATGGGCGCGGCGATGGTCGCGCGCGGCGAGCTATCCGGCCTCACCGCCGCCCAGGCGTTGGCGATCACCGGCGGCGCCGCCGCGATAGACGTCGCCAGCTGGCCTCCCGGAACAGGAGCCTGACCTTCGCGGGACTCGCCGATCCGCGCCGCCCGCCGCCGCTCCCCCGGCGCGCCGACCCGGTGCACGTCGACTCCACGACGGCGCGGGAGCGCCAGATGGCGTTTCCCTGCGACCGCCATCTCGCCGACCCCGAGGACGCCTACTTCCGGGCGATCGACGTCGACGCGCCGGCGCCGACCCTCTTCCGCTGGCTCTGCCAGCTGCGCGTCGCCCCCTACAGCTACGACTGGATCGACAACTTCGGCCGCCACAGCCCCCGGCAGCTGACCCCCGGCCTCGAGGACCTCCAGGCCGGACAGCGGTTCATGACCATCTTCGACCTGGTCGAGTTCGAGCCCGAGGTTCACCTGACCATCGATCTGCGCCGGGCGCGCCGTCTCCTCGGCGCTGCCGCCGCCACCTATCTGATCGTCCCGGGCGCCGCCTCCGCATCGCGGCTGATCGTCAAGATCCTCGTCCGCCACCCCGGTGGCCCGATCGAGTCGGGGCTGCGCCGTCGCCTGCTGCCGGCCGGCGACCTGCTCATGATGCGCAAGCAGCTGCGCACCCTGAAGGCGCTGGCCGAGGCGGCTGAGGCCGGGTGAGGAGAGCGGAGGACGATGCGCGGACCGTCGACCCGGAGCGCCGCCTAGCGGGGCTCGAGAATCACGATCGGGATCTTGCGGCCCTTTGCGTTGCGCTGGAAGAACTCGTATCCCGGGTAGAACGCGACGAACTCCGGCCAGAGCCGCTCGCGCTCCTCCTCGCTGGCGACGCGGGCGCGGACCTGGCGAACCTTCGAGCCGATCTGAACCGTGGTCTCCGGGTTCGCCTCGAGGTTGTGAAACCAGGCTGGATTCGTCGGCTGGCCGGCCTTCGAGGCCGCCACCACAAGGGCCTCGCCGTCCTCGTGGTACATCACCGGAGAGGTCCGCTTCGTGCCGCTCTTGGCGCCGGTGTGGTCGAGCAGCAGGATCCGCGCCCCGGGCCAGCCGGGCACGTGGTTGCCGAGCCTGCCGCCGCTGCGCCGGTAGAGCGCCACGTGGAGCTTCGTCGAGCGTCGCCCCATGTAGATGCCGCGCCTGTTGGCGAGCTCAGAGCTCGAGGCGGTGAGCTTTCCGAGCAAGGGCATGGAGCTCCTTTCAGGTCGAGAATCGGTGCGCGGCTCGGACAGAATCATGACCCCGCCGGACGGGCGCGACGATCCAGGGGGTCTGCCGGATTCGACCCCTCGACCTGCGGCGACCGCTCAGTCGGGGGGACGCACGCCACTGATGTAGGCGAGCGCGCCATGGCGGGTCACGTCCACCTCGCCGAGCCCGGCTTGCGCCAGCCACCGGCCGTACTCCGCCGCAGTGCCCCCGGGGCCGAAGGCCCCCGCCTGCTGCATGGCGCGGATCACGGCGTCGTGGCGCCAGCCCGCGCCGTTCACCACCGTCGTCCCCCGCAGGGCGCCGCCCGGGCGCAGCACCCGTGCCATCTCCGCCAGCCCGGCCGGCGGGTCTGGGAAGCAGTGAAGGCTGTTGTAGGTGACGCAGAGGTCGAACTCGGCGTCCTCGAAGGGCAGCGACTCGACGTCGGCTTCGACGAACTCGACCTGCGTCAGCCCGCGACGTGCGGCCTGGCCGCGGGCGCGGTCCAGCATCACCGGCGAGAGGTCGGCGGCGACGTAGCGAACCGCCTGCTCGGGCCCCAGGCCGCGCAGCGCGAGGCCGCCCCCGCACGGCACGTCGAGGATCGCGCTGCCGTCCGGGGCCTCGCCGAGCAGGGCGATCTGGCGGAACAGGCGGCTGGCGTCGGTGCCCCAGAGCAGCGCTCCGAACACCCTCGCGAGGCGCTCGCGCTCGACGACCTCGTCGTAAACCGCGGCGTTGATCCGCCCCTGCCGCCACTGCTCTCGGACGTCGACCACTGTGGCGGCACTTTAATCCGTCACCACCATCGCCGGACTGCCGTCTCCACTCAGCTGGGCATGAGAGAGTTCGGACTGATGACGAAGACCCTCAATCGGGATCTGACCGAGATTCCGATCGACCGCTTGCGACGCCGACACAGCGCCAAGTGGACGCGCTATCCGGGCGACGTGCTGCCCGCCTGGGTCGCCGAGATGGACTTCCCGCTGGCCGAACCGGTCAAGCTGGCGCTGGCCGAGGCGGTGCAGCTTGACGACTGCGGCTACGCCTCGCCGCAGGAGTTGGGGCTGGCCGAGGTATTCGCCGGTTTCGCCGAGGAGCGCATGGAGTGGAGCCCGGATCCGCAGGCGGTCTCCCCGAGCTCCGACGTGGTTGGCGCGATCACGGCAGTGCTGCGGGCGATCGCGAGACCGGGTGAGCGCATCGTCATCAACACGCCGGTCTACCATCCCTTCTTCGCCCTGATCGAGGAGCTCGGATGCGAGCTTGCAGAGGCGCCGCTTGTCGCCGGAGAGCTCGATCCCGAAGCGATCGAGCGACGCTTCGCCGAGGGCGCCGTCGCTCTGGTCCTCTGCAGCCCCCACAATCCCACCGGCGGCGTTCCGAGCCGCGAGCAGCTGGCGGCGATCGCCGACGCGGCGGCGCGCCACGGCGCCTGGGTGCTCGCGGACGAAATCCACGCGCCGCTGGTCCTTCCCGGCGCCCAACACGCGCCGTTCCTCACCGTCTCCGAGGCCGCAGCGGAGCGGGGCATCGCCTTCTGCTCGGCCTCGAAGACGTTCAACATCGCCGGTCTGCACTGCGCCCAGATCGTCACCGCGTCCGAGAACGCGGCCGAGCTGATCGGGGCGCTGCCGCTCAGCGCCACCCAGTGCGGACATCTGGGCGCGATCGCCTCCGTCGCCGCCTTCCGCGACGGGGGGCCATGGCTCGACGACGTGATCGCCGTGCTCGACCACAACCGCAGCCTGCTGGCCGCACTCCTGGCTGAGCAACTGCCCGAGGTCGACTGCGCGCCGCCGCGGGCCGGCTACCTCGCCTGGCTCGATCTGCGCGCGCTCGACCTCGGCGAGGACCCCTCCGAGGCGATCCTGAAGCAAGGCAAGGTGGCGCTCAGCCCGGGGCCGCGCTTCGGCCTACAGGGCGCGGGCTTCGCGCGGCTGAACATCGGCACCTCGCCGGCGCTGCTCGAGGAGGCGGTCGAGGGAATCGCCAGGGTTGCCCGCCGTGGCTGACGTCGCCGCCGGGCCGAGCCGGAAAGAGCCGGAGCGGGACCCGGTCGAGCTCGAGTCGCGGCGATGGCTGGAAGCGGTCGAACGCGAGGCCGGACCGCTCTCGCTGTTCGATGCCCACACCCATTTCGGCAGCAACGACCCCGACGGCTACCGGCAGGAGCCGGAGGAGCTGCTCGCGACGCTGCAGCGCGCCGGCGCGCGCGCCGTCGCATTCCCGATGCACGAGCCCGGCGGGTACGGACCGGCCAACGACAGGGCGCTGGCCCTGGCCGAGGCCTCGGGTGGCCGCCTGGTGGCCTTTTGCCGGGTCGATCCCCATCGCGATGCGCTGGCCGAAGCGCGGCGCTGCCTCGACGCCGGCGCTCGCGGGATCAAGCTGCATCCCCGGGCCGAGCAGTTCGCCATGCACGAGCCCGGGGTGGAGGAGCTGGTGTCGCTGGCAAACGAGCGACGGGTCCCGGTGCTGATCCACGCCGGCCGCGGCATTCCCGCCCTGGGACGCGACACGGTCGACCTGGCCGAGCGCCACCCGGGCGCGCACCTGATCCTCGCCCATGCGGCGGTCAGCGACATCGCCTGGCTGTGGCGGCTGATGCCGAAGCATCCGAACCTGCTGATCGACACCTCCTGGTGGAACCCGGCCGACCTGATCGCGCTCTTCTGCCTGGTTCCCCCGGGCCAGATCCTCTGGGCAAGCGATTCCCCCTACGGGGAGCCGCTGAGCGCAGCCGCGCTGCACCTCCGCTGCGCCCTGGCAGCCGGGCTGGACCGCGCGGCGATCGTCTCGATCGCCGGCGGTCAGGTCGAGCGCGTCCTGGCCGGCGAGGACCCGGCCGACGTCGGTCCGCCGCCTGGCCCTCCCGGCCCAATCGATCCATCGATGGAGCGGGTCTGCTCCCACCTGCTGACTGCCGTCGGCCGCGGCATCGCCGCGGGCGATGTGACCGAGTCGGTGGCCCTGGCCCGTCTCGCCTGCGATATCGAGGGAGGGCACGGCACTGCCTGTGAGCAGGTGATCCGCCTGCTCGGCCTGGCCGAACGCTTCCACGGCCCACCGCCACCCGGCCGCCGCTTCCCGCCCTCGATGTGGTTGCTGGTCCTGGCGCTCTGCGTGGCCCGAACGCCCGACGTGGCGCTGCCCGAAGGCACGGCGTAGAGTCGGCCTTGGTCGATCGGCGCCGTCCGGGTGCCGCCCTCGAGCGTCTCGCGGTGGGTCGTCAGCGGATCAGGCGAGTTGCTCGCGCAGCAGGGAGGCCAGCTCCGGACCGCTCGCCGGGTCGAGCAGGTTGAGCGCCGGGATGGAGACCAGCTTCTCGACCAGGGCGATCGCCGCCTCGGTGCTCGTGGCGCGACCGGCGATCAGGTCGGGCTCTTTGTTGAACGCGGTCATCACGCCGACGACCGCATAGGGGTCCGAGGCGCAGAGCACGGTCATTCGAACGTTCGCGGCGAGCAGGCGCACCGCAACGTCGCCGCAGTACGGCTCGAGGGGCGAGGCTCCCGCCTCCGCGATCACGACATCGGGATCGTGGGACGCGAGGGCCGAGCAGATGTGCCGGAGGGCGGCTTCGTAGATGTCCGGCGGAACGACGGTCGAGGGCAGACCGGCCTCGACGAAGTCGGTGATGTAGTAGGCGCCCGCCTTTCGCATCGCGAGGATGTCGCGGTAGCGACCGACTCCGGTCAGCTTCGCGCCCGCGACCCGAAGCCCCATGCCGGTCAGCTCCCGCACGATCGCGGCGGCCGAGACGGTCTTTCCCGCGTCCATCGAGGTGCCGATGATCAGCACGACGGGCGCCTCGAGCGCCAGGGTCGGCGTCGGCTCGACCGACCCGCGCATCGTGCAGGGCTCGCCGTCGCGCATCGCGTGTCCCAGGTAGCGGACCGTTGCCATCGGCGGCGGGGGGATCGAGGCCGAGGTGCAGCGCCCGAGCACCCCCGCCGGGGTCAGCGTGTGGAGCAGCAGGTCCTCCTGCACCGCGCGCCAGTCGCCGACCGCCTGCAGGGTCGCGGCGCGCCTTCCCAGCGCCCCGACGAGGCGGTCGCCGAGGCGTATGGAGTCGTCCTCGCCGCTCGGGATCTCGATGCGGAGCGGACCGGCATCCAGCATCTCGCAGGCCACGAAGTCACCGGTTGCCCACTGCGCTCGGGGGCGGGGCTCGATCGCCGGCGGGCGCCGCTCGAAGTCCGCGAGCCGCGCCACGCTGCCCGCCACGGTCCTCGGTGCGGTCATGCCGCCGGGGTGCTCAGCGGAGTCGCGAGCAGCAGCGCGAGCAGCGCCGCCCGCTCGGGCATCCGCTCGACGATCACGTGCTCGTGCTCGGCATGCGCCCCCTCGCCGACCGCGCCCAGCCCGTCCAGGGTCGCGGCGAAGGCGCTGGCCACGTTCCCGTCCGAGGCCCCGCCGGCAAGCGCCTCGTCGATCTCGATCCCCAGCTCGGCCGCGGCGTCGCGGGCGAGCTGCCAGAGCGCCCGGTTGCGGGGGGTTCGCTGCAGTGGAGGGCGCCCGAAGCCGCCCTCCACCTGCAGCGAGACACCCTCCGCGATCGCCTTCAGCCCACGGATCTGCCCAGCTACGCAGGCGGCGTCCTCGGCGTCGACCACGCGCGCCTCGACCCGGGCGACCGCCTCGGGCGCGATCACGTTGGGGCGCAGGCCACCGTCGATCGTGCCCACGTTGACCGTGATCCCCCGTTCGGGGTCGTTGAGCGCGAAGAGGCGCTGAACCTGATGGGAGAGCTCGAGGATCGCGCTCACCCCTGCCTCGGGGTCGAGGCCGGCGTGGCTCGCCACGCCCCGGACCTTCACGGTGAACCTTCCCACCCCCTTGCGGGCCGTCTTCAGCTTCCCGGCGGGTCCGTAGGCCGGCTCCAGCACCAGCACCCTGGCGGCCTCCCGGGCCAGCCTCTCGACGTGCCGGCGCGAATCGCGGCTGCCGATCTCCTCGTCGGCGCCGACCAGGACGACCGGCCTGCAGGCCGGGTCGATCCCCCGCTCCGCCAGGGCGCGGAAGGCGAAGATCATCTGGACCAGGCCCCCCTTCATGTCGAAGACTCCGGGCCCGTAGAGCAGCCCATCCTCGATCCGCACGGGCATCGTCGCCAGCGTTCCCACCGGCCACACCGTGTCGAGGTGGCCGAGCAGCAACTGGACCGGCTCGCTGCCGTCGCCGTCCGGCGCCGTGGCCAGCAGGTGATCGCCGCCCTCCCCTCCGGGCAGGACCTCGACCGAGAGGTCGAGCCCCGAGAGCTCAGCCTCGAGGATCGCCCGCGCCTCGCGCTGGGCTTCCGGGTCGAGGGAGGGGGACTCGGCGCTCGTCAGCCGGCAGAGCAGCTCCGTCATCTCGCCCGTGTGCGCTCGCAGCCAGTCCAGCAGGCTTTGCCCCTGCAACTGCCCCGCGGAATCCGGAGCCCTCTCCGCTGCGGAGCTCCGCTGGTCCATTCAGAGCTTGAAGTCGACGTGGTAGGGGAACGAGAAGCTCTCCGAGATCTTGGCGAAGCGTCCCGGGCTGAGGTAGGCGAGCAGGGGCTCGTCGCGGATCACGTCGCCGTCGTCGCGGTCGGAGACCCGCAGGGCGCGCTCGTCCGCCGCGGCGGCCACCACCCGTCCGACGATCAGCGTGTTGCGCCCGAAGCCGTCGATCACCCTGTCCAGCTCGCACTCCAGCCAGAGGTGGGCATCGCGCACGAGCACCCCGTCGACCGTGCTCGCCGGGAACGTGGGAATCGCATGCAGGCTGGGCTTCGAGTCGTCCTCCTCCCGGGGAGCGGCGGCGAGGCTGGCCTCGACGACCTGGTCGGGGTGGGGAAAGCTGACGGTGAACTGGCCGGTCCGCTGGGCATTGGACTGGGTCGCG
The DNA here is from genome assembly GCA_963748075.1 of uncultured Solirubrobacterales bacterium. Lineage (GTDB taxonomy): Bacteria > Actinomycetota > Thermoleophilia > Solirubrobacterales > 70-9 > VRUE01. Next base: position 90,269 of record CAVVHQ010000043.1, on the reverse strand, counting down.
TGCCGGGGGCTGCAGACGAAGCAGAAGTAGTTGTCCCAGCCCAGCGGCATCGCCATGTGCTTCGGGGCGAGGTCGTGCCCGTCCCCCTCCCGGGTGCCCACGATCACCAGCGGAGCGACCGTGAAGAAGCGACTCCAGATGGGCGTCTCGGCCGAGACCGGTACGGGCCGATGCGTGGGTTTATCCATATGGCGATCCCTCGATTCCGATCTCGATTATCACAGCGCTGCCTGCCCGGCGTGGCGTAGGCTGTCCTGCCATGGGCGTCACCGGCCAGGTCCTCCGTCTTCACGAGCAGCTCTACAAGTGGAGCGACGGGCGGGTCGGGCATCGGATGATCGGCGTCCCGACCCTGCTGCTGCGGTCGACCGGACGTCGCTCCGGGGCAATTCGGACGAACGCCCTCGTCTACGCCAGTGACGGCGCCGACTACGTCCTGGTCGCCTCCAACGGGGGCGCCGACCGACATCCCGCCTGGCTGCACAACCTGCGGGCGACCCCGGACGCCGAGGTCCAGGTCGGCCGCGAGCGCCGCAAGGGCACGGCCAGGGTGATCGAGCGGTCGGATCCCGACTACGACCGCCTCTGGAAGGTCGTCAACGAGAACAACCGCGATCGCTACGACGCCTACCAACAGCAGACGGCCAGGGCGATTCCGGTCGTCGTCGTCACGCCGAGCTGACCGGCTACCCGGGTCGGCTCAAGGCGTAGGCATTCAGTCCCCTCGGCGCCCCCTTGGCGCTGAACCGCCGCTTCTTCGCCTCCGCGGCGCCTGGATCGAGCGTCTCCAGGGCGCGACCGGAGACGAGGATCTCATCGGGCTTGGCCGCTTCGGCCAGTCGAGCGGCGATGTTGACGTCGACTCCGAAGTAGTCGCCGCCCAGCTTGCGCGGCCGGCCGAGGTGGATGCCGGTGCGAAGTCGGGGGCGGTAGCCGTCCACTTCGATCGATGCGATCCGTTCGCCGGCGACGAAAGCCGCATCGATGGCGCTCGGCGCATCCCAGAACGCGGCCATCAGCCCGTCGCCGAGCCGCTTGACCACTTCGCCTCTGCGCTCGGCGATCGGCGGCTCGATTGCGTCGCTGACCTCGCCCAGCATCCTCAGCGCGGCACCGTCGCCCGCCTTCAGCGACCAGCTCGAGAAGCCGACCAGGTCGGTGAAGAGGATCGCGACGTCGACTTTGCCTCGCCCTCGGTCCTGTGACTCGGCAAATCGCTGCCAGGCCTGCAGCGCCGTCAGCCCGAGCTCTCCCAGAACCCCCGGCGCGTTTCCCCTCAAAGCCGCGAGCTGCAGGGCGGCGAGGTCCGACGGGCGACCGCGGGAAGCGGAGAGCCGGTCGGGGAACCGGTCGCCGCCCAGCGCCCGTTCGCGCGTCCGCCTCGCGGTCTCGACCAGCTTCGGGCTGCGGTTGAGGCGACGGGCGGCCTCGGCGAACCGCCCCCCGGGATTCTTGCCCGAGCCCTCGTTCATCGGTTGAGCCTACGGCGGATCAGGCGGCGGCCGTGCCCCGAGAGCCGGGCAGCGCCAGGCGGGCCACCTTCATCGCGGCACCTCCAAGCCCCTTGGCCGCACCGCCGAGCCCGTCGAGGAGGGTGCCGGCAAAGCCGAGTCGCCCGCGCCCCTCCGCCTCCGGCAGCGCCAGGCGGCAGATCTTCTTGACCACGCTGCCGAACTGCTCGTGCAGGGGGCCGACGTTGTAGGGGAGGCCGTAGCGTTCGCAGATCTCCTGCACCTCGACGGAGATCTCCGCGTAGCGGTTGGCGGGCAGGTCCGGAAAGAGGTGGTGCTCGATCTGGAAGCCGAGGTTGCCGGAGAGGACGTGGAAGAGCGGGCCGCCGCTGAGGTTCGCCGAGCCGAGCATCTGGCGGCGGTACCACTCGCCGCGGGTCTCGTGCTCGGTCTCCTCCTCGCTGAACTCCTGGGTCCCTTCGGGGAAGTGCCCGCAGAAGATGATCGTGAACGCCCAGAGGTTGCGGGCCAGGTTGGCGGTGGCGTTGCCGGCGAGGGGGAAGGCGAAGAGCGGGCCCGACAGGGCGGGAAAGATCACGTAGTCCTTCAGCGTCTGACGCCGAACCTTCTGCCAGATTCCCTTCCGCAGCTCGCGCTTCTCGGCAGTGTCGGCCTCGCCGCTGGGGAGTCGCTCGACTTCGAGGTCGTGCAGTGCCACCCCGTACTGGAAGAAGGTCGCGAGCAGCGCCGCCCAAACCGGGTTGCCCAGGTAGTAGGGATTCCAGGGTTGCTCCTCGGACATGCGCAGGACGCCGTAGCCGATGTCGCGGTCCTTGCCGACGATGTTGGTGTGGGTGTGGTGCATGTAGTTGTGCGAGTGGCGCCACTGGTCGGCGGGGCAGGCGGTGTCCCACTCGAACTGCTTCCCCGAGAGCCTCGGGTCGTTCATCCAGTCGTACTGTCCGTGCATCACGTTGTGGCCGATCTCCATGTTGTCGAGGATCTTGGAGAGCGAGAGCGCGGCTGCCCCGGCGATCCAGGCGGGCGGAAAGACGCCGGCCCAGAGCAGCCCGCGGCCGGCCACCTCGAGTCCGCGCTGTGCGCGGATCACGCCACGGATGTAGTTGGCGTCGCGCTCGCCGCGGTCGGCCAGGACCCGCCGGCGGATCGCATCGATCTCCTCTCCGAGGCTCTCGATCTGCTCCGGCGTCAGCGAAGGGGAGGGGGAGGGCGAGTGCTGGGGAGTGGCGGTGGTGGTGGTCATCGGGTTCCTTTCGTGTGAAGGGTTCAGAGCTCGACGGTGAGGTCGCCGCGTGCGGCGGAGACGCAGAGCTGGATCTCCTCGTCGGGCGCCGAGGAGACCTCGCCGGTGATCAGGTTCTGGTGGGTGCCGGCCGCCTTCCGGCGGGTGCAGGTGTGGCAGATCCCCATCCGGCAGCCGAACTGCGCCGGGATGCCGGCTTCCTCGGCCTGCTCCAGCAGGGAGGCGCCGCTGTTCTGCACCTCGAGGCCCGAGTCGAGGAAGCGGATCGCGCCCTCGCCGGGCTGGCCGGCGGGGACGAGGGTCGGCGGGACGAAGCTCTCGATGTGAAGTCGGTGCTCCAGCCCGTTGGCCCAGGTGCGGCGGACGGCGTCGAGCAGCGCCGCTGGCCCGCAGGCGAAGGTCTCCGCTGCGGCGAAGCAGGGCTCGGACTGCGGGAGGTGCACGGGGTTGAAATGCCCGTCGATCTCGCCGGCGCCCGGGGACCTGGTGTAGGAGCGAGCGAGGTGGAGGTTCGGGTGCTCCTCCGCAAGGCGCTCCAGCTCCTCGCGGTAGATCGCGCTGGCGCGGTCGGGCGCGTAGTGGAGCATCGCGATCGGCCCGCTGTAGGCCTCGGCGAGGAGCGTGCGGACGATCGCCGTCAACGGGGTGAGGCCGCTGCCGCCGCCGATCAGGAGAACCGCATCAGGACGCGGTTCAGGCAGCTGGAAGTCGCCTTCGGCCTGGGAGAGGCCGAGCACCGTTCCCGGCTCGGCGCGCTCCGCGAGGAAGTTGGAGACGAGCCCTCCGGGGTGGCGCTTGACGGTGATCTCCAGCTCCGGCCGCCGTCCCTCGGCCGAGGCGGGCGAGTAGCAGCGCTGGTGGCGGACCCCGTCGATCTCGACCGCCACCTGCACGAACTGGCCGGCGCGGAAGCCCCGCCAGGCGCGGTTGGGACGCAGCGTCAGGGTGACGGTCTCCTCGGTCCCGCGCTCGACCGCAAGAACCTCGGCGCGACACTCTCCGCCCACCAGCAGGGGGTTGATCTGCTCCAGGTAGCCGTCGACCCCGTGCGGCCCCGCGAGCGCGTCGAGGAGGCGGAGGCTGGGGCGAGGCGCGAGCTTTGGCGACATGACATCGAATAACGTAACATTAAATGGCGTCACGTCAACTTCCGAACCGCCATTCCATAGTAGCTTTGCCACCGTGGCCGATCAAGAGAACGACCTGACGATCGAAGAGCTCGCCGCGCAGACCGGCATGACGGTTCGCAACATCCGCTCCCACCGGGCGAGGGGGCTGCTTCCCGCCCCCGAGGTGCGCGACCGGGTCGGCTACTACGGGCCGCAGCACCTGGCGCGGCTGCGGATGATCCAGGAGCTGCAGGCCGACGGATTCAACCTGAAGGGAATCGAGCGCCTGCTCAGCCGGAACTTCGGGGCGGCCGAGCAGTTCCTCTCGCTTCGGCGCACCCTCGACGAGTTCGACGGCGAGCAGCCGCGCACGTTCACCCTGGACGAGCTCGCCGAGCGGTTCGGGACCGACACGGACAACGCGCTGAAGCGAGCGGTCGAGGCTGGGGCGCTGGTGCCCGTCGACGAGGACCGCTTCGAGGCCCCCTTTCCCTCGCTGCTGGACGCCGCCGAGGGAGTCGTAGCCGCGGGGGTGTCCCTGGACCATGCCCTGGCGGTGTTCGACAAGGTGCGCAGCCGCTCCAGGTCCGTGTCGCACGAGTTCGTGAAGCTGTTCCTCGAGGACGTCTGGAAGCCCTTCGAAGAGGAGGGCTACCCCGAGGAGCGCTGGTCTCAGGTTCGCCAAGCGCTCGACCAGCTTCGTCCCCTCTCGCTGCAGGCGCTGGTTGCGGTCTATCGGATGACGATGTCCGACGAAGTCGAAAAGGCGCTGGGCAAGCAGCTCGAGCGGATGGCCAACCGGAAGGGCTGACCTTCGATGGTCACGGCCCGGGCTCGGCCGAGGGGGTTCGATGGCGCCGGTACATCTCCGTCACCCATTCTCCGCCCGGCCGCTCGGCGAGGGGGTCGAGGAACTCGCGCGCGGAGTCGGGCGGGTCGGTCATCGAGGGGTAGGGGAACTCGGGTGGGCGGGCGACCGGGTAGAAGAGGGCCGCCGCGGTGAGGTCGGCGACGGAGAAGGAGTCGCCGACCAGGTAGCCGCTCGGCCCGATCTCCTCCTCCAGCCGATCCATCGCGGCGACGGTCTTGCGGCGGCTCTCCTCCGCTGCGGGGGCGTAGATGTCCATCTTGCGTCGCATTCCCACCCGCAGCAGCGGGAAGGCCGCCCGGATCAGGATCCGCGCCGGGAGTCGCTGACCGTGGGTGAACAGCGGAACCACTTCACCGGGGTGGGGGAGCAGCTCGTGGTAGGCCGCGCGGCGGATGTGCGGGCCCAGCTCCTCGTCGAAGAACTCCTCCAGCTCGAGGGCGCGACGACGCTGCGCCTCGTCCTGCGGATAGAGGGGCGGTTGCGGCCAGCGCTGCTCGAGCGCCGCGATGATCCGCGTCGAGTCGCCGATCGAGCGGCCCTCGAGGGTGAGCACCGGGGTCGTGTCGGTGTCGCCGGTGAGGCGCCTGGCCTTGATCGCGTGCAGGCCTGGGAGCAGCGAGCGGCGGACGTGGTGGATGCGCTTGTGGTCGAGCGCCCAGCGCGCCTTCTCGTTGTAGTGGGAGATCTGGAGCTGCCAGAGGACCGGGAGGCGGTCGCCGTCCGACATGTCCGCGCGCGCCGCCACCGCTCGTCCCACCTAGCCGGCCATCGCGGGGCGCGGCAGCAGCTCGCGCCAGTCGGGCCACTCGGAGGGCGGGCCCTCGGGGCGGCGGATCTTGCGCGGATCCCCCTCTGGGAGGGCGGCGAGCAGCTCGCGGTTTCGCGGCTCGCGAAGCTGCTCGGCGACCGTGCGCCGGGCGACCTCGATGACGTGGTTTCGGTTCCCGCTCCGCATCAGGTTGGGGCCCATCGCCTCGAGGTCATCGCCGGTGGGCTGGATCAGGACCACGTCGGCGCCGTCGGTGCGGACCTTCTTCGCCTCGCTGCCGAGGCGGCGGCCGGAGGCGCGACGGAAGAAGATGGCGGCGGCGTCGCGGGGGTTGATCGCGCGGATCGGATGCAGCGTCGAAGTCGGGTTGAGGCAGATGACGAGGTCCAAGTCCTCGTCGCGCAGCAGGTCCAGGTTCGAGACCGAGGAGATGCCGCCGTCGACGAAGCGCCGGTCCCCGATCGTCACCGGATGGTAGATGCCGGGGACCGCACAGGAGGCGGCGACGGCGTCAGCGAGGTCGGCCGGCGGGCCATCGGCGCGGCCAAACGGGGTGCGGCGGCCGGTCTGGTAGTCGCAGGCGACGATCCACAGGTTCGGGTGCGGGCTCCAGCCGCTGGGGACGACATGGCGGATCGTCTCCTTCAGCGACTCGGTCGAGAAGACGCCGCGCCACAACCAACCGCTGAACACGGTTGCCGGCGTGTAGCGGCGAGGATTGGCGAGGGTGCGAAGCGCCAGCCGCCAGGAGCCGGGGCCGATCGGCGGCCAGGTGCGCTGCAGCTCGAAGCGCGCCCCGGCGGCGCGATCGGCGGTCGCGGCCGGGCGTCCCTGCACGTCCTCCACGCCCTCGAACGTCTCGCCACGCGAATGGGCGACCATGAACCAGGGGGGGACGCCGGAGGCGCAGAGCGCGCCGATCATCGAGCCGGCCGAGGTTCCGATCACGTAGTCCGCCGTCGCCGGGTCCCAACCGGTCTCCTCGGCGAGCGCCTCCAGGCCGCCGGTCAGCCAGGCGCCTCCCTGGATCCCACCCGCACCGAGGACGAGGCCGACCTTCATCCTTGCCGCGTCCGTGCAGTCATGGGCAAGCGGGAAGTATCACAGAGCCTCCAGCCTCGGGCCATATCGTGTGGAGGATGACGGGGCTGCTGGAGGCGATGCTCGAGCCGAGCTTCTACCCGCACGCCCCGTCGTCGGTCGAGCTCCGCGAGACCCACATCTCCTGGGTCTTCCTGGCCGACGACCTCGCCTACAAGGTGAAGAAGCCGATCGTCTTTCCCTTCCTCGATTACGGGACGCTGCCGCGGCGCCACGAGATGTGCCATGAGGAGGTCCGCCTCAACCGCCGCCTGGCGCCGCAGATCTACCTCGGGGTGGTCGGGATCGCCCACAGCGAAGGTCGCTACTCCCTCACCTCCGAGGACGACCCGGCCGCGATCGAGTACGCGGTCGAGATGCGCCGGGTGGCGGAGGACCGGGACCTGGCCGTCCTCGCGACCGGGGGCGAGCTCGAGCCCCGGCAGGTCGAGGCCGTCGCCCGCCGGCTTGCCCGCTTCCACGCGGAGGCGCCCGCCGTCCCGCTCGAGCGCCGTGCGGTGGACGTCCTCGTCGCGACCCTGGAGGAGAACCTGACGACGCTGCGCGAGGCGGGCGAGGGCATCCTCGGCGGGGACCGTCTCGGGGCCGCCGAGCGCTTCACCCGCGGTTTCCTCGCGGCGCGGCGCGGGCAATTGGAGGCGCGGGCGCGAGCCGGGCTGGTGCGCGACTGCCACGGGGACCTGCGGGCCGAGCACATCGTCGTGCCGGCGCACGAACCGCTCTACGTCTACGACTGCGTGGAGTTCAACCCGGCGCTGCGTGAGATCGACGTCGCGGCCGACCTCGCGTTCCTGGTCATGGACCTGGCCCGGCTCGGCGCCGAGCGGGCGGCCCTGCAGCTGGTCGACGGCTATCGCCGGGCCGGGGGCGACCCCGGCGACGACCCCCTGCTCTTCTTCCTCGCCTCCTACCGCGCCTGGGTCCGCGCCAAGGTCGCCGCCCTGCGCGCTCTCGAGCTGGGCGAGCAGGACCCCGAGCGCCACGCACAGGAGGCCGATGCGCGCCAGCTGCTCGACCTCGGCCACCGATTCGCCTGGCGCGCCCGCGGGCCGCTGCTGCTGACGATCTGCGGCGTCGCGGGTACGGGCAAGACGACCCTCGCGCGCCGGCTCGCCGAGCTGAGCGGCTGGGCGTACATCTCCTCGGATCTGACGCGCAAGCGCCTCGCCGGGATCGACCCCACCGAGCGGGGCGGGCAGGAGCAGTACTCCAGCGAGATGACGACGCGGACCTACAGGGAGATGGGCAGGGCCGCCCGGGAGGAGCTGGAGAAGCGGGGCGGGGCGATCGTCGACGCGACCTTCCACCGGCGAAGCGCGCGCGCGGCCTTCGAGGACGGGCTGGCCGAGCAGTCCGCCCCGCGCCTGCTGGTCGAGTGCACGGCGCCGACCGAGGTGCTCCTGGGCCGGGCGCGGGAGCGCGAGCTCGAGCGCGATCGAGTCTCCGACGCCGACGCCGCGGTGGTCGAGCGACAGCTCGACGATCTCGCGCCATATGCGGAGATCCCCGCGAGCGCCCGAATGCCGCTCGTCACCGAGGCCCCGCCCGACCGGTTGGCCGCCGAGGTGGAGGCGTTCGTCGACCGCTCGATCTGGTGAGTGCCCCGGGGTCGATCTGAGCCCGCGCAGCCGACATTCACCCCACTCAGGTGTGGTCGAAGTCGGATGCGCCACGCCGCGAGGGGCTTGACTCCGCTGCGACCATACGAACAGGTGTTCGTATGGTCGCGTGCGTCCTCATCCCCCGCTTCCCGCTCAGGGTCGCTTGTCCCGGTCGGCTCGACGAGCCGGTCGCACTGGCTCCGCCGCCGGGCGCCCGGCAGGCGGTTGGCGAGATCTCCGAGCCCGCCGAGGCCGGCGGCGTCCACGCCGGAATGCCCCTGGGGGAGGCGCTTGCCCGTTGCCCCTCGCTGCGCCTGATCCCGCCCGACCCCGCTCGGGCCGCCGAGCTGTGGGACGGGCTGCTGGGCCGACTCGAGGGGATTGGCGCGGCGGTGGAGTCCGAGCGCCCCGGCGAGGCCTTCTTCGCGGTCGAGGGGCTGCGGGGGATCCACGGCGGCGAGATCGCCGGGGTGATCGCGGCGGCCCGCGAGGCGGCGCAGCTGCCGGTGCGGGTCGCGGTCGCCCCCAATCGCTTCGCGGCCTTCGTCGCTGCCGGCCGGGGATCGCGCCTGCTCCGCGTCCTCTCCGGGTCGAACGGCGAGCCGATCGTTCCCGGTCGCGCGCTTCGCAGGTTCCTCTCCCCGCTCCCGGTCGGGACGCTGACCGCGGGGCTCGGCGGGGGCGGGCCGGAGGGGAGCGAGCTGGTCGCCGGCCTGAGACGGCTGGGACTCGACACCCTCGGCAAGCTCGCCGCCATCTCCCCCGATCAGATCGCCGATCGCTTCGGCTCGCTCGGTCTGCGGGCCCTGCGCCTCGCCCGTGGCGAGGACACCCCGCTGCGCCCGCGCGAGCCGCATGAGGAGCTCCTCGCCGAGATCGAGCTGCCGGAGGGGACCGCCGGCCAGCAGCTCGATCACGCCCTCGAGCTTCTGGTCGACCGGCTCCTCGCAATCCCGGGGCGGCGGGGGAGGACCGTGTTGGCGCTTCGCCTCTCCGCGCTGCTCGACAGCGGCGGGAGCTGGAGCGTGGAGCAGGGGCTGGGCCGGCCGACCGCAGATGCGCGGGCGATCGGCTCGCTCCTGGCCCCGAGGCTCCAGGCGCTGCCCGAGCCGGCGCGGGGGCTGCGCCTGCGGGCGCTTGCCCTGGGGCCGCTCGCCGCCGATCAGCTCGAGCTCGCGCTCGGCGGGCGCGAGCCGCGACGAGGAGCGCTCGCGGCGACGGTGCGGGAGGTCCGGGCCGCCTCGGGAGCCGAGGCGCTGCTCAAGATCGTCGACCTCGACCCTCGCTCCCGCGTGCCCGAGCGGCGGTTCCTGCTGGCCCCCTATATCGACCGATGAGCCGGGTGCGCCGCATCTACCTGCCGCGGGGCGCGCAGGTCGAGGTGGACGGCGACGGCACGCCGCTGGCGCTCGGCGGGATCGCGGTCGATGCGATCCCCGAGGAGTGGGTGGTCGAGGACCGCTGGTGGACGGACCGTCCCCTGCACCGCCACTACTACGAGCTGGTCCTGGTCGACGGCCGAAGCGTCACCGTCTTCCTGGACGTGCGCAGCGGGCGCTGGCAGCGGCAGGTGGCCTGATGGCCGCCGTCCCCTACGTCGAGCTGCACGCTCACTCCGCCTTCTCGTTCCTCGACGGCGCCTCGACGCCGACCGAGCTTGCCGCTGCGGCGGCGTCCCTCGGCTACCCCGCTGTCGCCCTGACCGACCACGACGGGGTATGGGGGTCGATGGAGTTCGCCCAGGCCTGCAGGGGATTGGGGATACGGGGGATCACCGGCGCCGAGCTGACCATAACCACCGCGGAGGCGTTGGCGCACCTGACCCTCCTGGTCGAGACGGCGGCCGGCTACCGCAACCTCTGTCGCCTCCTCACCGAGGCTCACGCCCGCACCCGCGACAATCCCCAGCGCCGCGCCGAGCAGCCCTGGGTGAGCCTGGCGGCGGTCAAGGAGCGCGCCGAGGGATTGGTCTGCCTCACGGGCTGCTCCCGCGAGGGCATCGTGGCCGGCCTGTGGGAGCGCGGCGAACGCTCCCGAGCGGCGGCGCTGGGCCGGGAGCTGCTCGACGCCTTCGGAGCCGATCGGCTGCGGGTCGAGCTGCAGCGCCCCTACGAGCGCCACGACCGCGCCCGCAACCGCTGGCTCGAGGGGCTGGCCGGGCGGCTGGGGGTGGGGTGCGTGGCGAGCGGCGACATCCACTGCCACCGACGGTCGCGCGCCCGCCTGCAGGACGCCTTCGTCGCGATTCGCCACGGTGTCGGGCTGGAGGAGTCCGAGCCGCTTCGGCGCGGCAACTCCAGCGCGGCGATCGCCTCCCCGCAGGCGATGGCCCTTCGCTTCGCCGAGCATCCGGGGGCGGTCGCGGAGACGGTGCGAGTGGCCGAGCGGCTGCGCTTCGACCTCACGGCGGAGCTGGGCTACCGCTATCCGGGCTCCGAGGACGCCGCTGCCGACCGCGAGCTGACCGGGACCTGCCGGGCGCTGCTCGCCGAGCGCTACGCGAGCTCGCCCGAGCGGCGCGAGGCGGAGCGGCGGCTGGAGGAGGAGCTTGCGGTGATCCGCGGCCTGAGCCTCTCCGGGTTCTTCCTCCTGCACCGCGACCTGCTCGAGCTGGCGCGCGAGGTCGCGGCGCAGGTGCGAGGGCCGGGCTCGGCGCGCCGGGTGCTGCCGCCGGGGCGGGGGAGGGGCTCCAGCGTCAGCTCGATCGTCTGCTACCTGACCGGCCTCTCCCACGTCGACCCGGTCAAGGCGAGCCTCTTCCCCGGCCGCTTCCTCAACGAGGAGATGTCGGCCGTTCCCGACATCGACCTCGACTTCCCGCGCGACATCCGCGAGGCGCTGATCCCCCGCGTGCACGAGCGCTACGGCTCCGAGCGCTCGGCGCTGGTCGCCGCCTTTTCCACCTACCGCCCGCGCGGCGCGGTGCGCGACCTCGGCAAGGCGCTGGGGCTGCCGGCTGGGGAGATCGAGCGGGTGGCGCGGACGGTCGGCTTCCACGGGGAGGCGGGGGAGATCGAGAGCCAGGTCGTAGCCGCGGTCGGGCGCGAGCGCGCCGGCTCGCCCCGCTGGCGCTCGCTGGTCGAGCTCTGCGCCGAGGCGGTCGGCCTTCCCCGCCATGCCTCCCAGCACCCCGGCGGGATGGTGATCTCGACGCGACCGCTGATCGACGTCTGCCCGGTGGTGCCGGCGGCGATGGCGGGGCGGCAGACCGTCCAGTGGGACAAGGACTCCTGTGCCGACGCGGGCTTTCTGAAGATCGACCTGCTCGGCCTCGGGATGCTCTCCGCGGTCGAGCGCTGCGTCGAGGAGATAGAGCGGGCGCGAGGCGAGCGAATCGACCTCTCGCGCATCCCCCACGACGACCCCGAGACCTTCTCCTCGATCCGGGCGGCCGAGACCACGGGCGTCTTTCAGATCGAGAGCCGGGCGCAGATGCAGATGCTTCCCCGCACCCTGCCCCGCGACCTCGACGACCTCACCGTCCAGGTCGCCCTCGTCCGCCCCGGCCCGATCCAGGGCGGCGCCATCCACCCCTACATCGAGCGGCGAAAGCGGTTGCGCGAAGACCCCGGCTTCGAGATCCCCTACCCGCATCCGCTGCTGGAGCCGGTGCTGAAGGAGACGCTGGGGACGATCGTCTTCCAGGAGCAGGTGATCGAGGTCGCGATGGCGCTGGCCGGCTTCTCCTCCGCGGAGGCCGAGGGGCTGCGACGGGCGATGAGCCGCAAGCGCTCCGAGGCGGCGATCCACTCCCACCACGAGCGCTTCCTCGCCGGGGCGCGGGGCCGCGGCGTCCCGGCCGCCGTCGCCGAGCGGGTCTGGACGCAGATCCAGGGCTTCTCCGGCTTCGGCTTTCCCAAGGCCCACTCCGCCGCCTTCGGCCTGCTCGCCTACCAGTCCGCCTGGCTGCGCGTCCACTACGGCCCGGAGCTCCTCTGCTCGCTCTTGAACGAGCAGCCGATGGGCTTCTACCCCCCCGATTCCCTCGTCCACGACGCGCAGCGCCGCGGCGTGCGGGTGGCGCCCCCCGACGCCAATTGCAGCTGCGTGCTCTGCCACGTGGAATCACCCCGCCGACGGGACGAAAACGGACGCATATCGTCCGGAATCGGCCCATCGACGGGGGGAGAGGAGGTGCGGATCGGGCTCGGCTACGTCAAGGGGGTCCGCGCGGAGGAGATGGAGGCCCTGGTCGAGGAGCGCCGGCGCGGCGGCCCCTACCGGAGCATCGCCGACCTCGCCACCCGCTCGGGCGCGAGCCGCGACGGGCTGGAGCGGCTCGCCTGGGCCGGCGCGCTGGACGGCTTGGTGGAAGGTGTGCCCACACCCCCCGAACGGGCGGATACTCAAAGTGCCGAGCTAATTAGCGAGGCACTTGTCCGGGCGGGGGGTGTGGGCACGCCTTCCGACCGCAGGAGGGCCCTCTGGCGGGCCGGGATGGCCGCAACCGGGGTACGGCATGGGGAGAGGACGCAGATGGCGCTGCCCTTGGAGCCCCCGCCCGCGCCCGAGCTCGAGCCGCTGGGGCGCTGGCAGAAGGCGGTTGAGGACTACCGCGCGACCGGGATCAACCTCGGGGAGCACCCGCTCGCCCTGCTGCGCGGCGAGCTCGGCGAGGGCGTCGCCCGCAGCTCGGAGCTGGGGCGGATCGAGGACGGCGCCAGCGTCGAGGTCGCCGGCGTGGTGGTCGCTCGCCAGCGTCCCGAGACGGCGAAGGGGATCACCTTCGTGCTGCTCGAAGACGAGCACGGTACCGTCAACCTGATCGTCCCGCCGCCGCTCTGCGATCGCCGCCGCTCCCTGGTCCGTGCGGCCCCGCTGCTTCGCGCCTGCGGGCGCCTGGAGCGCCGCGACGGGGTGGTCAACGTCGTCGTCGCCGAACTGGCCGCATTGGAGCCGCCCGCCCGCCCCCGGCCCACCGATCCGGGTGAGATACCGTAGTGTTTAGAGGGAAGCATGATGGGACGAGCGGGACTAGCGACGCTTTCGATTGCCGCTGCGGCGATGCTGTTCGCCCTCGGCCTAGCCGCCTGCGGGGGCGGCGACGACGGGGAAGGCTCCTCCACCGCCGCGTCGACCGAGACCACCGCGCCGCAGAGCGCCCAGGGATCGTCCGGCAGCGGCTCCAAGAAGAAGGGCAAGGGGAAGAAGCAGGGCGGCGAAGGGGGGCAGTCCTCCGGATCGGGAGGGGGGAGCTCCAGCAACGCCTCCATCCCCCACAACGACTCCGGCGGCGGCTCGAGTCAGTACCGCGTCAAGGGCGGGGACAACAGCGTCCAGAACTTCGGCGACGAGGCTGACGAATCCGAACGCGACCAGGCCTCCGCCGCCGTGCACGGCTTCCTCGACGCACGGGCCAACCAGGACTGGAACGAGGCATGCTCCTACCTGGCCACGCCAGTGAAGGAGCAGCTGGAAAGCGTCGCGGAAAAATCCGAACAGCTCAAGGACGCGAACTGCGCGGCGATCCTCGAAGCCCTCGCCTCCCAGGCCAACCCGAAGCTGCTGCGCGAAGAAGCCGCCAAGGCCGACATCGGCTCGCTGCGGATCGAAGACGAACGCGCCTTCCTGATCTTCCGCGGCCTCGACAACACCGTCTACACGATCCCGATGGTCGACGAAGACGGCGACTGGCTGCTCGGCTCGATCGCCCCGACGCCGCTGACCTGACGGCGGCTCGCAGCTAGCGCGCAGCGACCACGCCCTGCTCGACCAGGCTCCGGGCGCAGTCGACGATCGTCTCCTCTACCGGGCGGGGCGACCAGCCGAGCCGGGTTTCGGCCTTCCTGCTCGACACCTCCGTCTTCATGCCCAGCTGGCGGACCACCGAGCGGATGCCGGGGTCGAGGATTCCCATCGCCCGCACGAGCAGGTTCGGCACGGTTCGCTCCGGCACCTTCGCGGCTGCCTCTCCGAGCCGGTCGCGCAGCACCGCGGCGACTTCCGCCATCCACAGGAACGGCCCCCCCGCGATGAAGCGCTCGCCGCCCGCCTCGGGGATGGCCATCGCCCTGAGGTGAAGGTCGGCGACGTCGCGGACGTCGACGAAGCTGAAGCCGATTCGCGGGACGCCGGGCATTCCCCGCAGCAGCCGCTCGATCACCTCGAGCGAGTAGGAGAGGTCGTCGCTCAGCGCCGGGCCGAGGATCGCGCCGGGGTTGACCGTCGCCAGCTTCCCCGCGTCGCCCCGCTCCCGCACGAGGTCCCACGCCGCCCGCTCGGCGATCGTCTTCGATCGCGCGTAGGGCGTCAGCCGGGGATTGTCGGAATCGCTCCAGTCCTCCTCGGTGAGCGGCCGGGAGGGGCGCTCGCGGCCGCCGCTGATCGCGGCCACCGACGAGGTGACCACGACGCGGCCGACCCCCGCCTCCAGAGCGGCGCGAAGGACCCGAAGGGTTCCCTCCCGCGCCGGCACGATCAGCTCGTCCGGGTCCTTCGGCTGCGCCGGCGGGAACGGCGAGGCGACGTGCAGGACGTAGTCGCATCCCTGCACGGCCTGCGCCCAGCCGTCGTCGCCGCGCAGGTCGGCGGCCAGCACCGAGAGGCGGTCGCCGGCGTCGACCTGCGAGGAGATCGTCGCCCGCACCTCCGCCTCGCGCGCCAGGTCGCGCACGGTCGTGCGCACCCGGTGGCCGCGTCGCAGCGCCTCCGCGACGCACCAGCCCCCGAGGAATCCCGAGCCGCCGGTGACGAGGACCGTCCCGGTCTCTCCTTGCGAATGCTCCTGGTCAGTCATGTCAGTCCTTTCGTCGAACCGCCAGCTTCTCATGGCGCGACCGGGTCACGCGAGTCGGCACGCTCTCCATCGGCGGCGCCATGCCGCGGGGGTGGGACTCGTACCAGCGGGCGTAGCGGTCGGCCAGGGGCGCGGCGCTGAGGCCGTGGGCGAAGACCGAGAGCCCGACGGTCAGGTAGACGGCGAGCACGATCAGCTGCTGGTGGGGGAGTTCGGACTCCGCGACCACGATCAGCGCGAAGACGATCGAGGCGAGGCCGCGCGGACCGAACCAGCCGAGGAAGCCGAGGGTCGGCAAGCGGACGCGCGACCCCAGCATCGCCACTGCGACCGGCGCGATCCGCACGATCGTCAGGCTGAGGATCGCGTAGAGGACGAGCTGCCAGCTCAGCTCCCCCAGGGCCGGCTCGAGCAGGACCGCGCCGAAGAGCAGGAAGGTGACGCCGCTGAGCACGTCGCCCACCTCCTCGCTCAGCCGGTTGATCTCCGCCGGGTCGCGCCTCAACAGAGCGCGGAACACGATGCCCGCCGTGAACGCCGCGATGAACCCGGACCCACCGAGGGGGGTCGCGATGCCGTAGGCGAGGGCCGCGCCCGCGGCCGGGATCACCTGTCGCCAAGGGCCCGCGATCAGGTTCCGGCGGCCGGCGTAGACGACGATCGCCGCGATCAGGGCCCCGGCGAGGATCCCGCCGAGCGCCCCGTAGCCGATCTCCTCGAGCAGCAGCTGGGCGGCGCCGCGGCCACCGGCGATATGCGACTCGACGTCCGCCGCCGCCACCGCGGCGAACAGCAGCGGCACGCAGATCCCGTCGTTGAGCCCGCTCTCGACGTTCAGCCCCTGGCGGATCCGGGCCGGGATGCGCCGGTCGGCGGCGACCGCCTGCCCGAGCGCGGCGTCGGTCGGCGCCAGGATCACGCCGAGGATCACGGCTTCGGCGATCGTCAGCTGGTCGAAGACCGCGGCGCCCGCCAGGGCGCCGAGCGCGATCGTCAGCGGCAGCCCGATGCCGAGCAGGCGCAGCGGCACGCCGACCCCGCGGCGCAGCTGGTGCAGGCCGACCCGGGAGGCGTCGGAGAAGAGCACCAGGGTGAGCGTCGCCTCCGCCAGCACGCGCACGGTCGAGCTCCTGTCCGACAGGTCGACACCGCCAAGGAGCTGGGGACCGACCAGCAGCCCGAGGGCGACGAGCAGCATCGTCGGCGTGACCGGCGTTCCCGACAGCAGGCGGGACAACGCGGCGACGCCGAGCAGGGCCAGCGCCACGATCGCAAGCGACCACTCCATTCAGCCGGCGTCCCTTCGGGCGGTCCGCTGCTTCAGGCTGGGCGCGAGGCCTCCCGCCTCAGCCCGCGCAGGCCCCAGCCGAGGGCGGTCATCCCGATGCCGTTGAGGATGAAGCCGATGCCGACCAGGATCGCCAGGGTGGCGAAGCCGATATCAGGCGTCGAGACGATCACGATGCCGGCGATCAGCTCCAGGACCCCCGCGAAGGCGTGCCAGCCGCGGTGCTGGGGCTCCTCGAACGCGGTTGCGAGGCGGATCACGCCGACCGCGATCAGCCAGATCCCGATCAGCAGCGCGACCGCGGTGACGCCGCCGATCGGGTGGCGGATCAGCAGCACCCCGACGACCGCGGTCAGCACCCCGAACAGCGCCACCATGCCGCGGTTGGAGGTGAGCCGCGAGAACGAGCTGATCAGCTCGAGAATGCCGTCCGCCAGCAGGAATATGCCGGCGATTACGGCCAGGGTCGCGAGGCTGTCGCCGGGCTTGGTCAAGACGATCACGCCGGCCGCGATGCTGAGCAGGCCCACCAGCAGCGTCAGCCACCAGCCCCAGGTGAGCTCCTTCACCTCCGCTTGGTAGGGGGTCTCGTTCATGGTTTCCTCCACTGTCGAGAAGAAGTGCGTGCACCCTATGCTGCGGGTTGCCGCGGGCGAATCGGGGAAAACCCACATCGCCGAGGCGCCGCGCGGAGCGCTAGTCTTCGAGCCGATTGGGAGGGAAGCGGCCAGCGGCCGAGGCACCCTTTGATCCAGGCAGAGGAACTGACCAAGGAATACCGGCACCTGACCGCCGTGAAGCAGCTCAGCTTTACGGCCGAGGCGGGCCGGGTGACCGGGTTCCTCGGGCCCAACGGCGCCGGCAAGACGACGACGATCAGCATGGTCCTCGGCCTCGCCGAGCCCGATGGAGGTCAGGCGCTGGTCGCGGGAAAGCCGTTCCGCCGGCTCGACAACCCGGCCACGGCGGTCGGCGCCGTGCTCGACGGAGGCGACTTCCACGACGGCCGCTCGGCGCGGGCGAGCCTGCGGGCGAGCTGCGCCGCCGCCGGCCTGCCGGCGAGCCGCGTCGACGACGTGCTGGGGACGGTCGGGCTGGGCGACGCCCCCGACCGTCGGGTCGGCAAGTACTCGCTGGGGATGCGCCAGCGACTCTCGCTCGCCCAGGCGCTGCTCGGCGATCCCGAGATCCTGATCCTCGACGAGCCGGCCAACGGCCTCGACCCGGAGGGCATCGCCTGGCTGCGCCAGATGCTGCGGCGGCTCGCCCACGAGGAGGGCAAGACCGTCTTCGTCTCCAGCCACATCCTCGCCGAGGTGCAGGCCACGGTCGACACCGTGGTGGTGATCGCCGAAGGCCAGCTGGTCAGCGAGTTCGAGGTGGGCGAGCTGGCCGGGGGCCGGACGGTGATCGCGCGCGCCAAGCAGGCCGACCGGCTCGCCGAGGCGGTCGAGCGCGGCGGCGGCAAGGCGGTCCGCAGCGGCGAGGAGCTCAGCATCACCGGCCTGGACTCCGACCGGGTTGGCGAGATCGCCCTGGAGGCGGGGGTGGCGCTGTCGGCGCTGGGCGTCCAGCAGCAGGACCTCGAGCAGCGCTACATGGAGCTGACCGCGGGGAAGGGGCGCTGATGGGCCGCCAGATCGCCGCCGAGTGGATCAAGGCGCGCAGCCTGCGCTCGACCTGGGTGCTGGTCGGGCTCGCCGTGCTCGGCCTGATCGCCCAGGCGCTGCAAGGCGTGATCGGCTATCCGGGCGAATCGGACCGGGCGCAGACCCTCGACGTGATGTCCGGATCGGGGCTGACCCTGGTCGTGGTGACGATCGTCGGCGTCTTCCTCGCCGCCAGCGAGTACGGCTCCAAGTCGATCGTCTCCACCTATACGGTGACCGCCAATCGCGGACGGGTGGTCGTCGCCAAGGCGCTGGTCGCGGTGGCGATCGCCGCGGCGCTCGGCCTGCTCTCGGTCCCGCTGGCCCGGCTCGTCGCGGTGATCTGGTTCGCGCTCGGCGGGGCGGGTCACTGGGACGCCGGGCTGGGCACCGCCGTGCACTACGGCTACGGGACGATGATCGCCTATGCCGGCTTCGCGGTCGTCGGGGTCGCGATCGGGGTGCTGTCGCGCTCGGTCGCGATCGGCGTCGCGATCGCCTTCGTCGGGCTGTTCGTCCTCGACTCGATCCTCGGCTCGGTCTCCTTCTACAGCGAGTACGCGTTCACCGCGGCGGCCGAAGTGCTGAACAACCCCGACGTCCACCAGGGGGGCCTCCCCCGTTTCGGCTCGGCGATCGCCCTGATGGCCCTCTACGCGGGCCTGCTCGCCGCGATCGGCGTCGGCGTCGAGCGGCGCCGCGACGTCTGATCGAGACTGAGCGATCTGCTTCAATCGGGATCACCAGAGAAAGGAGGTGGTCCTAACTTGATTCACATGCTTGAGGGGACTCTGGAGGTGCAGGGCCGCTAGGCGCCGCACTGGTTCGGGCGCCCGGTGGAATCCACCCCGGGCACCGGCGAGCGCCGGGAGGCGGGCTTTGTCCCACCCGCTCGAGGTTCCCGCGCTTGTCTCCAAGCACCAGGCCAGGGCCGCCCTCGGGCGGCCCTGGCGCATTCGGCGTCATGATTCGCGCCACCCAACCCCCTGATCGACAGCGGAGGAAGCATGACTGCGAGGACCGATTCGGAGCTGACTCTGCACGGCGAGCGGCCGCGCTACCGGCGCGGCTTCGAGCGGCTCGCCGAGGACACCTGGGCCTGGCTGCAGCCGAACGGAGGGCTCGGCGAGTCGAACGCCGGCCTGGTGGTCTCGGGCGAGCACGTCCTGCTGGTCGACACGCTCTGGGACCTCGAGCTGACCCGGCGGATGCTCGAGGCGGCGCGGGAGATCGTTGACGCGGCGCCCGAGGTCGTCGTCAACACCCACTCCGACGGCGACCACGTCTGGGGCAACCAGCTGCTTGCCGGCGCCCGGATCGTCTCCAGCAGCGCCGCGAAGGAGCTGATGGCGCTCGACACCCCGGCGGACCTCCGCCGGCTGCAGCGCGGCGGCCGTCTGCTGGCGGCGATCGGCGCCCTGCCGATTCCGCTGGTCGGCACTCTCGACCTCGACGGCCTGCCGCGCCTGCCGCTGCGATCGATGGGCCGGGAGCTGGCGCCCTTCGACTGGAGCGAGGTCGAGCTGACCCCGCCGACCGAGAGCTTCGACGGCGAGCTGAGCCTCGCGGTCGGCGAGCGCGAGGTTCAGCTGATCGAGGTCGGTCCCGCGCACACGGCGGGGGACGCCGTCGTCTGGGTTCCCGACGCCGCGGTCTGCTTCGCGGCCGACATCCTCTTCGTCGGCTGCACGCCGATCACCTGGGCGGGACCGCTTGCCGGCTGGCTGACGGCGCTCGAGCGAATCTCCTCGCTCGGCGCGTCGACGTACGTGCCCGGGCACGGGCCGGTCTGCGGCCAGGCCGAGGTCGACCTGCTGCGCGACTACCTCGAGTGGGTGCGGGCGGAGGGGGTGAGCCAGCTCGAGCGCGGCGTCCCGCCGGTCACGGCGGCGCGCCGGATGCTGCTCGGCGAGGGGTTCGGGTCGCTTCCCTGGTCCGGGTGGGACGACCCGGCGCGTCTCGTCGTCACGCTCTGCACCGAGCAGCACCGGCGCGAGGGCGGCGAGGGGCACCTGACCGGGGCCGGCCGCAGCCGGGCGATCCTGCAGATGCAGCGCGTCAAGGCCGACCTGGAGCGCCGCAGGGGATGACGGTGGGCGACGCAGGGGCGGGGCGATCGGGGCCGGCGCCGCGCTGGCACGAGCTGGCCGATCGCACCGGCGATCCCCGGATCGAGCGCTCGCGGCTGCACCGCCTGGCGATCGCGATCGCCAGGCGCGCGACGAGGGGCCGCAGCTACCAGTTCCTTCGCGTGCTCTCGATCGACAGGCGCCTGTTCCGCCCCTTCCTCGCCTTCAACCTGCGGCTGATGCCGCGCGGCAGGCTCGACCGTCGCGATACCGAGGCGCTGATCCTCCGCACGGCGTGGCTCTGCGGCTCGCGGTACGAGTGGACGCAGCACCGCGCGATCGGGCGCCGGGCCGGGCTGTCGCCCGAGCAGATCGAGGCGATCGGCTCGGACCCGGGGAGCGAGCTGCTCGGCGAGCCGACCCGGCGCCTGCTGCGGATCGTCCCCGAGCTGCTCGAGGACCACGCGCTGAGCGAGTCGACCTACGAAGCGCTGGCGGAGTCGTTCGAGCCGGCCGAGATCCTCGAGGCCGTGATGCTGGTCGGCAACTACGCGATGCTGGCGGGCGCGCTGAGCAGCTTCGGCGTTCCCCTCGAGGACGCCTGGGCCCGCAATGCGGCTCGTCACACTGGCTGACCAGCCAGCATGCGACAATGCCGGCCCGTGGCCGACGCGTCGCCGGAACATCTCGATGTGCTGATCGTCGGCGCCGGCCTCTCCGGGATCGGCGCCGGCTACCACCTCCAGGAGCGCTGCCCCGGGAAGAGCTACGCGATCCTAGAGGCGCGGGGCGATCTCGGCGGCACCTGGGACCTGTTCCGCTACCCGGGGATCCGCTCCGACTCCGACATGCACACGCTTGGCTACCGGTTCCGGCCGTGGAAGGACGAAAAGGCGATCGCCGACGGGCCGTCGATCCTGCGCTACGTCCGCGACACGGCGCGCGACTACGGGATCGACGAGAAGATCCGCTTCCACCATCGCGTCGTGCGCGCCGCCTGGTCGACTCCCGAGTCCCGCTGGACGGTCGAGGCGGAGCGCTCCGACACGGGGGAGACGGTGCGCCTGACCTGCGACTTCCTGCTGATGTGCAGCGGCTACTACCGCTACGACGAGGGCTACACGCCGCCCTTCGAGGGGAAGGAGCGCTTCGCGGGCCGCATCGTGCACCCGCAGCACTGGCCCGAGGACCTCGACTACGGGGGCAAGCGGGTCGTGGTGATCGGCAGCGGCGCCACCGCGGTGACGCTGGTGCCGGCGCTGGCCGAGCGGGCCGAGCACGTCACGATGCTGCAGCGCTCGCCCACCTACATCATCTCGCTGCCCGGCGAGGACCCGATCGCCCGCGCCCTGCGCCGGGTGCTGCCGGACCGGCTCGCCTATCCAATCATCCGCTGGAAAAACGTCCTGCTCCAGATGCTCGTCTACCGGCTCAGCAGACGGCGGCCGGGCTTCGTGAAGAGGCGTCTGCGCGCGGCCGCCGAAGAGGCGCTGCCGCCGGGCTACGACGTCGACACGCACTTCAAGCCCCGCTACGAGCCCTGGGACCAGCGCCTCTGCCTGATCCCCGACGGCGACCTGTTCGAGGCGATCTCCGCCGGGCGGGCCTCGATCGCCACCGACCGGATCGAGACCTTCACCGAGCGGGGGATCGAGCTGCAGTCGGGCAGGGAGCTGGAGGCCGACCTGATCGTCACCGCCACCGGCCTCAACCTGCTGTTCCTGGGGGGGATGCAGGTCGTGGTCGACGGCCGCGAGCCCGACCTCTCGAAGGCGATGGCCTACAAGGGCGCGATGCTGAGCGGCGTGCCCAACTTCGCCTACACGCTCGGCTACACCAACGCCTCCTGGACGCTGAAGGCCGACCTCACCTCCGAATACGTCTGCCGGCTGCTCAACCACATGGACGCGCACGGCTACAGCCAGTGCGTGCCGCAGGTCTCCGACCCGGAGGTCGCCGAGGAGCCGCTGCTCGACCTGACCGCCGGCTACGTCCTGCGCTCGCTCGACCAGCTCCCCAAACAGGGCTCGAAGGAGCCTTGGCGTTTGCGGCAGAACTACGCCCTCGACCTGCGGACGCTCCGCTACGGCGCGATCGACGACGGCGCGATCAGGTTCTCCAGCCCGGCGCCCGAGGCGCGGCCGCTGGAGGAGGTCGCCGCCTGAGCGTTCGGCGGCTCGGGCTACTGAAGGAAGATCTGGACACCCGCTGCCTCCATCTCCTCGACGAAGGTGGGGTAGGCGGCGACGCGGATGTCCGGGAAGAGCAGATCCTCTTCGCTCACCTTGAAGTGCTCCATCGAGGGGCCGCAGGCGTAGATCCGCGCCCCCAGCTCCCGTAGCTGCCGCAGCTTCTCCTGCGGGGGCGGGTGGCCGGCCCGCGCCAGGCCGCGGCGAGCGAGGCCGCTGAACGGCGCGCGATGGGCTCCCTTGAGCCTCTCCTTGAAGCCGCGGGCAGGCACCCGCCCCGCCGGGTGGCCCGCCGCGGGGCGGGTCGGACTTGCGGATCCGGTAGCGGCGCTCCCGCTCACCCTGCTCCACCGCTCAGCGCGGCCCGGTCGTCCTGCCCAGGCGCGGATGTCGCTGTCAACCGCCGGAAGCGGATCGGCGATCACCGATATCTCTCCGCCGGGCGCAAGCTCGCGCATCGCCGTCACCACCTCGTAGAGGATCGCTGTCGAGATCGAGCGGCCGCGGCCGTCCACCGCGTGCCTGCTGGCCTGTCGCGCCATCGCGATCGGTTCAAGCCTAGGCCTGTGACATAGCCCCGACCTAGATGCATCGATCTCGTGCCGGTCGGATAGGTTGAAGCCTTGACTGCAATTGACTTTCATCTGCGGGATCCGGCGGGAGCGGGCCAGACTCTCCTGGATGTGATTACCGAGGCCGCCGACGGGGCGGAGCGGGGCGGTGCCATCTTCGCTTTTGCTTCGAAAACGGGGATCGACATGTTGCTCGAAGACGACGAACTCCGCCCTTTCGTTGTCGATCGAGGCTTCGAACTCGTTGTCGGTGTCGACTCTGTAACCGATACGCGGGCTCTCGATCGTCTTGTGGAGCTGTCGCAACGAAGGCCTGCCCTTCGGGCACGCGTATTGGTTCACGATTCCGGTGGCCTCTTCCACCCGAAGATTTGCTGGTTTGCTGCCGGTGCCAACCTGCGGCTGGTGGTCGGGTCCGGGAACCTCACCCTTGGTGGACTGGTTCGCAACACCGAGGCTTTCGTCGCCACCACACTTACGGGTGATGCAGCTTTGACGGCGGAGGGGCAGATTCAAGCTTGGCTCAAGCGCTGGGAGGCATGGCTATTGCCTCCGGATGCTGCTGAGTCTCGGGCACGCGCGGCGAAGAACAGCGGCTCAGAAGGCTCTTTCCGGGAGGCGATGAAGCGTGAGGACGAAGAGCCGCGGGATGAGGATGTTCCGCCGGTGGCGGGCGCGACCGAGGTTCTCGCTCTCGATGTTTCGAGAAACGTCAGCCGGGGCCGCACGCAGCTCGAGGTGGGCAAGGAGAAGTCCAGCACATACTTCGGAGGCGGTCCGGGAAAGACTCGGCGAATCCTCATCCAGTCGGTTGATCCGCCTGGCGTCTTAGGCGAGTTGGAGCCACCGCGCACGCTGGTGAGTGCAAAGAGCCGCAACTTTCGCATTGAGCTTGGCGCCGGGCACGATCGCGATTATCCAGCGAACGGCAGACCGATCGCGATGTTCGTTCGGTGCGAGGATGGGATCTTTCGCTATCAGCTGTTTTGGCCTGGGGAGTCGGGGCACGCCGAGGCTGATAGCTTCCTGACCAGCATTGCCGGACGCACCATGGGGGGGGAAATGCGTCGAGAGACTGGCACCGTTGCCCAGTTGCGCGAGGTCTGGCCGGATTCCCCACTGCTCGCGGTGATCGGCGCCCTCGGCTAGGCGGCCTGTTCCAGTACCCGCGCTTCAGTGAAGAAGCGAAACCCACCCCCGCCCGACCATCCGAAGTCGGCAGAGACGCCGCCACCCTCACCGTCTACCACCTTGCGAAGCCTGTGCGCGCAGTGCGTGACCGCGTGGTCGCCGGACTCGATGCCGATCCAGCACCGGCCCATCTTGTGGGCTACCGCGGCAGTCGTCCCCGAGCCAAGGTACGCGTCGAGAACCAAGTCGCCCGGGTCCGTGGAGATTTCGAGGACTCGAGACAGCAGCCGCTCGGGCTTTGGCGTATCGAAGACTTGCTCCTTGGGGAAGAGTTTGAGAATCTCTCGCTTTGCGGCGCCGCTGGTTCCGGCGAAAGACGCTGTCCACAGGGTCGGCGGCGTCATCCCGCTCGGAGCCGAGGTTAGGAAGCGCTTCAGGCGGGGCACTCCGTTGCCGTCGGAGCCGAACCAGATGTCGTTATCAGTGATCGCCTTGCGCATCCGCCTTTCGTTGTAGATCCAACAGCGACCCTTGGGTGGGCGATGGCGTCGACCATTCGGGGCGAGCAGCTCATAGAACTGACTCCGCGTTCCGTGTCCTGCTTGAGCGGTGAGCGATATCGACTGCCAAAGCCCGCGAGGGTCATCGTCGGGATTCTTGTAGCGCGCCAAGATGTCATCGGACAGGGGTACGAGATTGCGAGTCGCCTTGAAGCGCTCAGGGTTCTTCGCGTAGACCAACAGATACTCATGGTTGTTTGAAAAAACGCGTCGGTTCTCGCGCGTCGTGCGGTGCTCCCAGGCGATCGTGGCGACGAAGCGCTCCCGGCCCAGCACGTCGTCAGCCAGCACTTTCAGGTAGTGGACCTCGTTGTCATCGATCGAAACCCAAAGGCTTCCGTCCTCGTTCAGGAGGGGATCCAACGCCTCCAGCGTCTCCCGCATGGCAGCCAGCCAGTCGTCATGCGAGGCGCGATCGTCGTAGTGGTTGTACCGCTCGCGGTTGTTGTAGGGCGGGTCTATGTAGATGCATCTGATCGCCGCATTAAGGTCCCGCCCGATTTTGTCCAGAACGGCGAGATTGTTGCCATGGATGAGCTTGCCGATGGCGTGGGCGTCGCCACAGGAGAGATCGGGGATGTCCTCTAAGCCGCTCATTCAGGTAGAAACCGCTTCGGGGGAACCGGACGGCGCAGACAATAGGGACCGCGGATGACGGAGCAGACGACGCTTGCGGAGGTCCCGTCGGACTCGCCGGAAGGCGCGTTCCGGCCCATCCAGTACATGGGAAGCAAGGCCCGCCTGCTCGATCTGATTCGGGAGGCGGTCGACTTGGCCGATCCTTCGGGTGGTCCGGCGCTGGACCTGTTCTCCGGCTCTGGGGTCGTGGCGGCCCACCTGAGCCGCAGCAGGAGCGTCACGGCGGTCGACGTGCAGGAGTACGCCCGGGTCCTTGCTGTCGCGATGATGACGCCGGCGCGGATGACGCCGATTGAGATCAAGCGGCTGTCGACACACGCGCGGCAACGGGCTGTCGATTTGGCTGCCGACCACCTGGGAGACTTGTTTGGCGTCGAGCGAGCCGCGGTTGAGGCGCTTGAAGAGGGTGATCCGGACAGGCTGTGCGAAATCGTCGAGCACGGATCCCCAGTTGCGTTTGCGCTCGGGGAGGGGCCGTCGGTTGGCCCTCTTGTCGATGCGTTGAGGGTGTCGGTCGCGCAGATCGGCGACATCGCCCACCAGGTTACGCTCACCCGTTTTTACGGTGGCGTCTACTTCAGCTATGAGCAGGCACTACATCTCGACTGCCTGCTTGCTGCTGTGCGACGATTGCCCGCTGGCGTTCTGCGGGACACCGGCCTTGCTGCGGTCTTCGGAGCGGCGAGCGAATGCGTGACGAGTGTTGGGAGTCATTTCGCCCAGCCGATTCGGCCGCGTGACCGAAGCGGGCGACCGAAGCTAGCTGCCCTCAAGATGCTGTCTCGGCGGAGGGAACGGGACGTCTTCGCGATCTTTGGTGAACGCTTACGCCGCTACGCGGAAGCGCCGACTGCCGCTCATGGGGCAAGCGCGGTGCGCAGCGACTACCGGGAATTCCTCGCGTCGCATGTTGAGCCCGTTGCAGTTGCCTACGCGGATCCGCCTTACACGCGGGACCATTACAGCCGCTTCTACCATGTGCTTGAGACGATGGCCCGTGGGGACGACCCGGATGTTTCCCGCGTCAACATTGGAGGAACGGAGACGCTTAGCCGAGGCCTCTACCGCCGTGATCGACATCAGTCTCCCTTCTGTATCCGCTCGCAGGCACCGGACGCCTTCCGGGCTCTTTTTCGCGGCGTTCGCCGATTTGATATCCCGCTCGTCCTCTCCTACTCGCCGTACTCAAGCGGCACCGCTGCGCGTCCACGGCCACGCCTCCTGCGGATTCCCGAGGTTGTGGAAATAGCCGCCGAATTTTTCGAAGACGTCTCGACTCGTCCAGGCGGTCTACTCAGCCACAGCAAGTTCAACGCTCAGCACCTCAACGGCAACGCCGATCGTGAAGCAGAGAAATTGCTGGTTTGCCGTCCCTAACGCGTTCGTGCGCCGTCGGCGAAGCTCTCGAGCCGCTCGGCGAGGCGGTTCATGCCGCGCTCGCGGGCGGCCGCGGCGGCGCCGGCCCAGTCGGTGGGCCGGTCCGGAGGGCGGTCGACGCCGGCGTCGCGCAGCGTGGCGATCTCCTTGAAGGCGAGCAGCTGCTCGCGCGCGTCGAGCAGGGCGCCGCGCAGCTTCGGGCGCGGCTCGCGGATCGCTTCGTCGAGCGCCCGCTCCAGCGAGCCGTGGCGGCGCAGCAGCTCGGCCGCCGTCTTCGGGCCCACGCCTTTGGCGCCGGGCAAGCCGTCGGCGGGGTCGCCGCGCAGGGCGATGAAGTCCGGGACCTGCTCGGGGTCGACGCCGTAGCGCTCCCGCACTCCCTCCGGCGTCACCGCTTCGGCGCCTTTGCCCCCGGTGCGCAGGTAGAGGACCGTGACCCGTTCGCCGGCGCACTGGTACATGTCGCGGTCGCCGGTCAGCAGCAGCGCCCGGCCGCCGGCCTCGGCCTCGCGACGGGCGAGGGTGCCGAGCAGGTCGTCGGCCTCCAGCGACTCGCTGCGCGCCACGCTCCAGCCGAAGGCCGCGAAGAGCTCGCCGCTGTCGGCCCACTGCGGGGCGAGGCGGTCGGGGAGCTCGGGCCGGTCGGCGTGGTAGGCCGGGTACAGCTCGGCCCGGTAGGAGGCGGCGTCCGGGCCGAAGCAGAGGACGACCGCCCGCGGCCCGTGCGCCTCGACCTCGCGCACGATCAGGTTGGCGGCGCCGAGCAGCGCGTTGACCGGGCTCCCGTCCGGCCCGACGATCGAGTCGGGCAGCGCGTAGAAGGCCCGGAACAGCACCGAGGGGGCGTCGACGACGAGCAGCGGGCTACCAGAGCGCGTCATGCTCCTCCATCACGCCGAGCCCCTCGGCGAGCCGCAGGCCGGGGAGCGATCCGGAGAAGGCGCCGAAGCGGTGCCGGTAGCGGGAGCGCACGAGGAGGAAGTTCTCGTTGCGGGCGCGCTCGCACTCGCCGGTGAAGCCGAGCAGGGCGCCGTCGGCGAGCTCGACCGCGGCGACGCCGCGGAAGGAGACGGGCGCCGGCTCGTGCGGCTGCCCGTCGACCCAGATCGCCCGCTCGCTGCCGGCGGGCGGGTCGTTGATCCCCTCGACCAGGTTCCAGGCCACGGAGCGACCGTCCACGGCGCGGCCCACGCCCGCCGACCAGAGCCAGCTCGTGTGGCGCTGGTGGTAGCCGGCCGACTCGTCGTCGACGCCGAGCGCGGCGACCTCCCAGCGCCTGCCCCCGGCCTCGATCGTGCCGCTGACCGGCACGCCCGCCCGCTTGCGGGTCCAGCCCCAGCCGCTGCCGCTCGGGCAGATCGATTCCACCGCGGAGCAGTCGCCGAGTCGCAGCGAGGCGCGCAGCTGGCGCGCCTCGACCTCGACGCTCGGCCCGGCCATCGCCACCTCGCGGCCGCCGGGACGCAGGCTGGTGTGAGCGTAGCGGCGCCGCTCCAGCCGGTCCCACAGGACCCAGAACGACTGGCTGAAGGGACCGACCTGCGCCCGCGCAGCGCAGAACATCAGCTCCGGGCCGAAGACCCCGATGTAGCGCCAGCGCTTGCGAGCATGGCCGTCGCGCCGCAGCGGCATCGGTCCGGGAGGAAGCGGCAGGCTGGGGCGGCCGGGCCCGGGCCCGCGCCAGGGGAGCTTCTCGCCCGCGTCCATACGCGATCAGGCTACTTCGCCGCTTGCGGAACCGGGGGGCGCGGACCGAAGTGCGCGGTCCCCTAGATTTGCCGGCGATGGGCAAGCTCGCCACAACCGACGGCTCCGCCGGCGCGCTCGCCGCGAAGGCGCTTCACGTCGAGGACCTCGCCAAGCGCTACGAGACCGGGGTCGAGGCGCTGCGCGGCGTCTCGCTGGAGATCGAGCCGGGCAAGCTGTTCGGGCTGCTGGGGCCGAACGGGGCGGGCAAGTCGACCCTGATCCACTGCGCGACCGGGCTGGCGCAGCCGACCGGGGGCGCGATCCATGTCTTCGGCCACGACGCGATCGGGGACTACGGGGCGGCGCGGCAGGCAGTCGGGCTCGCCCCGCAGGAGCTGAACCTCGACTGGTTCCTCACCGCCGAGGAGACGCTCGACTACCACGCCGGCTACTTCGGCATGCCGAAGCGGGAGCGGCGCGAGCGGACCGCGGAGCTGCTGGAGACCTTCTCGCTGACCGAGAAGCGCGACGAACGCACCCGCACCCTCTCGGGCGGGATGAAACGGCGGCTGATCCTCGCCCGCGCGATGATGCACCGGCCGCGCCTGCTGATCCTCGACGAGCCGACCGCCGGGGTCGACGTCGAGCTGCGCCTCGAGCTGTGGCACTACGTGCAGCGGATCAACCAGGAGGGGACGACGATCCTACTCACCACGCACTACATCGAGGAGGCCGAGCAGCTCTGCGACCGGATCGCCTTCATCGCGGAGGGGCAGATCGTCGGCGAGGGGACCAGCGCCGAGCTGGCGGCGCGCTTCGGCGTCGCCAACCTCGAGGACGCCTACCTGGCGCTGGTCGGCCGCAAGGAGCTGTCGCGCTCGCACGCCGAGGTGAGCGCCACGTGAGCGCGGAGCGACCAAGCGTGCATCTCTGGTTCTTCGCGCCGGGAGCGGAGCGGGAGGCTGTGTGATGAGCGCCGCCCAGATCCGCTTCGCGACCCTCTGGCGGCGCGAGGTCAACCGCTTCATGAAGATCAAGAAACAGACGATCGGCGCGCCGCTGCTGGAAACCTTCCTCTACATCTCGGTCTTCGGCGCGGCGCTCGGCTCGCGGGTCGGCGACCTGCACGGGATCGACTACGTCGTCTTCGTGATCCCCGGCCTGATCATGATGGCCTTCTCGATCAACTCCTTCGCCAACAACTCCTCCTCGATCCTCCAGCAGAAATTCCAGGGGGCGATCCAGGACCAGCTCTCCTCGCCCGCCTCGCCGCTGCAGCTGCTGCTCGCCTTCTCGCTGGGCGGCTTCGTGCGCGGCCTGCTGGTCGCGGCGCTGACCTTCATCGCCGCCTCGCTGCTGGTCGACCTGCCGGTCGACCACGTCGGAGTCCTGCTCCCGTCGCTCTTCCTGGTCGGCTTCTTCTTCTCGCAGCTCGGCGTGCTGATCGGCGTCCGCGCCGAACAGTTCGACGACGTCGCCTTCGCGCAGACCTTCGTCTTGCAGCCGCTGATCTTCCTCGGCGGCGTCTTCTATTCCGCCACCCTGCTGCCGGAGCCGTTCCAGACCCTGACCCACTTCAACCCGCTCTTCTACATGATCAACCTGGTCCGCTACGGCTTCGTCGGCTTCAGCGAAGTCAGCGTCGCCCTCTCCCTGCTCGCCCTGACCGCGGCGACCGCGACCCTGTTCGCGGTCAACCTGCGCCTTTTCTCGCGCGGCTACCGGCTGCGGGCCTGACGCCTGCAAACCGGCGCATATCGGGGTTCGGTCGGTCTCCTCGGGTCACGCACCAACAAGTGCGCTCCCCTCGTCGCCCTCCCTGCATCCCCCGATCTGCTTGGTTTTCGGCGTCTGGCTCGAGGTGTTCCCGCCGGCGCCGCCTAGCTCGGTTCGGCGACCAGCCTTTCGTGGTCGCTCTCGGGCTGCACGAGGATCGCGCCCTCGCCGCTCGCGTAGGCCTCCTCGCCGTGGTAGACGACGTCCATGCCGACCGCCTCCTCGTGCTCGCTCGCCCGCAGCGGCATGATCGCGCCGACCAGCTTCAGCAGGGCGAAGGTGGCGATGAAGGCGTAGGCGGGCGCCACCGCGGCCCCCAGCGCCTGCGACCAGAACTGGCCGGCGTCGCCGTAGAGGAGGCCGTCGGCAACCCCGTTCCAGCCGATCTGGGCGACCAGGCCGAGGAAGAGGATGCCGGTGAAGCCGGCGATCCCGTGCGCGGCGAGCACGTCGAGGGTCTCGTCGACGCGGGTGCGCGGCCGCCAGACGATCACCGCGTAGCAGGGCAGGGCGCCGAGGAAGCCGAGCGCCATCGCCCAGCCCGGGCTGACGAAGCCGCCCGCCGGAGTGATCAGCACGCAGCCGACGATGATCGCGGTGGCGGCGCCGATCGCGGTCACCCGCCGGCCGCGGATCAGGTCGAGCGCGAACCAGGTGAGCAGCGCGCAGGCCGGCGTCAGCATCGTGTTGACGAAGGCGAGCACGCTCGAGTTGCCGGCCGAGAGGCCGCTGCCGCCGTTGAAGCCGAACCAGCCGAACCAGAGCAGGCCGGCGCCGAGCAGGACGTAGACCGCGTTGTGCGGCAGCAGCGCCTGCCGCCCGTAGTCCTTGCGCTGGCCGACGACCAGCGCCGCCGCCAGGGCGGCGAAGCCCGAGCCCATCTCGACCGGGACGCCGCCGGCGAAGTCGAGCAGGCCCTGCCCGGCCAGCCAGCCGCCGCCGAAGGCCCAGTGGGCGAGCACCGCGTAGACCAGCACCGACCAGAGGGCCGCGAAGACCATCCAGGCGCCGAAGCGCATCCGCTCGACCACGGCGCCGGAGACCAGCGCCACGGTGATGATGCAGAACGTCCCCTGGAAGGCCATGAAGACCAGGGCCGGGATCGTGCCGCCTTCGCGCGGCTCGAAGCCGACGCCGTTCAGGGCGACGTGGTCGAGCCCGCCGAGCAGCGCCGCTTCGCCGTCGAAGGCGAGCGAGTAGCCGAGCAGCGCCCAGGTGACGCCGCCGATCGCCATCGCCGAGACGCACATCATGAAGGTGTTGAGCGTGCTCTTCGCCCGCACCAGGCCGGCGTAGAAGAGGCCGAGGCCGATCGTCATCAGCAGGACCAGCGCGGTCGAGGTGAGCATCCAGGCGGTGTCGCCGGTGTCGACCTGGGCGAGCGGCAGGACTGCGCCGAGCACGCTCACCGGTGCGCCACCGGGGTCACGGCGGCCTCGTCGGACTCGCCGGTGCGGATGCGGACCGCCTGCTCGAGCGGCACGACGAAGATCTTGCCGTCGCCGACCTCGCCGGTGCGCGCCCCGTCGCAGAGCGCCTCGATCGTCGGCTGCACGAACGACTCGGAGACGGCGACCTCGAAGCGGGCCTTGTCGGAGAGACCCATCTTCACCGTCGTCCCGCGGTAGGTCTCGACCCGCTCCAGCTCGCCGCCGTGGCCCTCGACGCGGCTGATCGATACCCCTCGCACTTCGGCGCGGTAGAGCGCTTCCAACACGTCGTTGGCCTTCTCAGGCCGCACGATGCCGATCACGAGTTTCACGTTCTCCCCCTCCTCGTCCAAGCTCGTCTCTCCAATCCGAAACTTGCTCGCCGGACCCTAACGCCGGCCTCGGCGGACGAATCAAGGGGTGGCGGGTTCAGCTCAAGCGGTGCGCTCCTCGACGATCTCGTAGAGCCCGTCGGCCGACCGACGACGAAGGGATGGTCCGCTCAAGCTGCCTCCTCGGACGATCTCGTAGAGCCCGTCGGAACCGACCGACTCGACGAACGGGGCGACCCGCTCGAGCTGCTCCGCGTAGCCCTCTTTCGCCGCGACGTCGCGCAGCTGCTCGACGCTGCCGTCGAAGAAGCCGAACGAGATCACCTCGTCGGGGTCCTCGGCGTTGCGCAGCATGTCGAAGCGAACGAAGCCCTCGGGCGGGGTGTCGCGAAAATCAGCCATGAACGCATCGCGGAACTGCTCATACGTGCCCGGCTTCAGCTTGCGGACGGTGAGCGCGCAGATCATTGCCATCTCCTCTCTGTGGATGCCGTCGCCCAAGGATCGCTCCGGCGCGAGGCCGCGTCAAGCGCCTACTCGCCGATCAGCTCGATCCGGTAGCCGTCCGGGTCGCGGACGAAGGCGATCCGGTGGCCCTCGGTGCGGCCTCCCGGGCGGTAGGGGGGCTTCTCCGGCTCGACCCCCTGCGAGGCGAGCTGCTCCAGGGTGGCGTCGAGGTCGTCGACGGCGAGGGCGATGTGGTTGTAGCCGGTGCCGTGCTCGTAGCCGGTGACGCCGTGGTTGTAGGTCAGCTCGAGGCGCGGGTCCTCGCCCGGCAGGGCCATGAAGACGTTGACCGCCTCGTCGCCGATCGGCATCCGCCTGACCTCCTCGAAGCCGAGCTTCTCGTAGAAGGCGACCGAGCGATCGATCTCGCCGATCCGGTAGCAGGTGTGCAGGAAGCTGGTCATCGGAGGGCTGCGGGGGAAGGCTACCGTCCCCGAATCAGTAGTTCCCACGGTAACCGGCCGGCGTCTCAGGCATAATTGTGGTCGCGATGACCGAGATACAGATGAAGACCGCCACCGTCCACGGCCGTCCCGTCACCTATGCGGAGGCCGGGGAGGGCTCGGTGCTGCTGCTGATCCACGGGATCGCCGGCGACTGCGACAACTGGTGCGAGGTGATCGAGCCGCTGGCCCGCCACCACACCGTGATCGCCCCCGACCTGCCGGGCCACGGCGCCTCGGCGCCGGGCGGCGGCGATTACTCGATCGGCGCGATGGCAGCCGGCCTGCGCGACCTGCTGGTCGCGCTCGGCCACGACCGCGCCACCCTGGTCGGGCACTCGCTGGGCGGCGGCGTCGCGATGCAGCTCGCCTACCAGTTCCCGGAGATGACCGAACGCCTGGTGCTGGTCTCCAGCGGCGGCCTCGGTCCCGAGGTCAGCCCGGTCCTGCGCGCCGCGGCGCTCCCCGGCGCCGACATCTTCATCACCATCACGGCCGCGATCGGGGAGCGGGTCGGCGGGCCGGTCGGCCGCGCCCTCGCCGCGATCGGCCTTCGCCCCAACGCCGACGTCGCCGAGGTCCTGCGCGGCTATGGCTCGCTGACCGACCCGGAGCGCCGCGCCGCCTTCCTCGCGACCCTGCACTCCGTGATCGGCACCCGTGGGCAGCGGGTCGACGCCACCGATCGCCTCTACCTGGCCGAGCTGCTGCCGGTGCTGATCGTCTGGGGCGCCCGCGACTCGATCATCCCCGCCCATCACGGCGAGGACGCCCACCGGCAGATCCCGGGCAGCGGCCTGGAGGTCTTCGAGGACGTCGGCCACCTCCCCCAGCTCGAGGCCCCCGGTCGCTTCATCGCGGTGCTCGAACGCTTCCTTCGCGAGACCGAGCCGGCCCAATTCGACCAGGACGAGTGGCGAGCGATGTTCAGGGCGGCCGCCTGAGAACCCATCTCGAACTCCGCGTGTGCGGCTGGCGAGCGCCGGACCAAGCGGGGCAAGGACGCAGGGAGGCCAAATAGCCTTGCCCTATTTGGCCGACCGAGGACGCCGCACCGCGCCGGTCCGCCGCCGCCAGGCGTGCGCGGGGGTTTTGAGATGGGTTCTGAGGTCGGTTCCGCCCGCTGCGCACGCGAAGTTGCGCTCGGCGCGGCCGAAAATCCCGGCCAGCCGGCCTCTTTAGAGTTTCGATCCGATGGCGCGCCGAACCCGCAGGCGACGACGCAGGTCGCATGGCTCGACCTGGAAGAAGCTGCTGATCGCCGCAGTCGCGGTCGCCTGCGCGACGGCGGTCGCCGGCGGCTTCGCGGCGAGCTGGGCGGTCGACGTCTACGACTCGGCGCCGCCGCTCTCCAGCCTGAAGCCCGTACAGAGGGGGCGCTCCTCGGCGATCTACGCGGCCGACGGCAGCCTGATCGGCTTCATCCGCGCCAGCAGCATCCGCCAGCCGGTCCCGTCGCGGTCGCTTCCCCAGAGCCTCAGATACGCGACGGTCGCGATCGAGGACCGCAACTTCTTCGAGCACGGCGCGATCGACCCGGCCGGGATCGCCCGCGCCGCCTGGAAGGACCTGCTGGCCGGAGGCAAGCCCGTGCAGGGCGCCTCGACCATCACCCAGCAGCTGGTCCGCAACCTCTACATCCGCGACCCCGAAGAGACGATCAGGCGCAAGCTGATCGAAAGCCACCTCGCCTTCGAGGAGGAGGAAGCGCACTCCAAGCAGTGGATTCTCACCGCCTACCTCAACACCGCGCCCTACGGGACGGTCGAAGGGGAGACCGCGGTCGGCGCCGAGGCGGCGGCGCAGACCTACTACGGCAAGCCGGCCCGCGACCTCACCCTGACCGAGGCGGCGATGATCGCCGGCCTGCCGCAGGCGCCCTCCGAATACAACCCCTTCCTCGACCCGCACGCCGCGCTGAAGCGCCGCAACCAGGTGCTCGAAGCGATGGCGGACCAGGGCTACATCACCCCCTCCGAATACCGCAAGGCGGTCCGCAAGGGCCTCGGGCTCAACCCCGGCCGCAAGTACCGGGTGATCCGCGACCCCTTCCTGTTCGACCTGGTGGAGCAGGAGCTGATCGACAAATACGGGCTCAACACGGTCCGCTACGGCGGCCTCAAGGCCTACACGACGATCGTCCCCGAGCTGCAGGAACGGGCGCAGGAAGCGGTCGACTCCTGCGGTGTCTGCTACCCCGAAGGCGGCCCGGCCGCCGGCCTCGCCTCGGTCGACCCCTCCAACGGGGAGATCGTCGCCCTCGCCTCGACCGAAGGCTCCGCCGAAGAAAGCGAATTCAACTACGCCTGGCAGGCGCACCGCCAGCCCGGCTCCTCGTTCAAGACCTTCGTCCTGGCCACCGCGATCAAGCAGGGCGTCGACCCCCAGAGCACCTACTACGACGGCACCGCGCCGCGGACGCTGTCGCTGCCGGGCGGCGGCACCTGGACCGTCAACAACGCCGAGCCGGGCGGGGGCACGATGTCGCTCGCCAGCGCCACCTGGGGCTCGGTCAACGCCGTCTTCGCCCAGCTCGACCTCGACGTCGGGTCCGAGCACGTCACCCACACCGCGCAGCAGATGGGGATCGAAGCGCCGCTCGAATCGGTCCCGGCGGAGGCGATCGGCGGACTCGCCGTCGGTGTCACCCCGCTGGAAATGGCCGACGCCTACGCGACCCTGGCGAACGGCGGCATCCACCACGACCCGACCGCGATCGGCCGGGTCGAGTTCCCCACCGGCAAGGTCGACGAACCGAGTCCCGACTCCGGCGACCGCGTCCTCACCGAAGGGGAGGCCTACGAGGTCACCCAGCTGCTGGAGGGCGTGATCACCCACGGCACCGGCGCCGGCTACACCTCGATCGGCTGCTCGGCCGCGGCAGGTAAGACCGGCACCTCGGAGGGCGAGTCGGACGCCTGGTTCGTCGGCTACACGCCGCTGTACTCCACCGCGGTCTGGGTCGGCCACCCGCAGTCGCGCGAAGCGACCGGCTACGGCGGCACGACCGCGGGGCCGATCTGGCGCACCTTCATGGAATCGGCCACGGCCGGCGACTGCCCCGAGTTCCCGACGCCCGCGAGCCTGCCTTCGCTGTCGGGGCTGCACGGCGGCCACACCAGCGGCTCCTCGGGCTACTCGGGCGAAGGCGAAGGAGGCTACGAAGAAGGCGAAGGCTACGAAGAAGGGTTCGAAGAAGGCGGGGGCGAAGGCGAAGAAGGCGCGGCCGAAGGGTCGCCGGAAGGCGGCCGGGCGGAAGGCGAAGGGTCGCCGGAAGGCGACTCGCAGCCCGCCCCCGCGCCAGCGCCCTCGCCGCCCGCGTCGGGCGCCGCCGCCGGCGGCGTCGCCAGCCCGAGCGGTTGAGATAGGGGCGCCGAGACTGCCCGGGCCCGAGACCAGCGAGCGCTTCGACCCCGAGGAGAGGCTCGATCTGATCTTCAGGCATCTGGGGACGAGCCGCTCCGGCCTCTCCTCGCGCGAGGCGAGCCGGCGGCTCGAGCAGCACGGGCCGAACGAGATCGAGCGGCGCCGGGGGCCGAGCCACCTCCGCGACCTGGGGCTGCAGTTCACCCACCCGCTGGCGCTGCTGCTCTGGGTCGCCGCGGCGCTTGCCGCCGCCACCGGGATCCTCGCCCTGGCGGCGGCGATCGTCGCGGTGATCGTCCTCAACGCCGTCTTCGCCTTCGCCCAGGAGCTGCAGGCGGAGCGGGCCACCGAGGCGCTGCGCGAGTACCTGCCGCCGCGGGCGCGGGTACGGCGCGGGAAAGAGACGGTCGAGGTCGAAGTCGCAGAGCTGGTGCCGGGCGACCTGCTGCTGATCGGCGAGGGCGACCGGCTCTCCGCTGACGCGCGGCTGATCGACGGCGCGATCGAGGTCGACGCCTCGCCGCTTACCGGCGAGTCGCAGCCGGTCGCCCGCACCGCGACCCGCGGCCGCCCGGCGGCCTCGCCGCTTGAGTCCGAGGACCTCGTCTTCTCCGGCACGCTCTGCACCGGCGGCGAGGCCGAGGCGGTCGTCTACGCGACCGGGATGGCGACGCAGCTCGGCCGGATCGCCGCCCTCTCGCAGCGGGTTCGCGCCGAAGCCAGCCCGCTGCAGGTGCAGGTCAACCGCGTCGCTCTGCTGATCGCCGCGGTCGCGGTCGCCGCCGGCCTCGTCTTCTTCGCGGTCGGCACGACGATCGCCGGCCTCTCGCTGGGCGACTCGGTCACCTTCGCGATCGGTTTGCTGGTCGCCAACGTGCCCGAGGGCCTGCTGCCGACGATCACCCTGGCGCTGGCGGTCGGGGTGCGGCGGATGGCCCGCCGCCGGGCGCTGGTCAAGCGGCTGACCGCGGTCGAGACGCTGGGCTCGACCGACGTCATCTGCACCGACAAGACCGGCACCCTGACCGAGGGGCGGATGAGCGTGCGGGCGCTCTGGGCCGAGGGGGAGGAGCTGCGCCCCGGCCAGGACGCGGCGCCCGCGGCCGGGCGCGAGCCGTTCTCGGCGCTGCTACGGACCGCGCTGCGCTGCAACAACGCCGCCGTCCACCGCGCGGCCGACGGCTGGCGGCGGCACGGCGACCCCGGCGAGAGCGCCCTCCTGGTCGCCGCCGCGGAGCTGGGGGAGGACGTCGAGTCGACGCAGGCCGACCGCGACACGGTTCGCCGCGGGCTCTTCCACTTCGACTCGCGACTGAAGCGGATGACGACGCTCGACCGCGAGCCCGACGGCCACTTCTGGTACCACACCAAGGGCGCGCCGCTGGAGCTGCTGGAGCGCTGCGGGTCGATCCGCGGGCGCGACGGCGACCGCCCGCTCGGCGCCGCCGACCGGGCGACGGTCGAGGCGGCCTTCGATTCCTACGCCCGCGGCGGCATGCGGGTGCTCGGCTTCGCCGAGCGCCAAGTCGAGGCGCCCGCGGCGGAGCGGGAGGGCGCCGAGGCGGAGCTGAGCTTCGTCGGGCTGATCGTCCTCGAGGACCCGCTGCGGCCCGAGGTGACCGGCTCGGTGGCGCGCTGCCGGGAGGCCGGGGTGCGGATCGTCGTCGTCACCGGCGACCACGGCCTGACCGCGACCGCGGTCGCCCGCGAGGCGGGCATCGTCGGCGAGGCGCCGGTCGTGCTCAGCGGCGCCGAGGTCGAGGCGATGCCCGAGCCGCGGCTCGACCGGCTGCTCGCCGGGACGCCGGAGCTGATCGTCGCCCGCAGCAACCCGGAGACCAAGCTTCACCTGGTCGAAGCGCTCGAGTCCGAGGGCCACACGGTGGCGATGACCGGCGACGGCGTCAACGACGCCCCGGCCCTGCGCCGCGCCGACATCGGCGTCGCGATGGGGGAATCGGGGACCGAGGTGGCGCGCGAGACGGCGACGATGGTGCTCGCCGACGACGACTTCTCCTCGATCGTCGCCGCGATCGAGGAGGGCCGGGTCGTCTACGAGAACATCCGCAAGTTCATCGTCTACATCTTCGCCCACCTCACCCCCGAGGTCGTCCCCTTCCTCCTCTTCGCCGCTCTCCGGCGGCTCGATCCCGCTGCCGCTGACGGCACTCCAGATCCTCGCCATCGACCTCGGCACCGAGACTCTGCCGGCGCTCGCCCTGGGGCGCGAGCCGGCAGAGCCCGGCATCCTCGAGCGGCCGCCGCGCCCGCGCCGCGAGAGCATCGTCAGCGGCGAGATGCTGACCCGCGCCTGGCTCTGGCTCGGCCTGCTGGAGGCGGCGCTGGTGCTGGGCGGCTTCTTCCTCGTCCTCGGCACCGCCGGCTGGTCGCCCGGCGACCCGACCGGTGCCGGCAGCGCCCTGCACGATGACTACCTGGCGGCGACGACGATGAGCTTCGCCGGGATCACCGCCTGCCAGGTCGGCACCGCCTTTGCCGCCCGCACCAGCCGGGCGTCGCTGTGGCAGATCGGCCCCTTCTCCAATCCGCTGCTGCTCTGGGGGATCGCCTTCGAGCTGGCCTTCGCCGCGGCGCTGATCTACCTGCCGCCGCTGCAGGGCCTGTTCGGCACCGCGGCGATCGAGCCGCCCTACCTGGCCGTCCTCGCCGCCTTCCCGTTCGCCGTCTGGGGCTCGGACGAGCTGCGCCGCTGGGCGCTGCGCCGCCGCGGCTCCCCCAGCCGCTGAAAGCCCCGATCGCGCCGCGCCCGACTCGCCGCGTTGGACTTTTGCCCCACTCGCGTGGGGTCAAAGTCCAACGCGCCGCTTCGAGGCGTTCCGCCTTGACACTTTTGCCAGCACCGACCGCACGTGGGCGGGTTCGTGCTTGACCTGGTAGTGGCTGAAGCGGAGGGTGCTGAGGCCGGACGCTGTATGCGTCTGATCGCGCCGCTGGTCTCGGCCCTGGGACGAGGGCGTACGGTGGTACCTGAGGCCGTCGGTCTCGACCACGAGGCCCAGCTCCGGCCAGTGGAAATCGACCTCGTAGCCGTTGACCATCTGTTTGGTCAGCGGCTCGGGCAGGCCTGCGGCGCGAGCGATCGGGCGGAAGAGGACTTCCAGGTCTGTGTCGGAGAGCCGGAAGGTGTGCTTGTCGAGTACCGCCCGTAGCAGCCGCACGCCCGGCACGCCCCGATAGTCGTCTAGCGCCTCCCGCAAGGTTTCGGGATCGACGAGGTCGCGCTTGTCGGCGTCGTTCACCGCCCGCTCGATCGTCCTCCAGCCGATTTCGGCTGCCATGTCGATCAGGGTACGCACCGGCGTCGTCACCGGGACCCCGCGGTGGACGGTGATATTGACCTCGGGCAACGACGGCCGGCTTCTGACTTGAATTCCGGGACGGCTGTGCTTGCCGCGCCGCCTGATCGTCACGTCGATCCGGCCGCGTCTCTCCCTGCCGATCTCCCACAGCGCGGCGGCGCTGCGATGGCTGAGTACGGCGCCATCGCGGCAGGCGAGCACCGCCGCCATCCATCGTCGCTCCCGAGTCATTCCCGGCCAGCCGACGGCATAGACACCGCGCATGATGGGGAACAGCCGTCCCTGCGCAACGCGGTGCTCGATCGAGCGAGAGCCGAAACCGAGTGCGAGCAGGTCACGACGCGTCACCAGGCCATGCTGCCTCCCGGCCAACTCCCAAGCCCTCCGGCTCCGCGCATTGGACTTTGACCCCACCATCCTGGGGTAAAAGTCCACAGCAGCGAAAACTCTCCCCCCTTGGAGTGCGCGGCGGTGGCCGGGTTGGGGGGTTGGGGCGATGGGATGATGCGGAGGTGGCGGCGATCGAGACGCGGGGGCTGACGAAGTTCTACGGGGCGGCGCGGGGCATCGAGGACGTCACGATGACCGTCGAGCCCGGGGAGGTGTTCGGCTTCCTCGGGCCGAACGGGGCAGGCAAGACGACGACGATCCGGACGCTGCTCGACCTGCTCCACCCGACCCGCGGCAGCGCTCGCGTCTTCGGCCTCGACAGCCGCCGCGACAGCGTCGCGATCCGCGCCCGGCTTGGCAACCTGCCGGGCGACTTCGGCTACGGCAAGGACGCCACGGGCCGTGAAGCGCTGGCGCTGCTCGCCCGCCTGCGTGGCGTCGCCGACCTCGGCCGCGCCGAGCAGCTCGCCGACCGCTTCCGCGCTGACCTCGAGCGGCCGCTGGGACAGCTCTCGCGCGGCAATCGACAGAAGGTCGGGCTGATCCTCGCCGTCTTCCACCGGCCCGAGCTGCTGATCTTCGACGAGCCGACCAGCGGCCTCGACCCGCTGATGCAGGAGGAGTTCCTGGCGCTGGTCCGCGAGGAACGCGAGCGCGGCTGCGCCGTCTTCCTCTCCTCGCACGAGCTGGACGAGGTCGAGCGGGTATGCGACCGGGTCGGGATCATCCGCGGCGGCCGTCTGATCGCGGTCGAGCGGGTGAGCGAGCTGCTCGGCAGGGCGCAGCGCCGCGTCTCGGTCGAGTTCGCCGAGCCGGTCGACCCGGTCGAGCTGGGGATTGTCCCCGGCGTCGCCGACCTGAGCGCGGAGAACGGCAGGGTCCGCTTCCACTTCGGCGGCGCACCCGACGCGCTGCTCGCGGCGCTCGCCGCCCACCGGGTCGCCGAGATCGAGATCGCCCACCCGACGCTGGAGGAGATATTCCTCACCTACTACGAAGGCAAGGAGGAGCCTTGATGAGCTTCCGCCGTTCCTCTCCCTCGCCACGTGCGGGCAAGGCATAGGGGAAGGGTTTGCCGTGGGTGCGCTGATCGCCGCACGCCTGCACGAGCGGCGACGCTCGCTGCTCTCCTGGGGGCTGCCGATCGGCATCTGGTCGGCCTTCGTCGTCGCCATCTACCCGACCGTCGAAGATGCTCTCAGCAAGGCGATCGCCTCCTATCCCGAAGCGCTCAAGCAGGCCTTCGGGATCGCCGAGCTGAACTCGGTCGAGCAGTACCTGAACGCCGAGATGCTGAGCCTGATCGTGCCGCTCGCGGTCGGCTACCTGGCGGTGCGCTCGGTCGCCGCCGGCCTCTCCGGAGCCGCCGAAAGCGGTCGCCTCGACGTGCTGCTCTCCGCCCCGCTCTCGCGCCGCCGACTCGTCGCCTGCGGCTTCGCCGCGACCGCGGTCGAGCTGGCCGCGATCCTCGCGGTCGGCCTGTTGCTGACCGCGCTGGGCAGCCTCCTCGCCGGCGCCGGCCTCTCCTTCACGAAGGCCCTCGCCGGCTTCGCCAACGTCTGGCCGCTGGCGCTGCTCTTCGCTGCCTTCGGCATCCTCGTCACCGGCTGGTCGCTGCGGACCAGCGTCGTCACCGGCTCGGTCGCCGGCGTGCTGGTGGCGATGTACGTGGCGGACCTGATCGGCCGCCTCGACACCGGCCTCGACTGGGTCCGCTACGGCTCGGTCTTCCGCTACTACGGGCGGGCGATCGAAGAAGGCATCGACCCGCTCTCCTTCTTCGGCGTCACCGCCGTCGCGGTCGCCTGCGCGGCGCTCGGCGCGCTGCTGTTCGAGCGCCGCGACCTGGCAGCTTGATCAGCCGAGCGGCCGCCAGGAGGGGCTCCAGGTGCTCGGCCAAGGGCGCGGGGCGGGGGCGGGCCGGGCCCGGGCCCGGGCGTCGACAGCGACCGCGCCGTCCGGGCCGGCGATCACCGGATTGAGGTCGAGCTCGACGATCTCGCGGTGCGAGTCAACCATCGCGCTGACCCGCAGCAGCAGCTCTTCGAGCGCCGCCAAGTCGGCCGGCGGCTCGCCGCGGAAGCCGGTCAGCAGCGGGTAGATCGCCAGCGAGCGGATCATCTCGCCGGCTTCGCCGGCGCTCACCGGGCAGATTCGCACCGC
The DNA here is from genome assembly GCA_963748075.1 of uncultured Solirubrobacterales bacterium. Lineage (GTDB taxonomy): Bacteria > Actinomycetota > Thermoleophilia > Solirubrobacterales > 70-9 > VRUE01. The sequence goes on along the minus strand of CAVVHQ010000043.1, from coordinate 48,477 downwards.
CACGTCTCCCTGCAGCTCGGCCAGGGTGCCGCCGGCGCCGCAGGCCAGCACTGGCCCGAAGGCGGGGTCGCTGGCGATCCCGACCAGCAGCTCGACCCCGCCGGAGACCATCGCCTGGACGAGGAAGCTCTCGCGCTCGACCCCGGCGGCGGCGAGCGACTCGTCGATCTGCACCGCGGCGCCGGCGACCGCGGTCGGGTCGGCGAGGCCGGTCCGCACCGCGCCGAGGTCGGTCTTGTGGAGGATCGCCGCCCCCTCCGCCTTCAGCGCCACCGGCCCGCCGAGCGCTTCGGCAGCGTGCGCGGCACCGGCCGGGTCGGCGGCGCGGCGCCAGGGCGGGGTCGGGATCCCGTAGCAGTCGAGCAGCTTGGCGGCGTCGTCGGCGCCCAGCCATTCGCCCTCGCCCTCCAGCGCCGCCGCGAGCACCCCGCTCGCCTCGTCGCGCCGCAGGTCGTCGAAGCTCGGCGGCTCCTCCGCCGGTCGCCGGCGCCAGCGCACGTGGCGCATCACCCGCCCCAGCGTCCGCGCCGCGTCCTCGGGATAGACGTAGGTGGGGACCCTGCCGCCGGCCGCCATCGCCTCGCGGTCGCCGCTCGACATGAACACCGCCTGCACCGGTATGCGGCGCTCCATCTCGCCGAGCGCCGCGCGGACCGCGCCGGCCACCTCCTCCGCCCGGGTCAGCAGCGGCCGGATGAAGATCACGATCAGCGCGTCGATGCCCTCCCAGGCGGACAGCACGGCGATCGAACGGCGGTACTGCTCGGCGCTTGCCGTCGCGATCATGTCGACCGGGTTGGCGAGCGAAGCCTCCGCCGGCAGGTGCTCGGCCAGCGCCGCGCGCACCTGCTCGGGCAGCTCCGGCACCTGCAGCCCCGCGGCCTCGCAGGCGTCGGCGCACATGATCCCCGGGCCGCCCGCGTTGGTCAGGATCCCGACTCGGGGACCGTCGGGCAGCGGCTGGCTGCTGAGCAGCGCGGCGACGTCGAGCAGCTCGGCCAGCGTCTCGGTGCGGACTACCCCCGCCTGCTCGAACAGCGCGTCCACCGTCACGTCGGAGGCGGAGAGCAGGGCGCCGGTGTGCGAGCCGGTCGCCCGCTCGCCGGCCAGCGAGCGGCCGCCCTTGACGACCGCGATCGGCATCGCGCGCCCCGCCCGCCGCGCCACCCGCGAGAAGCGCCCGGGGTCGCTGAACGACTCGATGTAGAGCAGGGCGACGCGGGTCGCCGGATCCCCCTCCCAGTACTCGAGCATGTCGTTGGCGGTGATGTCGGCGCGGTTGCCGATCGAGGCGAAGGAGGAGACGCCGATGCCGCGGTCGGCGGCGAGATCGATCAGGGCCAGCCCGAGCGCGCCGCTCTGGGTGACGAAGCCGACGTTGCCCGGGGGCGGGGTCGCGGGCGCGAAGCTGGCGTTGAGGCTTCCGTCGGGGCCGTTGGCGATCACCCCGAGGCAGTTGGGACCGACCAGCCGCATCCCCGACTCGCGGCAGACCTCGACCAGCTCGCGCTGGCGCTCGGCCCCTTCCGGGCCGACCTCAGCGAAGCCGGCGGCCAGCACGACAAGGGTCGAGGCGCCCTTGGCGGCCGCTTCGCGGGCCGCCTCGACCGCCGCCGCGGGCGGCACCGCGATCACCGCCAGTTCGACCTGACCGGGGACCTCGGCCAGCCGCCGGTAGGCGCGCACCGACTGGACCACGTCGCTGGCCGGGTTGACCGGATGGACGACGCCGTCGAAGCGCGATTCGAGCAGGTTGTGGAAGACGGCCCCGCCGACCGTCTCGCGGCGGCGCGAGGCGCCGACCACGGCGATCGAGCGCGGCGCCAGGAAGCGCCGCACCGCCGCCTCGGCTGCAAGCCTGTCGCGCTCCTCGAAGCGGCCGACCGCGTCGGGGCCGAAGTCGGTCGGCAGCTCGACGTGGATCGCGCCCGGCTCCGAGGAGGTCGCGATCGGGAAGCCGCTCTCGCGGAAGACGTCGATCATCCGATGGTTCTCCGGCATCACCTCGGCGAAGAACGCCTCGATGCCGTTGGCCTGGGCTACCTCGGCCAGGTGGGCGAGCAGGATCGTCCCCAGTCCCTGGCCCTGCAGCTCGTCGGAGATCGCGAAGGCGACCTCGGCTCGCCCGGGGCTCGAGCTGACGTAGGCGCCGTGGCCGACCGGGTGGCCGTCGTCGCCGCGGGTCGCGACCAGGCCGTAGCGCGCGGCGTAGTCGACGTCGGCCATCCGCTCGGCGGCGGCCTCGAGGTCGCTCGCCCCGGAGAAGAAGCGGAACATCCGCGCGCCGGGGCTGAGCCTCTCGAACAGTTTGCGCAGCGCCGCCTCGTCCGCGGAGCGCACCGGCCGCAGGTGCACGGTCGAGCCGTCCCGCAGGACGACGTCGGCTTCGCGGTAGGCGGGATACTCGTCACCCTGGGCGCCCACGCCAGGATGGTAGGCCGTCTACAGTCCCGCCGATGGCTGCCGCGCCGAGCGCCCCGCTGTACTTCAGCCACCCGGCCTGCCTCGAGCACGATCCGCGCGAGGGGATGCCGCTGCACCCCGACGCGCCCGAGCGGCTGCAGGCGATCGAGGGCCACCTCGAGGCCGGCGGCTGGCTCGGCTGGGAGCGGCGCGAGGCGCCGGCGGCGAGCGAGGCCGACCTGGAAGTGGTCCACAGCCGCCGCCTGGTCGAGTCGGTCCGCGACCTCTGCGCTGCCGGCGGCGGTGCGATCGACCCCGACACCTTCGTCGGCGAGGCGTCCTTCCGGGCGGCATTGCACGCCGCCGGCGGCGCCTGCGAGATGACCCGGGCGCTGCTCGGCGGCGAGGCGGCCGCCGGGTTCTGCGCGGTGCGGCCCTCCGGCCATCACGCCGAACCGGACCGGGCGATGGGCTTCTGCCTGTTCGACAACGTCGCGATCGCCGCCGAGCTGGCGATCCGCGAGCTGGACGTCGAGCGGGCGATTGTCATCGACTGGGACGTCCACCACGGAAACGGCACCGTGGAGGCGTTCCGCACTCGTCCCGACGTGCTCGTCGCCGGTATCCATCAGGAGGGGATCTACCCGGGGAGCGGCTCGATCGCCGACGCCGGCTCCGGTCCCGGCGAGGGCTACACGATCAACCTGCCGGTCCCGGCCGGCTCCGAAGGGGATCTGTGGCTCTCGCTGCTCGAGCACGTCATCCTCCCGGTCGCGATGCAGTTCGAGCCGCAGCTGGTCCTCGTCTCGGCCGGCTTCGACGCCCACCGCGACGACCCGCTGGCCGGCTGCCGCCTCGAGTCGTCCTCCTTCGCCCGCATGGCCAGCCAGGTCCGCGAGCTGGCCCGCTCGCTGGAGGCGCCGCTCGGCGCCGTGCTGGAGGGGGGCTACGCGCCGGCGGCCCTGGCCGAGTCGGTCGAGGCGACGATGGCGGCGCTGGGGGGCGAGGGGGAGCCCGAGTCGGTGGCGCCCGATCCGATCCTCACCTCCCGCGCCGCCTCCCAGGTGGGCCGCCACTGGTCTCTCTAGGCTGGGGCTATGGCAGTCCCCAAGTTCGTGCAGATCCCGCCGCAGCCGCTCGAGCGCTTCGAGGCGCTGCTCGGCGCCGAGGGGTTCGCGCCGTTCGAACGGGTGGCCGAGCGGGCGCGCGACGAGTTCGCCGGGCTGGCGATCTGGCACGTCAGCTCGACCGCCCGCGGCGGTGGCGTCGCCGAGATCCTCCACGCGCTGCTGCCCTACGTGCGCGGCGCCGGGATCGACACCCGCTGGGTGGTGCTGCGCGACGGGGAGGAGTTCTTCACGGTCACCAAGCGCCTCCACAACAACCTGCACGGCGACCCCGGCGACGGCGGCGAGCTGGGGGAGGGGGAGCGCCACGTCTACGAGGCGACGCTGGCCGGCAGCGCCGCCCACCTCGAGCGCCTCCTGCAGCCCGGCGACGTCGTCTACCTGCACGACCCGCAGACCGCCGCCCTGGTTCCGGCGATGAAGGAGCTGGGCGCCCGGGTCGTCTGGCGCTGCCACATCGGGATCGACGAGCCGGACGCGCTGGCCCGCCGCACCTGGGACTTCCTGCGCCCCTACGTCGAGCCGGCGGACGCCTACGTGTTCTCGCGCGCCGAGTACGCCTGGGACGGGCTGGACCGCGGCAAGGTCTGGCTGATGCCGCCGGCGATCGACCCCTTCTCGGCGAAGAACCAGGAGCTGGACCCGGACACCGTGGAGGCGGTCCTGCGGACGCTCGGTCTCCGTGACGGCCCGCCCGAGACGGCGCCGGTCTTCGTCCGCGGCGACGGCACCCCCGACCGGGTCGAGCGCCCCGCCGAGCTGCTTCAGGAGGAGCCGCTGCCGGCGGGGGCCAAGCTGGTCGTCCAGGTCTCCCGCTGGGACCGCCTCAAGGACCCGCGCGGCCTGCTCGAGTGCTTCGAGCGATACCTGGACGACCCGGGCGTCCACCTCGCCCTCGTCGCCCCCGCCACCGGCGCCGTCGCCGACGACCCCGAGGGCGCCGTGGTGTTCGGCGACGTCGCCGAGTCGTGGCGGCGGCTGCCGGACGAGGCGCGGCGGCGTGCCCATCTGGTCAGCCTGCCGATGTACGACCTCGACGAAAACGGGGCGATGGTCAACGCGCTGCAGCGCCGCGCCGACGTGCTGGTGCAGAAGAGCCTCGCCGAGGGCTTCGGGCTCACGGTCGCCGAGGGGATGTGGAAGGAACGGCCGATGGTCGGCAGCCGGGTCGGCGGCATCCAGGACCAGATCGTCGACGGCGAGTCGGGCCTGCTGGTCGACGACCCGCACGACCTGGCGGCCTTCGGCCGGGCGATCCGCTCGCTGCTCGACGATCCCGAGCTGGCGGCGCGGTTGGGCGGCGCGGCTCGCGAACGGGTGATGGACCGCTTCCTCGGGATCGGCAGGCTGAAAGAGTACGTCGAGCTGGTCGCCAGCCTGACCTCGCGCTGAGAGGGCGCTGAGGTCGGGAGCGGACTACTCGCCGTCGGCCCGCGGCCGCGGCACGACCATCACCGGGCAGGGGGCCTCGGCGATCAACTGCGTGGAGACCGAGCCGAGCAGCGCCCGCATCACCGGGCCGTAGCCGCGCGAGCCGACGACCAGCAGGTCGACGCCGTCCTCGCAGGCCTTCGCCAGGGTGGGGGCCGGCGGGCCGTCGAGCTTGCGGCTCTCGGCGGTCACCTCGGGGCCGAGCTCCCGCACCCCCTCCGCGATCACCTTGTCGGGTTCGGGCGGCTCGACCGGCGTGTAGCCGACCACGCCGGGCAGCGCCACCGGCGGGGCGACCACGGTCAGCACCCTGACCGCGGCGCCGCTCGCCTCGGCCAAGGCGCGGGCGCGCCGCAGCGCCGCCTTCGCTTCCGGCGTGCCGTCGTAGGCGACCCCGATCAGGCCGAGCGAGCGACGATCCTGCTCCGCGTAGCCGCGGGGCGCGACGGTGACGGTGCAGGGGGCGCCGTGCAGGACCCCCTCGGCGACGCTGCCGATCAGCGTGCGCCCGACCGGGCCGCGGTGGGGGGAGCCGACCACGATCGAGTCGACCTCGCGGCGTTCGGCGAGGTCGGTCATCACGCCGGCGGGCGAGCCGCCCCCGAAGGCGCGCGTCTCGACCTCGAGCCCCTCCAGCCGCTTGCGCGCTTCGTCGAGCAGCGGCTCCGCTGCGGCCGCCGCATCGCTCTCCAGCTCGACGAAGCGCACGGGCAGCGGCCCGTAGGGCATCACCGCGACGACCAGGGCGCTCGACGGCTCCGCCGAGCCCAGCACGCGGGCCAGCGCGAGCGCGTCGCGTCCTCCGCCGCTTCCGTCATGGCCCACAAGCAATCGCATCGGTCGCCTTCCTTTCCGCTTCCGGTCTCCCCCGCTCGGCAGAACCTTAGAGCCTCTCCCGGTAGGGAGCGTGCGCATCCAGGGGTGCGGGGCCTACTGGGAGAGGCTCTCAACGGGAGCGCCGGCCGGGGCATCGGTGATAAGCCGAACCTCGATCGGTGGGTTCGTGCGGATGGAGTGCCGAACCGGCGTGCGTAATGTCGATCTATGCATGCGGAGTCGGGCGACCAGGGGCTCCCCAAGGTGGTGATCGCCGGTGGCGGCGTAGCCGCGCTGGAGGCTGCGCTGGCGTTGCGCGAGCTGGCCCGCGGACGGGTGACGGTCGAGCTGTGGGCGCCGCGGCGCGAGTTCGTCTATCGGCCCTTCGCGGTCGGCGAGCCCTACGGCGCCGGCAGCATCTTCCGCTACGACCTGGAGGGCCTGGCCAGGAGCTGTGGCGCCTCGTTCCACCTGGGCGGGATCGTCTCGGTGGACGCCGAGGCGGGGTGGGTCAGCGCGCGCGACGGTGAGCGGGTCGAATACGACCAGCTCGTCCTTGCGCCCGGCGCCCGCATGCTGTGGGCGGTCCCCGGTGCCGTCACCTTCTGGGGCGTCGCCGACGAAGGCGGCGTCGGCGGGGTGGTGCGCCGGCTGCGCGCCGGCGGCCTGCGCGACGTCGTCTTCACGATGCCGGGAGGATCTAGCTGGGCGCTGCCGCTCTACGAGCTGGCGCTGCTGGCCTCCGCGGTGCTGGCCCGGTCGGGCATCGAAGACGCGCGGCTCACCGTGGTCACGCCGGAGGACGCGCCGCTGGACCTGTTCGGGCGCACCGTCGCCGAGAAGATGGCGCGGCTGCTGGACCAGCGCGGGATCGAGCTGGTGGCCGGCACCCACCCGGTCGGGTTCGACCGCGGTCGCCTCGAGATCGCCCCCGGCGCGCCGATCGAGACCGAGGCGGTGGTCAGCCTGCCCCGCCTCGAGGGCCGCCGGATCGACGGCGTCCCCCACGACGAGGACGGCTTCGTCCCGGTCGACGAGCACAGCCGGGTGGTCGGGGTGGAGCGCGTCTTCGCGGCTGGCGACGTGACGGCGTTTGCGATCAAGCAGGGCGGGATCGCGACCCAACAGGCCGATGCGGCGGCAGAAGCGATCGCCGCCGCCGTCGGCTGCGACCTCGAGCCCTCGCCGTTCGACCCGGTGCTGCGCGCGGTCCTCTGGACGGGCAACGAGCCCCGCTACCTCTTTGGCCGCCCGGCCGGCGGCCATGGAGAAATCTCGACCCTCGACGAGACCCCGCCCTGGCACGAGCGGGACGGCAAGATCGTCGGCCGCTACCTGACCCCGTTCCTGGACGGGTTCCCGGACGAGAACGACCGCTCGCTGACCATCGTGCCGACCGCGCGGCGTTAGCGCACTGAGTCGGGTCATGATGCGGCGGTGAGCGATGCCGTCGCCGAGCAGGGGCTGATCCGCCGCTACCGCAGCGCACGGCGCGACCAGCGCCTCGCGGTGCTGGAGGGCTTCCACACCCTCAAGCACGCGCTGCGCTTCGGCGCCGACCTGCTGGAGGCAGTCGCCTCCGAGCCCGAGCAGCTCGAGCGGCTCGTCGCGGAGCTGGCCCCCGACCTGGCCGGCTCGCTGGTCGAGCAGACCGAGCGGGTCGCTCCCGAGGTGCTGGCCGAGCTGGTCCCGCAGGCGCCCCGCACCGGGGTCGTCGCGATCGCCCAGCGCCGCCGCATCCCGCCCGAGGCGGTGCTGGTCGACACGCGATCGGCGCCGCTGGTCCTGCTCGAGGAGCCGCGCACGATGGGCAACCTGGGGGCCTGCGTGCGGGTCGCGGCGGCGGCCGACGCGGCGGGCGTGCTCACCACCGGGCCCATCGACCCCTGGCACCCCGACGCGCTGCGTGGCGCCGCCGGACTGCACTTCGCCCTGCCGGTCGCCGCGGCGGCGGCCCCGCCGGAGAGCGACCGGCCGCTGATCGCGATCGACCCCGGAGGCGAGGACCTGCGCCCGGCCGAGCTGCCGCCGCGCGCGATCCTCGCCTTCGGCAGCGAGCGCTACGGACTCAGCGACGCCCTGCTCGAGCGCGCCGACGCCCGCCTCGCGATCCCGATGCGCTCCGGCGTCTCCAGCCTCAACCTCGCCACCGCGGTGGCCGCGGTCCTCTTCGCCCAGCGGCTTTCCCCGCGGGAGGGTGCTTAGGTGACCGGCTCGCCGCTCGGCTTGACGACCAGCCAGAGGCCGCCGAACTCGCTGACGTTCTGGCAGAGGATGCGCCCCGGCGAGTCGTCCACGTAGTAGTAGAGGGGGTGGCCGGCGTAGGTGGCCTGGAGCTTGCCGTTCTTGCGCCGCGTCGTGCCGAGCAGCCGCGCCCGCACCCCGTTGCCGGCGCGCGGCTTGCCCTTGGTGATCACCGGCGGCCAGGCGCGGGCGCAGGCGCCGTAGCAGCGGCTCTTGCCGCCCTTGTCCTTGCCGAACAGGTAGAAGGCCTCGCCGCGCCGGTCGGCGATCACCTTCCCGTAGCTCGAGCCGATCGCCTTCACCTGCTTGCCCTTGCGGGCGCTGGCCGTCGCCTTCGCAGCGTTCTCGCTCGTCGCGCCGCTCTGCGCGGCGCTCGCCGTGGTGCTCTCGCTGCCGCTGCCGCAGCCGGCCGCGACGATCGCGGCGGCGCAGAGCGCGAGAATCGACAGGCGTGCCATTTGTTCTCCTCGTCGTCGGGGTCGGGGGTCCGAGTATCGCGCCGCCGTCTTACGAGGGGATTACGGCTGTGGCGCTGGCGGCGTCGGCGGTTCAGACGGGGCTCAGGTGCTCTTCGCTGCGAATAGAGTGCGCGACGTGGATCGCAACGGCAACTTGCGCGAGCGGTTCGAGCTGTGGTCCGCGGCGCTGCTCGCGGCGGCGACCCTGACCACCGCCTACAGCGCCTACGAGGCGACCCGCTGGGGCGGCCAGCAGTCGACCCGCTTCACGCAGGCCGGCGCGGCCCGCACCGAGTCCGCCAAGGCGCAGTCGCGCGGCTTCTCCTTCGTCACGATCGACGCCGACCTGTTCACCCAGTTCGCGGTCGCCTACTCGCAGGGCAACAAACAGCTCGAGGGGATCCTCAGCCAGCACTTCTTCCGCGACGAGTTCAAGCGCGCCTTCAACGCCTGGCTGAAGACGCGGCCGCTGAAGAACCCCGACGCGCCCGACGTCCCCTTCCAGATGAAGCAGTACAAGGTGGCCGACTTGGAGGAATCCGAACGGCTCGAAGACGAGGCTTCGCAGCTCTTCGAGGAAGGCCGCGAAGCAAACCAGACCTCCGACAACTACGTGCTGGCGACGATCTTCTTCGCCGCGGTGCTGTTCTTCGGCGGCCTCTCGGTCAAGTTCCGCTCGCTGCGGCTGGTGATCGCGACCCTGGCTTTCGGCTCGCTGATGTTCCTGGGCGGCGTGGCTCGCCTCGCGACGCTGCCGTTTCTATGATCTTCCCGCCCCACACTCTGTCCCTACCGAAAGGACCCGCCGTGCCGTTTGCCGACATCAACCTGGGCGAAGCTCTTCTCCTCGCCCTCGAGATCTTCTTCTTCGTGGTCTGGATCTGGATCCTGATCACGATCCTCACCGACCTGTTCCGCGACCACGAGACCTCCGGCTGGGGGAAGGCCGCCTGGGTCCTCTTCCTCGTGCTGATCCCCTTCCTGACGGCGCTCGTCTACCTGATCGTGCGCGGCAGCGGGATGCGCGACAGGACGATCAAAGCCCAGGCCGAGGCGAAGCAGCACATGGACTCCTACATCCGCGAACAGGCGCAGAGCTCGCCGGCCGACGAGCTGCACAAGCTCAACGACCTGAAGGACAAGGGAGCGATCACGAACGAGGAGTTCGAGCGGGCGAAGGCCAAACTGCTGGCCTGACCCCCGGAGGTGCCGTCGCTACGGCGCCCATATGGGCCGCCCTGCGGCGGCACGTCCCCTGGTCACGGCGGCCGCCGCGACGTAGTCGTCACGGCGGCCGTTTTTCCTGCAAGAGAGCGGATTCTGCAACCGAAGTTGCAGGTTATTAGCAACTCCTAACAGTTTTTGGGCAACTTCGCTAGCGTGACGCGCTCGATGCGCGCCCCCTCCGGCACCCCGCGGTTGCTGCCGCTGTTCGCCGCCCTGCTGCTTCTCGCGCTCTGCCTGGTGGCGAGCGCGCCGGCTGCCACCCTGCGCGAGAAGCTCGACGCGACGCAGGGCAAGCTGAGCAAGGTGCGCGAAAGCCAGAGCTCGCTGAGCGCGACGATCGCCGAACAGAACGAGGCGATCGACGCGATGCTCGGCGAAGTCTCGCGGCTGCGCCAGCAGCAGCTCGCGCTGGAACGCGAGCTGACCGCCAAGCAGGGCGAACTGGACCGCGCCGGCGCCAAGCTGGCCGCCGAGAAGCGACGGCTGGCCCGGATCCGGTCTCGCCTGCGTCGCGCCCTCGGGGTCCTGCGGCAGCGGCTGGTCGCGATCTACGAGGCGGGCAGCCCCGACGTGCTCAGCGTCGTCGTCGAATCGGCGAGCTGGTCCCAGCTCAACGCCCGCGCCGAATACTTGAGCCGCGTCCAGGACTACGACGACTCGGTCGCCGAGCGGGTCAAGGGGCTGCGCGACGAAGCGAAGGCCGCGGTCAGGCGGATGGCGGCGATCCGCCGGCAGCTGAAGGAAGCGCGCGACGCGATCGCCGCCAAGGAGCGCGAAGCAGCTGCCGCCAAGCAGCAAGCCGCCGTTCGCTTCACCGATCTGAAGGCGGCGCAGGCGCAGCGGCAGCGCAAGCTGGAATCGCTCGAGTCGCGCGAACAGGCGCTCGGCGACAACCTGGCGGCGATCTCCTCGCAGATCGCCTCCGCCGGCAGCGCCGCGCCGCCCGCCGCGGCGCCGGCGCCGCTCACCCCGGGTCAGAGCGCCAGCTACATCTCCGAAAGCCAGGCCAGCGTGCCGAGCGGCGCCCCGCCGGCGGTCGCGGCGGCGATCGAAGCCGCCAACGCGATCGCCACCACCCCCTACGTCTGGGGCGGCGGCCACGGCTCCTTCGAGTCCTCCGGCTACGACTGCTCGGGCGCGGTCAGCTTCGCCCTGCACGGCGGCGGGTTCCTCGACAGCCCGCTCGACTCGACCGGGCTGGAGACCTGGGGCGATGCGGGCGCCGGCCACTGGATCACGGTCTACGCCAACTCGGGCCATGCCTGGGTGATCATCGCCGGCCTCGCCTTCGACACCTCGGGCGGCGCCGGCCCCCGCTGGCACCCGTCCCCGGTCAGCTCCACTTCCGGATTCGTCGCGCGTCACCCCCCCGGTTACTAGACATTCCCAAAGCTGACCGCCACAGAGGCAGGCGAACCCGGGGCGGGCGGTAGAGGAAGGTTCTATTCCGGTAGGGGTGGAACGTCTTGTACTTTTTTTGGGCAGCCGACCTCGGACGGCCCACCCTGTGTTCAAAAAAAGTTAAGTGGAACCCCTGCCGGGATAGGACCTCAGGCAGGAACCTCGGCGGTCTCGACCGGCCGCCCTTCGCCCTGCCAGGTGCCGACCCCGCCGCAGGCGACGTGGATCGTCTCGAAGCCCTCGCGCTGCAGCACCGAGGCTGCGAGGCCGCTCCGTTTGCCGCCCTTGCAGATCGTCGCCAGGGCGCGGTCGCGGGGCAGCTCTTCGAGCCGTCGCGCCAGCTCGCCGTAGGGGACGTGCAGAGAGCCGGCGATGTGCGCTTCGGCGAACTCGCCGGAGCCGCGCACGTCGAGGATCAGCGGCGGCTCGGGGCCGTCCAGCAGCTCGGCCAGCCCCTCGGGCCCAACCAGCTCGATCCGCTGCACCGGGCGCTCCTCCGCCCGCCAGGCGCTCATCCCGCCTCCGAGGAAGCCGAGCACCCGCAGCCCCACTGCGGCGAGCAGTTCTGCGGCCTCCAGCTCGTTGCCGTCGGAGGCGGCGACCACGACCACCTCGGCCTCGGGGGGCACCACCTGCGCGACCTTGGTGGCGAAGCCGGTGTCGTAGGCCGAGGCGCTGATCGCCCCCGGGATGTGAGCCTCGTCGAACTGCTCGTTGGTGCGCGAGTCGACCGCCACCGCGCCCTCGGCGATCGCCGCCTCGAAGCGGCGCGCCGTCAGCCTGGCCGGGGAGCCGATCGCTTCGACCAGCGGCCCGCGGTTGAGGGCGACGATGTGCTCGACGTTGGGCGGCCGCTCGCCGAGCGAGGAGACCGCGTCCTCGATGAAGTCGGCCTCCTCGGTGAAGGCCAGCGCCCGATTGTGGCGGCGCTCGAAGCCGATCGTCGAGGAGGTCTTCAGGTCGATCCCGGAGCTGCCGCAGAGCGAGCCGCCGAGGTGGCCCGGCCAGACCTCGACCTCGTCGGGGAGCGCCAGCAGCCGCTCGTGCAGCGAGCGGAAGATGCCGGCGGCGCCTTCGCGCGGCTCGATCGCGAGGTCGGGGCGGGCGACGTCGCCGACGAACAGCGAGTCCCCGGTCAGCACCGCGACCGGGTCGCCGTCCCGGGTGGCGTCGCGGAGCAGGAAGGAGGTGTGCTCGGGCCGGTGGCCTGGGGTGTGGATCGCCTCGATCGTGACGCCCTCGCCCAGCTCCATGGTCGAGCCGTCGGCGAGTGGCTGGTGCTCGTACTCGGCCTCGGCCAGCTCGCTGACGTGGATCGTCGCGCCGGTGGCCCGCGCCAGCCGCCCGTGCCCGGAGACGTGGTCGGCGTGGTTGTGGGTCTCCAGAACGTGCTCGATCCGCATCCCGTGCAGGCGGCTGAGGTTCAGGTAGGGGTCGATGTCCCACTGGGGGTCGATCACGGCGGCGACGCCGGAGTCGGGGTCGCCGACCAGGTAGGAGGCGCAGCCGAGGTCCTCGTGGATGATCTGCCTGAACAGCATCGTCCTCCGTCCAGTTGCTCCGAATCGTCGAAGGGGTACGTTTCCCCGGTCAGGGTAGCGGCCCAGGAAGGAGCGCAATGAACGGCAAGGGGGAGACGGAGCTTGAGCGGGAGCTGGACGAGCTGCTCGCGGTGGAGCGGTTCGAGCCGCCGCGGGCGTTCCAGGACGAGGCGCTGCTCGGCGACGCGGCGGTCTACGCGGAGGCGGCGGCGGACCCGGAGGCCTGGTGGCTGCGGCAGGCGAGGGAGCTGCTCGACTGGGTCGAGGAGCCGAGCGAATCGCTCGACGAGTCCGACCCGCCCTTCTACCGCTGGTTCGCCGACGGAAAGCTGAACGTCTCCGCCAACTGCCTCGACCGCCACGTCGAGGCGGGGTGGGGTGGACGCGTTGCCTACCACTGGCGCGGCGAGGAGGGCGAGGAGCGCGAGATCACCTACGCCGAGCTGCTCGCCGACGTCCAGCGCTTCGCCAACGCGCTGCGCGACCACGGGATCGGCAAGGGCGACGTGGTCGGGATCTACCTGCCGATGATCCCCGCGGTCATCGTCGCGATGCTCGCCTGCGCGCGGATCGGCGCCGTCCACAACGTCGTCTTCGGCGGCTTTTCGGCCGAGTCGGTGCGGGAGCGGATGGAGTTCTCCCACGCCAAGGCGCTGGTCACCGTCGACGGGGCGCGCCGCAAGGGCCGCACGGCGGCGGTCAAGGCGCGGGTCGACGAGGCGATGGAGGGGCTCGACTCGGTCGAGACCGTCTTCGTCGTCCGCCACACCGGCACCGAGTGCGAGATGCGCGAGGGGCGCGACGTCTCCTTCGAGGAGGCGATGGCCGCGGCGGGCGCGGAGTGCCCGCCCGAGCCGATCGGCGCCGAGGACCCGCTGTTCATCCTCTACACCTCCGGCTCGACCGCGAAGCCGAAGGGCATCCTCCACACCACCGGCGGCTACCTGACCGGCGTCGCCTGCACCCATCGCTACGTCTTCGACCTGAAGCCGGAGCGCGACGTCTACTGGTGCGCCGCCGACGTCGGCTGGGTCACCGGCCACTCCTACATCGTCTATGGGCCGCTCGCCAACGGCGCGACCAGCGTGATGTTCGAGGGGGCGCCCGACTACCCCGAGAAGGACGTCTGGTGGGAGCTGGTCGAGCGCTACGGCGTGACGATCCTCTACACGGCGCCGACCGCGATCCGCGCCTGCATGAAATGGGGGATGGAGTACCCCGAGCGCCACGACCTCTCCTCGCTGCGGCTGCTCGGCACGGTCGGCGAGCCGATCAACCCGAAGGCTTGGCTCTGGTACCACAAGGTGATCGGCGGCGAGCGCTGCCCGATCGTCGACACCTGGTGGCAGACCGAGACCGGCCAGATCATCATCTCGCCGCTGCCGGGGGTGGTCGCGACCAAGCCCGGCTCGGCGACGCGGCCGCTGCCGGGGATCGACGCCGCGGTCTACGACGAGGCCGGCGAGCCGGTCTCCGAAAGCGAGGGGCTGCTCGTCCTGCGCCGCCCCTGGCCGGCGATGCTGCGCACGATCTACCGCGAGCCGGAGCGCTTCGTCGAGACCTACTTCTCGCGCTTCGGCCCGGGGACCTACCTGGTCGGCGACGCGGCCCGCGAAGACGAAGACGGCTACTTCTGGGTGCTGGGGCGGATCGACGACGTGATCAACGTCTCCGGCCATCGCCTCTCGACCGCCGAGGTCGAGTCGGCGATCGTCTCCCACCCGAAGGTCGCCGAGGCGGCGGTGATCGGGCAGTCCGACGCCGACACGGGCCAGGCGATCTGCGCCTTCGTCACCCTGGAGGGCAACCACGAAGGCGACGAGGAGATGGTCGCCGAGCTGGCCGACCACGTCGCGGGGCGGATCGGCAAACTGGCTCGCCCGAAACGGGTGATCTGGTCGGGCGACCTGCCGAAGACGCGCTCCGGCAAGATCATGCGCCGCCTGCTGCGCGACATCGCCGAGGGGCGCGAGCTGGGCGATGTCACCACCCTGCGCGACCCCGGCGTGATGAAGGAGCTGGAGGGCAAGGTCGCCGCCCGCGCCGACGAAGGCTGAGCCGCCGCGAACGGGGGCGCAGCCCAGCCGCAGCCGCCCGCGCCGGCACCGCCGCGAACGGGGGCGCAGCCCAGCCGCAGCCGCCCGCGCCGGCACCGCCGCGAACGGGGGCGCAGCCCAGCCGCAGCCGCCCGCGCTGGCGCCGCCGCGTCGAATGAAGCATTTTGTCCCCTATAGGGTCCAAAATGCTCCCGGGAGACCCGTGCCAAGTCGCTCAGGGCGGCGGCCGGCCGGCTTCGCCCCGCTCGACCAGGCGGCTGACCGAGACCTGCAGCGCGTTGAGCTGCGAGCGGATCTCTTCCAGCTGCTGAATCGCCTCGGCCTCCGGCGATCCCTCGCCGGTCTCCAGCAGTGCCTGCGTCTCGCTGATCTCTGGCCCGAGGAAGCGCTGCGCGATGGCGCCGGTGAGCAGCGCGACGAAGGAGATGCCGACGATCACGACGGCGACGGCGACGATCTGGCCGCCCGTCGTGGTCGGGTGGATGCTCGACCCCAGGGTGGTCATCGAGGTGACCGCCCAGTAGATGCCTTCCCACGGGTTGAGGTCCTGGTTGGACTTCTCGAAGCCGATGAAGGCGGCGCCGCCGGCCATCGCGGTCAGCACCGCGAGCAGCGCCGCGTAGTGCAGGCCGCGCAGCGAGAAGACCTGCCGCGAGATCTGGGCGAGGCGCAGCAGGCGCAGCAGCCGCAGCAGGCGCAGCGCCCGCAGGCTCTGCAAGCCGGCCGGCAGGACCGGCGGCGTGAAGACGACCACGATCAGGTCGAGCGGGTGGTGGCGCAGCCAGGCCCAGCGGTTGGGCACCACAGCGAGCATCACCACCAGCTCGACCAGGAAGGCGAGCCAGGTGATCCAGTTGAGCGTCTGGGCGATCGCCTCCAGGCTGCCACCGGGGTGGGACTCGCTGATCGCCACGGTGGGGATGACCAGCGCCGAGGCGACCAGCAGGATCGGGTCGAGGATCCGCGCGATGCGCGCGCTTCGCGCGTCCATCCCCGGCGGGTAGCGGACCGGCTTCTCGGAGGCCTCGGCGCTCATCCGCGTCTCCTTCGACGCGGCAGGCCGCGTGCCTACCTCGGTGGCAACACGCCCGGCCCCGCCTTCCAGCGTGCCCTTTGCGCCCCATCATCCGCCGACGAGACGAACACGGACGCATATCGACCGGAATCGTTCCGTCGGCGGAGTGCAGAGGAATGTAATTTGCTAGGCTAATTACCGATGCTAATCAGATGATCGAAGTGGCAGCCGACACCTCCCTCGCCGCCTCCGCAGCCAGGCTGCGGCTGGCGATCGTGCGCACCGCGCGGCGGCTGCGGCAGGAGGCCGCCGGGGCGGCCGAGCGGCTGACGCCGACCTCCGCGGCGGCGCTGGCGAGCGTCGAGCGGCACGGGCCGCTGACCCCCAGCGAGCTGGCCGAGATCGAGCGGGTCAAGCGACCGACCGCGACGCGGACGCTGCGCGTGCTGGGCGAGGCGGGGCTGGTCGAGCGGACGCCCGACCCCGACGACGGGCGCAGCGCCCTGGTCAGCGTCACCGCCGCGGGGCGGGAGCGGCTGCGCCGCCTGCGGGGGCGCAAGAACGCCTACCTTGCGCGCCGCATGCGCGACCTGCCGACCGCCGACCTGGAGACGCTCGAGCGGGCGGCGGAGATCCTCGAGGGGATCCTCGAGGAGCGGCCGGGGAAACGCGAGGGCGGACCGTGAGCGCCGCAGTTAGGCGCAGCTTCGGCTCCCTCTCCGTCCCCAACTACCGCCGCTACTTCGTCGGGCAGCTCGTCTCGCTGTCCGGCAACTGGATGCAGGCGGTCGCCTCGATCTGGCTCGTCCTCACCCTGACCGGCAGCGGCGCTGCGGTCGGGCTGACCACCGCGCTGCAGTTCCTGCCGATGCTTCTGCTCGGCGCCTGGGGCGGCCTGCTAGCCGACCGCTTCCCGAAGCGCGATCTGCTGATCGCCACCCAGGCGCTGATGGCGCTGCCGGCGATCGGCCTGCTCGCGGTCAGCGCCGCCGGCGTCGTCGCCCCGTGGATGGTCTACCTCGCCGCCTTCTCCCGCGGCGCCGTCAACGCGGTCGACAACCCGACCCGGCAGAGCTTCGTGATCGAGATGGTCGGCCCCGACCGGGTGGTCAATGCGGTCAGCCTCAACAGCGTCCTCGTCCAGTCGGCGCGGATTGCCGGCCCCGCGGTTGCCGGCCTGCTGATCGCCACCGTCGGCGTCGTCCCCTGCTTCGCCGTCAACATCGCCACCTTCGGCGCGATGATCGTCGCCCTCTGGGGGATGGACCCCGCCCGACTGCGCGCCGCGCCCGCCTCCGGCCGCGAGCCCGGCGCGATCCGCGCCGGCCTGCGCTACGTGCGCCGTACGCCGGAGCTGGCCGTGCCGCTGGCGCTGATGGCGCTGGTCGGCACCTTCGGCTTCAACTTCCAGGTCGTCCTGCCGCTGCTCGCCACCTTCAGCTTCGACGGCGGCGCCAGCGCCTACGCGGCGCTGGTCAGCGCGATGGGGGTCGGCTCGGTGATCGGCGCGCTCGTCACCGGCGCCCGCGGCCGCACCGGCCCGCGCCTGATCGCCGCGGCGGCGCTCGCCTTCGGCGGCCTGGCGCTGCTCGCCGCGGCCATGCCGACCCTCGCCTTCGAGATCCCGGTGCTGGCCCTGCTCGGCGCAGCCGCAGTGACCTTCGCGGCCAGCGTCAACTCGAGCCTTCAGCTCGCGGTCGAGCCGGCGATGCGGGGCCGGGTGATGGCCCTCTACTCGGTCGTCTTCCTCGGCTCGGCGCCGATCGGCGGGCCGCTGGCCGGCTGGCTCTCGCAGGCCTACGACCCGCGGGCGGCGCTTGCTGCTCGCCGCTTCGGCCGGGCTGTCGGCGGCGTGGGCCGGGCACGCGGCGCTCGCCCGGGCGGCGTCGCGGCGGGTGAGCCAGAACAGCGTCGCGAAGATCGCCAAGCCGAGGATGTTGAGGAAGAGCTTGTAGTCGACCTCGACCGAGCCGAAGATGTCGTTGCGGGTCGGCCGCGGCCCGGTCGGGATCAGGCCGAGCGCCCCGAACAGCCCGTCGACGATCAGCGCCGCGATCACGATCGTCACCAGCATCAGCGCGGTGATCCGCAGCGCGAAGGCGGTGCCGTAGTACTTGCGGTACGCGGCGACGATCGTCAGCACGATCAGGTCGGCGAAGATGAAGGCGATCACCCCGGCGAAGCTGATCCCGCCCGACCACAGCACCGCCGCCAGCGGCACGTTGCCGACCGAGCAGACGAAGCTGAGGACCGCGATCAGCGGCCCGACCAGGACGTTCTCGATCGTCCGCAGGACCGGCGGCGCGTCGGTGACGAAGAGGAAGTTGAAGAAGTCGTTGCCGAGCAGGCCGATGAAGCCGGCCAGCAGGAAGCCGATCGTGATCTCCTTCCAGAGCATCGTCCAGTCGGCGCGGAAGTTGTGGGCGACGCCGGTCCAGGCTTCGGCCGAGACCAGCTGCTGCCGCAGGGTCTGCGGCTGCTCGTCCTCGCCGTCGCCGTGTTCGTGCACGTGGCCCTCCTGCGCCTCCTGGGCGTGCTTGCGGGCCTGCTCTTCGAGTCGCGGCGAGACGAAGAAGCGCAGCAGCGCCGCCATCAGCGCGATCAGGATGATCCCGCCGACGTACTCGGCCAGCGCGAACTGCCAGCCGATCAGCACCCAGAGCACCAGGCCCAGCTCCCAGACGAGGTTGGTCGAGGCGAACTGGAAGGCGAGCGCGGTGGTCGCCGAGGCGCCCTTCTGGAGCAGCGAGCGGGCGATCGCGATCGCCGCGTAGGAGCAGGAGGAGGAGGCGGCGCCGAGCCCGGTCGCCCAGGCGACCGGCTTCGGACCGCGGCCGGCGAGGGTCGCCTCGATCCGCTCGCGCGGCACCCAGGACTGGACGATGCCGGAGATCGCGAAGCCGAGCACCAGCGCCCACCAGACCTCGTAGGCCATCAGCAGCGACTGCTTGAAGCCTTCGCCGATCGTGCTGAGGACGTCCGCCATGAGGTTCCCGGTCAGCCTCGCAGATCGCGTTTGGCTCAGGCGATCCCGCGCCGCCGCGCCCGCTCGGCGGCGCGGGCGAGGATCTCCGCCTCGCCCTCCATCTCGCCGTCCCGCATCAGCGCCCGGCCGGCGACGACGGTCGTGTCGACCACCGAGCCGCTCGCGGCGTAGACGAGGTTGGAGGCGAGGTCGCCGATCCCCAGCTCGGGCGCGTCGCGGCGCAGCAGAAGGAAGTCCGCCGGGGCGCCGGGGGCGAGGCGCCCCGCGGCCGGGTCGCCCGCCGGGCCCGCACCGTCGAGCAGCGCCGGCGCCCGCGCCCCAGTCGCGATCTCCACGGCCTCGGCGGCCGGCAGCACGGTCGCGTCGCCGCTCGTGTGGCGTTGCAGCAGCGCGAAGGTCTTCAGGTCGGAGAAGAGGTCGAGCGAGTCGTTGGAGCCGGGGCCGTCGGTGCCCAGACCGACCGCGACCCCGGCCTGACGCGCCGCCGGGTAGGGGAGGACGCCGCCGACCGCCAGCTTCAGGTTGGCGATCGGGTTGGCGACCACGGTCGCGCCGCGCGCCGCGATCAGCTCCAGCTCCGCCTCGTCGAGCCAGACGCCGTGGGCGAGCACGGTGCGCTCGCCGAGCGCCCCGAGTCGATCGAGGTAGGCGGCCGGCCGCACCCCGTGCGCCGCGACGCAGTCGGCCACCTCCTGCTCGGTCTCGGAGAGGTGGATGTGGATCGGCAGCTCCCGCTCGGCGGCCTGCCCCGTCGCCCAACGCATCAGGCCTTCGCTGACCGTGTAGATCGAGTGCGGGGCGAGCGAGGTGTCGATCGTCGGGCCGAAGCCGGCCAGCGCCTCGACGTCGCGCAGCGCCGCCTCCCTCAGCTCATGGGGCGTGTCGTTGCCGACGTCGAGCAGCGGTCCGCCGATGTGGGCCCGCAGGCCGGCGTCCTCGACCGCCCGCGCGGTCGCCTGCGGGTGCCAGTACATGTCCCAGAAGCGGGCGGTGCCGGTGCGGATCATCTCCGCGCAGGCCAGCCGCGTCCCCCAGTAGACGTCCTCGGGCTCCAGCTTCGCCTCGACCGGCCAGACCTTCTCTTGCAGCCAGCGCATCAGCGGCAGGTCGCCGCCGTAGCCACGGAACAGGGTCATCGCCGCGTGGGTGTGGCCGTTGACCAGGGCGGGGACGAGCGGCGCCCCGGCGGCGTCGATCGTCTCCTCGCCCGGCTGCGGCGTCACCTCCGGCCCGATCGCCTCGATCAGCCCGTCGGCGCAGCGGAGGCCGACTGTCTCGCCGTCGAGGACGGCGCCCGTCACGTTCAGCGCTTTCACCGCGGCCCTCGCCGACGCGCCGGTAGTTGACTGCCCACATAGGTATCCAAGTCCCGGTACGTCATAGGGCCAGCTCCGGCAGGATCGCGTCGAGGGCGTCGCGCAGGCTGGCCGCGTTGGCCTCCCGGTCGCGCTCCAGCTCCTGCGGGGAGAGGGGACGCTCGCCGACTCCGTTCGCCAGGTTGTCGACCATGCAGAGCGCCGCGTAGCGCAGCCCCAGCTCGCCGGCGACGATGCACTCCGAGGCCATCGTCATCCCGACCAGGTCGGCATGGGCCGCGATCAGCCCGATCTCGGCCCGGGTCTCGAAGCGAGGGCCGTTGGTCTGCCAGTAGACGCCGCCGTCGCGCAGCGGCACGCCCCCGGCCGCGGCGGCGGCCAGCAGCGCGCCCCGCCAGTCCCGGTCGAGGCCGGCCGTCGCGTGGCCGCGAGCGTCGTCGAAGCTGGTGATCGCCACCTGCAGGGCGACGAAGTCGTCCGGACAGACGAGGCTGCCGACCTCGATCTCCGGCTTCAGCGAGCCGACCGAGCAGACCGCCAGCGCCCGGTCGCAGCCCGCCTCGAGCAGGGGGCGCAGGTTGGCGGCGTGGTCGATCAGGTGGGGGAGGCGGTACTCGCCGCTGCCGTGGCGCTGCAGGATGACGGCGCCGTGCCGTTCCGCGGCGGCGACGATCTCACCGCCGCCGAGCCCGACGGCGCCGCTGCCGAGGATGACCGCGAGGCGTCCCACGGGCGCGATCCTACGTGTCGGCTCCGCGAGGTCGCGATTTGAGTCGCATAGCGGTTCAAACGTCGACCGCGCTGGTGCACTGGCTGGTCGCGACCGCATCGCGGTTCAGACGAGCACCGCCTCGGCGCTCTGGCCTATCGTGGGCGGATGGCGGACCGCCCGTCGGGCAGAGAGGAGACCGAGGTCGAGCGCCTCGATCGCAACCTCGGCGAGCTCCTGCAGGAGCTGCGGGTCGCCTTGCCGGGCGTCCAGGTCCTCTTCGCCTTCCTGCTCGCCGTTCCGTTCCAGCGCAACTTCGTCGACATCTCCCCCTTCGAGGAGAAGGTCTACTTCGCGACCCTGCTCTGCACGGCGGTCTCGGCGGCGCTGCTGATCGCGCCCACCGCCTACCACCGGATGACCTTCCGCTTCCAGCAGAAGCGCTGGCTTGTCTTCGTCGCCAACCGGATGGTGATCGCCGGGCTCGGCTTCCTGGCGCTGGCGATGACCGGGGCGATCATGCTGATCACCGACGTCCTCTTCGGCGGCGCCGCGACCGTCGTCTTCACCACCGCCGCGGCGGCGATGTTCGTGGTGCTCTGGTGGCTGTTGCCGCTGCGGCGGCGGCTCAGCCTGCCGCGTCGCTGAGCGCGCCGCTCGGCGTCGCTCGGATTCAGATTGCCTCGAGCGACCGGCGGGCCGGCGCCCGCAGGTCGAACTCGCCCCCCTCGACGCCGAGCTCGATCGCTCCCGCCGCGCCGCCCGCCGCCGCCCAGCGCTCACCGGCTTCGGCGGCGAGCGCGTCGAGGCGCTCGTCGGAGTGCAGCGGATCGTGATGGAAGAGGACGGTGCGCTCGGCGCCGCTGCGGTGCGCGAAGGCGAGCGAGTGGGAAAGCGAGGAGTGGCCCCAGCCGATGTGATCCGGGTACTCGGTGTCGGCGTACTGGCCATCGTGGATCAGCAGCGAGGCGTCGTTGGCGAGAGCGAAGCCGGAGATCCACTCCTCCTCGAGCGCCTCGATGTCGGCGCCCAGGGCCGGCTCGTGGTCGGGGATGTAGGCGAGCGAGCGCTCGCCGTCGTCGATCCGGTAGCCGAGGGTGGGGCCGCGGTGGGCGACCGAGGCGGCGCGGATCCGCGCCGGGCCGATCTCCCACTCCGACTCGGGCGTGTGGCGAAAGGAGACGTCGCAGGGCAGCTCGCGCACCTCGACCGGCGAGAGCGGCGCCGAGATGTAGCGGGCGATGCGGTCGCGCAGCGAGGCCTCCGGCGAGGCCGGGCCCCAGATGACGATCTCGGTCTGCGTCCGGAAGGCGGGCGCGAAGAAGACCAGGCCCTGGATGTGGTCGAGGTGCAGGTGGGTGAGGAGGATGTGCAGGCGGGTGGGCTCGGCCGGCAGGGCGAGGCCGAGGTTGCGGATGCCGGTGCCGGCATCGAGCGCCAGCAGCGAGCCGTCGGAGAGGGTGACGCCGACGCAGGAGGTGTTGCCGCCGTAGCGGATCGTTTCCGGTCCGGGGGAGGGGACCGAGCCGCGCGTTCCCCAGAGCTTGACGTTCACCGGACGTCCGCTCCCTGCGCGGCGGCGGGCCAGAAGACGGCGATCGCCCCCTGCGAGCCGTGCGTGGTGAGGATCGGGAGGGCGGAGACCTCGACCCGGTGGCGGGTGCCGTCGGCCGAGCGGATCTCGAAGTCGGCGTGGGCGGGACGGCCGTTGCGGACGGCGAGGACGAGCGGCAGTTCGTCGTAGGGGATCGGCTCGCCCGCCCCGTCGAAGGGGCCGAACATCGCGCCCCACTCCTCGGGGCCGACCGTGCCCAGCTCCTCGAAGCGCCTGCCGAGCAGTACCCCCGCGGCCTCGTTGTAGAAGACGAGCAGGCCGCCCTCGTCGACCAGGAAGGCCGGGGTCGAGAGGGCCGACATCAAATTGCGAGCCAGGATCAGCTCAAGCGGCTTCTGTGACGCATTTTGCACGTAATCGCCTACCCTCGAACGCCGGATCACCCGGCCGCCGTGACATTAGTCACTTAGGAATCTACAGCGAGACGAGCGGGATCTCGCTCAGGGGATGCGAGGAACCTCGCAGGCCCCGGCCATAGGACTTTCGGAAGCCCAATGGAGGACCTTCGGAAGCGCTCTCGGTAGTCGGACCGAGGCGCGCGTCAGACGAAGAGCGCCGGCGATGCGCCGCTGGCTCTGTCTACGACATTTTTCCGATCTTGAAGATCTTCGTGCCGCAGTCGGGGCAGACTCCCTGGATGGCCGGGCGGCCGTTCTTCATCGTCACCTGCTTGGCGTCTTTGATCTCGACCTTCTTGCGCTCTTTGACGCAGTAACCCTCAGGCATTGGGTTCTCCTTTCGCTGCCGCTTCCGGCAAGGCTCGCGCTGAACGCGAGGTGGATTGCGGCGAATCTAACGGAGACGGGGGACGAAGCGGTGAAAGATCGTGCGGTTTCGCACGACCTCCCTACTTGCCTTCCGCTTTTTCCGCTTCTTCTTTGGTTTTTTCCAGCAGTTCTTCGAGCCTGGCGCTGCCCCCCGAGCCGCTGCTCGCGCCCGGGTTCGCGCCTTCGCTCCCGCCGCCACTGTCGCCGCCGGAGCCGCCGCCCCCCGACGCGCCGCCGCCCTGGCCCGAGCCGCCGCCCCCCGACGCGCCGCCGCCCTGGCCGGAGCCGCCGCCCTGGCCCGAGCTGCCGCCCTGGCCGGAGCCGCCGCCCCCGCCCCGAAGCTGCGCGACTTCGGTCTGCAGGGCCTTCAGTTCGGCTTCGAGCTGGGCGACGCCGCCCCCGCCCGCCGTGCCGATCTGCGCTTCGAGCTTCTCCTGCAGCTCCCGCACGTCGCCTTCGCTCACCGCGTCGTTGTGGGTATCGATCGACAGGTAGATCGCCGCGCCGGCTCCGCCGATCGCGATCGCCGCCAGCGCCAGGAAGACGCGCGTCCGCATCCCGAGCTTGCGCTCCACCTCCCCGATCCATGCCCGCAGGCCGTCGAGCGACATAGTCCGCAAATCTAGTGCAAGCAGGACGGGGGGCGCGGGTGCGCCCTGTCGCCGCTCCCGGGCGCGGACCGGCGTTCCCGGGCCCGGACCGGAGTTCCCAGGCGCCCTGCCGCCGCTCCCGGGCCCGGACCGGCGTTCCCGGGCGCGCTGCCGCCGCTCCCGGGCGCGGGCCGGCGGCGAGACTCCCGGTCAACTACCCTGCGCCTCCCAACCTCATCCGACCTTCGAGGAGATGCTCCGCATGCCCGATGCAGTGATCGTCGACACCGTCCGCACGCCGATCGGCCGCGCCTTCAAAGGGTCGCTTGCGCAGCTGCGCCCGGAGGAGATGGGCGCCTTCGTGGTCGACCGGCTGCTCGAGCGCAACCCGGCGGTCGATCCCGCCGAGGTCGAAGACCTGTTCTGCGGCTGCGGCATGCCGCAGGGCCTGCAGGCCTTCAACATCGGCCGGATCATCACGCTGCTCTCCGAGCGGCTGCCGGAGTCCGTCAACGGGGTGACGATCTCCCGCTACTGCTCCTCCAGCCTCGACGCGATCCGCCACGCCGGCAACGCGATCAAGGCCGGCGAGGGCGACGTCTACGTCGCCGCCGGGGTCGAGTGGGTGAGCCGCTACAACGAGCGCACCGAGCCGGCCGGCGTCGACGACCAGAACGACAACCTGAAAGGCAACGACGGTCAGCCCAACGCCTACATCGAGATGGGCGTGACCGCGGTCAACGTCGCCAACCGCTACGAGGTGAGCCGCGCCGACATGGACAAGTACGCGCAGCGCTCCCAGGAACTGGCCGTGCAGTCGGAGGAGGACGGCTTCTTCGACCGCGAGATCGTCCCGGTGACGCTGCCCGACGGAAGCGAGGTCGCCAAGGACGACGGCCCGCGCCCCAGCTCGACCCTGGAGAAGCTCTCCGAACTGCCCGAGGCGTTCGGCGGCGGCGGGGTGACCGCCGGCAACTCCTGCCCGCTCAACGACGGCGCCGCCGCGGTGCTGCTGATGAGCGACGCGAAGGCGAAGGAGCTTGGCCTGACGCCGCGCGCCCGGATCGTCACCGCCGCCACCTTCGGCAACGAGCCCGAGTACATGGGCGTCGCCCCGGTCGGCGCGATCAAGAAGGTGCTCGAGCGGGCCGAGATGACGATCGACGACGTCGACGCGGTCGAGCTGAACGAGGCCTTCGCCGCCCAGGTGATCCCGATCATGGACGAGTGCGACATCCCGCTGGAGAAGCTCAATACGCGCGGCGGCGCGATCGCCCTCGGCCACCCGTTCGGGATGACCGGCGCCCGCATCATGGGCACCCTGCTCAACCGGATGGAGACCGACGACCACCAGGTCGGCCTCGAGACGATGTGCGTCGCCGGAGGTCAAGGCAAGGCGATGATCGTCGAGAGGATGAATTAGGGCCCTCGTGACGAGTTGTTGTCGGATAGCGACAACAACTCGTCACAGCGACACGAGATGGACCTGGAGACCCTGACCTACGAGAGCGGCGACCGGGTCGCCCGCATCGTCCTGAACCGGCCCGAGCGGGGGAACGGGATCGTGCCGCGGATGCCGGCCGAGATCGCCGCCTGCGTCGAGCGGGCCAACCTCGACCCGGCCGTCCACGCGATCGCCCTGGCCGGCAACGGCAGCGGCTTCTGCGGCGGCTACGACCTGGTCGCCTCGGCGGAGGGCGACATGAGCGACCTCGGCGAGGGCGACGCCGAGGCGCCGCCCGGCTCGCCGTTTGCCCCGCCGCCACCCGGCTCCCCGGTCGACCCGGCGACGATCGCCGCCAACCACGCGCCACAGTCGAACTGGGACCCGGTCACCGACTTCCAGTTCATGTGGCGCAACGTGCGCGGCTTCATGAGCCTCTTCCACTCCGAGAAGCCGGTTATCTGCAAGGTGCACGGCTACTGCGTCGCCGGCGGCACCGACATGGCGCTCTGCTCGGACCTGCTGGTGGTCGCCGCCGACGCGAAGATCGGCTACCCGCCGGCCCGCGTCTGGGGCTCGCCGACCACCGCGCTGTGGGCCGCGCGGGTCGGCCCGATGCGGGCCAAGCGACTGCTCCTGACCGGCGACTCGTTGAGCGGCGAGCAGGCGGTCGAGTGGGGACTCGCGAGCGAGGCGGCGCCGGCAGCCGAGCTGGACGAGCGCTTCGAGGCGCTGCTGGAGCGGGTCGCGCGGCTGCCGGTCAACCAGCTGGTGATGATGAAGATGCTGGTCAACCAGTCGCTCTACGCGCAGGGCCTGCACCAGACGCAGCTGCTCGGCACCTTCTTCGACGGCGTCGCCCGCCACACCGAGGAGGGCCACGAGTTCGTCCGCCGCGCCGCCGAGGGCGGCTTCAAGCAGGCCGTGCGGGAGCGCGACGAGCCGTTCGGCGACTTCGGCCGTGAGACTGCCTGACCGGCGCATATCGGCGTCCTCGCTCGCGTGCAGAGCACGCCACGCTCCAGTGACCGAAGAAAGCGGTGCGCGCAGCGCGAGTTCCTTGATCTGCTTGGCCAGGCAGCCTCACGGTTAACATCGCCAAGATGACCCCCTCGAACAGTCGCTCGATCGCCGTCGTCGGGGGAGGCTTCGGCGGGGTCGGCGCGGCGGTGATGCTGCGCCGGGCCGGCTACGAGGACGTGACCGTGTTCGAGAAGAGCGAGCGGGTCGGCGGCGTCTGGCAGCACAACACCTATCCCGGCGCCGCCTGCGACGTCCCCTCGCACATGTACGAGTTCTCCTTCGCCCCGAACCGCTGGTCGCGCCGCTTCTCCCCGCAGCCGGAGATCCAGGCCTACATCGAGGGGGTCGCCCGGCGCTTCGGCGTGCTCGACCGGGTCCGTACAAACACCGAGGTGAGGAGCGTCGGCTGGGACGAGGAGCGCGGCAGGTGGACGCTGGAGACGAGCGCCGGACCGCACGAAGCGGACCTGCTGATCGCGGCCTGCGGCCAGCTCTCGGTCCCGAAGACGCCGGCGATCCCCGGCCTGAACAGCTTCGAGGGCCCCGTCTTCCACACCGCCGAGTGGGACCACTCGGTCGAGCTCGCGGGCAAGCGGGTCGCCGTGATCGGCACCGGCTGCAGCGCGATCCAAACGGTGCCGGCGATCCAGCCCGAAGTCGCTCACGTCGACGTCTACCAGCGTTCCCCCGGCTGGACGCTGCCGAAGCGGGACCGCGCCTACTCGCGCTGGGAGCACGCGTTATCCAAGCGCTTCCCGCTCCTGCGCCGGCTCGAGCGCGCCTACATCTTCAACTACATGGAGTTGGGGACCGCCGGCCTGACCCGCCACCGCTCGCTGCTCGCCCCGTTCCGGTTCATGGCCCGCCGTCAGATCACCAGCGCGGTAAAGGATCCCGAGCTGCGACGCAAGGTGACCCCGACCGACGAGGTCGGCTGCAAGCGCCTGCTGTTCTCCAGCGAGTGGTACTCGACCTTGGAAGAGCCCAACGTGGACCTGGTGACGGAGCGGATCGAGGAGGTCGTCCCGGAGGGAATCAGGGACGCGAGCGGGACCGTCCGCCCGGCCGATGTCCTGGTGCTTGCCACCGGCTTCGCCAGCCACGACTTCGTCGCGCCGATGGAGGTGATGGGGCGGGCGGGTCGCACCCTGGCCGAGCAGTGGGGCGAGGTCCCGCGCGCCTACCTGGGGGCCACCGTCCCCGACTTCCCCAACATGTTTCTTCTCTACGGGCCTAACACCAACGCGGGCATCGGCTCGATCATCCACACGCTCGAGTGCGGGGCGGGTCATGTGCTCGCCGCGCTCGAGGAGATGGAGCGGGCCGACGCCACTCGGATCGAAGTCCGCCGCGCGGCGGCCGAGCGGTTCGACCGCGAGCTGCGCGACGCCTTGGCCGCGACGGTCTGGCACAGCGGCTGCTCCAGCTGGTACGTCGACGAGAACGGCAACGACCCGAGCAACTGGCCCTGGCAGTGGCGCGAGTACCACCGCCGCACCGCCACCCTGGAGCCCGGCGCGTACGAGCTGAGCGGCGCCTCGGCCCCGGTCGGGTCGGGCGCCCTCGGATAGGGTCCGCGCCGACCGATGAGCGAGGTGCCGCGCCATCCCAGCTCCCTGATCACGCCCGATTCGGTGCGCAAGATCTTCCCCGGCAGCTTCCCGGGCGACCTCGGGATCGAGCCGCTGGAGATCGAGGACTCGCACGCGCGCGGCCGGATCGTCGTCGACCGGCGCCACCTCCACCCGGGCGGCTTCGTCCACGGCGGGGTGTGGACGGCGCTCGGTGACACCGTCGCTGCCTGGTCGACCTTCCGCAGCGTCCCGGCCGGGCACAACTTCACGACGATCGAGCTGAAGCTGAACGTCTTCGCCGCCGCTGTGCTCGGGGACGAGATCGTCGCCGTCGGCGAGCCACTGCACGCCGGCAAGAGCACGGTGGTGATCGAGGTGAGGATGGAGCGCCGCCGCGAGGGCGGCGAGCCGCGTCTCGCAGCGAATTTGATCGTTTCCCAATTTGTGCTCGCACCTGAGGTCGGCTGACCAAGTCGCCATAGCGCTAGGGACGGATCCGCCCCACCGGAATGGCCCGAGGTCGAAAAATCAGCCGCCTCCGTCTGGACAGCGGGCGAACCGGTCCTCGGCCGACGGGCCGGCGATTGGATACCTATGTCGGCACTGAACGTTCGGCACGTCCGGCCCTGTCCGGCACATCCGGCCCTGTCCGGCCCGGCCCTGTCCGGCCCTGTCCGGCCGGTAGGCTCGCCGCCGATGCGCCCGCCGAACATGCTGCTGCTGGTCACCGACCAGCAGCGCCAGCCGCGCCACTGGCCGCAGGATCCCGGCTGGCTGCGCGAGCTGATGCCCAACGAGGCCGAGCTGGCGAGGACCGGGCTGACCTTCCGCAACGGCTTTTGCAACAGCTCGATGTGCTCGCCGAGTCGAGCCACCCTGATCACCGGCCTCTACCCGGCCCGCCACGGCGTGACGCTGACCCTGACCGCCGCCGACCTGAAGCCCGACCTCCGCAACACCCCCGCCGTCGTCGCCAACCTCGCCGGGCTGATGCTGAGGCGGGGAGCGCCCCGCCGCCGCGCCCTGCGCCAGTTCGCCCGCGGCGCGCTGGGGCTCGGCCCGCCGGGCGGCGACGAGCCCGAGCTGCGGCCGGAGACGCCGAACCTGGCGCGGATGCTCCGCGCCGCCGGCTACGAGGTCGCCTACAAGGGCAAGTGGCATCTCACCCAGCCCGCCGGGGCTGAGGGATGGAGCGATCGCGACGCGGAGCTGATGCGGGAGCGTTTCGGCTTCGCCGCCTGGGAGCCGCCCGACGCGGGCGAGAACGCCAAGGCGGAGAACTTCGGCGGCGGCACCGCGGGGCCTCTCGGCGAGGGCTGGGACGAGGTCTACACGCGTCAGGCCGAGGCCTGGCTGGGGCAGGCGGAGCTGCCCGAGCCGTTCTGCCTGGTCGTCTCGCTGGTCAACCCGCACGACGTGCTCGGCTACGCCTCCTCCCACCGCGAGGGGGGCTACGAGGAGTCGGAGTTCCGCGAGACCGGGGTGGCGCTGCCGCCGACGATCGACGAGGACCTCTCCTCGAAGCCCACCGTCCACAGCCTGATGCAGATGGGGATGACCGCCTACCTGGGGCCGCTGCGAGGGCGGCGCGCCCAGCTCGACTACGTCAACTTCTACGCCTACCTGCACCGCCTGGCCGACGCCAAGGTCGGCCGCGTCCTGGCGGCGCTCGGCGACCCCGGCGACCCGGGCTCGCTACGCTCGCGGACCGTGGTGGTGCGCTGCTCCGACCACGGCGAGATGGGCCTCTCGCACGGCGGTCTGCGCCAGAAGGCGTTCAACGCCTACGAGGAGACGATCCACGTCCCGCTGGTCGTCTCCAACCCGCTGCTCTTCCCGCGCTCGGCCGAGACCGACGCGCTCGCCTCGCTGGTCGACGTGCTGCCCACCCTGGCGACCCTCGGCGGCGCCGAGCCGCCGGCCGGCGCGCAGGGGGCCGACCTGAGCCCGCTGCTCGCCCGCCACGCCGCCCCGGAGCGCGAGGCGCTGAGCCGCGCCGGCGCCGACTTCGGGCGCGTGGTCGACCACCCGGCCCCGGCCGACTCGGTCCGCGACTCGGTCCACTTCAGCTACGACGACCACCAGGCGGCGACCTCCCAGGTCGACGCCCCCGGCCAGCCCAACCGGGTGCGCTGCGTCCGCGAGCAGCGGCTCAAGCACGCCGTCTACCTCGACCCCGAGGGGCGGGCGGCGCCCGAGTACGAGATGTACGACTTGGAGCGCGACCCCGAGGAGCGCCTCAACCTGCTCGACCACGCGACTGGCGAGCCGCGACAGCCGTCCGACCGGGCCGAGCGCGACCGCCTCGCCGAGCTGCTGCGCACGCAGATGGCCGAGCTGGGCACCGACGACCTGGCGCCGACCCGCAGCTGACCCGCTCCCCACGTTCGCGGGAGCATTGTGTCCCCCGTAGGGAGCAAAAGGCTCCCGCGAGTTGATCAGTCCGCCGCTTCGAGCCGCTCGATCGCCGGCACGCGCCAGAGCGCGCTGGCGATGATCAGGCCGACCGCGGCGCAGAGCAGGGCCAGGAACCACTGGGTCGAGCTGAGCAGCGCCATGTCGAAGAAGGCGCGCACCGGGGCGGCGGCGAGGATCAGCGCGAAGAGGGCGCCGAGGCCGGCCACCATCGCCAGCATGTAGCTCTGGATCGCGATGTGCTCGCGGCCCGGGCCGCGCTCCAGCAGCAGCACGAAGGCGAGGCCGAGGACGATCAGCGTCGTCGTCGCCGCGGTCCGCCCGGCCTCCAGCGTGCCGCCGAAGACGGTGTCGACGAGGAAGAAGGAGAAGATCGAGCCGAGCGCCGTCGCCAGCCCGGCCGGCACCGCGAAGGCGGCCAGGGCGCGCAGCAGCCGGCCGCGGTAGAGCGGCCCGTCCGAGGGGGCGAGGGCGAGGACGAAGGAGGGGACGCCGATCGTCAGGAAGGCGGCCAGGGTGAGGTGGCGGGGCAGGAAGGGGAAGGCGAAGCCGGGCACCGCGACGAGCAGGATCAGCGCCGCCGCGTAGACGCTCTTGGTCAGGTAGAGGCGGCCGAGGCGGTGGATGTTGCGGGCGATCCGCCGCCCTTCGGCGACCGCCTGCGGCAGCCGCGCGAACTCGTCCTCGAGCAGCACCACGTCGGCTACCCCTTTGGTCACCTGCGTGCCCGAGCCCATCGCCACCGCCAGCCGCGCCTGCTTCAGCGCCGGCACGTCGTTGACCCCATCGCCGATCATCGCCGTGTAGCGGCCGGCGGCGCGCAGCGCCGCGACCAGCGCCTTCTTCTGCTCGGGCGCGATCCGGCAGAAGATCGTGTTGCGCTGCGCCGCCTCGGCCAGGCCCTCGGGGTCCTCGGGCAGTTCGGGGCCGTCGATCACGCCGGCCTGGCGCGGCACCCCGACCGCGTAGGCGACCGCGGTCACCGTCGCCCGAGCGTCGCCGGAGATCAGCTTCAGGTCGACCTTCGATTCGCGCATGAAGGCGATCGTCTCCGCCGCGTCGGGCCGCAGCGTCTCTTCGAGGACGACCAGGGCGAGCGGCGCGAGGCGCGGCGGCGGCCCCTGCGCCGGGTCGTCGGGCAGCGCCTCGCCGCAGCTGCCGAAGGCGACGACCCGCCGCCCCGCCGCGGTCTCCTCCTCGAGCTTGCGGGCGAGGCCCGGCGGCAGGGTGAGGGCGCCGGCCTGCGCCAGCACGTCGGGCGCCCCGAGCACGTAGCTGACCCCGCCCAATCGCAGGCCGCTCCACTTCCAGCGCGAGGAGAAGGGGACCTCGCCGCTTACCCGCCCTGGCTGCGCCGGGAAGGTCTCGGCGACCGTCTCCAGCGTCCGGTTGCGCTCGCCGGCGCTCGCCGCGAAGCGCCCCAGCGCCGCCTGCGCCTCGTCGGGGTCGGCCCCCTCGGCGATCTCGACCCCGAGCAGCCGCAGCTCGCCGTCGGTCAGCGTGCCGGTCTTGTCGACGCAGATCGTGTCGACCGCAGCGAGGCTCTCGGTGGCGCTGATCTGCTGCACCAACGTCGCCTTGCGGGCCAGCCGCACCGCGGCCACCGCGAAGGTGACGCTCATCAGCAGCACCAGCCCCTCGGGGATCAGCGTCACCAGGCCGGCGGTCGCCGTCTGGGCGGCTTCAACCAGGTCGGTGCCGCGCAGCTGGAAGGTGAGCAGCAGCAGCGCCGCCAGCGGCACCATTCCCCAGGTGCAGGCGACGATCACCCGGTTGACCTCGCCCTGCAGCGGCGAGGGCGGATGGCGGAAGGTCTTCGCCTCGCCGGCGAGGCGGCCGGCGTAGCTCTGCTCGCGCACCGCGTCGACCCGGTAGCGGCCCGAGCCGGAGATGCAGAAGGAGCCCGACAGCGCCCGCTCGCCGGGCGACTTGCGGACCCCGTCCGCCTCGCCGGTCAGCATCGACTCGTCCAACGTCATTCCGCGGCTGGCGATCACCTCGCCGTCGGCGACCAGCTGGTCGCCCGGCTCGACCGCGATCACGTCGTCGGGTACGACCTCCTCGGCCAGCAGGCCGGTCTCGGCGCCGTCGCGCAGCACCCGGGCGTGGGGGGCGACCAGCACCGCCAGCTGGTCCAGCGTCCGCTTCGCCTTCAGCTCCTGGCGGATGCCGATGTAGGAGTTGACGGCCGCGATCAGGCCGAAGACCGCGTCGGCGATCAGCCCCAGCGAGAGGATCAGCACGAAGAAGACGCCGATGATCGCGTTGAACAGCGTGAAGACGTTGCCGGCGACGATGCTGGAGACCGAGCGCGAGGACACCTCGGCAGGCGGGCCGAGCTTGCGCAGGCGGGCTGCCGCCTCGGCGCTGCTCAGGCCCTGCTCGGCCGAGATCGTGGTCTCCTCGGTCGCGGCGCGGCTCATCGGCTCGGACTCGGGGCGGTCATCAGGGGACATTCAATAGGGTTCCCGGCGGATGCTCATCGGACTCCCGCTCATCTGACCAGGCCGTGGCTCTGAAGCTCGGACTCAATCTCGGCTACTGGGGCATCGGCCCGACGGGCGAGGACGCGGTCGAGGTCGTCGGGGCGGCCGAGCGGGCCGGCTTCGAGTCGGTCTGGGTGGCCGAGTCCTACGGCTCCGACGCGGTCAGCGTGCTCGCCTGGCTCGTCCCGCAGACGGAGACGATCAAGCTCGGCGCCGCGATCATGCAGGTGCCGGCGCGCCCGCCCGCCGCCGCGGCGATGGCCGGCGCGACGATCGACAAGCTCTCCGGCGGGCGCTTCCTGTTCGGCTTCGGGCCGTCCGGCCCGCAGGTCTCCGAGGGCTGGTACGGGGTGCCCTACGCGAAGCCCTGGGGGCGGACGCGCGAGTACGTCGAGGTGGTGCGCGAGATCGTCGCCCGCGAGGGCCCGCTTCAGCACGAGGGCAAGCACTACCAGCTGCCGCTGCCGGGCGGCGAGGGCAAGGCGCTGAAGCTCAACTTCCACCCCGAGCGCAGCCGCATCCCCGTCTTCCTCGGCGCGATCGGCCGCAAATCGGTCGAGCTGGCGGCCGAGATCGCCGACGGCTGGATCCCGATCTTCTTCAGCGTCGACGCCTTCGAGCAGACCTGGGGCGAGCACCTGGAGGCGGGCTTCGCCAAGGGCGGGCGGGAGCGAAGCGACCTCGAGGTCTCGCCCTCGCTGCAGGTCGCGATCGACGGCGACCAGGAGGCGGCGAAGAGCGTCGTCAAGGCCGGCCTCGTCCTCTACTTCGGCGGCATGGGCAGTCGCAAGACCAACTTCTACGTCGACCTCGCCCACCGCTTCGGCTTCGGCGAGGTCGCGGACGAGGTCCAGCGCCGCTTCCAGGACGGCGATCGCGGCGGCGCCTTCGAGGCGATGCCGGACGAGATCGTCGAGGCGACCTCGCTGGTCGGCAGCGAGGCCGAGGTGGCGGAGCGGATCGAGCGCTTCCGCGGCGCCGGCATCGACCGCCTGATCGTCTCCCCGGTGCACGTCGACCGGGGCGAGCAGCTGCACACGATCGAGCGCCTCGCCGCGCTGGCTGGGTGACGTCAACGGCTCTTCACATAACCTTCCGCGCCGCATGAAAATCGGAGTTCCGAAAGAGACCGCCGAGGGGGAGCGCCGCGTCGCGCTCGTCCCCGACGTCGTCAAGTCGCTGAAGGGCAACGAGCACGTCGACGTCGCCGTCGAGTCCGGCGCCGGCGAGGCGGCCGGCCATCCCGACTCCCAGTACGAAGAGGCGGGGGCGGAGGTCGGCGACCCCGAGGTCGCCTGGGGGGCTGAAGTCGTCCTTCGCGTCGCCACCCCCAGCGCCGAGGAGATCGGGCGGCTGCGCTCGGGCCAGGTCCTGATCGGCCACCTCGCCCCCTGGACCTCGGCCGAGACCAACCGGGCGCTGGCCGCCGCCGGCGTCACCGGCTTCGCGATGGAGGCGATCCCGCGCACGACGCGCGCCCAGTCGATGGACGCGCTCTCCTCGCAGGCCGCCGCCGGCGGCTACGCGGCGACGCTGATCGCCGCCCGCGAGTCGGGCCGCTTCTTCGGGATGATGACCACCGCCGCCGGCACCGTGCCGCCGGCCAAAGTGCTGGTGCTGGGCGCCGGCGTCGCCGGCCTGCAGGCGGTCGCCACCGCGAAGCGGCTGGGCGCGGTCGTCACCGGCTTCGACATCCGGCGGGCCGCCTGGGAGCAGATCGCCTCGCTCGGCGGCCGCCCGCTCGAACTCGACTTCATCCCCGACGCCGAAGGCGAGGGCGGCTACGCGCGCCCGCTCACCGACGAGGAGAACGCCAAGGTCGTCGAGGCGATCGGCGAGAACGCCGCCAAGCAGGACGTGATCGTCACCACCGCGGCGATCCCCGGCCGCCCGGCGCCGCTGCTGATCACCGCCGAGGCGGCGCGCAGCATGCAGCCCGGCTCGGTGATCGTCGACCTCGCCGCCGAGAGCGGCGGCAACTGCGAGCTGACCCGGGCGGGGGAGACCGTGGTCGAGAACGGGGTCAAGGTGATCGGCCCGCGCAACCTGGCGAGCGAGATGCCGGTCCCCGCCTCGCAGCTCTACGCCAAGAACCTCGAAAGCCTGCTCGGCCTGCTGGTCGGCGAAGAGGGCGAGCTGAAGGTCGACTTCGACGACGACATCGTCGCCGCCGCCTGCATCACCCACGGCGGCGAGATCCGCAGCGAGAGGGCCGCCAAGTGAGCGCGGCAGCGACCGAGCGTCCATATCCGATTCTTCGCGAGGGAGCGACGCGCGAGCCATTTGTTCTGGAAGTGGAGACGCGGCCATGAGCCTGTTCACCGAGCTGACCATCTTCGTGCTCGCCGCCTTCGTCGGCTTCGAGGTGATCTCGAAGGTGCCGACCACCCTGCACACGCCGCTGATGTCGCAGACCAACGCGATCCACGGGATCGTCATGCTGGGCGGGCTGATCGTCGTCGGCTACGCCAGCGACCCGCTCGAGTACGTGATCGGCACGATCGCGATCGCCTTCGGCACGATCAACATCGTCGGCGGCTTCATGGTCACCGACCGGATGCTCGGCATGTTCTCGCGCAAGCCGAAGTCAAAGCCGGCCGCCTCCTCTGCTTCCGCTCAGGCGAAGGAGTCAGATATGGATTCGTCTGAGCTCCAGGGATGCGCCTCAGCGCCGACCGGTGAGCCCGGCGACAGCCCGGCTGCGGGGGCGGCCGGGTCGGAGGAGGGATGAGGTTTGCCTGACCTTCTCTCCCTCCCCTATTCGGTGCTGAAGCCGGGCGGCGACGCCGTCACCGCGCTGTACATCGTCTCTTTCTCGATGTTCATCATCGGCGTGCGCCGCGGCACCCACCCGACCACGGCGAAACAGGGCAACACGATCGCCGCGGCCGGCATGGCGGTCGCCGTCGTCACCACCCTGCTGCTCGACGGGATCGGCAACTGGGGGCTGATCGTGATCGGCCTGGCGGTCGGCTCGGCGGTCGGCGTCATCGCTTCGATCCGCGTGCAGATGACCCAGATGCCGCAGATGGTGGCGCTGTACAACGGCGTCGGCGGCGGCGCCGTGGCGCTGATCGCCTGGTCGGAGATCCGCCATGGGATCGGCGAGATCGACGCCGGGGCGATCGGCTCGATCCCGCTCGACACGCTGATCCCGGTGCTCTTCGCCGCCGTGGTCGGCTCGGTCTCCTTCTGGGGCTCCAACATCGCCTTCGCCAAGCTCCAGGACCTGATCCCGACCCGGCCGCTCGCCGTCCCCGGCCAGCAGGTGGTCAACGGGCTGCTGCTGGTCGGCATCGTCGCGGCCTGCGTCGACATCGCGCTCAACAACGGCGACCCCTCGCAGGCCCTCTTCATCGCGATCCTGATCGCCGCCGCGCTGCTTGGCAACTTCGTCGTGCTGCCGATCGGCGGCGCCGACATGCCGGTGGTGATCTCGCTGCTCAACGCCTTCACCGGCCTCTCCGCCGCCGCCGCCGGCTTCGCCCTCGACAACGTCGCGCTGATCGTCGCCGGCACCCTGGTCGGCTCCTCGGGAACGATCCTCACGATGGAGATGGCGACCGCGATGAACCGCTCCGTGGGCAACGTCCTCTTCGCCGGCTTCGGCGGCGCCCCGGCGGGCAGGGCGGGCGCAACCGAGGAACGACCCGTGACCTCGATCGGAGCGCAGGACGCGGCGATCAAGCTCGCCTACGCGGACTCCGTCGTGATCGTTCCCGGCTACGGCCTCGCCGTCGCCCAGGCCCAGCACGCGATCAAGGAGGTCGCCGACGCGCTGGAGCAGCGGGGGGTCGAGGTCAACTACGCGATCCACCCGGTGGCGGGTCGCATGCCCGGCCACATGAACGTCTTGCTGGCCGAGGCCGACGTCCCCTACGAGCAGCTCAAGGAGATGGAGGAGATCAACCCGGAGATGCCGCGCACCGGCGTGGCCGTCGTGATCGGCGCCAACGACGTCACCAACCCGGCGGCGAAGACCGATCCCGACAGCCCGATAGCCGGCATGCCGATCATCGAAGTCGACCAGGCTCAGCAGGCGATCGTCATCAAGCGTTCGCTCAGCCCCGGCTTCGCCGGCATCGACAACGACCTCTTCTACGCGCCCAACACCTCGATGCTGTTCGGCGACGCCAAACAGGTCGCCTCCGACATCGCCTCCGAGATCCAGGAGCTGTAGGGGAGCCTGGCTCGGCTCGCTGCGGCCGGCGCCTGGCGGCGCCGCACCAGCGTGGCGACAATCGGCGCCTAACAGCGCGCTCCGGGTGACTTATACGGTTTTTGGGCACTCGAGGGCCCACAACCTCCTCGGTTCCGCGCTACGCGAGTTCCGCTCGACCCTACGGCCGGGCCTGCGGCCGGCGCCTGGCGGCGCCGCACCAGCGTGACGTAAATGGAAGGGTTTTGGGCACTCCAGGGCCCAAAACCCTCCCGGATCCGCGATTCGCGAGTCTCGGCTCGACCCACACGCGCGGTCGCGGGGGGAGAGATCGGAGCGCTGGGGGATTGAACCTGCATGGAGAAGCGGGGTCAGGCGACGTGGGAGCGGGGCAAGGAGACGTGCGAGCGGGGTCAGGCGACGTGGGAGCGGGGCGAGGAGACGTGCGAGCGGGGGCAGGGGACGGTCGAGTGGGTGGGGACGATCGCCGTCGTCGCGCTGCTGCTGGTCGGGCTGGTGGCGGTCGGGGTGCGGGTGCCGGGGACGGCGCTGGCGCGGGCCGTCGCGTCGCGGATCCTCTGCGCGGCATCCATGGCCGACGGCTGCGGGGACGAGCCGGCGCTGATCGCCGCCTACGGCACCGAGGTCGGCAGGCTCGCCAGGAGGCACATGCCGACGCTGCTGTTCGAGCGCGGCTCGCGTGCCCTGCCGGTCGACTTCCGCCGCTGCCGGGTAGCCGCCTGCGGGGATGGCTCGGCGCGCGGGCTCGTCCATCGGACCGATGCCGGTCTGCACGTCACGGCGTTCGTCCACGTGGTCGATTGCCGCGACGGCCCGCAGCGTGCTCTCGCCGCAGCTGCGCCCGGAGAGGGGCCGCCCGACTGCTCGGGAGCGCGGGCCGGCAACCTCTACATCCAGTACTGGACCTACTACGCGGACTCCGCCACCCTGCGCGGCGTGCCGGTCGCCGGGGCCGGGGGCTATCACCGCGACGACTGGGAGGGCGTGCAGATCCGCATCGGGCGCGACGGGCGGGTCGAGGAGCGGGCTTCCTCGCACCACGGGTACAACTACGCGCAGAGCCTCGCCAACGCCGGCTCCGACGCCGGCCTCGTCCCGCTCAGGGAGGCGGCCGAATCGGTCGGCGCCCGGCCCCGCAACGGCTGGGGCCCCGAGACCCGCCTGCTGGTCGTCTCGGGCGGCAGCCACGCCGGCAACACGAACGGCTATCTGCGCATCGACCGCGTCGTGCCCGGCCGTCGCGTCCACCTCGTCGCGCTGGAGCCGATCGCCGCCGCAGGCGGCGCCTACCGCTTCGCGATCAGCCCGCCGTGGCGCAAGCGGGTCTGGCGCGATCCAGAGGCCGACGGCACCGACTGAACGGCGCCCGCCGGCGCCCCGCAGGCCGCGTTGCGCCCACTCGGCGCCCGCGTCGGAGTTTGACCACACGTCTGCATGTCAACTCGGACGCGGCCCGCGGGCCGTCGCTCCTCGCAGCGCTGTCCGGTTTGACCACGTGGACGTTTGGTCAAAGTCGGATGCGACCTGG
Source organism: uncultured Solirubrobacterales bacterium (assembly GCA_963748075.1). GTDB lineage: Bacteria > Actinomycetota > Thermoleophilia > Solirubrobacterales > 70-9 > VRUE01. The sequence goes on along the minus strand of CAVVHQ010000043.1, from coordinate 10,124 downwards.
CGGGGGTGCGGGGCCGATCGGCGAACCGGCGTGTTGGCGAATTTCATCGCGGCGTCACATCCTGGCTCGCCGACCTCGCTACTGTTTCCAGATCGCCACCGAGGTGACGGCAAAGTCCAGCCCCAAGGATGCGATCGCAGAACGGCTCGCGGAGGCACGGCGGCGCACGCTCGACCTGATCGAGCCGCTCGACGACGAGCAGCTCAACCGCGTCTACTCCCCGATCCTCAGCCCGCTCGCCTGGGACCTCGGCCACATCGCCAACTTCGAGGAGCTGTGGCTGGTGCAGACGATCGGCGAGCGCGAGCCCCTGCACGGCGACCTCGGGCGCCTCTACGACGCGATCGAGAACCCGCGCAAGACGCGCGGCGAGCTGCCGATCCTCCGCAACGCCGAGCTGCGGGCCTACCTCGACGACGTTCGCAGCCGCGCCCTCGAGGTGCTCGACGACCCCGGTATGGAGATCGGCCCGGACGCCGACGACCCCCTGCTGCGCGACGGCTTCGTCTACGAGATGCTGATCGCCCACGAGCATCAGCACAACGAGACGATGCTCCAGCTGCTGATGATGGTCGACGGTTACGAGCTGCCGGCCGGGGCGTTCGCCGGAGACGCCTCGGGGGATGTGCCGTCGTCTGGCGGCCCCTATCGGCACTCCAGCGACGGCACGTCTGCGGGGATTGGGGGAGGCGAGCGTGGGAGGGTCGCCGTCGACGGCGGCGAGCACGAGATCGGCGCCCCTCCCGCCGGCTTCGCCTACGACAACGAGCGCCCCCGACACCCCGTCGAGCTGGCGCCGTTCGAGATCGATCGAACTCCGGTGACCAACGGCGCGTACATCGCCTACATGGAGGAGACGGGAGCCGAACCGCCGCTCTACTGGGAGCGCGACGGCGAGGGCGGCTGGGTCCACACTGCGATGGGCCGCCGCGAATCGATTGACCCTGGCCACCCGGTCATCCACGTCTCGTGGCACGAGGCCGACGCCTTCGCCCGCTGGGCGGGCAAGCGGCTGCCGACGGAGGCCGAGTGGGAGGCGGCCTGCGCCGGCCCGATCGACCGTGCCGCCGGCGAGGGCGTGCCGACCGACCGCGCCGCCGGCGAGAGCCTGCCACTGGCGGGGCAGGCCTGGGAATGGACCTCCTCGGACTTCCTCGCCTACCCCGGCTTCGAAGCGTTCCCCTACCGCGAATACTCGGAGGTCTTCTTCGGCGACACCTACAAGGTGCTGCGGGGCGGCTCGTGGGCTACCCACCGCGACGATCTGCGGCCGAGCTTTCGCAACTGGGACCTGCCGCAGCGCCGCCAGATCTTCGCCGGCCTGCGCTGCGCGAGGGACGCCGCCTGATGGCTGCCCGCAGCGACGAGAAGAGGGCGAGATGAGACCGGAGGCGACCGCGGAGCAGATCGAGGTCGAGGTCCGCCTCGGCCCGGGCGGCGGCGCGGCGATGGCGCGCGAGGTCCGCCTCGGCCTCACCGCCGACCCCAAGGAGCTGGCGCCGAAGTACTTCTACGACGAGCGCGGCTCGCAGCTCTTCGAGCAGATCACCGAGCTGCCCGAGTACTACCCGACCCGTGCCGAGCGCGAGATCCTCGCCGAGCGCTCGGCCGAGATCGTCGCCGCGGCGGGCGAGCCGGGGACGCTGGTCGAGCTGGGCTCGGGTTCGGCCGCCAAGACCCGTCACCTGCTGAGCGCGATGCGCGACGCCGGCTGCCTCGACACATACGTCCCGGTCGACATCTCCCAGGAGATCACCCACGAAACTGCGCAGTCGCTGGTCGAGGAGTATCCGGGCCTCGCCGTCCGCGGCCTGGTCTGCGACTTCGAGCACGACCTCGAGCGGATCCCGAGCGGCAAGGGGAGCCGGCTGGTCGCCTTCCTCGGCGGCACGATCGGCAACCTCTACCCGGACGCCCGCCGCGAGTTCCTCGCCCGGGTCGGCGCCCTGCTGGAGCCTGAGGACCGCATCCTGCTCGGCACCGACCTGGTCAAGGAGTCGGCCCGCCTCGAGGCCGCCTACGACGACGCCGCCGGGGTCACCGCCGAGTTCAACAAGAACCTGCTGCTGGTCCTCAACCGCGAGCTGGGCGGCGACTTCGACCCGGCGGGCTTCGAGCATGTCGCCCGCTACGACGCCGAGGAGGCCCGCGTCGACATCCGCCTGCGCTCGCGGACCGAGCAGACGGTGCGCCTCGACGGCCTCGACCTGACCGTGCGCTTCGCCGCCGGCGAGGAGATGCGAACCGAGATCTCCTCCAAGTTCACGCGCCGGCGGCTGGAGGGCGTCTACCGCGAAGCGGGGCTGCGGCCGGCCGGCTGGTTCACCGATCGGCCGGGGACTATGCGCTGAGCCTCGCATCGGTTTAGAGTCTTGGAGTTATGGGAGGCGGCTTGAAGAGATGAAAGAAGCGGGGGATCGATCGAGGGGGTAAGAGGATGAGCCTTGATGTCCACTTGTACGGGGAGCGGATCGGAACCCTGTTCCCGGCCGGAGAGAACGACTACAGGTTTGCCTACGACCCGAAGCTGGTCGACAGGATCGGCTCGGGGAAGGCGCTGCTGAGCAACGCGCTCCCGGTTCGGGCGGAGCCGTTCAGCTTCGAGGCGACCGCCGCCTACGTGGAGGGGCTGCTGCCCGACGCGCGGCGGCGGAGGCGGGTCGCGAAAGAGCTTGGCATCGACCCGGCCGATGGCTACGGCCTGCTGCGCGAGGTCGGCCGCGACTGCCCCGGGGCGGTCGTCTTCCTGCCCGAGGGCACGGAGATCGACGAGAGCCCGGACCCGGAGTCGCTCGACTGGCTGACCGAGGAGGAACTGGGGGAAGTGGTGAAGCCACCGCCGCCGCGCCTGTTCACCGAGGAGTGCCCGGGGCGGATGCGCTTCGCGCTGGCCGGGACCCGGCACAAGCTGGCCCTGGTGCGCGACGAGCGCAGCGACCGCTGGGCCTGGCCGCAGGCCGGGGCGCCGAGCACGCACGTGATCAAGCCGGAGACCGGCGAATACCCGGAATACGTCGCCAACGAGATGTTCTGCTCGACCGTCTTCCGCCAGGTCGGCCTGCCGGTCGCCAAGGCGCGGGTGGAGAGGATCGCCGGGCGGACCTGCCTGGTCTCGGAGCGCTTCGACCGCGAGGGCGACGGCCTGGGGGCGAAGCGGATCCACCAGGAGTCGTTCTGCCAGGCGCTCGGCATCACTCCCTTCGCGGAGGAGGAGACCGAGGAGGCCGAAGCGCCCGGCTTCGCAGAAGCCACCGGGCTGCTGCACGCGGTGAGCCGGCCCGACGACGTGGTGACGCTGCTCAACATCGCCTTCTGCAACTACATGGTGGGCAACGGCGACGCCCACGGGGAGAACTTCCCGCTCCTCGATCGCGACGGGCAGTGGCGGATGGGCCCGGTCCACGACGCCAGCTCGCTCGCCGTCTACGACGAGCCGCTTCACACCGGGATGGTGATCTCCGAGGACGCCGACGAAACGGCCTACCTGCTCGAACTCGCCGAAGTCTGCGAAGAGTGCGAGTTCGACTTCGAAATCCTCCGCGGCCTGGCCTCGATCGCGGCGGCGCGGGTCGGCAAGGCGATCGAGACGGTCGCCAACCGCTCCCACAAAGAGGGCTGGTACCAGCCGGTCGTCGACCGGATCGTCGAACTGGCCGCCGAGCGCTCCTTCGGGCTGGGCGTCGAGGTCGAGTACTGAATCGATCCCCGGTAGGGGTTCCACTTAACTTTTTCTGAAGACAGACTGAGGCCGTCCGAGGACGGAGTCCCAGAAAAAGTACAAGACGTTTCACCCCTACCGGGGATCGATCCTACGGTGCGAGTGCTTCGATGGTCTGGGCGAGTTCGTCGGGCGGGACGATCGGGGTGAGCACCGGCAGCGTCACCCCGCCGGCGACGAAGGCGTCGAGCCGCTCGCGCATCTGCTCGGGGGCGCCGAAGACGAAGGTGTCCTCGATCAGCTCCCAGGGGGCGGCCGCGGCGGCGCCCTGGCGGTCGCCGGCCTCCCAGGCGGCGACCATCGCGTCGATCTGCTCGCCGTAGCCGAGCCAGCGGTAGAAGGCGGCGTAGACGGGCACCGTGATGTAGGAGGAGAACATGAAGCGGGCCAGCGGCTCGACCGCCTCGCGCTCGCCCGGCAGGCAGAAGAAGCGGCCGAGCAGCTCGAAGCCCTCGGGGGCGCCGTCGAGCTGGGCGGTGACCCGCGGCAGGGCGGCGAGCGGCAGGAAGTTGGTGAAGGCGCCGTCTGCCCGCGCGACGGCCAGCTCCAGCATCTTGCCGCGCAGCGCGGCGAGCACGATCGGCACGCGGTGCGCCGGCGCCGTCTCCAGCTTGAAGCCGCTCGCGGTGCGCTCGCCCGCGAGCGCGCTGCGCAGGAACTCGAGCGTCTCGCGGACGCGGCTGAGCGGCCGCTCGAAGGGGATCCCGTTCCAGCCTTCGACGATCCGGTCCGAGGAGGAGCCGATGCCCAGCGCGAACCGCCCCGCCGAGGCATCGGCGAGCGCCGCCGCCTCCTGGGCGAGCAGCGCCGGGCCGCGCTGGAAGACGCCGACGATCCCGGTTCCCAGCCGCGCCCGCTCGGTCCAGGCGGCGGCGAGCGCCAGTGGCGTGAAGCCGTCCGGCCCGTTCGTCTCGCCGCTCCACAGGTCCGTGTAGCCGGCCGCCTCGGCCCGCTTCACGAGATCCTCGTGCTCGGCGAGCGGCAATCCCGGCAGCGGCAGCGTCAATCCCCATCTGCGATCCATCGGCGCGACTCTATCGGTGGGGCCAAAGGGTCGGCGCGACTCTGTCGGGACGCCAAACCTGTATTGTGCCCGGCCGGTGACAAGAAGCCTGATTACAAGTGCTTCTCTTTGGGTGGCGGCGGTCGCGGTCGTGGCAGCCCTCGCGGGCTGCGGCGGTGGTGACGATGACTCGGGCGGTGCGGTCGCCAGCGGCGGCGAAACCACCGGGTCGACCACGGGCAAGGCGGGCGCGGCCAATCAGGGCAAGGCCGGAAGTTCGTCCGACAAGAGCGGCGCCTCGTCCGGCAAGAGCGGCGCCTCGTCCGGCAACGCTGGTGGCTCGTCCGGCAAGAGCGGCGGCTCGTCCGGCAAGGCCGGTGGCTCGTCCGGCAAGGCCGGCAAGAGCGGTGGCTCATCCGGCAAGGCCGCGACGCCCTCCGGCGGGCTCTCCAAGGCCGAATTCGTCAAGCGGGCGAACGCGATCTGCGACGAGGGCAAGAAACAGAGCCTGAAGAAGATGGCGGCCTACGTGAAGAAGGAAAAAGGCGGCTCGGGGCAGCCGAACCCCGCGCTGCTCGTGAAAGCGGTCAAGGCCGTCTTCCTCCCCGGAGTGGAAACCCAGATCGACGAAATCCGCGCCCTCGGGGCGCCGCCGGGCGACGAGGCGAAGGTCGAAGCGTTCCTCGCCTCGCTGGAGGAAGGGGTCGAAGCCGCCGGCGAAGCCTCCGGCGGATCCGCGGGCGCCGCCTTCGGGCAGAGCTTCAAACGCTCCGCGAAGCTGGCCCGCGAATATGGCCTGAACGGCTGCGCCTACGGCTGAGCCCCAGAAGCCGCGCAGCCGACATTTTCCCCGCTCTGGTGTGGTCGAAGTCGGATGCGCCGCCCCACCTCCGATAGCCTGCGGCGGGCATGGGCGAGACTTCGCCAGACACTGCCTCGCAGCCCGGCAAGCCCGACCGCAACCTCGCCCTCGAGCTGGTGCGGGTGACCGAGGCGGCGGCGCTGGCCGCGGCCCGCTGGGTCGGCCGGGGCGACAAGATCGCCGCCGACCAGGCCGCGGTCGACGCGATGCGCTTCGTGCTCGACTCGGTCTCGATGGACGGCGCCGTGGTAATCGGCGAGGGGGAGAAGGACGAGGCGCCGATGCTCTACAACGGCGAGCAGATCGGCGACGGCAGCCCGCCGGTGGTCGACATCGCGGTCGACCCGCTGGAGGGGACGCGGCTCTGCGCGCTCGGCATGCCCAGCGCGCTGGCGGTGATCGCCCTCGCCGAGCGCGGCACGATGTTCGACCCCGGTCCCTGCGTCTACATGGAGAAGATCGCCGGCGGTGAGGAGATCGCCGACCTTCTCGACCTCGACCGGCCACTGCCCGAGACGCTGAAGCTGATCGCCGAGCGCAAGGGGGGGAACGTCGGCGACGTCACCGTGGTGATGCTCGACCGCCCCCGCCACGAGGACGCGATGCGCGAGGTGCGCGAGGCCGGCGGCCGCATCCGGCTGATCACCGACGGCGACGTCTCCGCCGCGCTGCTGGCGGTCAGCGACCGCTCCCCGGTCGACCTGCTGTGGGGGATCGGCGGCACGCCGGAGGGCGTCCTCTCCGCCGCGGCGCTGAAGTCGATGGGCGGCCAGCTGCTCGGCCGCCTCTGGCCGCGCGACGACGAGGAGCGCAGCGCCGCGCGCGAGGCCGGCTACGACCTCGACCGCATCCTCACCTGCGACGACCTCTGCTCCGGCGGGGACGTCTTCTTCTCGGCCAGCGGCGTCACCGACGGCGACGTCCTGCAGGGCGTCCGCTACCGGGGCGCCGGCGCCGGCACCGAATCGCTCGTGATGCGCTCCCGCTCGGGCACCGTGCGCCGCGTCCAGGCCAGCCACGATCGCGCCAAGCTGAGGACGATCATCGGCGAGCGCTATGGCTAATACTCCTCGCACCTCTATTAGATGACGTTTTCTGATATAAACTCCGCCTAAGCCAAGCGAAGTGCCACGCGGGCGGGACGGCCCGGAACGGGCGCCCCACCCGCCTCCTCCAATTCGATCACCGGCTGTCCGCGGGCGTTCTTGCCCTTCGCCCGCGGTCACCCGGTGTCGGCGGGGCTAGAATCTTTGGATCTACAGGGACCGGGAGGAAACCAGGAAGAGACCTGAATGAATCTCGACACCTACCTCTACGGGGTGCGGATCGGCGAGCTGCGCCCCGCCGTCACCGGCGGCTACTGCCTCGCCTACGACCCGGAGCCGCTCGAGGCGCTGGGGCCGGGAGAGGCGGTGCTGAGCAGCTCGCTGCCGGCCCGCGCCGAGCCCTACAGCCACGAGAGCACAGCCGCCTACGTCGACGGCCTGCTGCCGCAGGGCGAGCGCCGGCGCCGGCTCGCCGCTGAGCTGGGCGTCGACGCCGACGACGGCTTCGCGCTGATCGCCGAGATCGGCCGCGACTGCCCGGGCGCGGTCGCCTTCCTGCCCGAGGACGAGCCGATGTCGCCCGCCGACCCCGACTCGATCGCCTGGCTGGAGCGACGAGGAACTGGCCGAAGCGGTGCAGGCGCCGCCGCAGCGCCACTTCGACCCCGAGGTCGAGCAGCGGATGCGCTTCGCGCTGCCCGGCGAGCGCCACAAGCTCGCCCTGCACCGCGACGAGCGCAGCGGTCGCTGGGCCTGGCCGGAGCCCGGCCTTCCCAGCACCCACGTGGTCAAGCCCGAAAGCGACGAGCAGCGCGAAATGGTCGCCAACGAGCTGTTCTGCTCGCGCGTCGTCGAGGCGGCCCGGCTGCGGGCCACCGAGACCGCGGTGGAGACGATCGGCGGGCGGCGCTGCTTCGTCTCGAGGCGCTTCGACCGCCTCACCGAGAACGGCGAGACGGAGATGTTCCACCAGGAGAGCTTCGCGCAGGCGCTCGGCTTCCGGCCGGGCGGGGCGGACGATGGAGCCGCGGGCCCCGACCTCGCCGCCGCCTCCGGCCTGCTGCGCGCCACCGCCGATCCCGAAGAAGTGATCTACGTGCTCGCCGCCGCCTTCTGCAACTACCTGCTCGGCAACGGCGACTCGCACGGCGAGAACTTCTCGCTGCTCTTCTCCCAGGAAGGGACGCTGATCGGCCCCTGGTCGGACATCGCCTCGACCGTCGTCTACGGCGACACCGTGCACAGCCGGGCTGACCGTCTGCCTCGATTCCAGCATCGACTCGCCGCTGCGCGACCTGGAGGAGATCGCCGAGGAATGCGGCCTCGACCTCGAATCCTGCCGGGGCGTGGCGGGCAACATCGCCACCGGCGTCAGCGGCGCCCTCCTGCCCGTCGTCAAGCGGTCGAAGCGGGAGGGCTGGCACGGCCCGGTGATCGACGAGATCATCCAGCTGACCGTGGAGCGCTGCTTCGCCCTCGCCCGCGCGGCAGAAGGCTGAGGCGAGCCTGGTTAAGCGCGCCCAAAATGCTCAGCTGGGCTAGAGTGAGATTGTGCCCAGGGGGATAGCTCGGGTTCGCGAAGCAGGCGTCGCGACCGTACGCTGGCGGCCGCTCGGAGTAGCGGCGGCGCTGCTGCTTCTGCTCCTGGCGGGCTGCGGGAGCGGCGGATCCCCGGCTGCAGGCCAGTCGGCGGACCGGTTCGACGTCGCGCGCGCGTGGCAGCTCGTCGAACGCCAGGTGGCGGTCGGCCAGCGCCCGGCCGGCTCGCGCCGGCTGCGCAAGCTGGCGGCGGAGCTGCGGCCGCTGCTCCCCTCCGGCCGCTTCGAAGCGATCCCGGGCGAGCCGGCGCTGCGGAACGTGGTCGGCGCCCTGCCCGGGGTCAGGCCGGCGATCGTGCTGGGGGCGCACTACGACACGCTCGCCTCGCCGCCGGGGTTCGTCGGCGCCAACAACGGGGCGGCCGGCACCGCCGTGGTGATCGAGGCCTCGCGGGCGCTGCGTCGCATGCCGGCCGGTCCCGGCGCCCGCGAAGTCCGCTTCGTGCTGTTCGACGGCGAGGAGCCGCCGGGGAGGCTGCCCGAGGAAAGCCCCAGCTTCTACGCCGAAGGCCTGCGCGGCTCCCGCGCCTATGTCGCCGCCCACCCGGGCCAAACCGAGGCGATGATCCTGCTCGACTACGTGGGCAACCGGGGACTGCTGCTGCCGCGCGAGGCAAGCTCCTCGGAATCCCTCTGGAGCCGCCTGCTGATCGCCGCGGAAACCGTCGGCGCCGCGCGGTTCTTCTCCGCGCAGACCGGCCCGGAAATCGTCGACGACCACACCCCGTTCCTGCGCCAGGGCGTGCCGGCGGTGGACCTGATCGACTGGCGCTACCCGGGCCACAGCCGCGCCGATCGCCTCGGCCGGCTCTCGCGGCGCAGCCTCGACGGCGTCGGCGAGACGGTCGTGCGGCTGATCGGCGAACTGCGCGAGGAATGACGAGGTTCGGCCCACAGCGCGGGTTCGAGTTCGAGATGAGCATGCTTGCAGACAACATGTTCGGCGCGGGTGAGCTGTACCGGCTCGAGCGGCAGTTCTGGCTGGAGCTCTGGCGGGTTCCGGTGCTCGACGCGGTGGAGGAGAACGGGATCGAGGTGCGTCGCTACGGTCCGATCCGGGCGTTTGTGATCGCCAGCGAGCCGCGGTTGCCGCGGTTCAACGTGATTCTCGGCGCTTCCGCGCCCGGCGCGGTCGAGGGCGGGCATCTGGCCGGGGCGCTCGACTGGACCGAGGCGCTTGGCGCCGACTGCCGCATCCCGGTCAGGCCGGACTTCGGGGACCCGGAGGCGACCGAGGACCTCCTCAGCCGGCGCGGCTACCGCCGCACCGCGCACTGGGCCACGTTCGCTCGTGGCGCGGGGCCGGTGAGCTCCCCCGGGCCCCCCGGCATCGAAGTGGACGAGATCGTCGAGGAAAGCGAGGGGTTCAGCGACCTGCTCGCCAGCGGATACGGCATGTGGACCGGGCACGGCTTCTTCATCGGCTTGCCGGGGCGCCGCAGCTGGCGCAGCTACATCGCGGTCGACGAGAACGAAGAGGGGATCGGCGCCGCGACGATGATGCTGCACCACGGGATCGCGCAGCTCGGCTTCGCGGCCACCCGCGAGTCGGCCCGCGGCAAGGGCGCCCACCTGGCCCTGCTGCGCCGGCGCATCGTGGACGCGCTCGCCGCCGGCTCGCAGCGCCTGTTCGCCGTCACCGAAGAGCCGCTCGACTACCCGCAGAGCGAGTCGACCGCCGCCCGCAATCTCGTCCGGGCCGGCTTCGGCCCGGTGGCGGTGCGGTCGCTTTGGCGACCGCCGGAGGAGCTGCTGATATAGAAATTTCGCGTGATCATTCCCATCAAGCGTACCTCGGGAGCAGGGTTTCAAAGAGTTGCCAGGCGGCTTCGTGTCGAGAGCGCCTGCGGTCGGCGCGTTACCGCTGCGGCGATGAACCCGCGAGCTGCTCGATGCC